>NZ_MTAW01000077.1 GCF_002154725.1 Nostoc sp. 106C | reverse complement strand
CAGTAGCTGTTTGATATAAATCAGCTAACCGCTTGTGTAAAACTTCTGTGCGTTGAAAAAACAGCTCAAGGTTCATTCGGGATTATCTCCCTTCTTGCAGAGGTTTATCATAAAAGTAACTATTTCTAGTAGTACAAAACCTCTACCTTGAGAAGTGAATGTGCAATGCAGAAATGATAAACGTAATCAAGCAAACTCATAGCGATTTTTACCGAGGTTTTTAGCACGGTACATAGCAGTATCTGCCTGTTTAATCAAACTTTCACTATCGCGGCTGTTGAGAGGGTAGATACTAATACCAATACTAGCAGAGACTTTAGTAGTATATCCATCCAAAACAATTGGCTCAGTTATAGTACCTAAAATTTTTTCGGCAACTTTAGCAGCTACTTGTACGTTAGGAATTGCCCGTAAAATCACAGTAAATTCATCACCACCTAAGCGAGATACAGTATCACTACCGCGTAAGCAGTTACTGAGCCGTTGTCCAACTGTTACCAAAAGGCGATCGCCTATTTCGTGTCCCAGAGTATCATTTACTTGTTTAAACCCATCTAAATCAATAAATAATAGCCCTAGCAATAAATTGTTATCTTGTGCCCAATATAACGATTCAAGAAGTTTTTCGGTGAAAAATTTCCGATTGGATAAACCAGTTAAGGGATCGTGATATGCCAGAAAACGCAAGTGGTCTTCTTTGCGTTTTAATTCATTATTAGAACGGTAGAGTTCGGCAGCAGTACGCTTGAGCTGGTCTTCCATTTGCTTACGCTGAGTAATATCTCGAATCACTCCAACTAAAAAGTAATTACCCGCAGCATCTTTATGGAACGATCGCTTAGTAGCAATTAAATGAGTTGAACCATAAGCATCGGTAAATTCTTCTTCACTTTCCTGGGGTTGCTGAGTCTGGAAAACCTTCTCATCTTGCTGGCGAAATACATCAGCTTCATGTTTAGGGAAAAATTCATAGTCTGATTTTTCAATTAACAATTGATTGGGATAACCGATCAATCGGCAATAAGCTTCATTTAAAACAATCCATTGATGTTGTTCATTTTTAACAAAAATAGGGTCAGGAATTGTATTAATAACTTGATGTAAAAACTCTTTGGAGCGTTTCAACTCTTCCTGCATAGAGGCAAGATAATAAGTAATCCAAATAGCTGAACTGCCAAATGTCAGCAGTGAAGGAATCAGAGGTATCCACCAACCAGACAAAAAAGCAACGTAGGTACACAGAGTTAACAACAAGCAAAAAAGTAGAATACTAATAGATATCTTAGTTGGGTGTCGAATTCGCCATGCAGCTGTAGCTCCCAAATAAGACCAGCCAAAAATCCACAAGTATTCCCATAGCTTTGGCCAGACTTTAAGTAAAGGTCGTCCTTCTAAAGCAGCGGCAATTAACTCATTGATAAAATGGGCTTGCAGTTCAATTCCAGCAATGGGTTGTGCTGTACCCATCAACCTGCTGGATTGAGGTACGAAAACAAAATCTTGAAGACTGGGGGCTGTAGAACCAATAAGTACAATGCGCTCGCTGAACCATTCTTTTGGTACTCTATCTGCTAGCACATCCCTCATCGATACTTGGCGGTAACTACAGGATGCTGATAAATTGGGACAACTTGGTTTGGGAAAGTTGGACAAAATCTGGTAGCCTCTAGCATCAGCTCCTACATAGGCACCATCATTAGCCTGAAATCTAGTAAACACTGCCTGACCCAACTGTAAATACTCAGAGTTGTTAGCTGCGGTTTGAGCAGTAATACCGTATGATTTCAAATACACTAAAGCCAGTTTTAAAGCAAAACTTTCATGTGCCTGATTATCAATATGCCAATACAACAAACTGCGACGTATTTTGCCATCAGGGTCATATAAAACATTATTAAAACCCACTTGATCAAGTTGATTCAGCACTGGCGGAGGTAAAACCCTAGCATTTTTATTATTTGCCAGTTGTTCAATGCCAATTAAGTTTGGCATCGACTTATAAGCCTTTACTAGATTTTCATAACCAGGCTCAACTGGTAAATCTCGGTAGATATCTAAACCAATAGCACGAGGGTTATGAGCGTTTAATTTTTGTAACAACTGGGCGATCGCATCATCTGGAATTGGCCAAGAACCAACTTGACGCAGAGAAGCTTCATCAATCGTTACTATCGTGATACGCTCTGCTGGCGGTTCATATGGACGTAAGCGAAACAATTGATCCAAAGTTGCCAATTCTAAGGATTGAAATAATCCAATAGAGCGTACAAGCAAAATGCAGACTGCAACGCTGGAGGCGGTAATTAATTCCCTGTGTCCTCGACCAAGCGATTTTTTCAGTCCAAATATGAACCGCACAATACGCTTGCCTAGCTGCTTACTCATTCCCATTACCTAGTGGGGAGAAATATTCTTGATTTGCGATCTCTATCAACTACGTAGCGAATATAGCTTATAGGTGAGCTATATTGGCTTGTTAGAAATCTCTTGAGATCTGTTAAATTCCTCAAGATTAATCTTGGGTACTCATTATCCGATGAAATGGTAATTTGTAACCTTTGCGCCTCATAGCACAAGTTAAGTATAAATAGTGTTTGCTAAGAACAGTAGTATCTCTATAGAGAGTTTTAGAAGCTGAATATTGGGATAAAATATTCACATAGTTACGTATTAAATTTTATTAACAGTATAAAAAATATTTAACAAATTAGTAATTTTACTCAAAAAATTGAGTGATTAAATCTTTAATTATTAAATGATTACAACCGTAGACGCAACGAGCAACGAAAATTCCTAGCTAATAAAGAATACATAAGATGGTAACTCATGTTCTATATTATTTATTACTAAAAATAAAATAGTCAACCGGAAGCAAATTTGCTTCCGGTTGACTATTCAATATCAAATATCAGCTTAAATTGCTAGAAATCACCTTGCTAAAGCCAATCACTTGAAATATTTGAAGTTACGAGAACCTGTATAATTAGAAACTTTAGCTAGTTCCTCTAAATTTTGAACTCCGCTATAGCTTTTCCCATTAATTATCCAAGTAGGAAAGCCTTCAACTTTGGCAGCTTTACACAGATCTGGTTGCCCTTTGAGTCCATCGGGAGCGCACTCTACCTTAATACTATCGTTAATAATCTTGTAAGCTTCTTTACCAAAGATCAGCTTCTGCTCGTGGCAGTGCGGACACCAATAAGCAACATATTCTTTAGCACCTATTTTGACAAGATGATTTGCTAAGGCTATTTCTGCCTCACCAGAAGTTGTAGTGATTTCCCAACCGAATGCTGGGTTAGGTGGAACTTTGGGGACAAAGCTAATTTGTACTGGTTTACCAGAAGTTGATTCAGGCGTACTACTTAATTGATTGGCATTACTAAAGACTGCTAAAGTGCCAATCAGGGTAATCATCCCGACAATAATGGCAGTGAAAAAGATTTGTCCAACATCCTCCCAAGTACGACCGAGAATCGTCAGTACCAAAAGACTCACAGAGAACAAAGCTGAGGCAATACAGTAAGGACAAATGGCTTTGATTTGAGATGCCAGCAAGTACATTAAGTAGCCGCTGAAGATGGACATGGCGATCGCCCCTATTAACAGCAGCCACCAGCTCCAGTTTTCTATTTGTTTACGGCTATTGTTTTCCCCAGATTTTAATGCTAAAGGAGCCAAAGCAAATATCAGCATACTGGTGTAAGCCAAAAACCCAAACAAAGCTAAGGGCTGACCAAATACCGTTGCCCAAGGGCTTGAAAGTACATCATTACAGCCTTTGACACCAGCTTGTGCCACACAAGCTGCACTACCTCCTGTTAACTTTTCGATAGTGAGATAACCTGTTGTCAAGGCACCAAGTCCGGCGATCGCGGCAATCAACGGACGCGACCATTTATGAATCCAAGGAGTAGAACGGCGGCGAATCATAAACTGTGATTGGGAATGACGAATTGGGAATTGGGCATAGGGCATTGGGGATTGGGCATTGAGGATTGGGCATTAATCTCCTTGTCCTCCTTGTCTCCTATGCCCCATGCCCTATGTCCCATGCCCTACGAACGTATAGTTACTGAGGAAATTGATTTAGTTTCACCCTTAGAGTTCCAACTACGGCGTGTGGCTTCCACAAATTGACTGACGCGAATTGGGTCAATTGGTTGTTCGATCCGACCATGACGTTTTAGGGAACTGGAAACAATTACACCATCTGCTGCTTGCATCAGTGTCTCTATGTTTTCCCAATTAGCCCCACTACCAATAAATACTGGCGTGCCATTTGCTGCACCACAAGCCAGTTCTAAATCTTCTATGTTAGGAGGGCTACCAGTAGCCCAGCCTGACAAAATCACTGCATCAGCTAAACCCCTTTCGATGGTATCCTTGACAGCAACTGTGAGATTTGGGGAACTTAAAGGGCGAGCGTGCTTGACCAATACATCGGCCAGAATTTTAACATCAGCGCCTAATTCTCGCCGATAGCGGAGTATTTGATGGGCTTCTCCCTCGATTAAACCTTGGTCTGTTGCCATTACCCCTGTGAGGACGTTAACGCGAATAAATTCCGCCCGCACACAACTGGCGATCGCCATTGCACTTTTAGCATCGTTCCGCAAAACATTTAAGCCTATAGGCAAGGTCACCAGATTTTGTATTCGTTGTACCACCACAGTCATGGCACTGACCACCGCTGGATCGACCTGGTTTTTGGTAAACGGCGCATCGAAAAAATTTTCTACAATAATAGCGTCAACCCCACCACTTGCCAAGGCTGTTGCTTCTTGTTCGGCACGGTCAATTACTGCTTTTAGGCTGCCTCCCCAGCGGGGTGAGGTGGGCAGTGGTAGTAGATGAACTACGCCAATAATCGGTGTTCGAGTTTTAAATAGCTGATATAAGTCCACGTCTTTAATCCGCTTTGCGGAAACCAGAGTACATCAGTCTAGAGTCTAGAATTGATTTGATAATGACTAAATGACTAATGACTGATTGATTTTATGTAGGGTGGATTACCGCCTCCTCCCTAGGGTGGAAATTGCCGTAAAACCTTCCATAAGATATGTTAAGATAAAACTTGACTACAAAGAGGAGTTTGCAACTCACAAGACGCGAGGCAGCTTCCCACGGTTTTAGGTTGATTACCTGCGCATCTTCGTAGGCAAAGCCTGATCTGAAGGGTAGCATTACTGCTGGATTAGGCATAGTCGCGAGCGCGATTTCCCTGAGGGTAGCGACTTCTCACAACCAGCCCTTTGGGCGGCTTCCCGATGGGTAAATTAACAACGCACACGCTCTTGGTAATGTAAAATACCAACAGGCGAATCGTTAAAAAACATAACAAGTGTCAAATATACCCCAAGACACTCCATTTTACCCTGGGAAAACGGATTAATAAAAGCATCATAACATGACCTTAAACTTGATTAGGGTCATAGGTTGGCGGATGGCGACGGGCAATGGTAACCTTCCACTTGAGTACTGTCCGCTGTGGGTGCAGAGGAAAACAGAGCCAAGCAAGCGCTGTTTGTGTTTGATGACAAGAAAAAAAACTGGAAATTTTGGCAAAATATGGGTGACAAGCCAACAATTGCAATTTCTCACCTGGGCTGCGAGAAAAATCGAATTGATACAGAACATATGCTGGGACTGCTTGTCAAAGCAGGCTATGGCGTAGATAGTAATGAAGAGTTAGCAGATTACGTTATTGTCAATACCTGTAGTTTTATTGAAGCAGCTAGAGAAGAATCTGTTAAAACTTTGGTAGAGTTGGCAGAGGCGAATAAAAAAATCGTGATCACTGGCTGTATGGCCCAGCACTTCCAAGAACAATTATTGGAAGAGTTGCCAGAAGCAGTGGCCGTAGTAGGTACAGGCGATTATCACAAAATTGTAAATGTAATTGAGCGGGTAGAACAAGGAGAGCGGGTCAAGCAGGTTAGTATTGAACCAACCTATATTGCCGATGAAACTACACCGCGCTACCGCACTACAACTGAGGGCATAGCTTATCTGCGGGTGGCCGAAGGATGTGATTATCGTTGTGCATTTTGTATTATTCCTCATCTACGAGGAAACCAACGATCGCGTACTATTGAATCCATTGTCGCTGAAGCCAAGCAGTTAGCTAGTCAAGGGGTACAAGAAATTATTCTGATTTCTCAAATCACCACTAATTATGGTTTAGATATTTACGGTAAGCCAAAGTTAGCCGAATTACTCCGCGCTTTGGGAGAAGTAGATGTACCGTGGATCAGGATGCACTACGCTTATCCCACCGGACTGACACCAGATGTTATAGCAGCGATTCAAGAAATACCGAATGTCCTTCCCTACTTAGATTTGCCTTTACAACATTCTCATCCGGAAATTCTCCGCGCTATGAACCGTCCCTGGCAAGGGCGGGTAAATGATGGGATTATTGAGCGCATCAAGACAGCGCTACCATCTGCGGTGCTGAGAACAACATTTATTGTTGGTTTCCCTGGAGAAACTCAAGAGCATTTTGAACATCTACTAAAGTTTGTTCAGCGGCACGAATTTGACCATGTTGGCGTTTTCACCTTTTCTCCGGAAGAGGAAACCCCTGCCTACAAACTGCCAAATCAGTTGCCTCAATTCTTAATGGATGAACGCCGCCACCGCCTCATGGAACTCCAGCAACCAATTGCTTGGCAAAAAAATCAACAGGAAGTAGGCAAAATCGTTGATGTCCTGATTGAGCAGGAAAATCCTGAAACTGGAGAATTAATTGGCCGTTCTGCGAGATTTGCCCCAGAAATTGATGGGCAGGTCTATGTGGTTGGCAAGGCGAAGTTAGGAACAATCGTGCCAGTAGAAATCCAAAGTGCTGATACATACGACCTCTACGGTCAAATTGTCAATAACTAATTTGTCATTTGTCCTTTGTTCTTTGTTTAATAGCCAATGACTAATGACTGATGACCAATGACTGCTCATTAAATCCAAAATAAAATCTAGGAGAATTGATGAATCTTTCGTTTCAAGAATTAGGCATCTCACAAGAACGCGTTGAGCAACTAGAAAAAATCGGTTTCACCACCCCAACTAATATTCAAACCCAAGCAATTCCCCAATTGCTAGCAGGTCGTGATGTGGTTGGACAATCCCAAACGGGAACCGGTAAAACCGCAGCATTTTCGTTGCCAATTTTAGAACGGCTAGATATTAATCAAAGAGCCGTGCAAGCACTGGTTTTAACTCCAACTCGTGAGTTAGCCATGCAAGTTCACGATGCAATCACCCAATTTATTGGCGATGAAGGATTGCGAGTGTTAGCAATCTACGGAGGTCAATCAATTGACCGCCAAATTTTACAACTCAGACGTGGTGTACACATGGTTGTGGGTACTCCAGGACGGGTAATCGACTTGCTAGATCGTGGCTGTCTTAAACTCGATCAAGTCAAGTGGTTTGTGTTGGATGAAGCCGATGAAATGTTGAGCATGGGCTTTATCGACGATGTGATCAAAATCCTGTCCCAAGCACCCGAAGATCGTCAAACAGCTTTATTCTCAGCCACAATGCCGCCATCGATTCGGCAATTGGTAAACAAGTTTTTGCGATCGCCTGCGACAGTCACCGTTGAACAACCAAAAGCTGCGCCTAATAAAATTAATCAGGTAGCGTACCTAATACCCCGTCACTGGACAAAAGCTAAAGCTTTACAGCCTATTCTGGAAATGGAAGACCCAGAATCAGCTTTGATATTTGTCCGTACCAGACGCACAGCCGCAGAACTTACAAGTCAACTGCAAGCAGCCGGACACAGTGTCGATGAATACCACGGTGACTTGTCCCAACAAGCCCGGGAACGCTTACTCAGCCGATTCCGCAATCGTCAGGTGCGCTGGGTAGTAGCCACTGATATTGCCGCACGTGGGTTAGATGTAGATCAACTTTCTCATGTGATCAACTACGACTTACCCGATAGCGTAGAAACCTACGTTCACCGCATTGGTCGTACTGGTCGGGCTGGTAAGGAAGGAACAGCAATCTCACTAGTACAACCATTTGAGCGCCGCAAGCAGCAGATATTTGAACGTCATAACCGCCAAAGTTGGCAGTTGCTATCAATTCCCACAAGGGCACAAATTGAAGCGCGGCACATCAATAAATTGCAACAACAGGTGGGAGAAGCATTAACAGGCGAACGTCTAGCTTCATTTTTACCGATAGTCAGCGAGCTAATCGAAAAATATGATGCTCAGGCGATCGCAGCTGCGGCATTGCAAATCGCTTACGATCAAACTCGTCCTGCTTGGCTAAGTTCAGACATTGAAATTCCCCAAGAAGAAAATACCCCCAGTCTGAAACCCAAGCTAGTCAAGCGTCGCGATGGTTCTGGCGAGCGCAGCCGTTCCTCTTGGAGTAAATCAGACAGCAACATTGGCGAAGATGACAGACGTGGTACTCCCAAGCCAAAGCTACGGACAGGCCGTCGTGATGCATCCCCTGTTAATCACAAGCTAGGTTCATCTACAGCTAGAGAATCGGCTTCGTAAGTTAAAACAAGCCAGTCATCTGCCGGTTTCCCCCGTTGAGTGTACTGGCGTTTGGCAGTCAAGAGTCAAGAGTCAAGAGTTAGAATTAACTAGAGTCGGCAAAAAGTTCTCTACTATAACCACTAAGTTGGTGGTGTGTGCTTCACAGTTTTGACTTTTGACTTTAGACTTTTTGACTATTTTTCAAAACATAATTAAAGATGGATTGCCTCTAGTCTTATGTTCACCATTAAAGATTAAGCACATCTCCCAACAGAACATCTAGAATGGCAGATGGAATTGGTGGATGATAGTACCTTGATTATGGGTCCATCAGATTATGTTTCAGAAAAAATTGGTGCGGAATTAATCAAATTCCTAGCTAACTGGGTAGGCCCAAGAAAATTAGGATAAGTTACTGCTTGTAGCGCTGGTTTTATTTAGATATTAAAAACGCGAAAGCATCTATAACGAAAAGAATTTCCGCGCTTCTGATGTTTCTTTTGTTAGTAATGATTGGCTCAAAAAAAGTCAACGCGACTTTGGACAACTGCTTCCAGGCTTGATGGTAGAAATAAAAGCTAAGTCATATCGCCTTAAACCACTGGTAGAAAAAATTCAGCAATTTTTAGAACTAGGAACTACTGTTAGGATCCTGATTGACCTGAACAGTTTACGGTCTTAACCAAGAAGAAATAATTTCACCAAACGACGAGAAACTTACATTGCCAGACTTATTACCTGGTTGAGAACTTACAGTATTAGAACTGTAGGTTTTTGTATTTGATTAAAAAATTTATTAATTATTACAGCGATTTTCAAGTAAGTAAACCACATCTTTTTTGCCTTGCACATAGACGCAAAGGCGCAAAGAAGAACGCTGTAAAGTTTGAGTTGGGAATTTAAACTCAACTCAAACTGACTATTTCCAAAAAAAATCTTACAGCCAAGGGCGAGTGACTTGTTCTAATTCGCTAATTTCAGCGTCGCTCAATTTCCAGCCCAAAGCGCCAGCATTTTGTTTTACTTGTTGGGCTGTCTTCACACCAGCAATGGGGATAACGTTACCTTGAGCAATTAACCAATTAAGGGCAACTTGGGCAGGGGTGCGATCGTATTTTTCGCCAAATTGCTGGAGCAAAGATATTACAGGTGAAATTTTTTGTAGCCCTTCTTTATTAAATCGTGGGTCTATCCTTCTAGCACCAGTAGGCGTTTCGCTGCGATTGCTGGTGTATTTGCCTGTGAGTAAACCCTGGGCTAAAGGACTATATGCCAAAATTGTTACACCTAACTCACGAGCCGTGTCGAGAATGCCTTGGCTTTCAATTTGGCGAGACAGCAAAGAGTAGCGTACCTGGTTTACAGCCAAAGGTACTCCTCTAGCTGCCAAAATCTGCTGTGCTTCTCGCATTTGTGCTGCTGAGTAATTACTGACACCAACTGCGCCAATTCTGCCCCGCTGCACTTCATCTGCTAGGGCGTTCATCAGTGTTTCTTGGCTCAAAAAGAAGGTGAACGGCCAATGGACTTGGTACAGGGCGATTCGGTCTAATTGTAAGCGCTTGAGACTTTCTGTTAAAGCATCGGAGACTGATTGACCTGTAAAGCGCCAAGGTAGCGGCCCAAATTTTGTCGCAATTTGTACAGGTTGCTGTGTTTGTTGCAAAAACTGCCCCAAAAACTCTTCACTGGTTCCTAATCCGTAAATTTCCGCAGTGTCAAAAAAAGTAATACCAGCCTCTAAAGCTGAGGTAAAGGCTTCTTTTAACTGTTCTACGCCGTAGCCATCGCCATAATTCCAAAAAAGTTTATCACCCCATGCCCAAGTACCAAGGCATAGGGGTGTAACAACAGGTCCATTTTTCCCCAATGTGATGGTTTCCACGTTTGTCAACATTTAACTTTGTTACATTTATTTACATTTCTAGTGTATCGTTACACATTCGGCGCGTAATCAACCGGGGGGTAGGGGATGAGGAGGATGAAGGAGACATCTAGACAAGTAGAGGATAGGAATTACCAATGCCCAATGACAAATGACTAAGGACAAATGGCAAATGTTATAAACTGGATAAATTTTAGAAAAATAGGGAATCCGCAGGGTTTATCTTGAGTAAATGGGAGAATAAGATTCCAGATAAATAAAGTAGCTATGGCAAGCAGTGACGCATTTGATTCCCCAACCAACTCCCTAGCTGTGCCAAGGGTCAATCTGCTGACCATGTTTAGGCTAGGCTTGTTTCAAATGGGGTTGAGCATGATGTCCATCTTGACTCTGGGGGTACTTAACAGAGTCATGATTCAGGAAATCGCAATTCCAGCAACGCTAGTGTCGTTAGTTCTGGCATTACCAGCATTTGTTTCGCCTTCACGCATCTGGTTTGGTCAGATATCAGATGCCAAGCCAATGTGGGGTTATCATCGTACAGCTTATGTTTGGGTGGGGGCAGCAATATTTGCGATCGCCGCATTTTTAGCTGTACAAGTGATGTGGCAGTTGAATATTGCAGCCAAGAATGCAGGTGCTTGGGCATGGACAACCCAAACCATTGGCTGGACTGCACTTCTATCCTTAATTTTTGCTGTCTATGGTCTAGCGCTTTGTGCCAGTGGTACCGCCTTTGCTGCTTTGTTGGTGGATGTCTCTGAAGAAGACAACCGATCCAAAGTGGTTGGTGTTGTGTGGTCGATGCTAATGGTAGGAATTATTGTTGGGGCAATTATTAGTTCCAGCTTACTGAAGCAATTAACGCCAGAAGCTAACATTGCGACTTTGCAGACAGCAGTCAACAAGCTGTTTATGATTGTGCCAGCAATTGTATTTGGGCTAGCGATCGCGGCGACTTTGGGTGTAGAGAAAAAATATTCCCAATACTCCAGACGTTCTAGAGTAGTAAATCGCGAAGATAGCATTACCTTAAATAAGGCATGGGAAATCTTGACGGCTAGCCCGCAAACAGGCTTGTTTTTCACATTTTTATTCGTGATGACTATCAGCTTGTTTATGCAAGATCCAATTTTGGAACCCTATGCAGGTCAAGTTTTTCGGATGCCTTTGGCTGAAAGTACTAAATTGAATGTTTTTTACGGCACAGGTATACTCATTGCCTACGGCATCACTGGATTTTTGATTGTGCCGCGCTTGGGTAAACGCAAAACTGCACGACTGGGCTGCATTTTAGTGGCATTCTCTTCTCTACTACTAGGACTATCAGGATTCTCTGCTAATCCAGCGTTTCTCAAGCTAGGTTTAGTTTTGTTTGGTTTAGCTACTGGTGTATTAACAACGGCAGCAGTTAGCTTGATGCTAGATCTCACAGCTGCTGAAGCCGCCGGTACATTTATTGGGGCATGGGGACTAGCACAGTCTATCTCTAGAGGGTTGGCAGTGGTAATCGGTGGTGCAATTTTAGATACAGGTCGCAAGCTACTACCTAGCTTGGAATTAGCCTATGGACTAGTATTTGTCTTAGAAGCTGTGGGAATATTGGTTTCGATTTGGTTCCTCAATCGGGTGAATGTGAACGAATTTCAAACTAGTACCAAACAAGCGATCGCTTCTGTTTTGGAAAGTGATTTAGATTAAATTGTCATTTGTCATTGGTCATTTGTCATTTGTCAAGACTTATTAGTTATTTCTCCCTTGTCCCCCTTATCCCATTTCTCCCCACCCTCTCCCACACTCCCCACACTCCCCACGCTCCCTTCTCTCATCCCCCCCGACTGCTTGGCTTAGAAGCAGCTTTGCGCGAGAATTAATCAATGAATGACTTTTGGAATACAATTCTCGATTTTGCCCAAACTACCACTACCAGAGTGGGTAAGCAACTAATGCAAGATTTTGGGCGGGTGCAGGCTTTACAAAAAGCAGATGGCAGTTTGGTGACTCAAGCTGATAAATGGGCAGATCAAACAATTCGAGATGCGATCGCTTCTACTTTTCCTGGGTATGGCATTTTAAGCGAAGAGAGCGATCGCGTTTTTCCAGGTACAGAATGGTGCTGGGTAATTGACCCTTTGGACGGTACAACTAACTTTACACGAGGCATTCCCATCTGGACGATTTCGATGGGATTGCTGTATCAAGGAACGCCAATTTTTGGCTATGTCTACGCGCCTCCACTGAGTCAAACTTTTCATGGTTTTTGGGAAGGTTCTTCTGGTTTAGCGACACCCACTGGGGCTTTTCTTAACCACCACCCCATCCACACAAGTCTTGATGCTCCTAGCAATAATCACTTTTTTAATCTCTGTTCCCGCAGTACGGCAGCTATACAACCAGACTTTCCTTGTAAAATTCGGATGCTGGGTGTAGCGAGTTATAATTTCCTGACGGTGGCAACTGGGGCAACTTTGGGTGGTATTGAAGCCACTCCCAAAGTTTGGGATTTAGCAGGCGCTTGGGTAATTGTCCAAGCGGCTGGCGGTACTTGGTTATCTTTAAAATCAGAGCCATTTCCGCTTTTAGCAGGGGAAGATTACAGCGATCGCTCTTTTCCTACGCTTGTTGTCAGTCGGTCGGAATTGGTTTCAGTGTTTACACCGTTTTTAGCGAATGTAAAAATTTAAACTAGCATAAAATAATTTAGTTATAAAATATACCAGTATAACCCTGGTCAAACAAGGGTTTCATTATATTTAAAGTTGAGTCAATTATGTGCAGCTAATTTATACTGTGTTGACACTCCCATAATGTTGCAGTGGGGCACTGAGTACATAAATAGCCATGTTGTCCAATTTAGATTTGATGCGAGTTTTTGTTTATAGCTCCATCCAGAAACAAGAAGTCTTACTGTCAAACCCTTTTTTGACGGCGCAAACAGTATATAAAAGCAACCAAGTAATAGCCAAAATAGAAGGTGTTATTGCTACTTCAGAACTCACTGATACAGCATCAATATTCTCTATTAATGCAACTTCATCCTATTGGGACGTGATCAACGAAGTATTGGCGGACTATAGCTATATTCTCACAGGTGAGATAGATCGTCGGGGTTTCTATGAGTATCGTTACTGCCAAGTACCTAATGGTTATAAGATGCATGGCACCAAATCAGTCTACCTATGGCGAGCTTGGTGGAAATATCGTAAATATGCTTTACAATTAGGAATTCCATTAGAACTCCTGATACGCACACGAGATGCATGGTATCCCATTAGGGATTTAACTATTAGCGACGGACTTTTATATATTAAGACTCTAGGAAATGAGATCGCAGTACATGCAGATGACATAGTAACCTGGCTAAGCAAAACTCAGCCAAATTCCAATAGTACAAGTCCTACTGGAATTCTTAATAAGAATAGAGAGTAATTTTATACTTAATTTTATTTTTTACTGAATTAGTACAGTAATTATTGCGGTCTCAAATGTAAAATATAGCTGTTACTGCTTTTTAGTTCGACTGCTATCCGTCCTGAATATTATTGGTCAAATAGCTAATGAAAGGACTCTGGCTCGAAAACAACCAATTACAATTACGTACAGATATTCCCATCCCGGAACCACCACCAGGTGAAGCCCTGGTGCGTGTTTTGCGTGCAGGGATTTGTAATACTGACTTAGAACTGCTAAGAGGCTACTATCCCTACAGTGGTATTTTAGGGCATGAGTTTGTTGGTGTTGTCGAACAAGGGCCAGAAAACCTACTTAACCAGCGAGTAGTAGGAGAAATTAATGCTGTTTGTGGACATTGTCGATTTTGCCGCAGCAAACAATCGTCTCACTGTGAAAACCGCACTGTGCTTGGTATTGTTAACCGCCACGGGGCTTTTGCTGAATACCTATGTTTGCCGATAGAGAACCTACATCCTGTACCTGATAATGTGCCAACAGAAATAGCAACATTTACCGAACCCTTAGCAGCAGCTTTAGAAATTCAGCAACAAGTGGAATTAGGTGCCAATGACCGGGTACTGGTAGTGGGCGATGGTAAGCTGGGACAAATAGTGGCACAAACAATAGCTCTCACAGGTTGCGAACTTTTGGTGATAGGGCGTCATCAAGACAAACTTGCTAACTTAAAGGCACGAGGCATTAAAACGGGTTTAGCCGACGCTGTTACAGATAGATTTTTTGATATCTCAGTAGAGTGTACTGGTAATCCAGAGGGATTTGCGATCGCCCGCCGTGCGCTACGTCCTAAAGGCACACTGATGCTTAAAAGTACTTATGCCGGAAACCTCAGCTTAGATGCTTCCTCTTTGGTAGTAGATGAAATAACTCTAATTGGTTCCCGTTGTGGCCCCTTTGCTCCTGCACTTCAATTACTAGCAACAGGACAAGTAGAGGTACAACCCTTAATTCATGCTCGCTATCACCTCAGCGAAGGGCTTGCAGCTTTTAAACATGCTCAGAGTCGAGGTGTTTTAAAAGTTTTGTTAGAAATTAGTTAAGTTTCATTTGTCATTGGTCAAGAGTCCAAAATCAAAGGTAAAGCATTTCTTCTCCCTTGCTCTCCTGCTTTTTCTCCTTCATCCCCCCATCTGTTTAGTAAAACATGGGATTGGTTTTAGGTTGATAATCACAACAATTGATTGCCTCTTCTGTATTGGCGAGGGAGGGATGTACGGTACATTTAAGGCGGTAATCGTCAGTAAAAAATTGACAACCAGTACAAGGTATTTGATGCATTTGCTTGGCTTTACTGACACTATCTCGCGCTGCTGACCATAGACTCCAAGCGCCAAGAATGATCACAGACCAAGCAACAACAAAGCAAATAGGGACTAAGAAAAGTTGAATCCCATGAATCAGGTAAGAAATTAGTTCTAACATGGTAGTTTCTGATAAAAATTAAAAATTAGGAGTTAGAAGTAATCTTAACTTCTAACCCCCTACTCTTAACTTCTTGCTCAGGAAGTATAACTTAAACGCCAGCATGGCCCAGTGCTAAACCAGTCACAAGCATTCCTAAGACTAGGAAAGGTTGGGCACTGGCTTGGTACTTCACATCGTTCTTTAAAGGGTCACGCAGGAAATACATATCTTGAAAGGTGATTTGCGGCAGGATTAACAGTACGAGAATTGCTGCGTACAAATTCTCATGGATACTAACTAGATAAGCAGCAATTAATCCCTGAAATAAATCAATCATCACTACACATATCCAGGCCGCAGTATTAACACCAAACATTACAGGTAGTGATTGTAATCCCAGTTGGCGATCGCCTTCTACACTCTTGAAGTCATTGACAATGGCAATACCTAATCCAGCCAAACTGTAAATTAGGGTGAGAACAACAATTTTCCAATTCAGTTCTCCAAATAAAGCGTGACCAGCCCACCAAGGTAAAGCAATATAGCTTGCTCCCAAGGCATAATTTCCTAACCAGCCGTTTTGCTTCAGCTTCAGCGGTGGTGCTGAATATATGTAGGCAATAAAAGTACCAAAAATAGCCAAAACTGTAACATTGGGGAAGTCATGACCAGCCCACAAATCCAGCACAAAGGCTAAGGCAATACCAGATAACAATAATACAACTATCTGGGTAATTACCTGGGGTACAGAAATGGCTCCAGAGGGTATAGGACGGTAAGGTTCATTAATCGCATCAATTTCGCGATCGTAGAAATCATTTAGGGTTTGGGTGTAACCTGCCAGTAGTGGTCCTGAAAGCAACATACAAGCTGCTGCCTTCAACACATTTTCCAATGACCAAGTATAGTTCCCAGAAGAAGCAGCACCGCAAACTACGCCCCAAATTAAGGGAATCCAAGTGATCGGCTTCATCAGTTGCAACCGGATTTTCCAAATAGAGGTTTCTCCTGGTGCTGCGCCTTTCATCCCCAGCAGTTGCCTAGTTTTAGCACTGCGATCGGCAATTGCTGTGATTTCTTCACTGGTATTAACTGAGTCTACTGCTTCCTCTGGGTTGGAATTGGGAGTAATGGGAGTTGAATCAGACATAAGAACTATTTATGAATTGAGCATTGGGGAGCCAGTGCGTTTGGTCACCAGATTTGTGCGAAGCGGCTTCCCGCAGGGTTGCAACTGATGTCATAGGCATTGGGGAGCCAGTGCTTTGCGCGGGTAATGCGCGTTGTAGACGCCCGGAGGGCGGCTTCCCGTTCCCCAAAGGCGTTGCCTTTCGGCGTAGCCGTTGCCGCAGGCTAGGCTAGGGTAAGCGTTCCCGTTCCCTCAAAGAGGGTTCCCGCAGGGTAGGGTAGCAACTGACGGCATTGGGCATTTGTTATTTCCCTCTGTCCTCTTGGTCCCACTACCCAGTCACCATTACCTAATAACCTAAAACGAAATTATCAAATAACTATTCTGAAACTTCGCCCCAGTAACGGGTTTGCCACTCAAAGAAGGGGGTAAGGAAATATTGCGCCGCTGGTCCCCAGCTTCGACTGTAACTTCTGGCCCATACTGGGTAAGTTTGACTTGTTTTTTGTCAAATCCAGGCAGAAATAAGCGTACCTGACGGTTGTGAATATCTATTTCAATGGGTTTAGGAGCTTGTAGTGCTTGCTGGGCAAAGTTGGGTAGGGCATCTATGAGCGATTGCCATTCACCACTTGGTGCATCAGGAACCACATTAATAGGTAGAGGGGTAAATTCCTCTGCGAGATTATGATTACTCTGGGAAGAGACAAGGATAACGCCGCCAACAGTAATACCGACTTGTTGAGCGCTACCCCACAAATAACGGGTGCTTGCTACCTCAATTGGTTCTGGTGTAGTTACCAAAAAGGCAGCAACGCGCTGGGGGTCGGCAAGGGCAGCTTTACCCTGTTCTAGGAGATTATTAACTTGATTAGTAGGTTGTGCGAAGTTATCTGTTGTCCAATTGAAATTGAACAAGGTGCTAATCAGCGGTTGAATCAAGGGCGATTCTGCAATTGTTTTCCCCAAATCAGAGTTAACAAATAATTGCCGAAAGCGCCGCACATACCAGCTAAGAGACTCTGGCAATCCCAACATCCGCAAGGTGGAAGCTTCACCTGTGCCATCATAGACAATCACATCATATTTGCCGCTGGCATCATATTCACGGATCGCATTGAGAGCAAGGGCATTGTCCATCCCTGGCAATACTACCAATTCTTGACCATAAACTTCCTTAATGATCGGTGTGCGGAGGTATTGCGCCTCAAGTTTTTTTACTTCTTCCCAGTTACGCTCTAGGAGTACAGATGCTTGCAACTGTACTACTTGCAAATTAGGAGCAATTTCTTGGGGATCGGAAGTTAGGATAGTATCCAGCAGGATGGGTAATGCTGGTTCTGCAAGTCCTGCTAGGAGTACGCGCTTGCCTTGGTTAGCTAATAGCTTGGCAGCGGCGATCGCAATTTTGGTACGAGCAATGCCGCCTTTGCCCAAAAATGTCAATATCAGGGTCATTACTTGATTTCCAGTTACCGCCGATGTTGTCAACTCCAACTTAGCACTCGGCAAATCTTCTCAGCTTCCGCCTACTGTACGAGTTTAAGTTCATCTTCAAAAAACCAAGTGGAGAAATTATCTTCAAATTGCACCACTATGCCTACACCGCTACCATCTGTCATTTTGTAGCCGAGGATAGTGCCAACTTGACCCAATTTTTTTACAACAGGGGGAGATACGCGATCGCGCAAACGAAAGACCTTAACCTTCTGTCCGATTTCCATGCCTAGATACAATGCAATAAACCAAGTCTCAGTTTAGCTGAATCTGTGACTCATCTGTAATAGATTTAAGAGGATGAGGTAAATGGAAAGACAAGGGAAACAAAACAAGGAGAATAATAAATAACCAATGACAATTGACAATTGACCATTAACTAAAATGAAATCAACAACCAACCTGGTACATACCTAATGTTTGTCACAGCACAACAGCTAGAACAACAAATGCCCGATGCAACTCTGTTGTTAAGCGATGAGCCAGAAATTGAAACTTCGTTGCATTCTATTGAGTCATAGCAAACAGCTATTGGGGCAGAATCTACGTTGGGAACAAGAACGGTAAAGGGCAGAAATATTAGCAGGCTATGTGCTGATAGCTGGGTATTGATGGAGAGACTTTGATTTGAATACAAAAATGCTTATAACTGTAAATGCCTCGATACTCAAAGGTTAGCTATTTCTTAGAGGATGTTATAAAAGTCAGAATAACTTGGCTATAGTGTGAGTGGTTGTTTAGGATGACGCTTTTGCTTAAGGATAATTCAAATTGGTTGCAAGTGCAGCGCTACTGGGAATTGCTGCATGTTTTGGTATTTCGGACTTTAAAGGTGCGTTATCGTGGCTCTTTCTTAGGGGTTTATTGGTCGCTGTTGAACCCGTTAATTATGACAGGGTTATATACTGCGATTTTTGGGGCGACTTTTGCATCTTATTATGGCAATTCTATCCTAAATTATGTCTTGGCAGCCTTTACAGGGCTAGTGGTCATAAATTTCTTCTCAGCTTCCACCACTCAAGCGTTATCTAGTGTAGTTAATAACGGTGCACTCTTAAATAAGATTCGTCTGCCAGTGAGTGTTTTTCCTGTATCAATGATTGCAGCAAATGTATTTCAGTTTGCAGTCGGAGTATTACCTCTGCTGGTAGTGATGACTTTAATCAATTCCAAGAGCATCATCAATGTAATCGCACTACTCCTACCATTTCTCGCACTAATTTTAGTATCTATCGGAGTAGGATTTTTAGTAAGTGCTTTATACGTATTTTTTAGAGATTTACCTTATTTTTATGAATTAGTTGTGTTTGTAATCTGGATCAGCAGCCCTGTATTTTATCCAGCAGCTATCGTACCAAAAACGGTCAAGCAATTTTTAGCTTTGAATCCATTATCCCCGATTATTGAAAGTATTCGTCAACTTACATTATCGGGAACACTACCAGATTTGAGTTTAATCGGGAGTGCCTTACTCAGCGGCATAATTATTATGTCATTGGGCTGGGTTTGTTTTCAGTTGTGGCGACATCAATTTATGGATTTGCTCTAAATGGAAGTAATTCGTCTAGATCAAGTTTCGTTGTGGAGACGAACACAAGAAGAATTTTCTTACGATCTCAAAAAAACTATACTCACTGTTCTTGAAGGTAAGTACCGCAAACCAGCTAAGAAATTAGTATTAGATAAAATTGATTTGGTAGTCGAGACAGGAGAAAAAATAGGTATTATTGGAGCAAATGGCTCTGGTAAATCAACTCTTTTGAAAATAATTTCTGGGATTCTGCAACCAACAACCGGATCAGTCCGGGTAAAAGGACAAATTGCGCCGTTGATTGAACTAGGAGCAGGGTTTGATCCAGAAATTTCTGTTATGGATAATATTCTGCTGTATGGAATTTTATTAGGCTTTTCTAGAGCAGAGATGCGAGAAAGAGTGCAGTCAATTTTAGAGTTTGCAGAATTGCAGGACTATACATTAGTTCCAGTAAAAGGTTTATCTTCTGGTATGGTAGCGCGGTTGGGGTTTGCGATCGCTACAGATGTCCAGCCAGATATTTTGATTTTGGATGAAGTACTTTCTGTAGGAGATGAAAGCTTTAAGATCAAATGCAAGCAAAGAATAGATAAGTTTTGGGATGCCAGGGCTACAGTATTAGTAGTGTCCCATGATTTAGGCTTTGTACAACAGTCATGTGCTCGTGGGGTTTGGCTAGATAAGGGTAAAATACGCTTTATCGGTACTGCCGAAGAAGCTGTAAAATGTTACTTGGAAGCATTAAATTAAATATAGATTTATTAGCAATTTTAGGTAGGTAAATTGCACTTTTATCACAAAATTAGATCAATTATATATGAAATCTGCAACAACAATATAATTCGATATTATATATTAAAGTTATAATATAGGTGATTTAGATATAATAAGCTTGTTTAATTTCTCAAATCATCTTATATTTTAAAATTTACATTTTCAGCTTTACTAGTTAAAATTTTGAGGAATTAAATGAGTTTTGAATATATATTAGAACGTATCAAAAATGTTTACCAAGAGTCTAATAAATTTTATCATTCTGAAAATTCACAAAAGGAATATATTCAAATAGCTCACAATAGTGATTTTGGAGAAATAGATGGAAATTATTTACTTTTCTTTAATGAAGTATATCGAAATACTATTCGTAAATGGCTGAAGAATATTCTCAAAAAAGTAGCATGGCCTATTCTAAAAAGACAAGTTTATTTTAACTCTGCTATCAGAAATATTATATATAAGCTGGTGGAGCAAAATCATGAATATAACATAAGAGATAAAGAACTAAACGAAAAATTTGTTCAGTTGGAAGAAAAAGTAGAAGCTCTGTCTAAATTAGAGTTAAGACTAGAAGAAATTTCAGCAAAACTAAATAGTAATAATAGCTTAGAGAAGCAATTAGCTTCTTCTGAAGAAGCTAAGAAAGAGAGTGGTTTATGGTTTAACGATCCAATATTGGTAGGTTACCGTGAAAACGGGGAAGCTCATTGGGTTGGGACGACTGAAAGGATTTTAGAAAAGACTTTTGTGATACATTCTATAGCTAGTTTGTATGACTCTAAGCCAATAAACATTCTAGATGTAGGAGCATCTGAGAGCCTTTTATCATATGAGTTGGCTAGCTTTAATTACTCAGTTACAGCAATAGATATTCGTCCTATAGGATTGTTTCATCCAAACTTAAAGTTTGTTAAAAGTGATATTTGTCAGCCAGTACTACCGCCAGCCAGCTTCGATTGTGTAGTTGCCTTATCTACCATAGAACATATAGGATTAGGATGGTATGGAGATAAAATAAAAGAAAATTATGATCTTGAAGCTATTAAACAAATTTATGCTCTTTTAAAGCCAGAAGGGCATTTTATCCTAACAGTTCCTTATGGAAAGGAAGCTTTGACACCAGTGCATCGAATTTATAATAAGGAATCAGTTCAAAGATTAGTTCAAGATTTTGAGATTATTAAAATCGCTTATGGAGTACGCAAAGATAACTTCACTTTGGTTATTACCGATAACGAATTAGAAGCTTCTAGAAAAGAACACAACCCTAATAACTACCTTCCTGGGGCGGTAGCTATGCTGGTATGTAAGAAAAATATTTTATAAAGACTTAAATACAGAATTGATATAGCATGAACATTGCAATTGATATTCAAGCCCTTCAAACAACTAATTCTAGAAATAGGGGCATTGGGCGATACACGCAGTCTGTAATAGAAACCTTATTTAATCAATCCAATGCTCTTAACTACAAGTTATATGCAAATAATACTTTGCCAGCCCCAGAATTAGATGAGAGTCGTTTTTCATACACTTCTGTATCTTACCCATATCCTGGAAGCTGTACTCTCAATGACTTGTTATTAAAAACAATTTTAATATCAGCAGATGTTGACATAATCTTTTTACCTAGCCCAATGGAAGGGTTAGACTCTACAATACCTGACTATGTTGATTTTCCAAAAAAAGTTTTTACAATTTGCTATGATTTGATTCCACTTATATTTGCAAATAAATATTTAAATGATCCAAATATGCATTCTCTGTACATGAGACGTTTAAAGAATGTGCAGAATGCAGATTTTATATTTGCAATTTCTGAAGCTACTCGCCAAGATGTAATTAAACTTCTCAATATATCTCCTGATAAAGTTCTTAACGTTTCAGGTGGAGTTTCTTCATTTTTTACTCCTATTCTAGCTACAGAACGTCAATTTTGGATAAAGACTTTTGCAGATAAGTTTGGTATTTACAAGCCATTTATCCTTTATACAGGAGGTGAGGATTGGCGAAAGAATATTGAAGGATTAGTTACAGCTTTTTCTCAGCTACCCAAGAATTTACGAGAATCATACCAGTTAGTAATTGCTTGCAAAGTTTCTCATTCTTTTACTCAAGAAATTACTACCTTGGCAAGAAAGTTAAGAGTTGAAGATTTACTAATATTAACAAATTATATTACTGATGAAGAACTAAGAGCTTTATATTCAACCTGCGCTTTATTCGTCTTCCCTTCTTTATATGAAGGCTTTGGATTACCTCTATTAGAGGCTATTTCATGTGGTGCACTAGCTATTGCTAGTAATAAATCATCCTTGCCAGAGATTTTAGGATCTACAGAGCAACTTTTCGATCCATACTCGCCAGATGATATAGCTAAGATTATGGAAAAATTCTTATCTAATGATAATTTAAGAAATCACTTTTCTAAGAATTCGCTTCAACAAGCGGCAAAATTTTCTTGGCAATCTGTTGGACAAAAAATGCTAGATGTTTTTTTAGAACATCAACCCTTAAGTAAAGTATCTGTTTCATTTAATAGAGTAAAAGCAGTTGAAGACAAAACTCAATTAGCTTTTTTCAGCCCGTTTGCACCTATTAAATCAGGCATAGCAGATTATAGCCAAGACTTATTACCATTTTTATCACAACATTTTCATGTAGATTTGTACCATGATGAGAGTTACTTACCTGAAGCTAACACAGATAACTACTATTTTACTCACGAGCAATTTGAAGAGCAGTTAAAATTGCAAGAATATGAAGGTATTATCTATCAAATGGGTAATAGCAGTTACCATTGTTATATGTACTCTCAATTAATGAGGTATTCTGGGATAACAGTACTACATGACTATTACTTAGGAGGTCTGATCAATTATCTGGAAGCTCAACGCTCAGAACTTGGTATCAGCTTATTTAAAGAATTAGAACATAGCTATGGAAAAGGTAAAGCGTTAGAGATATTAAATCTGATTAAAAAGGGAAAATTAAATATTGATGATAATTTATCGGCAGCAGAAATCTATATAAATAGAAGAATCTTTAGTCGTTCTCTAGGCGTTGTTTTACATAGTAAATGGGCTTATAATCATGCTGTACAAGAATTTAGTTATGATAATGAATTTATCACCCATATACCCCAGCTAGTTCCTCAAGTAAATTTTCAAAACACATCCTTTAAAAATGGAATTCAAGAATTAGGAATTCCTGATGATAGCTTTGTAATTTCAACATTTGGCTTTATTAATAAAACTAAGCGTCCTCTGCAAATTCTTCAGGCTTTTCAAAAGCTGCTTTCTTATAAACAAGATGCTTACTTATTATATGTTGGCGGTACCGATTACCTAGGTTCAATTGATTTAGAACATGAAATTAGCAAGTTAAATTTACAAGGTAAGGTAAAAGTAACAGGCTATATAAATATGCAAGAATTTTATCAATATATACAATTATCAGATATTTGCTTAAATTTAAGGTTTCCCTTTAATGGTGAAAGTTCAGCCTCGTTGCTAAGAATATTGTCTCTTGGAAAAGCTACAATTGTTACAGATATAGGTTCTTTTTCAGATTTTTCTAATAACGTAGTTTTAAAAATCCCTCATCCTACTCACAGTAATGAGGTTGAGGAAATATTCAAAGCCTTGCTTGTTTTAACGGAAAATTTAGAATATAGAAATCTACTAAGTAGAAATGCATCTGAGTACATTGTTAGGGAACATTCACCCGAACGATGTGCTCGTTTGTATGTTGAGTTTATTCAACAAGTACTTTCCTCACCTGTGACTAAACAAAAGTTGCTTGCTGACTATGTAGGACGAGAAATAGCAAAACTGGAAGCTAATATTCCAGAAAGCCTTTTAGCACCATTTGCTAGCGCTATTGAGATACAGGATAAGATTTAATTTCCATATAGTAGGGTCTCTACTGGTGTTTAAAGTTTTATAAAAATAAGAATACTTTATCTCTAACTAAGCTAAACAAATTATTTTGGAAAAGAGCTTTTCCTGAGCACTAATATATTAATTAGTTACTAAATAATATAGTCTAAAAGCCATAAATGAGAATATTTATAGATTGTACTCATACAGCAAATTATACATATAAAAATACTGGAATACATCGAGTAGTTCGTCAACTTGCATCTGAGTTGGATAGGCTCAGTTCGAGTTCAAGCTATACAAATATAGAAGTAGTAGCAGTTATGTTTGATGGTAACTTTATGCGTAGGGTTACTAATCTGAGTGAAAAAAATAATGGTGAGATAGCTACAAGCAATCAATATGTTTATACTCTTAATAAAATAATTGTAAAATTTCAGATATTATGGTCTAAGTTTAAAAATAAATTTTTTAATTTATTTCCATTTATATTATCTTTGATTCAATGGCTTTATTTAAATTTTATTAGAAGCAAAAATGGCTCACTTGAGTTTGAAGGCATAAAAATCTTACCAGGAGACATTTATATAATTGCTGATGCTAACTGGGATTTACCTAAAACCTATTACAATTTTTTAAATAATTTAAAAAACCATGAAGTTGTAATTGCAATTATATGTTATGACCTTATACCTATAAAATTTCCAGAATTTTGTGGACAAAAATTTGCTGCGGCTTTTACTAAATTTTATAGAGACTATTCTAACTTATTTGATAAAGTTCTATGTATTTCTGATAATAGTGCGAAAGACTATAGGAATGCCCAAAGTATGGGTATTATAGCAATTAGTAATAAAAATTTAACAATTAATAGCTTTCGATTGGGCTGTGACTACTTAAATCTAGATTGTTTAGTGAGTATAGATAATAATATTTTTGATAAAACCCAAAGAGAACTACTGAATAAACCATATATATTAGTAGTTGGTAGTCTGGCTCCTCATAAAAATATTAAAACTATTATGGCAGCCTTTGATTTATTAGTAAATTCAAATAATGAAGAAATAAATTTGCTTTTTGCTGGTAATAGAGGCTGGCATTTAGAGACTGATATGCTGATCGAGTCGAATAGAATGTATGGAAAGCGTATACATATACTAGGTGCAGTAACAGATGATCAGCTTAGTCTTCTCTATAGAAACTGTTACTGTCTAGTTCAAGCCTCATTTTATGAAGGATTTGGATTACCCGTTGTAGAAGCACTTCAGTACTATAAGCCTGTAATTGCAAGCAATGGTGGTTCTTTACCTGAAGTCGGTGGAGATTTTTGCTTATATTTTGATCCTAATCAACCATCAGAACTTTACCAAGCTTTAAAAAAGCTACTTAATTCAGATATTTACTACAATCAGTTAGTAAACCATATTAAAAATCAGTATAAGCCATATTCTTGGCAACAGTGTGCTGAAGAATTCCTCTCATATTTTTGTAATTAATTTTATATAAAGATTAAAAATTGTTAGTCAATCTTTCTTTTTTGTCTAAAAAACCTACAGGTATCACAACCTATGCTAGTAATATATTTCCTTATTTTGAATTGCTGAATCCAAAATTACTAGTTGCAGAAGCAATCCCTAACTATACATGCTATGATATTCCTTCAAATTTAACACCCGACCAAGGTACATTAGGCCATTTTCGGCGCCTTACCTGGACAGAATTTCAATTACCAAAAATTTATAAAAAGCTCAAATCTCATCTATTATTTTCTCCTCTACCGGAAGCGCCTCTCTATGCAAATTGTCGTTTTGTTGTGATGTTTCATGACTTAATACCATTACGCTTTCCTAGACGCTTTTCACCTCTAATACCCTACAATCGCTACTACATCCCCCAAGTGCTCACTCAAGCACAGCATATTATCTGTAACTCCCAAGCCACAGCTAAAGACATCATCAACTTTTACCAAATTCCTATTAGTAAAATTACTCCTATCCTCCTCGCACACGATCGCAATCATTTTCGTTTCCTCAACCTCCCAACCTGTAATTACTTTCTTTACATTGGTCGCCAAGATTCTTACAAAAATGTCCATCGATTAATTACCGCCTTTGCTGCATTACCAAATTGTAAAGAGTACGAACTTTGGTTGGTAGGGCCTAGCGATCGCCGTTATACTCCTGCTTTACAAGCGCAAGTTGAAGAATTAAGTTTAACTAATCAGGTAAAATTTCTGGACTACGTTCCTTACAAAGAATTACCAAAAATTATTAATGGTGCGATCGCGCTTGTCTTTCCTAGTTTATGGGAAGGCTTTGGCTTACCTGTCCTGGAAGCAATGGCTTGTGGTACTCCTGTGATTACTTCTAATATCTCCTCTCTTCCTGAAGTAGCTGGCGATGCTGCGATTTTAATCAATCCCTACAATACAGGAGAAATAACAGAAGCTATGCAGGCTGTTGCAAATAATTCAAATTTGCGATCGCATCTTTCTACTCAAGGTATTGCTAGAGCAAATCAGTTCAGTTGGGAGAAAACAGGACAAGCCACCGCCGAAGTTTTATCACGCTATCTGTGAGTGCTAGGCTAAAGTAAACTTGCTAAATATTTAGCCAATAAATCTTATGGTTGTGCAAACTGCCCCCCGTCTATATTCTATTGAGGAATACTTAACGCTTGAAGAGAGTGCTGAGTACCGCAGCGAATACCGTAATGGGGAAATCGTACCAGTGACTGGCGGCTCGATTAATCATAATCAAATTATTATTAATTTAATAATTGCTCTCGGACTTGCTCTTATACAACAAGATTATCTTGTCTATACTAGCGATCTACGTCTATGGATTCCTCGTTATCGGGAATACACATATCCAGATGTCCTGATAATCAAAGACGAACCCATCTTTCAAGAAGGACGCACAGACACAGTTATCAATCCCAGTATTATTTTTGAGATACTTTCTAAATCTACTAGTAGTCGAGATAGAGGAGATAAGTTTACTTATTACCGTTCAATTCCAGAATTCCAAGAATATATTTTAATTGACCAATATCAATTTCATATTGAACAATTTAGCAAAACATCAGAGGGTAACTGGCTTTTTAAAGAATCTGACGATGAAGATGGAGTTTTAACTTTAGCTTCAGCCAACTGCCAAATTCCTCATCGCCAGATTTATGAACGAGTCAAGTTTGAAAATCCATCAGAGTAGATATTTTTGAGTAATTCACGTTGAATGTGAATTAAGTCTTGAAACCCTTGTAATTTCGTTGATAGACACAATACCATGATTTTGGGCTAGTTGAGAAACTCTTATGGGGTAAAAGACCTTTCTCATTCACATCAGGCGTAATTCATAATTACAAATTAGCAATTTTTTAAGGTGTTCCCACCGCCCCAGAGTAAATCAAACCCCGTTGCATATCCAGCGTTAAAATTGTCCCATCCCGGATTACTTGTGTCGCTTTCTTTACTCCGACAATCACTGGTACACCTAGACGCAAACCAATGACTGCTGCATGACTGGTAAGACTCTCTTCTTCTGTAATAATTCCAGCAGCTTTGCGAATTGCCTCAACAAAATCGGCAGTGGTACGAGGGGCAACTAAAATATCTCCAGGATTAAAGTGACTTGCATCCATACCCGTGTGGGCAACCCTGGCGCGACCGCTCACAGAACCTTGTCCCAGTCCAATTCCTTGACCGAGAATCGCCGTTACTACTTCAACCTTAATTAAATCTGTAGAGCCTGAAACCCCTTGGAGTGTGCCAGCTGTCATCACGACTAAATCACCCTCAGTGAGTAGCTTATTCTCCTGAGCAACATTGATCGCGGCTTGAAAAGTCTGACCAGTAGAAGGTAGTTCTAAGACTAACAGTGGTTTTACTCCCCACACCATTTGTAATTGTCGTGCTACATTCACATGTGGTGTGATGGCCAAAATCGGTGTTTGAGGACGGAATTTGGACACATTACGAGCTGTTGCCCCAGTTTGGGTTAAGGTCATAATTGCTGCCGCACCTAGCTGCTCTGCAATTTGCCCCACAGCTTGACTAATGGCGTTAGGAATGGAACGCCTCGTATCTCTTAACTGCCGAACGGCATTTTGCCTCTCTTCCTGTTCAATGCGCTCAGCAATTCGTGCCATAGTTGCGACAGCTTCCACAGGGTAGTTGCCCACAGCCGTTTCGTTAGAGAGCATGACCGCATCTGTGCCATCTAAAATCGCGTTAGCCACATCTGACACCTCAGCACGAGTGGGGCGGGGATTACTCACCATGCTGTCTAACATTTGAGTGGCGGTGATGATAGGAATCCCTAAGCGATTTGCTGTAGCAATCAGCCGTTTTTGCAACACAGGTACATCTTCTGCTGGTAGTTCAACCCCTAGATCACCTCTAGCAACCATAACGCCATCGCACAAAGCCAAAACTGCTTCCATTTGTTCAATGGCTTCGTGCTTTTCAATTTTGGCAACTACTGGTACATTCTTGCCTGTGCTGGAAATTAGCTCTTTAATTTCTATGAGATCCTGAGGATTGCGGACAAAAGAAAGTGCTATCCAGTCTACGCCCTGATCTAGACCAAACATTAGATCCTCTCGGTCTTTGTCGGTCATTGCCTTAATAGAAAGGTAAACACCTGGAAAGTTGACACCTTTATTGTTAGATAGTTTACCAGCTACGGTAATGCGACAATGTAAATCACCTTTATCGCGGTTAATCTCCTCGACTAGCATTTCTACTCGTCCATCATCAAGGAGGATTTTGGCACCAACAGGAACTTCTTCGGCTAAGTAGTCGTAGGTAACACAGCTGATGTCTTGTGTGCCGATGACGGGGCGATTGGTCAAGGTGAAGCGATCGCCTTTTGCTACAACTATAGACCCATTTTCAAACCGCCCCAAGCGAATTTTTGGCCCTTGCAAGTCTTGGAGAATTGCCACTGGCTGATTTAGTTCAAAAGCGGTTTGCCGAATTAAGCGGATACTACGCTGATGGTCGGCATGAGTTCCGTGGGAGAAGTTTAGCCTTAGTGTCGTTGCACCTGCTTCAATAATCGCTTTGAGTACTTCTGGACTGCTAGTAGCAGGACCAATCGTAGCGACAATTTTTGTGCGGCGTAGAGAGTCTCTTAATTGCATAGGGGCTGATTCTAGGATCTATCTAGGAAACCATCGTAAATTAAGGGGCATTTTTATTTCCGTCACTGCTATATCAATAAAGAGGCAGCAGTTAGAAAAGGGAATAAAGGCTAATACCGCTGCGCGGAACTCAAAAGCCAAAAATCTTGTATTCTAGGCTTTTGCGCTGTCTTGAATAGTATATTTATTATCGCCGCGCTGCATTACATTAGTAGTTGGCTACTAAAGACTCCCTCTAGCGGGGACTTCAAAGGAGTGGGATAGACTAGTTATCGTACACTAATCTTGGTTCCATCCATCCCAAGGATGATATCCTTCCATGCAATTCTTGATATTGCTACACCCCTACTAACAGCAAATACTTAAGTCTTGTTTGGAATCATAGCGTTATTTATCTACACTATCCGCAAAACTGCCGATCAAGCTTGCTATACAAAATTTTATAAAAGTTTATTATTTACTAATCTTTATCGTATATTCGTAATGTTTGATAAAGAAGGAGATCAGAATGCTCACGTCGGAGGCAAAGAAGCCACTGACAGTCCCTCCCAAGGAATTTTTAGCACCTCCCGGTGATTTTAACCCGACAATGCTGCTGTTTTTTGCAGCAGTGACGATGCTAGTTCTATCTAACTTTGGTTACTGGCTGTGGGAATGGCCGCACTGGCTATGTTTTAGTGTTAATACTTTGGCCTTGCATTGTTCCGGGACTGTGATTCACGATGCTTGCCACCAAGCTGCCCATCGTAATCGAGTAATTAATGCGATGTTAGGGCATGGTAGTGCCCTAATGCTAGCCTTTGCCTTTCCAGTGTTTACACGAGTGCATTTGCAGCATCATGCCCATGTCAATCATCCCAAAGACGATCCAGATCATTATGTCTCAACTGGCGGACCGTTGTGGCTGATTGCGGTAAGGTTTTTGTACCATGAAGTATTTTTCTTTCAAAGGCAACTGTGGCGGAAATATGAGCTATTAGAATGGTTCATCAGCCGCTTGATTGTCGGTGCAATTGTTTATATTTCAGTTCAGTATCACTTTTTGGGTTACATTCTCAATTTTTGGTTTATACCAGCATTTATTGTGGGCATAGCACTGGGATTATTTTTTGATTATCTACCTCACCGTCCCTTTGTAGAGCGCGATCGCTGGAAAAATGCTCGGGTCTACCCTAACCCAATTCTCAATATCTTGATTATGGGACAGAATTATCACCTAATTCATCATTTGTGGCCTTCCATTCCCTGGTACAATTATCAGCCCACTTACCATTTGATGAAACCACTGTTAGATGAAAAAGGTTGTTACCAAACTTCAGGATTATTACAAAAGAAAGATTTCTTTGAGTTTGTTTACGACATATTTTTAGGCATTAGGTTTCATCACCACAAACCAACTGAAACTAACAAATCATAGCGGACAGACTAATGGTTAGTGGATTTTCATGTTGCCAATTAACCATTAGCCGACTTTAGCAGTTTTCTGCTGAACTGCTTACTTGTTGGCTAAGATTGTGTCATTAAAATAGCTGTAAAATAAGGTAGTGTAAATTAGGTTATTGTGGAAAAAACCATGAACCGCAAATCCTACCCAACTGACTTAGCTGATAACCCAACTAACTTGGGAAATAGCCCAAAGACGAAGGTTTGGATATGGAGCGCTATTGGGCTGCTAATTACTAACTTAGTTGTAGTCGGGATTGTAGCGTTTTTGATCCACAGAGATAGCGTGCAATCTCAGCCTAATCAACCAGCAATCCAACAAAGGCAACTATAACCGCAGGTTAACGCTACTCCTTTGGCATTTGCAGTCGCAAATCTTGGACTTGAGGAGTAGGAGTAACTATTTGCACAGACCAATAGCTAACAATCATTAGAACTAATCCAGAAAACACGCCTACTACTAAGCCAATCAGCAAAGCAGGTTTCCTAGAAAAAATAGAAACAGTAGCATTGGTTGTCTGGGCACTATTATCTTTTACCGATAAGGGATTGTGAGATTCTTGTATTTGCGGGTAGATATTGGTTATCGGTAACAGCGTATCGGATAGTGTAATATCGCTGGGGTAATCATCCTCATCCCTAGAAACTTGGTTCGTATCCTGCCCAGCTAAAAGTAGTTGATATTCTAATTTCATATTGACCGATGCCGGAGAAAAAGCTGACTCCTGCGTTGGCATATAGAAATTACTTATTGCTAGGAGCGCCTCCATTACTTCTTTTGCCGACTTATATCGGTCTTGAAAGTGGTAGCGTACCATTTTATTCAGTACTGAGGCTAGTTCAGTACTAACTTGTGCCAAGTTTTGCCAGATAATCTCACCTGTATTGGAATCTTCTGGTAATTGTGTCGGATGTACGCCTGTAAGCGCTTGAATGCCAATCATGCCAAGAGCATAAATATCACTATTCAAGCGTGGTTTACCTCGCTGTTGCTCATTAGGCATATAGCCAGGTGTTCCAATCGCAATGGTGGTGTATTGTTCAATTGGGGTAAAGATTGCAGTTTTTTCTTGACCTCTAATTAATTGATTCCAAATTGGCTTAACAGCACCAAAATCAATCAGAATTAATCGATTATCCTGCTTTCTTCTAATAATATTGTTCGGCTTGACATCTCGATGAATCAGCCCATGACTATGAACAAAATTGAGGATACTCAATATCTCGTACAAAAGTTGAAAAACTTTGCTTTCCGACCAGCAATGGCCAGGCGACAGTTCGGCACTCAGAGGATGACCTTCAATGAACTCTTGTACTAAATAGAATTCAAGGTTATCTTCAAAATCAGCTAAAAGTTGAGGCACTAAGTCATAGTTGCTCAGTTTTTTGAGGGACTCTACTTCTCTGGTAAATAGCCGTCTGCGTATTTCTACCGGAATTGAATATTTACTACTAGGTAAGAAATGTTTGACGACACGGGTGGGATGATTGGGAAGGTAGGAGTCTTGGACTTTGTAGGTTTGACAAAACGCTCCTTGACTCAAGACTTCAACAACCTGGTAACGCTCCCCTAGTAACTTGCTGCCTAACATGTTACGGTATCCCTGTCGGTTGTATTAAGTGATTTTACTTAAAAAATACCTTTATAGAAATAATATATACTTTTATTAAGAAAATTCACTGTAATTTGACGGAAGTCTTATCTAAACTTTATGAAGACTGTATTTAGCAGTTGCAAGAAGATTAGAAAATAGATGATATGAGTATTCGATGATAAAGTTCAGATCAATCCTGATTCTATCTTACTGAAAACCAGCTAAATGACAGGAAGATAAGCAAGATGACTAATGATAGCAAAAAAAGTGTCCCACTCAGCCAAGATGCCGTACAGATGATTAGAGGTCTGATTATTGGCGAACTGGTGACTGTTGCCATCATTGGTGGACTTTGGTTATGGCTGAGACCGCGGCTCCAAGTCGATAACGGTGCTTTCGCTTCCTCTGGCCAAGGTGCAGCAACTACCTCTGCGCTTGCAGCTTCAAACTTTAAGACTGTTACCAATGTTCCCATAGGATCGTTCAACTATGGTGGTAGCACAGCTTGGGCACCAATCAGGCAACTGGTTGATTCTCAGATTCAGATCACTCGTCCGGAGCTACAGTTGCGCTATGTGAACCCCACTACCACTAGTCCTGGTTCTGGTTCTGGTATTCGCATGTTGCTAGATGGGAAGTTAGATTTTGCTGAGTCCTCCCGTCCTCTCACAGATGAAGAAAAAGATATAGCTAGACAGCGAGGCTTCATATTAGAAGAACGTCAGGTTGGGATTGATGGGGTAGCAGTAGTAGTCAACCCAGCACTTAAAGTGCCAGGCTTAACTGTTGATCAATTGCAACAGATTTATCTGGGACAAATTACTAACTGGAAGCAAGTAGGCGGGCCAGATCTTGCCATTGCTCCTTTGTCCCAACATCCAGAAAATGCCGATGTAGTTTTAATATCTGGCAAGCAAGTTTTAGATGAGCAAGCCCTTGGCTCTAATGTGCAGTATGTTTACTCCACAACAGAAGCACTGCGTCGTGTCAACCAAACTCCTGGTGGATTGTATTACGCTTCTGCCCGAGGAGTGGTGCATCAATGTATGGTCAAGGCTCTGCCTTTAGGTCTTACTTCCACACAGCTAACTCCTCCCTATCAAGAACCCTTTATACCACTAAACGAGTGTCCACAAAAGCGCAATCAGCTGAACACAGAAGCCATCAAAAATGGTAGTTATCCCATGACCTCTAAATTATTTGTGGTGATTAAGCAGAACAAGGGTAAAGAACAACAAGTTGGGGAAGCATATCTCAGACTTTTAGCAACTGAGCAGGGGCAAAAGGCAATTGAACAAGCTGGGTTAGTTGCAGAAAGGAGCCACGAGCCAATAGCCAGAGGTCAAGTGAATTTAAAGTAGTCTTCATACTTTGTGCGTACACCAATAATATGGGAGCCAAAAATCGGTAATACAGCCCAATTCGGTTATGTGGAGGCTGCTACACTGAGTCACCATGTCATAAAATTGAGTGGCAGTTTAAAAAGACTGCGGGATGCGATCGCCATCAGTTATATCATGTCCGATTGAACACTTGTCATTGCCTACTCCTTCGGAGAACCCGTTCGCGTAGCGTCTCCGGCAGGAGAAGGGTACGGAGTGAAGCAATCGCTCCAGACCTTATGATTGCTACCTGAAGGACTTCCCTTCGGGTTCGGGGTGACGCTCCTGCGTCGCTAACGCAATCGACGGGAAGAAGTCAGCGAAACTGACATTGCTGAGATTATTGCCAAGTGGACAGCCATTCCAGTGAGCCGATTGGTGGAGTCGGAAATGCAAAAACTCTTGCATCTAGAAGACGAACTGCATAAGCGTATATAATGAAGAAAAAGACCGTGAAACATATAGTTTCACGGCTTTTTGTGTGGTGTGAGGAGCTTAACTACATATCATCATAAGGTAGCTGAGCAGTCACAACACGCTCGTAACAATTTTGGTAACAGAATATTTACCGATAACAGCATCAACTCATTAGCCTAGAAATTAATTCAATGGAAGTTTGACGGAACTAAAACAGGGAGCATCCCACTTTTTTGAACGTCATTGCGAGCGGAGCGAAGCAATCGCATGGACTCGTTCTTAGTTGAAGATTTTGTGATTGCTTCGTCGTTCCTCCTCGCAATGACAGTTACTCTCTAGTTGCAAAATAAAAACTGGGATGCACCCACTAAAAGACGGCAGGAAGTAGCTCAGATAAGCCTTTAAGATTAATGTCGAGTGATTGATTAAATTTATACTAAAGCACCACTGCAACTAGAACCACATCCAGCCGTACAACCATAGCAATAGGCAGCAGTTTGGATCTCACTAATCAAATCTAAACTACCAGATTTTAGTAATTTAGTAACTGTTAAAGTTTCACCATTGCGAGTTTTTGCAGGCAGATTCATCATTTGATTAAAATCGCAATCATAGACATTACCCAAATAATCAATTGATAGTTGATCGCGACACATTAAATGTTCAACGGTACTAGGATTAAAATGCAATTCTAAAAACTGTAAATAGCTACTGTATAATTTTTTGCGTTCTAGATGCATTTTAGTTCTACCAACTGGTAGATTTGTAATCGTAAATAGGTTGTTGAACACAATTACAAAGTGTTCTTGCAAGAACACTTTGTAATCTTTTTCTAGGTTCGTCTGTTCAGGAGCTAAGGAAAATTTTTCTGAGGTTGGTAACAGTGGATTATATACTAAGTCTAAAATTAAATCTGGTTTTTTCCCATAGCCGAGACGGTTAAGCCATTGCAAAGCTTTGATGGAATTATCAAAAACACCAGTGCCGCGCATTTTATCTACATTATCTGCTAAGTAGCATGGTAGGGAAGCAACTATTCTCAGTTTGTGTTTGGCAAAGTATTCAGGTAAATCAGCAAATCCATCTTCAAAATAAATGGTCAAATTAGAACGGACAATTACTTGCTTTCCCGTTTTGCTTCCTGCTTCTACTAATGGCTTAAATCCATAATTCATTTCTGGTGCGCCACCAGTTAAATCAATAATTTTGATTTCGGGGAATTTGTGAATTAACTCAATCAGCTGTTCGCAAATTTCTGGGGAAAGTTCTTCTGTGCGTTTTGGGCCTGCTTCGACATGGCAGTGTGTGCAGGCGAGGTTGCAAAGTTTACCCAGATTAATTTGTAATATAGATATACCTGTTTTTGTCAAGGTATCGTCAAGTTTTTGCTTGAAGGGAGTTAGTTTTATATCTAATGAATTTAGTGATTGAGTCTGCATTATTTACTCTTCCCCTAGAAGATAAAAATCTGCGCCGCTAAACAATTTCAGGTCAGATTACTTGTAAAAACCTAAGTTGTAGAAATTAGAAATTATGTCAGGATGGCTGCGATCGCTGAGTAGGCGATCGCCTGGTTCACTGTGTTTAAAACCTAACAGCAACCACCACCGTTATAGTGCCATGTAGAATCGGTAATCACGATTTCTGTTGGCTTTAAAGCCGCGAGTTTAGCAGCAGTTTTATCACAGACTGCTGCGGGAATACCACGCTGTAATACATGACCTGCTGAGTCATCAAACCAGGATTCTGCACCAGCATAAATTGCTGTTTTGCCAGTAAAAATACAAGCTCCATCTTCTGGTATGCCAACTTTGAAAGAGACAGAATCAAGGCTTTCTAGCAGTAAATTTTCTTCCAAGTTATAAGTCAGTGCATCTAACAGGCGGTAAGGACGACGGGCACGAATTTCGACTTGACCAAAGCCAGCATTAACAATTAATTGAGTATATTCTTGATATGTGAGTGCACCTGATAAGCACATGGCACGTAGCCGTTCATCTTGTTGTAAATGCGCTGGAATGGGACGAGTCGCAATCGGATCGCTCATCTGTAAACGTCCGCCAGGTTTCAAGACGCGAAATGCTTCTTTTAAAGCACGAGTTAAATCTTTTGGTTCAAATATATTGAAGAGACAGTTTTGTGCAACCACATCTACAGAAGCATCAGCGACGGGTAAGTTGAAAGCGTCACCTTCGCAGATTTCCACAAAACTGGGATCAAACCAGGGATTTTCTTGAGCAGCAATTTCTAAATTGCGTGTGGCGGCTTCTCGCATCGCTGCAACTGGTTCAACAGCAATTACAGCACCCACATGGCGGGAAAAGTAAGCGAATTGTAAGGCTTCTAAGCCACCACCAACACCAACATACAAAACTGTAGGTTGGTTAACTAGTTCATTGGGGTGAACGGTAGTCCCACAACCATAATTCATTTCCTGCATTGCTAGAGGAACTTTCAGCCCAGGTAGTTGCAGGGGTGTACTTTGGACACAACAAAGTCCAACTTGCGGTGTTTCTGCAACTTCGCGGTAGAATTGCGCCGCTGTTTCTAAATAGGTCATTGGGATTTTAATATTGAGTATCGTTCTCTAGAGTCAACTTTGTGCATCCTAATATAATTAAATCTCAATTGCATGAGCTTTAGGTAAGGGACTTGCGATCAAATGGTGTACCAAAAGATCGGGCTTCGACTTCGCTCAGCCCTCGACGCTCAGCCAGTGGGTTGAGCGCAGTCGAAACCCACGATCCTGGGTATCTGGTACTTTATTTTCATGCACATCCCTAAGAGCACAAGATTCTCAAAACACTTATAAAATAGAGGAGTTTAATTATCTGAATTTTGCTTAAAAGTAGAAGATCCCCTAAACAGACATAAAATAGGAAGTTTAGGGAATCTGTACGAGTCAGAATTAAGCATTTAAAACGTAGCCGATACCATGCACGGTTTGAAGGAGAGGCTTTTCGTTATTGGCTTCGAGCTTTTGGCGTAAATAGCGAATATAAATTTCAATTATTTTAGAATCGCCTATAAAGTCATGACTCCAGACTTCTTCTAGAATCCGATCGCTTGTAATTACCTGTTGTGGATGAATAAGTAAATATTCCAGTAAATCAAATTCTTGGTCGGTTAAATCAATTAACCGTTGACCACGGTACACTTTCCTTGTAAGACGATTCAATCTCAGATCTTCAAATTCTAAGATATCTGCAACGTCTGTTTGCTGGATTCTGCGCAAATGGTTACGGACTCTGTCCACTAACTCTTCGGCACAAAAGGGTTTAGGTAGATAATCATCAGCACCAGCGTCTAGGGCTGCAATGCGATCGCTTGCTTCATCTTTGGCAGTTAATAAAATTATAGGGACTTTATCGCCAGTACTTCGCAGGCGGCGGCAAGTTTCCAACCCCGATAAACCTGGTAACATCGATTCTAAAATTACTAAATCAGGATGCAACTTCTGTGCTGCGGCAATGGCAGTTAATCCATCGTAAGCAACACTGACTTGATAACCCTCATAATTCAGTTCCAATTCTACAAATCGAGCGAGTTTGACTTCATCTTCAACCAGTAAGATGTGCGTCATAGATGATGTTGATAATTTCAGCAGGATATAGTTACAGAGATACAGATTCGGCAAGTTTTCGAGAGGTACTAACTACTAAATAGTTAGACATCTAAATAGTACTCCGTCAGCTTAGTATAGTTCTAAGTACGTAACAACCGTAAATCTGCGGTTCCCTATGACTGCTACATCACAAAAGCATGGATATTTAGCAGTAGACTGCGACATCTTCACCACATTCATCCGCAAGAAAACAGAGAGCTTTAAAACGCAAAGTTACTACTTGTTCGTAAAGAGGATTTAACTTACACATCGGTGGAATGTGAACTAACTTCCGACCAAAGATTTTGATGTCTCGTTCAAACGGGCATTGGGCAGGAATGGCTTTGCACAAGAAATGAGCTAGTTTAGGGTTATGAATTTCTATTCCTTCTAACCATTCACGTACTGGATAAAGTAGGTCGTGATTTAACAGAATTTGTGTAAGGCATGTCATAATTTTTCTCCTAATAATTTATAATTGCAAAGTTCGCTTAATTGTTTGGATTTTCATCCCTATAAATTTATACGCTAGATAATTGAGTTTTATGCAGACCATTATGAGTTTTTACTTAGTTCTGTTGTGGTTGCATTTCTCTTTTTGTGACAAATCTGACTACACAATCAATTCTCTGCATTCCGGATGATTTGCTGCGCTGCGCCTATCAGTTGTTTTTGGATCTAATTTAGTGCTGTGTTCCTTGTGGATAGGGATTTTTAATTGTGCGATCGCTATCCTATCGTCTTCAGATAAATTTGCCACGCTAAATTAGCGGTTTTTGGGTAGGCTTATCCGAACTTGATTGGGCGTTTATGCCTAGATGCACAAGTGCTAGCTTTAGGCTAGAGTACAGAATAAGGAAGACAAGGAAGGAATAACTAATTAAGCCTTGACTGTTGCTAATTTTTCAATCCTGACTCCTTGTCCTTTGTTCATTGTTGGAGGCGCAGCTTAAACTTTTTCACTGAGGCTGTAAATATAAAAAAGCTGCGAAAACAGATGACTCGTGACTTTATCAGTAACAAAAAGCAAGTTTTTGACATCTGGGCACCAAGCTACGATTGGCTTTTACCATCAGTGTTTTACCAAAGCATCCACAAACGGTTGCTAGAATACGTTGATTTACCACCTCAACCTCATGTACTAGATCTGGGTTGTGGTACTGGACGCTTGTTGGATCGCCTCGCTACTAAATTTCCTGATTTGCGCGGTACTGGATTGGATTTATCTCCGGAAATGGTGCGAGTAGCCAGACAAAGTAACCGCCATCGTCCGCGTTTGATTTATGTTGAAGGTAAGGCTGAGTCTCTTCCCTTTGCTGACGGTCAGTTTGACGCTGTTTTTAACACTATAAGTTTCTTACACTATTTAGAACCCAAACAGATTTTGCACGAAGTAGCGCGGGTACTCTCCCCTGGTGGACGCTTCTATTTAGTGGACACCACTTTTAAAAGTAAGGCAGAACTGCATCTGACGTTGGGTTCGCTTGGCAAAGTTAGGCTTTACAGCCCCGATCAACGGGAACTGATGGGTGCGTCTGCTGGATTAGCTTGTGTCGGTCACTACTATTTATTAGGGCCTGTGCTGCTGACAATTTTTGCTAAATCAGTCTTGGATTAATAGCTGTTGAACTTAGATTTCTTCTGTTCGCGGGAGTTTGGCGCGATTCCCCGCTTCTGTTTGTTGATAGTGCATGAATACTACAGGAACTCGAATCAGCTTTTTAGCTAACTCCGACAATCGAAACTTAGGCTTGAGCGATCGCGGTAAATCTTCAAAAGCAACGGGTACAAAGCCAAAGCGACTGTAAAACTGTGCTAATCGCTGACCTAGACATTCCAAATATAAAGGCTGAGTGGTTGTAGAGATCAAATGCTGTGTCAGAAAACTGCCCAAACCACGACCTCGCCAAGTCGGTGCAACAACCAAACTACCTAGTTCTTGAGTATCTAAAAAGTTACGTAGCTGTCCGCAAGCTACTAACTTGCGATCGCATTCAATTACCCAAAATTGCTGCCAACGTAATTGAGTTGGGTCGAGTTTCGCAGATAATACCAACAATCGAATCGGCCAATTATCCTCAGACGTTGCCTTGCGGAGGACAAATTCAGACGGTAAAGCTAAATTGCTCTGTTGCATTAATTCTACTTATATAATTTATCTTGCATAAATTACACTTTACTACTTACTCAAAGGCACTCAGAATTTACTTATAAATAGTAGTTATATCTCAATCAATGCTCTAGGAATATTGAGTAAATGATTGCCTATAATCTGCTTTGACGTTACTTCTTAGCTACTGAAAGCGGTTTCGATTTACCAAAAGATATTACTAAACATTACTTCCGATAGAGGGATAAAGCAGACACAACTATATTCTAGATAGATAAATTTTCATTCCTGTTGTTCTTAAAATGTTAATAACAAATCACAGGAGCTTTAAATATGTCTGAAGAACAAAAGCAAAAATCCAATAGTGAAGATACTACACCTTCCGCTTCTGGTGGCTATCAAACACCCCTTGAAGATAGTATTCGTAAAACTGGCGACGCTGAACAAAGTGATGCTAGACAAACTGCTAAACCAGAAGCACCTGGTGAAGATAATGTAGCAGGTAGCCCCAATCAAGGCACTGAATCTCGTTAATTAGCCTCAAACGGTAAAACTGACCTAGCCAAATAAGGCATTTTTCTGTTTATCCCAATTCAGCAAAACCCGAGTGGAAATTGTCGATGAGAGCGCAATTTTCCACTCATTTTCATTGCATAGAAAAGCTTGACTGAAATTTATTTTGTTTTGCTGGATAAGATGCGATCGCCCTTGCTACCCCATCATCAATTAATCTAGCTTACGTGCGATCGCCATCTCAAAATCCAGAACAGCCTCCACTGTTGAATAATTCAATATATTCTTGGAACTTTCTCGTTGTACCATCGTATAGAGGATGTTATTAACAGCTTGCCATTGAAACTAAATCTGATGAATGGCTCGGCAACGCTCCTGTGAATATGCGATGAACAGATTAACAGAAAAATTTATTGCAGGTGGTTTTAGTTTGGCACTACTGCTGTTATGTAGTGTAGGCGCAGCTTCCTACTGGAGTGTGCAAAAGCTGAATGAAGATCAACGATGGGTAATTCATACCAATCAAACTTTAAATATCCTCGATGATTTAAATCATGGATTTCTGAGTGCCGAAAGTGAAAAACGGGGTTATGTTCTCACTGGTAAGGCAGAGTATCTAAAAAATTATGGGGCAAACAAGCAGGAAGTTTATCAGGCATTTCAAGCATTGCGCCAGTTAACCAGGGATAACCCAAATCAACAACGCCGATTAGATGCACTTAAACCCTTGATTGATCGAAGATTTAATTTATTTGAAGAATCAATCAAATTTCTAAACCAAAATACTTCAGATGGGGCAACCAAAATCATTATTACAAATGAAGATAATTTAATCAGCCAACAACTTCAGAGAATTAGCCAAGCAATAGAGAATGAAGAGAAAAATTTATTGCAGAAGCGGACAGCATTAACAAATTATAGAGTTACTCAAATTATCATTGTAATTAGTGTTGGATATGGCTTGAGTTTTGCTCTACTAATACTGGTTTATCTTTTATTACATAAACAAATTTTAATCAATAAGGCATTATCAGAAGAAGCTATTCATCTAGAAAAGCAAGCCGCAAAAGCACAATTAGCCAATATTTTAGAAACAGTTTCGGATGCTTTCATTGCCCTCGATCGCAATTGGTGTTACACCTACGTTAATCAAAGAGCAGGACAAGTTTTTAACCGTTGCCCTACAGAACTAATTGGCAAAAACATTTGGGAGGAATTCCCCGAAGGTGTGGGACAAAAGTTCTATCATGCTTACTACCAGGCTGTAGCCGAACAGCAAATCATTGAAATAGAGGAATATTATCCACCTTGGAATCGCTGGTTTGAAAATCGTATTTATCCCTCAGAGGAAGGACTATCAATTTTTTTTCAAGATATCACCCGTCGCAAACTTGCAGAAATAGCGATAGAAAAGAGTGAAAAACGTTATCGCTCACTGGTAATTGCCACTGCTCAAGCTGTTTGGATAGCAGATGCTAACGGGTTACCCAAAGAATTTTCCTCTTGGATAAATTTGACTGGGCAAAGTGAAGAAGAAGTCAAGGGATGGGGTTGGCTGGATGCAATTCATCCTGAAGATCGACAATTCACGGAGCGTTTGTGGAATCAAGCACTGGCAGAGACAAGTCTTTATAACCTAGAACATCGCGTGCAGTTGGCTAATGGTAGCTATCGATTTTTTGCTGTACGTGCGATTCCTGTATTAGATGGAAATGGGCAGATTATAGAGTGGGTAGGTACTCACACCGATATTACCGAGAGAAAACTCGCTGATGAGGCTCTGCAACAGGCAAAAGCAGAGTTAGAAATCAAAGTTGCGGAACGAACAGCGGAATTATATAAGCTGAATGAGGATCTCAAACGCTCTAACCAAGAATTAGAGCAGTTTGCTTATGTGGCTTCTCACGATTTACAAGAACCATTACGCGCCGTGGCTGGCTATAGCCAATTGTTAGGACAAGAATATCAAGAGCTTCTAGACGAGTCGGCGCAGGAATACTTGGCTTACATTGTGGATGGGGCAACCAGGATGCGGCAGTTAATTCAAGATTTGCTTGCTTATTCCCGTGTGGGAACTCGCGGTCAAGCATTTGTCCCTACTGACTGCAATATCGTACTCAATCAAGCACTAAGTAATTTACAAGTAGCGATCGCTGAAAGCAAGGCTATCATTACCCGTGACTCTTTGCCTACTGTACATGCTGACAAAACCCAACTACTGCAATTATTTCAAAATCTCATCGGTAACGCCATCAAGTTTCGCCAAAGGGAGTCGCCCCAAATTCACATCGGTGCAGTCAAGGGAGCGGAAAACCTTGAAGCTAAATCTGAATGGCTCTTTTGTATCCAAGATAATGGCATCGGTATTAAGCCTCAATATCTGGAACGTATTTTTGAAGTCTTTCGACGCCTGCATACCCGTCGGGAATTTGCCGGTACAGGTATCGGTCTAGCTATCTGCAAAAAAATTGTTGAGCGACACGGTGGTCGCATTTGGGCAGAATCTCAGCTTGGAGCAGGAACAAGATTTTATTTTACCCTCAATGAAAAATAACTGTACTGTATAAAGTGTATGCCATATTTATAATTAATACTTAGAATGATTAATAACCAAGCATTCCGATGCATTGAAATTTTGCTAGTTGAAGACTCTCCTAGCGATGCTAACCTGACCATCAAAGGCTTCCAGAATGCCAAAATTGCCAACAATTTGCACTGGGTTGAAGATGGCGAAACGGCGATGAACTATTTACAGCAGCAAGGTGAATTTGTCAATGCTCCTCGCCCAGATTTAATCTTGCTTGATCTAAATCTGCCAGGTATGGATGGACGTGAAGTCCTAACAGAAGTCAAATTAGACCCCCATCTCAAATGTATTCCTGTTGTGATCCTCACAACCTCTACAGACGACCAGGATATTCTTCGCTCTTATAATCTTAGTGCTAATTGCTACGTAACCAAACCTGTTGATGTTTACCAATTTATCCAGGTTGTGCAATTGATTAAAGATTTCTGGCTAGCAGCAGTAGCGTTACCACGAGAGCAGTAGGTTTGAAAATTTCTTTTCTCGCAGGTAAACTACAAAATTACAGCCATTTGCCCCCCAGAGATAATGTAACGAAAAATTAATAAATTATAGATAAATGCATACAAAGATTAATAAGCACAGATAAGTCTGTATTTAATCTTAACGAGCACCTGTGAATGCTTAGTAACAGATGGGAAACAAGGAGATTATCTACCAAATCGAGCAAACCCTACCTATGGAAAAGAACATAATTCACATCCTATTGGTAGAAGATAGCCCTACTGATGCCATGCTGCTCCGTCAGGTTTTGTCGCGTGCAAATCCGGGAGAATGGCAGATGACCCATGTTGAACGGTTATCTGAGGCAATAGATATTAGTAGAGAAAGTACTAGGCAAATTTCAGATGACTCTCAACAGGAAAGTTTTAGGGAACACAGATTCGATGTCGTTTTGTTAGATCTCCACCTCCCCGACTCTACTGGATTAGATACGGTAAAAGAATATCGGGCAGCAGTACCTGATATTTCAGTTGTGGTATTAAGCGGGCTTGATAATGAAGATTTAGCACTCCAAGCCATGAGCGAAGGTGCACAAGACTATCTTGTCAAAGACCAGATTACTATCCAACGGTTAGTGCGTGCAATTCGTTACGCTATTGAACGGGGCGAAATTCTCAACAAGCTACGGGAGAGTGAAGAACGTAGCCGTCAAGCGTTAGCAAAAGAGCAGGAACTCAACGAGCTAAAGTCAAACTTTGTCGCAATGGTTTCCCACGAGTTCCGTACTCCCATGACCACGATTCGCACAGCAATAGAAATCCTAGAACATAACAACGATAAACTCACTGACGAACGCCGCGCTAAATACTTTGTTCGCATTCAAAAAGCCATTAACCAGACCCTTGAGCTTTTAGATGAGATATTATTCTTGAGCAGAACTGAAGCATCTAAACTAGAACTGTATCCTCAACCTTTGAATTTAAACAATTTTTGCAGCGAACTTACAGAAATTTTTCAAATCAGTACAGGTAGTCAGCACAATATCATTTTTACTTCTCAAGGAGAATGTATCACAGCCGTAATGGATGAAGAGTTACTCAATTGTATCTTCACCAATTTACTTTCTAATGCTATTAAGTATTCTCCTCAACAGAGCAATATTTTGTTTGATTTGACTTGTCAGGATGATATCGCAACCTTTCAAGTCCAAGACCAAGGCAGAGGAATTCCTCTCAAGGATCAACCGCATCTATTTCAAACTTTTTATCGCGCCAGTAATGTGGGAACAACTCAAGGCACAGGGCTGGGTCTTGCGATTGTGAAAAAGTGCGTAGATCTTCATGGGGGACAAATTAAAATAGAAAGCCACCAGGATATAGGCACAACAGTAACAGTAACGCTGCCATTATACTCTTTTGCTTCATCGGCGAATTTTAGATTTTAAATTTTGAATTTTGGATTGGAGAATTTCCCAATCTAAAATCCAAAATTCAAAATTGATTGACGATAATTCTTTCAACGGACATGATGTCACTCTAATAATTATGCAACCTCCTTGATTTGTTGGAAATTTTGCTTCAGCAGTTCAGTTATTCTATCGGCGGGAGCAGGGATACCAAAGTAGAATCCTTGTCCTTCTTGACACCCGCGCTCTTGTAAATAGTCTAGCTGTTGTTGAGTTTCCACTCCTTCAGCTGTGATGTTCAACTGGAGGCTTTTAGCTAGAGCAATAATGGCATCGGTTACAGCGGCGCTATCAGCATTAGATGTTACATCTTGTACAAATGACCGATCAATTTTGAGCATGTTTACAGGAAAGCGCTTCAGATAGTTCAAAGAAGAATAACCAGTGCCAAAGTCATCTAAAGCTAGCCATACCCCTAATTCTCGTAATTGTTTAAGAGTATTAACGGAATGTTGAATATCACTGACTAAAAAGCTTTCAGTCACTTCCAATTCTAGATAAGATGCTTGCAATTCTGTTTGTTTAAGAACTTGTCTGACAACCTGGACTAAATTTGGTTGTTCAAACTGTCTAGCTGAAAGGTTCACTGACATGCGAATCGGCCCTAGTCCGGATATCTGCCAAGCGCGATTTTGAGCGCAGGCGGTTCGCAAAACCCATTCACCAATGGGTACGATTAAACCGTTATCTTCAGCAATGGGAATAAACTTTCCTGGAGGAACCAAACCCCTGGTAGGATGTTGCCAGCGCACTAGTGCTTCCACTGCTGTTATTTGTCTGGTCTGCAAATCTACTAAGGGTTGGTAATAAACTACCATTTCGCCGCGCTCTAGCGCCCCACGTAATTCGTTTTCTAATGCCAATCGCTCCTGTAACTGAGCGTTCATTTCAGGTGAATAAAACTGATATTGACTGCGCCCTTGCTGTTGTGCTTGGTAAAGTGCTATGTGAGCCTGTTGCAGTAGTTGATCTACACTATTGGGATCGACTATTTCATTGATGGCAATTCCAATGCTAGCTGTAATATGAATTTGTTGACCTTCTATCAAGAAGGGTTTGGATAGCGTACTCAGTAGTATCTGTGATAGCTTAATTACACTTTCAAACGAAAGTATATCCGTGCAAGCGATCGCAAACTCATCCTGATTTAAATGGGCTAAGATATCGGTTTTAGCCAGACAACTATTCAAACGCTGGGCAACTGACCTTAAGAGACTATTGGTTATTTCATGTCCCAATGCATGACTTATACCAGTAAAATCATCAATGCCCAGCAAAAGCACAGCTACAAGCTGCTGGTAATGCTGAGATTGCGATACATTTTGATAAAGGCGATCGCGAAATAAATCCCGATTGGGCAATCCAGTGAGATTATCATAATTAGTGATCTGGTGAATCAGTTCATCTAATTTATAAAGAGTTTGTGAGGTATCTGCCATTAATGTGCCTGCCTCATCCACAAATTCTGTCGGCAGTTCGGGTAATTTTTTTGTATGCAGATAGTCTTGCAATGCAGCAGATGTCAAAATTACGGGAGCAAGAAGGTAATGCAGTACATAGATAGTAGCTGCCGTACCTGCAAGTGTAGCCAACAGAGCAATCAGCAACACTCGCATCGCCATTTCCCAAGAATAGGAGTTGGAAGTAACAAAACTGATTATTAAAGTTAACAGAGGTACGTGAGTGCCGATAAACGCCACTAACATAATTTTGGCGATGTAACTTTTTTTAAGTAATCCAAATTGAGCTAAAGACGAGTATAGATAAAGTTTTCTATTTATCTGCATACAATTTTATTCAAGAATTGAGCGTCAGCTAATGTTCTACTAAGCTTCTCTGAAATCATGAAAATATTGACTACTATTCCATGAAATAAGAGTCTAAAATAGTAGACTAAATATAGGTTTATGTACCTTGCTTTTGTGAATTATCTAAAATTCTGTGTTTTATTTAGCTAAATATTAGTTCTTGCCAGGTAGTTTTAATTCTTGCCTTAGCAAGGATTTTAGATATTTTTCTCCCAGCCTGTAAAATACTAAATATTTCTTATCTCTTAATAAAAAGCTTGAAAATTAGTTTGACAAAATACCTCTTATAGTTTTATTTAATTATGTTGATTATTAAAATTAATATACTTAATATTTATTTATACTTATCAGAATTTTATTAATTTTTTATATTTATGTTTTGTAAGCAGTATAAGCTCAGATATCTACGTACTACAATATTGAGTTTTTGTAAAAATTTTAATAAAAAATTCTAATGTTTATTGCCCAGTTCCCCGTTACCCGTTTCCTGTCTCCTCTTTTATTAATGGCGAAGTAGGTAAAGTAATTTTAAATACACTATCCTCCTCTAAGTGCGATCACACACTCACGCTACCACCCATACTTTCTACCAGCGTCTTGACAATCGACAAACCTAAACCAGAACCTCCAGTAGAACGGTTACGGGTTTCATCTACGCGATAAAATCGCTCAAAAATGGATGGATCAGCCCAAGAAAATCAGCTAATTGCATATAACACCTATTTACATAAATAATGAATTATGGGTAATCAATGAGTAGTGAAGAGTAAACATACTGAATAATACCGCTACCCAACCAGTAGCCGCTTGGCAGTAAAAACCTTTTATTCTTTTGCTTTAACGCTTTTTTGTAGAAACTATTTACTGATTGAATCTTCTTTTAACTACTCTCTAAAGGGGCATAGCCGAAAGTAGCATTGAATTTACGACACCATATGGCCACAGACTTAAATTCGCCTAGCTTCACTTTTGCAGGTAAAGCATAGCGCTGAGTACCGCTGGTTTTTTGTAAGCGAGCAATGCTCAGATAATCTTTCTCTTTAATGCCAGATTGTGGTGGAGCATCTGAACGATACAAAATCACATATAAATCTGGACCTTGATTAGTTTTAAAATGTTGATCGAACTCTAGGTAATGTTTTCCTTTTTCAGTGATGACTTTTACTTTTCCCTGCGTAGGCTGTTCTCCTGCTTTAAACGCTCCAACTCCTGCACCTGAACTGGCTACTGTTAATTTAGGCGTTGTTTGAGTATGTGTTTGATTTGAGGTTTTCTCATTTGCACAACCTATGGTTATGACAGCAACAATACTCAAAATGGCAAAATGCTTGAACTTCATAGCGCTTATATTATCATTTCCTCTCTAAGAATAGAGTAAAGCTTTGCTCTGTTAAAAAAATTAATTTAAGCTGAGAATTTATTAAAAAAAAATTAGCCTGTCAATTTTTATTTAATTTTTAAAATGGAGTAATTAATGATAATGACATTTTAGATAGCTCTTGACACAGCCAATTAAGGTAGAGAAAAATTTAAAATATAATGAAAGTAACTAGGCTTGTAACACCACTACACAATTCAAGATTAGTTTTATAGATGAGATTATAATCTATAATAAAATTTTTAAAGTTATTGTTTCACTTGGTGTATATGCAAATTAAACGGACATTTTCTGGCGCTGCTTGGGAGTCTAAAGTAGGTTACTGTCGTGGCTTAAGAGTTGGAAACCAGATTTATATTTCTGGAACTGTGTCAATTGATGCAGCAGGTAACGTCTTTGCTCCTGACGATGCTTATGCACAAGCAAAACGCTGTTTTGAAATCATCCAACAAGCTTTACAAGACTTAGATGCAGATTTAAGCAATGTAGTCAGAACTCAGATGTTCGTTACGGATATTAGCCGTTGGGCTGAATTTGGAAAAGCACATCAAGAATTTTTAGGAGAAAATCCGCCAGCTGCAACTATGGTAGAAGTGAAATCATTAGTTGAGCCAACAATTTTAATTGAAATTGAAGTTGATGCTATTCTCAACAGTCTAGATAACTAGCTTAAAAATTCTTCCACCCTAAAACTAGAGTCTGAAATTTTTTAGAGTAATTTATCTTCTTAAAAAACTTTGGGAGTGCCATCTAGCAAAATCTTCGATATTCGATATAGTTAGAAAATCAATTGTTTTGAACTGTCGATCAATAGCTGGAAAGCTACATATTTTTGCACCAATATTTAAGTATGCTTGCACTATATTAGGAATAGCAACATTACATGCATCTGAACATTGTTGAGTAACTTCTATAGAATATTGGGTATTTGGGTAAACCAAAATATTGGGATGCATCAAATTATTACGCTGAAAATAATGATAAGCACAAGCAGCTTGACAAGGATTTTGTGTTAGTAGTGATGCACATCCAAAAAAATATTTTCTTCTACTTTGGATAAGATAATTTCCTAACCCTTCCCAAAGTAATAAGAGTGCTTGAATATTGCGGTATTCTGGAGCTATACAAGCACGTCCAACTTCCACAGACATCTTAAGAATAGCATCAGGAATACCATTAAGATTAAAGATATCCGCAGCATCAAAACCCAATCCTTGAGAAGCCATTGTATAAGTTTGCATCCGATAAGTGCCAATTGTTCTACCAGTCAATTTTGAAATCAGCATTAAATGATGACAAACTTTATCAAACCTATCTCGATCCATTTGGGTAAGACTAGAAGTAGAAAAACCTCGATCTAGTTCAATATTAAAGACTTCAAAGCGTAAACGAAAGATTGATTCTAATTCTTCTTCTGTCGAAGCTAGCTTTAAGATATAATTTTTGCTTTGAAGTACTGGAAAATCTATTAATGGTGAAGCAGGACTCAGTGGGTTGTCAGTGTTGCGGCAAGAAATTTCCATCTGTCTTCCTACTGGGAATGGACAAAATATCCTACTAGAATTTAGGCACTGCGCAAATAGGCTATATTGTGTATTAACTTATTGAAGCGTTATCTGGTGTATTTTCTAGATAATTCTGCTTGTGAGCGTACTTTTTAACAAATTCTCCTTGAATATATAGTTAGTTTAATTACCCCCAATTACCTGAGAAAATTGCCTTTAAGCTCCCCTCTGTTTTCTAGAGAAGTTTAAATAAGTAGAGAGGTGAGGGAAGCGATGTTAGTATTATGAACATCATTGGCGAAAAAATCTGGCAATAAGATACAGAATTATCTCATCATGCATTTTATCTGTCTATTTCTCGCATAGAAGCAGAAAGCCCACGGATTTATCCGTAGGCCTCATAATTTTTTTAGGTAAATCCTGACACAATCTATCGATACTGTAAGCATTTTTTAGATTGCTCTTTTTGCTGGAGAGAAGAGCAGAAAACTAAAAAATTGGATAATGTATCATCAATTGCGGTGGTTATTACTGTAGCGAACCCTAGTTCCTGCCCAAAGCAATTTCTCGCGCAGGGTCTGATAATATGAATTGTTTTCCCGCAAAATAATAAATTTTGCGCGACAATCAGCCATCCGCACATCAACGCGGTGTCCTGGCCAAATCGAAGTAGCTAAAACTCCGTCTGTCCATAGCTTAGTACTCAAATCGTAATCACCCAAAGGCCAGACACTGACCACAGAACCAGGGGGTAAAACAAGGGGGCGACTAGAAAGACTCATGGGACAGATAGGAGTAATGGTAACCGCTTCCATACCATCGTGCATAATTGGACCGTTGGCAGAAACAGTATAACCAGTGGAACCAGTAGGAGTGGAAATAATTAACCCATCTCCAACATATTGATCGACGATCTCACCATCAATTTCCATTTCTAAAATTGAGGTAATCATGCGATCAGCAGAGGCGGGTTTAACACAGAATTCATTCAAAGCTAGATAGCGATCGCTGACTGGTTCTAAATTCGATCCATAGCCTTCAAACACTGCTGCTTGCAACATCATCCGCCGCTGAACAGCATAGCGGTCTTCAAACAGCCTGTCCCAAACTTTTTCCGTATCTTGAAATTCTTCAACCGACTCAGTTAAGAACCCCAGATGACCTCCCACATTCACTCCTAGAATGGGAATGCCAGCTGGAGCTAAATGTCTGGCACCAGTTAAAACAGTGCCGTCACCACCAAGCACCAATGCCAGATCGATTGGTTGACCTACTGAAGCCAAAAACACCGGGTAAGGGTTATCTTTTGGACCGCTAGGCCCTATCAAAACCTGACACTGGCGATTTTCTAGTTGTTTAGCACAGATCTCTGCCCAGCGTTTACTCTGGGCATCTCGCGCCTTATAAGCAATGATTACCTGCTTGAGTTGCACGCACAATTACCACTTGAGGAGATTAAACTGCTCCATATCGACGGTATCACGGTTGCGATAAATGGCAAGCACGATCGCCAACCCTACCGCCGCTTCGGCTGCGGCCACGGTAATCACAAATACGGTGAAAACCTGACCCTTAATTAATGTTGAGTCAAGATAGTTGGAAAATGCCATTAAATTCAAATTAACAGCATTGAGCAGCAACTCAATTGACATCAGCACCCGCACAGCGTTGCGGCTGGTAATTAAACCGTAGATGCCGATACAGAATAAAGCGGCTGCAAGTAATAAAAAGTACTGGAGTTGCATGAATCTTTTGAGTTTTTATTCAGATATCAGTTGTTAGTTGTTGGTTTTTCATCATTCGCGACGAGAACCGCCTCGATAAACAGGAGAATCACCAGATTCATTGCTAATGCTGCCTATTGCTGCCATTTCTCTGGGGCGTTCTGGTAAAGTTAAAACGCTTTGTGGCAGTTCTGAAGAAGTCGTTGGTTCTGGTAAGTATTCGCGACGTGCCAAAATAATTGCTCCCACCATTGCCATCAGCAACAAAACAGAAGCTAATTCAAAAGGTAGTAGAAAGTCACTGAAGAAATGCTCGCCAATCAAAACTATTGAACTTTCAAACACTACTGGAGTAGTTGAGTAAGCCCAAGGGGTTGCCAATATCATCGTGCTCAAAAGAGCAAACAATCCCAGACTGACCACAGCCGTTAGTATTTTCCGTACCCAAGCACTAGGAAATGGTACAAAATTCTGCCGCTTGTTGACCAACATAATCGCAAACAAGATCAGCACGTTAACTGCCCCAACATAAATCAGTACTTGTGCTGCTGCTACAAAGTCACCATTCAGCAACAGGTACATCCCAGCGATGCTGATGAATACACCACCAAGCAAAAAGGCAGAATAGACAATACTAGAAGACAACACCACGCCAAGCGCTGCCCCAATCATCATTACAGCCAGTACACCAAAGGAAACAACCTGTACTCCTTCTGCTAGATTCACTGTTTTTTGTCCTCAATTCGGTTGTCATTGGTCATTGGTCATTAGTCATTGGTCATATGACCCTTCGGGTACTCTGTAAGAACCCCTGCGGGGAACACCAGTTGCTCATGCGGGAAACTACGGCCGCCTGGTTCGCCAGTTCCCTAAGGCAGGAAACCCGCCTACCCTACCCTGCGAGAACTTTCTTTGAGGGAACGGGAACGGTTTCGCCGAACAGGACTGGACTCACCACTTGCTTTAAGTCGGCAGAGCCGCTCAACGCAGTGACTCTCCAAGACCGCACTGGTTCACAAAGAACAGATGACTAACTAAATTTATTTTTCTGCTTGTTCTACCAAGTCTTGTGGAACCGCACCAGGAAGTGGAGCATCAGCGGGTAGATCGTGGGGTTCCATGACGCCTTTGGGCAGGTAAACTAATTCGCGTAGTGGTGTCACCATTGGGTCATTTGTTACCTTGTATGGCAAACGTCCCAAGGCTACATTGTCATAGTTCAACTCATGGCGATCGTAAGTGGACAACTCGTAATCTTCTGTCATTGAGAGACAGTTAGTTGGGCAATATTCCACACAGTTACCGCAGAAGATACAAACTCCAAAGTCAATGCTGTAGTGATTAAGCTTTTTCTTCTTACTGGCTTTGTCAAATTCCCAATCGACTACAGGCAGGTTGATTGGACAAACGCGAACACAAACTTCGCAGGCTATACACTTATCAAACTCAAAGTGAATCCTGCCACGAAATCGTTCGCCAGGAATTAATTTCTCGTAAGGGTACTGCACAGTAATCGGCCGCCGCCGCATATGGTCGAAGGTGACAGATAGCCCTTCACCAATGTAACGACCGGCTTGCACTGCTTCCTTGGCATAATCGCCAACTTGTTTCAGGAACTTTAGCATCGTGATTTACTCTTTCTTGTGTCAGTTGCCATTGGTCATTTGTCATTTGTCATTTGTTAGATAACTCATGACTCATGACTTGTGACTAACCACCGAAGGCGACGGGAAAAGCTAGTTTTAAGGCTGCGGTTAACAGGAGATTAACTAAACCAACTGGTAGCAAGAATTTCCATCCTAAATCTAACAATTGGTCAATCCGTACCCGTGGTACTGTCCAGCGCAACAGGATGGCGACAAATACTAGCAAGTAGGCTTTGAATACGGTCATAATAATACCCAAAGAAGCAGTTATTACTTGCAAGACGGGATTTGCTTCACTGATTCCCAAGAAATTAGCGATCATATTGATGGGAATGGGAAAATCCCAACCGCCTAGGTATAAAATTGCAACCAGTAGGCTAGAAAGTATCAAGTTGACATAGGAACCCAGGTAGAATAAACCGAATTTCATCCCAGCATATTCGGTTTGATAACCTGCTACTAGTTCTTCTTCTGCTTCGGGTAAGTCAAAGGGCAAGCGTTCACACTCAGCAAGAGCTGCTATCCAAAAGATTAGGAAACCAGCTGGTTGTCGCCAAATGTTCCAGCCCAAAATACCGTAGCCCGATTGCTGATTCACAATATCAACGGTGCTGAGGCTATTAGACATCATCGCGATCGCAAGCACACTCAGCGCTAAGGGAATTTCATAACTAATTGACTGCGCTGCTGCCCGCAAGCCCCCTAAAAGTGAGTATTTGTTATTAGATGCATAACCAGCCATTAACAAGCCAATTGGCTGAATGCTAGAGAGGGCAATCCACAAAAAGACCCCCATCCCTACATTTGTAATTACAATATTCTGTCCAAAGGGAACAATCAAAAAAGACAGAAACACTGGAATTACAACAATAATTGGACCGAGGGTAAACAGCCAAGGGTCAGATTTGGCTGGTACTATATCTTCTTTAAATACAAGCTTCAGACCATCCGCGACTGGTACCAGCAACCCAAAAGGACCCATGTATTCTGGACCAATCCGCTGCTGAGCTGCGGCGGAAATTTTCCGCTCCAGCCAAGTCGCAACTAGTACCCCTACCGTTGCCCCAATCAGCATCAGTATCATTGGCAGAGGCATCCAAATAGCTTTGGCTGCGTCTGATGGTAGTCCTAAATCCGTAAGGGATTTAATAAAAGTTCCTTGGAGGTCAATTCCTGAGTTCATGTTTCTGCTCTTTAAGTCATCGAGTCATGGTGAATTACAACTATTAGTTAAATTAATACCTGTAAGTTCACCCATTAATATCTCTACCGAAACGACGCCTGATTGAATTATGGATTGCTAATTCCCATGCCTAGTATATCGTTGGATGGTTTTAGCCTCGCTCACAGAAATCAGAAGTTTTACTGATGGAAAGGATTGGGATTCACGCATCAAAATCCTTTGTTACCTTCAGATATAGTCTTTAACATCTGAGGGAGCAGAAGGTTTAAGAAAGACAAGGAAAGGATGTAAATCAGGAAGAATTTGCTTCTATCCTACTTCTACTTTCTCTTATCTTCCTCATTCTTTCAGTAAGGCAACACAAAGTTCCCGCTCCATTTTGGCAACGGTTTCCGCTTTATACAAAACTCGTGATGCCCCCAAATTGGGAGCTTGTATAAGTGGCAGTCGGGCTGCCCATTAGCGTTGGTCAATAGCGATATAAGGAATCTCGTGGCGACCGTTGTAAATTTGAGTAGGACGGAAAATCCGGTTTTCTTCTAGTTGTTCTTTCCAGTGAGCTAGCCAACCAGCAACACGGGCGATCGCAAAGATTGGTGTAAACAAGTCTGTGGGAATACCCATTTTTCTATACACCAAACCTGAATAAAAGTCAACGTTAGGATAAATTCCTTTGTGTCCCAGTTTTTCTGCTACTACCTGTTCCATCTCTTGGGCAATTTCATAATACTTATCGTCCCCAAATTTGGAAAACAACTGCTCTGCTAATTCTTGCAAAATCGTTGCTCTAGGGTCTTTCACCTTATAAACACGATGCCCAAATCCCATAATTTTAGCTTTGCGTTGAAGAAGATCTTCTACATAGGGACGTACATTCGCCACCGAGCCAATCTCTTCGAGCATTTGAATCACTTCTTCGTTAGCTCCCCCATGCAATGGTCCTCCCAAGGTTCCCACTGCACTAGCAACTACAGCATAGGGGTCTGTTAGGGTAGAAGCCGTCACCCTGGCACTAAAGGTGGAGGCATTCATTGTATGCTCGACATGAAGTATCAAGCAGACATCAAAAATTCGCGCTGCCAACGGATCGGGTTCTTTCTCGTTGAGCATGTACAGAAAGTTGCCAGAGTAGTCTAAATCATCGCGCGGCCGCACAGGATCGTTACCCTTGCGCATCAATTGAAACGCCGCCACCATTGTAGGAATAGTTGCTATCAAGCGAACTACGGCATCTCGGATATAGACAGGATTATGTAAATCCCGGCGGGAGTAAAACAAGCCTAATGCAGCAGCAGAGGCTTGTAGAGCATCCATTGGGTGACCGCTTTCTGGAAAGCATTTCATCATATCCCGGATGCGATATTTAATCCGCCTGTGGTGGCGGACTTCATCCTCAAATGCTTCCAATTCTTCTTTGCTTGGCAGTTCACCCCAAATTAAAAGATAAGCAGTTTCCAGAAATGTACTCTTTGCTGCTAGTTCCTCAATCCGGATGCCGCGATATTCTAGTATTCCCTTTTGCCCGTCAACATAGCTGATACTGGATTGGGCAGCAGGAATGCCTTCCAAACCGGGCTTGTATTCGCACACCGACATGGCAACACCATCTGCTTTATAAAAGATTTGCTCAGGCTAACTTACCAGAAATCGTTATCGCAATAACAGTGACAGTTACAACCTAAGTTCTTTCATAACTGTTATTAAAAAACCGTTATAGCAAGTACTTGGGTGGTGTCAACCAATACATCTGACTACGACCCAGAGGCGAGCCTATTTCTGGTAGTTTTATCCCGATCATACCTGCTTTTTTCAAGACTAAGCTTGCTTTGGCTTGTCCCCAAAGAAGAATTTCTGCCCATTGGCTCAAATCAGGTTCGTGTCCCACCAGAGCAAGTTGGGTATTTTGGGGATAATTTCTTGGTTCTAGCCAATCTTTCAGCCAATTCTGGATAAGACTATCAGGAGCAAGGTGATGAGATTCCTCCATCTGAGAACTTAGCCTAGCTTCTAAGAAAATTTCTGCCGTTTGGCGCGCCCGAACTAGGGGACTTGTGACTATCAAATCAAAATGCAAATCTAGTTGAACTAATCGCTGAGCTACTTTCTTTGTTTTTTGTCTTCCTTCTTTAGTAAGAACTCGTTCCTCATCTTTAATCCCAACAGATCTTTCTTGCGCGATACCATGACGAATTAGATGAAGTTCCACAATTTTGTCCTTAATCTTTTATTTTTGTCATTTGTCCTTAAGAACAAAGCCCAAAGTCGAGCCACTGCATTCCTTAGCCACCTCCATGCGGGGGTTCCTCCTGCTGAAGGAAGTAGCATGTCGCTCTGCGTCGGAAAGCAGGTGGCATTGAGTGGAGGAAACCTCAGATCAGAACTTTGTAAGAGAGGACAAATAACAAATGACTACTCTGACTGAATTGGGTTGTCTTTAGGATTGACTAACTTAAGCAGTTTTTGTTTGATTTGAGTATCGAATACTTCCCATTTCATTTTTGCATAGGCTGAGTTTTCGTTACCGCCAGATAAGAAACCCATCGGAATCTCAAAGCCGCCTGCACCCGTCCTTCCTCCACCAAAAAAGCGCCCATTATTATCTTGACCAAAGGCTTCTTTAATAAATTCATCAGGATCGAGAGTAAGTTTGGTAGTTCTTAGAGAACCGATAACTACCTCTAGCTCGTCATCTTCATCGTGAACAATACCGTAAACTACAGCGGTGTGAACGTTTTCTTCGGTTACTAAGAAATCTGCCGCTTGTGGGATGGCATCTCGATCATCGTAGCGGATGTAACCAACACCAGCAATAGAAAAGTTATTTTGGACGATGCGGTTTTTGAGCGCACGCTCAATCACATCCATCACTCGCTTAGAACGATTTGCCTGTAAAATTGCGTTCAGCAATTGGGCATCATAAAATCGGCTGAGATAGGCAGCAGCCATAAAATCTTCTTCTTGTGCTTGCATCAGCCTATTTGTATCTGATCGCAAGCCATGCATCAAGGCAGTAGCACATTTTACGTGCTGGTTGATGCTGCTATCTAATGTTAGTAAGCCAGCTTGAAGATACTGAGTGAAAATCGTTGCTGTTGCTCGCACATAAGGACGGACATCAACGAATTCTGGCTTGAGATCCGCCTGTACGCTGTGATGATCGATGACAGCAACTAGTGGAATACCTGCCTGCTGTACCGTTGACAATAGCTGACTTGTGGTTCCTTGGTTATCAATTAATACAAAACCTTGGTAAGATGACAAATCTTTACCTTTAAGGGTTTGCAGTGTCCAGCGCTGGGCAGGTAAATTAGTGAGCTTGACTAAGGCAATATTTTCTTGGTGGCTCAAGGTTCCAGCATAAATAATTTCACATTTGATATCGTATTGCTGGGCAATTAATTGGTACGTCCAGGCACAAGAAAGGGCATCTGGGTCAGGAAAATCTTGCAGAAGTATTAGCTGACGTTCGTGTCGGTGCGCTAGAAAAGTCTTTTGCAGCTCTTCTGACTTCTGAGACACCAAGGAATTACCACGCTGAACTAGATAGATACCTCCTTCACTAGTCGATGGCGGGATGGAGGTTTTGCTAAGTGGGACTTCAACGACGGGAACTGCGTCTATTTCAGCATCCTCTTGGTTCGGCTCTGTGGTCAATGACAAACTCTCAAACTGCATCAAAGAAGAATTCAATTGCATATGGAATGTTTGTGTAAGCGTGAGGCTCCATTCATTAGTTAAGAAATATTACAATCAGTGTTACGCTGATTTCGCCACACATTACGATCATCGCAAAAATATAGAAGCGTGGCACTATATATCTCGGTCTATTTTTTATCAGGGAAAATAGTTAGCATTGACCAAATTCGGTCAGCATATCTAGATAGGTTCTGATAAATAAGATACTTAGTATTTTCCAATACATTTTAAGGTAAAATAGTTTTTTTCATTTTCTTTAATTTTCTTTTTTAGAGAAAATTAAACAAGACGTTTCTTCTCATCTTTGAGCTAATAGCAGACCTTTAAAGGTAAAAAAATTGTGGATATAGAGGCTTGCTTTAATAGGGATTTCTTTACCCAATTATGCTGCAAATTGGATATTTTTACAGAATTTTTGCCATTTTTTGAATTTATTGAGTTTATTAAGCTTTTAACTTCATATTTCAGAGTTAATCATGAATTAAGGTGATTGTGTAGTTCATAGTTTTATCCTATTAATTCATACGCGATTAAGAGTTATTTTTATTGTTAATCAAAAATGTCTTTTTAAGATGTATGTTAATAATTATGCGAATTTAGCACCTTTAGCAGAGTTTTTACTCTACTAAATGGTATTGTGAGAGACTGACGAATAATTAAGCTACTAGCTCATACTCTAATATGGTTTGGGAAAAGCGAATTTTAATGCATACTGATTTGCGCTAATAAAGCATGTTCATCAGTTCGCAATTGCTTTTGAGACATCACAGTAATGTCCTGAGCAATCTCAAACAGGAGCAGCCGTTAAATGATGCTCTATAAGTTCTAATGGTTAAGATAGTAGCTTCAAAGACCGATTACATATTTTTGCCACTCTTGGTGCAATCCACTTTTAAGGTGTTTACTGACCTCAAAATAAAGGCTGCTGTAAGGTTGACGAGGTGGATGACGTAAAAGCATGTGGGCTTCGTGGGGTGTGCGACTGCCTTTCTTGACATTGCAACGCACACAAGCTGTAACAATGTTTTCCCAACTATCTCCGCCGCCACGCGATCGCGGGATTACATGATCTAACGTTAACTCATCCCCAGTGTAACCGCAGTATTGACAAGTGTGACTATCGCGGTGCAATATGTTTCGGCGAGTCAGCGGAATTTCTTTATAGGGAACACGCACGTAATGACGTAACCGGATTACAGTTGGCAATGGAAAATCCGAGTACAAAAATTTACCGTTGTGTTCAACGCGTTCTGCCTTGCCTTTTATTAACAAAACCGCAGCGCGACGCCAGCTCGTGATATTGAGCGGTTCGTAAGAGGCGTTTAGGACTAAAACCTTCCCCATTGGTAAGCGCTCAAGGCATTAGTTTTACATATATTAACACAAATCTACTCTAGTTGAGAGATGAGAATAAATGATACTTCCGGCATAATTCTCAAACTAAATAATCAGTGTTAGGTAATAAATTTACTTAACCTCTACAGGAGTAAATTAACTTCAGTATTTCACTTTTGAGGATAGTTAGGAAATTGTCCCCTAAAGTTGTTAAGGCTCAGTTGTCAAAATCACTGATACCTGATATTTAATGACGAGTCGAAATCCTTCAAACCCAAAAGTGGGGTAGGAAAAAATTTTCAGGAACATTGTCTGAGATTAAGCACAAATTAACTATGTAGCGGTCTTGTGGCAATTCCATAATCAAAGGTAAACTTCCAGGTTAATCTGATTCCGTTTCTGAGAATGGAATAAATAGATCATCTGGAAGCCGATTACTGGTGTGATAGGAGTGAGTGAAAATGTTAAGTAGCAAGCAAATTTCTGGTGTAGCTTCTGAGCAAGAATGTGATACGTATGCTTGGTTCTCTCAACGCGCTTGGGTAGAAATTGATCTAGCGGCTTTGTCCCACAATGTCCGGCAGTTAGTCGGGTTTTTATCGCCACGCACCCAACTTATGGCAGTGGTGAAAGCTGATGCCTATGGACATGGAGCCGTGACAGTCGCTCAAACAGCATTAGAATCAGGAGCTAGTTGGTTAGGAGTTGCAACAGTACCAGAAGGTATTCAACTGCGGGAAGGCGGAATTAAAGCTCCAATTTTAATTCTAGGAGCAACCCACACACCAGAACAAATTCATGCGATCGCTCATTGGAAACTACAACCAACTCTATGTAGCCCCAAACAAGCCTTGGTATTCTCAGATACCATAGAAGCCATGAAGTATGCCTCTCCTTTACCCGTACATATCAAATTAGATACAGGCATGTCCAGGCTGGGAACTAACTGGCAACAAACAGGTGAGTTTGTGCAGTTAGTACAACGCTTACCTCATCTTGCTATTGCCAGCATTTACTCGCATTTGGCAACAGCAGATAGTCCTGATACTACAGTAATGAAAGAACAGCATAGACGATTTGAGGAAGCGATCGCCCAAATCAAAGCTATGGGCATAGAACCACCTTGCTTCCACCTAGCAAACTCAGCTGCTACTCTCACAGATTCAACCTTACATTACGACATTGCCCGCGTAGGTCTGGCGGTGTATGGACTTTATCCATCTCCTCATTTACAAAATAAGATTAACCTCCAGCCTGTTTTACAACTTAAAGCGCGTGTTACTCAGGTGAAAACAATTGCACCTGGAACTGGCGTTAGCTACGGACACCAATTTATTGCTCCGCACGAACTACGCCTTGCTGTCGTGGGTATTGGTTATGCCGATGGTGTCCCGCGTCATCTTTCTAACAAAATACAGGTATTAATTCGCGGTCAGCGCGTATCCCAGATTGGCACAATTACAATGGATCAGTTGATGGTGGATGTGAGTGCCATACCCGATATCCAAGAAGGAGAAATAGTTACCTTACTTGGGGAACAGGGACAACAAAGAATTACCGTTGATGATTGGGCAGAGAAGCTAAATACTATTTCTTGGGAAATTCTTTGCGGATTCAAGCATCGCCTGCCTCGGGTGGCGATGATGTAGCCTTAAATCCTTAATTAATAGAGGAAAAAAGGTAAAAAGCAGATTTTTACCTTTTTTCTTTATCTACCGATCTCTCAAAATTTAGAGTTTTCTAGCTATTTCCATAAATAATTTGTTGTGTTATATTAGGAAACTGATGCGGATGTGGCGGAATTGGCAGACGCGCTAGATTTAGGTTCTAGTTCCGAGAGGAGTGAAGGTTCAAGTCCTTTCATCCGCACTTTTAAGTAATAGCTGCCCCAAAATTTAAGAAAATTTGTACTCATAGTCACCCACTGTGGCCACTGCTTTGTCAGCTATGCTGGAGAAAAGTAGCATTGACAATGCTCCCCCAGCGCGGTTTTACTTCGTTGATCAAAATGCAAAATCTGTATTACTGCTAATTTTTATTTATGAACTTACTTGTAGAGGTAGGGAACTCTTAACTGGAAATAAAGGAGGCAGAGGTATACAGAATTTTTTTTAAAATCAAACTAGATTCTGCTCTAAAATCTTCTCTTCAAAGAGAATTTAGGCAGGGGTCACCTTTTGATAATAACTGCTGTCGCCCGATCGCAACAATGGCATCATAGCCGCAATAGTGTAATTGAGGAAATCGTTAACCGCAACGAAAACACTAATTTTAGACCGCTGCTATTAAAAGCAAAAGTAATTTTTATCACTTTTAAGTAAACATACTTATTGTTAAATAAACAGTAAGCTGAGTTTTTGTACTAATTTTTTCTGGGTGTAAATACGTAAAAAAGTAAGTAAATATTGTTTTTTAAGCAGTATTATTACTTTAAATTTAAAAAAAATGATACTCAGAAGCAAGCGACTTTATCTAGTCTTTAAATTTTATTTAATAATTGTCCAGACATCTCTGATAATCTCAGTATAAGTAAGTAAATTGACAATAACTTCATAATTGAATAAGACTTTATAATCTGAAAACAAAGCTACTGTTAAGTCTACTCAGAAATAGGACAAATATTTTTGTATGTTATGCTACAGGGCACCAATATTTTCTAGCTTGATTGGAATTGTATAAGAGCGTCGGTACAAGTTTAGCTTACACGTATTGAATTTAGCTGAAGTAAAAGCAAAATGAGCACAACTCCTATAAGTAGCTACAAGTTGTTCCAGAAATTACATCCGTTATCGCTGTTGGCACAACTCACCAGTAGGCGTGCTACAGGGTGCTTAAGGATATATACAGAGACTACTTCTTGGTCCATCTATCTAGAGGACGGTAAACTGGCTTACGCCTCTTATTCAGATAAAGTATTTGAAAGACTTGACAGTCACTTGCGGCGCTTGAGTCAGCAAATTCCGACTCTCAATAGCGCTACTAGGGTGCAAATGCGGCTGATGTTTGAAACAAATGATCAAAATCAGTCAACATCAAATGCAGATTATCATGCTATCTGCTGGTTAGCTGCTCAGGATTATATTACTTCTCAGCAGGCAGCAACCCTGATAGATGAATTAGCTAAAGAAGTGCTGGAATCATTTTTAGCTTTAAAAGAAGGAAGTTATGAATTTAATCCAGAAATTACCTTAGATGGATTACCAAGATTTTGTAGCTTGGATTTGCGGTTAATAGTCGAACACTGCCAAAAGCAGCTCAGAAATCGGCAAATTATCCAGTCACCACTTCCATCTGCTGGAGGTTCTCCAGTCGTGCATACAACAAAGCTACCTCAAACTCAGTCGCCATCCCAAACCAAGCTGGAACAACAATTACCCAAACAAACTAATTTTGCTTTAGCTGAAGAGAGAAACTATACATTTAGTCAAAGACACTTTAGCAAAGGGCTTTATACTATTGCCTGTATTGATGATAGCCAAACTGTGTTGAATTCTATTAAACACTTTTTGGATGAGGAAACATTTTCTGTTGTCCTAATTAACGATCCAGTCAAAGCTTTAATGCAAATACTCAGAAGTAAACCAGATTTAATTTTACTAGACATTGAAATGCCCAATTTAGATGGGTACGAACTATGTTCTTTACTAAGAAGGCATTCACAGTTCAAGGATACCCCGATTATTATGGTGACTGGTAGAACAGGATTTATCGATAGAGCAAAGGCAAAGATGGTCAGATCTTCGGGATATTTAACAAAACCATTTACACAACCAGATTTGCTAAAAATGGTGTTTAAACACATCGGTTAATCATTAAGAAATAGATAGTTAGTATAACTAACATCACATTTAGTAACACCAATAGCATTTTTTAGGAGATTTAGTAGTGAATCTTACTTTGATTAGCACAATTCTGATTGTTGAAGATTCTCCTAGTGAATTAGAACTAATGAGTTATTATCTCACAGAAAGTGGCTACAACGTAATTCCAGCTACTGGTGCAAAAGAAGCATTAGAAAAAGCTTTATTACAACAGCCAGATGTCATTGTCACTGATGTAGTTATGCCAGGAATAAGTGGATTTGAGTTATGTCGTTATCTCAAAAAAAATCCGGTTACACAGAAAGTTCCGATTGTAATTTGCAGTTCTAAAAATCAAGAAATTGACCGATTATGGGCAATGAAACAAGGTGCTGATGCTTACCTGACTAAACCATACACTCGGGAACAACTCTTACGTGCTATTAAATCAGTAGCAAATTGAATCCATGAATAGTTCAAAAAATTCACTTCCCACCAAACCTATCCCCAATAATTTAGGAGATGGCTATATCAAGTTTCAGCTAAATCAACAGACTGCGGCGATTTTAGCAATGAGGCACACGCAAGAAGCGATTATCATGCCTGTTGAGTCTGTTACCTCAATGCCAAATATGCCCGCCTGCATCCTAGGATTAATGAATTGGCGAAGTCGCATAATTTGGGTAGTAGATCTGCCAAGAATGCTCAATTTAGAATCTTTAGATAATAGGCTGCGGCAGTACAATGTGATTATTGTGCGGGTAGAATCAATGCTTTTGGGCTTAGTTGTACAAGAGATAAAAGGTACAGCTAAGTTCTTGCCTGATGAAATTTGTTCTCCTATAGGACAAGTAGCATCCAGTTTAGTACCGTATCTATCTGGATGTGTTGGGCAACAGCAAGAGATATTGCTGGTATTAGATGCACAAGCTATTGTCCATTCTTCTATTCTCCGCAGTGATTAGGGTGTACTACTAAAAAAAGGATTTTTAGTGTTCTCATTCACATATCTAGGAGAATTAATTAATGTTTAATAAGACTGACACGGCTAAGAGTAGTGAACCTCAGAATCACTCATCAGTAATTTCATCCCAAAAACTTCCTAATACTTCAGCCAAACAACCAAATAAGCTTACTAATGAAACTGCAAATAGTTCTGTGTTTAAAAAAGCAGTTACTTATTTTAATAGGCTCAGCTTAGGTACAAAAGCTACCGTATTAGCGATCGCGATTGGAACTCTACCGACATTGGGCATTGGCGCGATCGCTTATAGTTTTGCCAATAACTCGATTAATAAGCAAATTACTCAAGCTCAAGAAGCAGAAGCAATTGGATTAATCGACAAAGTCAACCGTTACATGTTGGGACGATACGGAGATATTCAAGTACTCTCTAATCTGCCATTTTTGACAAATACCCAAGTCAGAGAAAGCATAAATCCGCAAGAGAAGCAAGCAGTTCTAGATCGCATTGTCAAGGCTTACAAAGCTTATGACAGTATTGCTGTCTTCGATCTAGAAGGTAACGTAATTGTCCAATCTACAGGCGAACCTCTAGAAAACCACAAAGACCGCCAGTATTTTCAGGATACTCTTAAACAAGATACTCCTATTATTAGTCAGCCAGAAAAATCAAAAAGTACTGGTCTTGTGAGTATTCACATAGCTGCACCTGTTAAAGATACAGTCACAGGTCAAAATATTGGCGTGGTGAGAGCGCGTATGCCCGCCAAATCTCTAGAAGAAACTATCAAAAACTATGCAGGTAAAGGGCATGAATACCATTTGCTAGACAAATCAGGCAAGATTTTTCTGGCAACCCAAAATAATCAAGAAGGTAGAGAGGCTAAAGCTGATTTTACGGGTTTAACTAAACTGCAAGGACAAAACAAAGTCAATAGTTTTATTACAGTTAACAAACTGGATAAAAAACAGCAACTTGTAAGCTATGTACCCTCTAAAAAAATTGAAGGTTTACCAGATTTAAAATGGGATGCTCTAATTGCGACTGATACAGCAATTACATTTGCACCGCAAAGAGAATTATTATGGACTATAGCAATTGGCACCGCATTAACCGCATTCATCGTAGCAGCGATCGCTGCCTGGTTAGCTAAACGTGCGACAAAACCAATCTTGAGTGCAACTGAGGCAGTCAGCAAACTTGGTGAAGGTCAACTCAATACTCGTCTAGAGGTACAAAGAGCAGACGAATTAGGGGTATTGGGTTTTAACATTAACCAAATGGCCGAGCAATTGCAGGTATTGCTACGAGAACAAGAGCGGGAAACTGAAAGAGTCAAATTGATTGCAGATATTACCTTACGAATTCGGAAAAATCTCGAAACTGAAGATATTTACACAACAGGAGTTAACGAAGTTCGCCAAGCGCTAAAAACAGACCGGGTAATCATCTATAAGCTGAATCCAGAAAACTGGGATGGTGTGGTTGTTGCTGAATCTGTGACTGATGATTGGCCGAAAATGATGGGAGTGCGAATTGACGACCCCTGTTTTCGGGAACGCCATGTAGACCTTTATCGAGAAGGAAGAGTCAGGGCGATCGCTAACATTTATCAAGAGCCAAACCTAGCTGATGCCAATTGTTACATCCAAATTTTGGAAAAATTTGCCGTTCAAGGTAATTTGATCGCACCAATTATTACTCAAGATCAACTCTTGGGTTTATTGATTGCCCATCATTGTGAAAGCCCGCGGATTTGGCAACAGCCAGAAATTGATTTGTTGAAACAAACAGCGATTCAAATTGGCTATGCCCTAGAACAAGCTAGGCTACTAGAAGAATTAGAACAAGCAAAGGCTGCTGCTCAACAAGATACTCAAGAAGAACGGCAACAAAAAGAAGCACTGCAAACGCAACTTTTAGAATTGCTGAGTAACGTAGAAGGTGCAGCAAGCGGAGATTTGACAGTGCGTGCTGATGTGACAGCCGGGGAAATTGGCACTGTTGCTGACTTTTTTAACTCCATCGTTGAAAGTCTCCGAGATATTGTCACTCAAGTTAAACAAGCTGCTACTCAAGTAAATACTGCGATTGGCTCTAACGAAGCAGCTATCCGCCAGCTAGCCGAAGAAGCACTCACCCAAGCTGCCGAAATTACCCGCACCTTGGATGCTGTTGACCACATGACACATTCCATCCAAGCTGTAGCCGAAAATGCCCAGCAAGCTGCGGTAATTGCTAACCATGCTGCCCACACTGCAACCAAAAGTGGACAAGCAATGGATTTAACAGTGCAAAACATTCTTTCTTTACGGGAAACTGTTGGTGAAACTGCCAAGAAAGTAAAGCGGTTAGGAGAATCTTCCCAACAAATTTCTCGTGTGGTGTCTTTAATTAACCAAATCGCCATCCAAACTAACTTACTAGCGATCAACGCTGGTATTGAAGCTGCACGTGCGGGTGAAGAAGGTCAAGGTTTTGCCGTAGTTGCCGAAGAAGTAGGCGAATTAGCAGTGAGAAGTGCAGCCGCAACTCAAGAAATTGAGCAAATTGTCGAGAACATCCAAAGGGAAACCAGCGACGTAGTGCAGGCGATGGAGGTGGGGACTACCCAGGTAGTCGAAGGTACTCGCATAGTTGAAGATGCTAAGCATAGTCTCAATGAGATTTTGGATGTGTCGCGTCAAATTGATCGGCTAGTGCAGTCGATTTCTCTGGCGACTGCATCCCAAGTAGAAACTTCGCAAACTGTCAGCAATTTGATGAAAGCAATTGTTGCTGTGTCACAGCGTACCAGCGATTCTTCCCGTTTAGTTTCCGAATCTTTACAACAAACTGTAGAGATTTCCCAAGAGTTGCAGGAGACTGTTGGCACATTTAAGGTCAGTTAGTTCTCTAGTCATTAGTCATTGCTGATTACAAGAACAACTGAATACCTATAACAAATCCTCTATTAGACGCGCATTAGCTTAACAACTCACGAAAACCATGTCACAGGACAAAGAACTGGAAATCCAGATGCAGTTTCTGGAAGAAGCCACTGATTATCTCAATACTCTAGAAGGGGTATTGCTAGAAATCGATATCAGTAATCGCATTGATTCAGATAAAATAAACGGGGCACTCCGAGCAGCTCATTCCATCAAAGGTGGTGCGGGCATGATGGGATTTCGGACTCTCAGTGATTTAGCACACCGTTTGGAAGATTCTTTTAAAGTTTTAAAAACTCGGAAAAACTCTTTAGACATTGACACCCAGTTACAAAGTTTACTACTATCTGGTGTTGACTGGTTACGTCAAATAGTGGAATTGCTCTCAGAAGGAAATGTTATAGAAGAGCAGTGGTTAGAAAGCTTTTGTTATCCAGTTTTTGATGAACTGCATGAGCGTTTGGGCGACCCCGTTCCAGAAGACGCTACAACCATGCTTTCACCGGAAGATGGGCAAGATATTATCCCCTTGCTGTTTGAAACAGAGGTGGAAGGCTGTTTACAGCGTTTAGAATCTGTGTTAGCAGATCGAGAACAGCCTTGTTTGCAGGAAGAAGTAGCAATCATGGCGGCTGAATTGGGCGGTTTGGGGGAAATGCTGCAATTGACAGCTTTTACCCAGCTTTGCGAGTCAATCACACATCAGTTAGAAACTGCTAACCCCAACCAAGTCGCAGAAATTGCCCAGTTAGCATTGCAAGCATGGCGGCGATCGCAAGCTTTAGTTCTGACACATCAACTAGATAGTCTACCTACAGAGCTGAAATTAGACGAGCTAGCCAATACCCAAGCGAGCAATATCTCACCTAAACAAGCAGCGATTGCGGAGTTTCTGGCCACAGATGCAGCTGCAACGCACTTGCTCGAACCAGAAATTCTCGCCACTGATTTTTTGCAATCAGAAGAAACTGAGGAAACTTGGAGCGAAGAAGATGCGATCGTTCCTACCAATTTTGAAACATTAGATGTAGAGTTTGCTGAGAACATTGCAGAGCCAGTCAATTTCTTAGATCCAAGAATAGTAGCTGCGCGCGAAATTTCCCCAGCAGATTACAAACTCATCGAACGCAAAGCCGAGCCAATTGCTAATGGCAAAGACCGTGACATTCATGAAAATACAGTCCGAGTTCCCAGTAAGCAACTTGAGCAAATTAATGATTTATTTGGGGAACTGATTATTCAGCGAAATGGACTGAACTTACAACTCGAAAGATTACGCAAACTCGTCCGCAATCTCAGCCAGCGTGTCCAAAATCTCGATCGCGAAAATCAGGAACTACGGGCAGCCTACGATAAAATCGCTACTCAACCTGTAAGACCATCTGCCGTGCTGTCATTGGCAGACGATCGGCATCATTCCCAAGATGTAAACGCTAACTTTGATGTCTTAGAACTGGATCGCTATAACGAATTAAACCTGCTATCGCAGGAAGTTATGGAAACCATTGTTCAAGTACAAGAAGTCACAACTGATGTTCAACTCAGCGTTGATGATACAGATCATATAGCTCGCAAGCTGAATAAAACATCAAAACAGTTGCAGACAAAGCTGACACAAGTTAGAATGCGCCCCCTATCCGATTTAATTGAGCGTTTTCCACGAGCCTTACGCGATCTAAATGTGGAGTATGGCAAAAATGTGCAATTGAAAATTGAAGGTGGTAACACCTTGATTGAACGTAGTATCTTGGAGGCTTTGAATGAGCCTTTAATGCATCTTTTAAGGAATGCCTTCGATCATGGTATTGAAGATTCAGCCACCCGCAGCAACTTAGGTAAACCAGAACAAGGCTTGATTGAAATTAAAGCTACTCACCGTCGCGATCGCACAATCATTAGTATACGTGATGATGGTCGGGGAATTTCTCTAGAAAAAATTCGCGATCGCGCCCTTGCTATGGGGTTAGATGCTTCTCTGTTAGCTGGTGCTAGTGATGATGAACTGTTATCACTCATCTTCGAGCCAGGGTTTACTACCTCCGACCAAGTTACAGCCTTATCTGGCCGTGGTGTTGGCATGGATGTAGTGCGCAACAACCTCAAACAGGTGCGGGGAGATATTAAAGTTGATACTGAGCCAGGAGTTGGAACTACCTTTACCCTTGCAGTACCATTTACACTTTCAGTCGCCCGAGTGCTGTTAGTAGAAAGCAGCAGGATGCTATTGGCATTTCCTACAGATGTCGTTTCAGAAATATTTTTACTCCAAAACGACCAGGTTATTGCGATCGCAGGCAGTGAATTTATTAATTGGCAAGGAATGATGCTGCCATTAATTCGCCTCAGTAGCTATCTGGAGTTTAATGGCCCCCGCTACGATAACCCAGAGTTGGAAACCCCCCCAGCTATTAATGCTAGTAGTGTATTAATAGTGAAAAGTAATAATCAATCGGTAGCTATACAACTAGACCGTTGTTGGGGCGAGCAAGAAGTCGCTATTCGGCAGGTAGAAGGCAATATACCTCTACCAGAAGGCTTCGGCAACTGTACTATTCTCGGTGATGGTCGCGTAGTAGTACTAGTAAATACTAATGAATTACTGTATGAATTTAGTACTAATCAGCGCACTTCTAGACACAACCAATTACCATCAGCGCGGTTAAAAACAGCGTTTCTGTTCCCCCAGGATGATAAACAACTAGTACCTGCTTCTACTAAGAAAAGCACTATTTTGATCGTGGATGACTCGATTAATGTCCGGCGTTTTTTAGCTTTAACTCTGGAAAAAGGAGGGTATCAAGTAGAACAAGCAAAAGATGGTCAAGATGCTTTAGAAAAGCTTCAGAGTGGATTACAAGTCCAGGCTGTAATCTGCGATATTGAAATGCCTCGTCTTGATGGTTATGGCTTTTTAGGTCGTGTCAAATCCAGTGATGAGATGAAAAATATCCCAATTGCCATGTTAACCTCTCGCAGTAGTGATAAACATCGTCAATTGGCAATTCAATTAGGTGCACGCGCCTACTTCTCTAAGCCTTACAACGAACAAGAGTTACTCCGAACACTACAGGACATAATTATTTCTGCTGATGGAACAGTAGCATCTCATAATTAAATTGAGAATTTAGCCATGAGTAAAGATGACTGTCAGTTGTAAGCTAATTTTTGCTTGACAATTTACAACTGACAAATTATCCATTTGTTAAGTTATTTTGCTAAAACTTTGCTAAATTCTATTTAAGAAATGCAAGTATTTTTTTGCTGGGTAAACTATTTGGTGAAACTCCACCCTGAAAATTATTTCTCTTTTAATTTTATTTTCTGGATATAAGTCTCTTTTTATACTATTAAAACAAAATTCTATAGTTTCAGAATGTTCAATATGACATTTTAGAAATCAGAAACGAGAGTAAAAGGAAATATCCCTGTTACTAGTTATTGACAAAGGTAACAACAGATCGAGTAAATGTTGAAGTTTGGTTTATTTTGTTCTTATGGAGACTAAGTTTCTTCTGAGTTATGTTCCTAGCTAGGAACAGACAAGAGATTCAAAGTCGGCACATGAGTTGCTATTAGATGCCATACCAAGTTAAATAAGAAACCATTATTTGTTTGTAAGAAAACTGCACTTAGATTGATTCGGTTTCAGAGGATTCACTCTTGGTAGGATCATAGCAAGATCAAAAGTATATACCAACTAAATTGGTAAATCTATGCCAAGAAAAGAACAGGGATGGGTAACATTTCAAACTTCAGAAGAAGAGCGCAAAATACTGGAAGAGTTTTGCAACCAGTCTCAGCGTACTAAAACTGAAATCTTAAGGGAATTGGTACGTGGTTTGAGTCAATACTCTTCCCCAGCATTGCCACCAACCAACCAGGATACTAAAAAAGATGTTTACACTGCTGAGGTAGAAATTAGTAGTCAAAAGAAACCATTAAAAGTTAGCTCGCGTAATATCCTCAAGGGAGTTGTCAAACGGGTAATTACAGGAGCTGTTAATACTGAAGTGACTCTAGAGATTGTTCACAAAGTTGAACTAACTTCTATGATCACTAGAGTCTCAGCAGAGGAGTTAGGTCTGTCTGAGGGGACTGAAGCCTATGCAGTAATTAAGTCCAACGATATTGTGATTGCTAGAGAATAAATACTAAATTTTCAGAAGTTTCTGGTGTTGAACACAAGAACAGCCTTTTCTCGCTGAAGATGCTAAGGCGATGCTCATTAGTGTCAATTAACGAAAAAATCCAATCATAGTATAGTTTTCTGGCTTTGCTACTTTTTCTCTCAGTATTCTTTGTGCCATACAAGGATATAAAAAGCTCCACACAGGATGCAGAACTAGAGCAGATAAAGGAATTGATGTTGAGTACTATTTAGGCTTGGAGCTTCAATCGATACTAATGAGCTAGGCTGCTGTTGAATTATAAGAATAATACATAAAAGTTACATTAATTAGTAATATCGGTTTTTACCCAGAGGCGTTAGCGTAGCTCCTCCCTAAGGAGGCTTGTGTTCACAAATAAGCATGAAAATCTTTCCTAACCCCCTACCGCCTGGAAATAATTTTATCAATCTGCTTCAACCTTTCTATAGAGGTATAGTGATTTTTCTACTTCTGTGTTATGGATAACCAGAGAATAACTATGGTTAATTGGTGTCCTGATATTTACACATAGATAATATGTGTGCTAAATCTGCTGAGGCTAATGTCATTGCAAGTATTAAATTATTCTAAGTCAATTCTTGCATCTAAGCTAATTCCGATAACTTCTAAAGCAACTCCACAATTTTCTCTACCAAAATATTTCTATGATCTATTCTGCTAATGTGTCGTATAACTCTGTCATTAAAGAACAAATACCCCATCGCTTATTTACCAGACGCGAAATGATCCCACCACGCAACGATGTACTGTGGCGAATCGAACATGGTGCAGTTCGCACCTTAACCTGGAGTGAAGAGGGAACATTTATTACTTTAGGTTACTGGGGTGCTGGAGATTTAATCGGTTCTCCTTTGTCTAAAGTCAAGCCCTACCAAATTGAGTGTTTAAGCAATGTAGAAGTTAGTATAGTGCCACCTCATCTTTGGTATCAGGATGTCACGGCTTTACTTTCTCACATTCAACAGGCAGAGGAACTTCTAAGCATAGTGCATTGTAAACCTATGTCTCTGCGTTTGTGGCAATTTTTAGTCTGGTTAAGCCGGAAATTTGGTCGTCAAGTAGAACAAGGTAAACTAATTGACCTGAATGCTACTCATCAAGAAATGGCTGAGGTATTAAATACAACAAGAGTAACTGTAACACGCCTTCTACAGCAATTTGAAGAAGAAGGAACGCTGTTACGTCAAAAACGCCAGATGATATTGCGTTTGCCAAATGAATGAAGAAATCTTTCAAAAATTCTGGTGGTTGAGTTGTATCAACCACCAAAAAAATTGGTTAAATTATGACTGCTAGCTAGGGTAAATACCTTGGAAATTAAATGATTCCAAGAGTTAAGTACAGATTAATTTCGGCTAAGCCTCGACTTTGACACCTCGCCAAAAGGCAACATAGCCTTCAATATTTTTAGCTTTTTCTTTGGCGCTGGGATAGTACCAAGCAGCGTCTTGATTAATTTGCCCATTGACTTCGACACTATAGTAACTAGCGACACCTTTCCAAGGGCAAGTAGTGTGAGTATTACTTTCTTTGAAATACTCTTTCTTAATAGCCTCAGGTGGAAAGTAATAATTACCTTCTACAACTATAGTATTATCGCTCTCGGCTAAAGTAGCGCCATTCCAAATTGCTTTCGGCATAAGTGACTTTTCCAATAAACTTTACACATAATATTATGATTCGTGACGTAGTCTTTTTGCAGACCGTAAGCATTTGGTAATGCTATTGCGATCGCGAAAGAGCAATCTGCGCAAACTGTATAATATGGATAAATATTGCCAAGTAATTCAACTAAATGGTGATGTCATTTTGCTGATTTTTTGCTTTTGAAAAATCTTAACTCATTTGATTTGGAAGTAAAAAAATACCCTTCCTTGTCACTTAGGTGATTGAAACAGAAAGGGGGTATATGAGCAACTATGATTTAGTTGACTTATGAAAATAGCTTATTGACCAATTTATTTACCGCCGTAGAAAAAGGCAATTTCTTTTTCTTTCAAAGGTGCAAAACCAGCATCTACTAGCAATGTATCGAGTTCTGCTTGGGGAATGTGTTTTGCACCAATTCGGACAATGCGCGATCGCATAGTATTTGATACGCCGCTACGCTGTCTATTTGCCTCTAGTGCCATGACTTTGTTATACAGTTCTAGCTTGGCGGTTGGAATGGGAGAACCGTCAAAATCAATTCCCTGTGTGATCGCTTCGTCAATAGCATCAGCACCTGTGGTTGTTTGATTTACTTGATTAGTTTCGGCAGTCATGAAAATTTGCTCATCAGGCTATGAGTATATTTTACCAGCCATGCTGACGCTAAAAACTGTTTGTGCTACTATCGACATCTTCAGTAGTGATACTGGCTTGCTTGCTGCTACAAGAGAAATTTCATTTCTGTAGCTCTGAAGCTGACTGTACTCTTGTCACTTTTCAAGATTTTGGTTTAATCTCAAACCATCGGTGTAGCTATAGGTGATGCTATGTCTGACGCTCAAACTCCCCAAAACCAGGGCCGTACTCTTGAACAAGCTCTGACAAACAAAATCATAGATGATTATTTTGACAACTCTGAAAGCTGGCTCAGAGCCATTCTGCGGATGTGTATCTTCTCTTTGGCGCACCTGGATGAAAAACCGGTTTTCGTCGTCGAGTGTCCAAATCAAGCAGTAGCCAAGCGACTCAGCCGTAAAACTTATCCTTTTCGCGGAATTATATATTATTTAACCGATTATCTTGATGGACACGATCGCACTCTATTTTGCTACCAAGAAGTTAAAAGCGGAAATTGGCACTGTTATGATAGCAGTACACAATCTTGGAAAACCCTGAGCCATTTGCAAGCACCCACAGCCTCAACGGATAGTCAATAGTTTAAAGCCATTTACTTTTGACTAATTACGAGTTTGATGTGTTGCCAAACCAGCGACAAATGCTCCCAAAACTGTGCCTATCCATAGTCCTGTCGTGCTACCTTGCCACATTGCTCCTGGTATCACCCAGGTGTTGCACATTTGCTTTAAGGCCCAAGGCTGGTTTTGACACTTCTGACTATGCCGCATTAAGGTGATTTGTCCGCAGATGTAACCACCAAAAAAGCCTGATGATAATGCCACTAAGGTGCAAATTAAAATTCTATTTTTAATCATTGGTTAATTGTCAGCAGTTAGAGTGGTTAGTTGTATGTGTTTTAGCACTGACCACTGACCACTGACTATTAACTTTTCAACCTGTATTTCTCATACCTGCCGCAATTCCGTTAATAGTTAACAATGCTCCTCGCAGTAACTCGCCTTTACTGTAACGGGAGTGAATCACCCCAGATGGAGCAGTATTGCGTGACTGTCGCAGGCGCTTGAGTAGGGAAACTTGGATAAAACCTAAAGGTACAATGGTGCCATTGCGTAACTGTACTGAACGCTGCAATACAGGATCGCCATCTAGAAGTCGATTGTGTCCGGTAATTTTTAAGACTAAATCTTTGGTGCGATAGTATTCGCTAGCAATTTGCTCAAAAACCCGATCAAATCGGGGTTTATCTTCTGGATTTGACAGTTCTTGGACGTAGTGGCTGGCCATTTGCATGTCTACTTTTGCCAAGGTCATTTCTGCTTTAGAAATAACCATCTTGAAAAACGGCCACTTCACGTAAAAGTATTGCAGTAGTTTTAAATGTTCTTCTGGTTCTGCTTGCAAAAATTCTTGCAAAGCTGTACCAACACCGTACCAGGAAGGTAGTAAAAACCTAGTTTGTGTCCAACTGAATACCCAAGGAATCGCTCTGAGACTGCTTAAATCTTTTTTACCCGATGGACGGCGCGCCGGACGAGAGCTAATTTGTAACTGGCTAATTTCTTCAATGGGAGTTACTTGGTGGAAAAAGTCGATAAAATCCGGTTGCTCATAAATTAACGAGCGATAATGAGTACGCGATCGCGCTGCTAATTCTTCCATAATTTCATTCCACGGTTCGATATCATCAAAACCTGTCTTGAGAAGGCTGGCTTGAATTACAGCAGTGGTAATCGTTTCCAAATTGTACAAAGCCAAATCTAACAGGGAATATTTAGAAGCTAGTACTTCCCCCTGTTCGGTAATTTTGATTCTGCCATTAATACTGTGACCAGGTTGAGCCAAAATCGCTTCATAAGCCGGGCCACCACCTCTTCCTACAGAACCGCCACGTCCGTGAAAAATCCGCAGATTTACACCATACTCTTCTGCTATGTGCTGGAGTGATTTTTGAGCTTTATGAATTTCCCAATTGCTGCTTAAAAAACCAGAGTCTTTATTACTGTCAGAATAACCCAGCATCACTTCTTGTAGATTCAGGGTCAGCGGACAAGTGGCGTGACTAGAAGAGGTGGCTTTCGCTTTTTCTTCCTTGTCCTCTACCTGCTGATAGCCTCCTGCTAATAAAGCACGATATAACGGTAGTTCAAATAGTTCTCGCATTACACTTCTGGAGCGTAGCAAGTCTTCTACCGTCTCAAATAGAGGCACAACCTGAATTGTACCCACAGCGATCGCTGGGTCAAAAAGTCTAGCTTCTTTGGCTAAGAGTAAAACTTCTAGTACATCGCTGACTTCGCGACACATACTGATAATGTAAGTTTGGCAGATGTGGACACCAAACTCTTGTTGTAGCGATCGCACTATCCGGAAAGTTTCAATTACATCGTTGGTCTTTTCAGAAAATGGTAATTCTGCTGGAATTAACGGCCTGCGGGTTTGTAATTCTCCGGTTAACCAGGCGACTCGCTGTGCTTCTGATAGTTCATTATAAGATTGGGGCAAAACTTGCAAATATTCCAAAATCTCATTTAGGGTATCAGAGTGACGTGAAGATTCTTGGCGAATATCTAACTGGGTGAGGTTAAACCCAAAAATTTCTACCTGAGCAATCAGATTATCTAGCTCTCGACAGCTTAAACCTGTTTCGGTCAAGTTGCGTTGAATCAACCGCAGTTCTGCCAAAAAATCCGACCCCGAACGGTACATGGGTTTGTCTTCATTTTTTGGCGTTTCCCGCTTATATAAAGTTAGATTGCGATCGCGTGTATTTTCTAGCCTTTTTAAAACATATGACAACTTTAACCGATAGGGTTCTTGGCGATAACGTAGCGCTAAGGCGTCATATATTTCGCTCAACTGCGACTGATCCAACTCCAGAGATTCCAGTAAATCTGGTAAAACATCACTCCAGTGCATTGACACACTCAATAATTCAATCAGCTGCTTCACTGACTGAATATACCTCTCCAACACCATTTTCCGCTGATAACAAGCGGTCTGCCAGGTAATTTCTGGTGTGACTGAGGGGTTACCATCTCTGTCTGAACCCACCCAAGAACCAAAGGAGCAGAAGTTTTTTTGTGGTGGTTCTAGCCAAGGAAAAGTTTTACTTAGAGCATATTTAAAACGTTTGTGCAGTTGCGGGATACCATCAAATAAAACTTCTTGGAAGTAGTGCAGGGCATAGTCTACTTCATCTAAAACAGTAGGCTTAAACTGGTGTAGTTCATCAGTGCGCCACCACAGGCGAATTTCTTCTAGTAATTTTTCCTGTAATTCTGCTGCTTCCCAAGGATACCCCCCTACTGTGTTACCAGAGCGGTTTTCCACAGTATCCAATTGTTGTAATAGGTTTACCACCTGTCGTTGCTTATCCCGGATAGTATGACGCACAATTTCCGTAGGATGAGCTGTAAACACTAATCGCACATCTAATTGGGCAATCAGGCGTTGAATTTGCTGTGGTGGTACGTTCAGTTTGAATAAATGCGGGAATAAAGCCGCGAAAGTACCTTTTTGTTTGTCTTTTTCTTTGGCAACCCAACTCTTAGCTAGCAAATCTGCGCCTATTGCCCTGGTAACAGGTGCATCGTTTTCTCTTTGGTTAGATGAATAGCTAATATTGGGTAAAACTTCTGAATCTTCGATCTCTGCCTCTGCCTCAGAATAGCGAGTCAATTGCTGTCGTTGTTCATATTCCTGCTCTATGATGTTGATCAACTGAAAATATAGAGCAAAGGCACGAGCTGCCCGAATGGCCTCGTTAATATTAAGTTGTTCAATCAACTTTACTGCCGATGAGGCTTGGTCATGAGTGGCTTGCCCTTCTGGCGAACACAGATCGCGCAGTTGTCCTAACAAATCTACCATTTTTTGTCCGCATTCCTGGCGGAGTACTGACTCCCACAACTCCTCCACTATTTGGAGGCGATGACGCAAAAATAATTCCGATGCTGGGTAGATATTCGCCGCCTGAGACAAAGAGTATAAAAGGGAACTCATATTCTCTATTCTTGCAAGACAATTATTGTTTTGAATGCTATGTTCTGTAAGCAACACTCATAGGAATACCCCAGAGTGGTTAATTTCTTAGAGTAAAATTTTTAACTGTTCTTTAATTCGTTATCTTCTGGAAAGTCGAGTATGGGTAGGCGATCGCCCCGAAATAATTCTTCACTGGCTTGCCCCAAAGATTCTAGGGCTTTGACCGAGACTTGTCCTGCTGTCAACAGCAGTAGTATAGACGCTGTACCTATATTTAAGAGTAAAGATTGGGGAATGCTAAACAGCAACAGATTTAATTCCGGGTTGGGTGAGGGTTTTTGGTTGGCAGGAGACATTGCTAATTCCTGGTTATTTGCAGATTAGTAAAATAAACGAAAAATCCAAAATTCGCATGGCTCACAATTGTACATAAATATCTATCTTTGCCCATTTTGCAAGCCAAGAAGGTAACAAAAGTGTTAAAACCAAACGTCAGGGTGTGATAAATCTATGGTTCTAGTTTACAAGTGCAGGCACTATCCCCCAATACTCGCTTCCTCTAAAGTTAACTGCCCATGAAAACAGCATCTCAACTAGATCGCCAAAAATCCTTAGTGCAATGGGTAAGCCAAGCAACTGGGATTAGCACTGTCGGGGTGAAAATCCGGTTGCGGGGAAATGACTTACATATCCTTTGTGAAGGGACAGAGTGCCCGCGACGTTGGCGGACTCTGTCTGACTTGCTGCAAGCAATCCAGCAAACCGACTTAGATGTCCTAACAAACAGCGAACAAACCTCAATATACCAAGTATTGGTCTACGGACGAAAAAAAGGGGAGATCCGGCCCCAATGGTGTCATCGGGTTTATTTAAATCAACTTGATAGACATTTGGAGCAGGTGAACCAAGCCTTGTTAGAAGATAAGAAAAAATCTCAAGCACCAGGTGGAGCGCTGATTATATCTAACGAAAGTCTGGCTAAACAAGGACATCCAGATGCTATTGCTCGCTATCTTAGTGAAACCCTGAGTCGGTTAGGTGTAGCGGTACAGGTAAAAGTTAAGCCGCAACAGCCTACACAAACAAGCTCCTGTGAGGAACATCGCCTATGGATATTTTGTCAGTCAGGTTATAGTCCTGATCCTTCATTACTGGCAGAGCCAATAGCCCAGAAGTTGCGATACCTTAAGCTCAACGGCTACCAAGATGCAGTGATTGTTTCGCAAGTGAATGGCGAAACCACACCGGATTGGCTGCTGCGGGTGGATTTGACGCCACCGGAAGTAATGCTGAAAGAGTGGGCGCGTTGGGGAGATGTGCAAGCGATCGCCAGGCTGTTAACTGAGCTGTTATCAGAGTTTAAAGTGGCTGTCCAAGCTTCGCTGCAAGAATCAACCCTACATATATTTTGCACTCCAAGCTCTGACCCGCTAGAAATTGCCCCAGCGCCAGATAAGCATTTATGCTTGCAAGCGATCGCCGAGCAACTAGATATCATCGCTCCTCAAGGTATCAAAGCTGCTACTGTATATGGGCAAAAAACTGCTGATCAGCAACCAGCTTGGATTGATTGGCTGACTTTACCTGCTGCTCAGAATCCAGCCCAGTCACCATCAGCCTTAGAGTTGGCAACTGCTGGTGATGAACCTGCTGTCCATTTCTTACTAGAACGTTTACTCAATCCTGACTTAGATTGGCGACTGAAGACAGGTGGTATCCGCGTAGTACCGCTTGTTAAAGGCGATTTATTACACATTATGTGTGATGCTCCTGTTTGCCCATCTCGGAAAAAAGTTGCAAACAAAGTCGTTCAGTTAATCCGCCAGTTAAAAATTCCGGGGGTTTTAGGCGTGCGTGTCTATGGCCGTCGTGCAGGTAACAAGGAACCTGCATGGCATCATGGCGAAGATTTTGTGCGTCGCCAACGTCTAGTACCAGAAGCTACTCCCGAATTTGCTGCCGCTGCTATTTACATTAAAGATCTGGTACCCTCTCAGACGAATGAACCAATCTTGCGTCCTGACTTGACTACAGAGGAAGTTCAAACTTTTATTACAGAAGTAGCGCGAGATTGGATTACAACAACAACAGCCAAAGTCAAAAAGTTACTGTTACAAACGCAACTTTTTACGGAAATCGACCAGCCAACAGAGTATAACCCAGAAGCTCAAGGAATTAAGGTTGCTCTTGTCTGGGGTACTCTGGGATTATTGCTCACAATGCAAACTGATTGGGTGTTGGGTCAAATCATTACCCGTACTAACCCAAGTCCGCCATCTCAGGTTGTTAGTACGGTAACTCCATCATCACCCGCTAATCAAAAGACATCTCCTAAGTCTGGAGCAAATCAAAACCAGAGAACAGCATTTTTCGCTAACACTAATAAGACTAAACCAAATCAGGGTAAGAGTTCTGTATTTAATGCTTCTGGCTTTACCCAAAATGAGGATACCGAGACAGAAAGCTTGGAAGCTGCGCCATTGAAGGAAAAAGCCACCGCCACCGCAATTTTATTAGCAGCCCGATCGCAGATGCCCAGTTTTAATGCTAGGCAATTAGATGAACAAATAGCGTTGTACAAACAGCGTTTGGCTAAAACTGGTACTCCTCCTCATGTGTTGATTATTGGCTCTTCTCGTGCTCTTAGGGGAGTCGATCCTGCCGCCCTTTCTCAAGCTTTGGCGACTCAGGGTTATGCCAAAATTGATGTATTTAACTTTGGTATCAATGGTGCTACAGCCCAAGTCGTAGATTTTATAATTCGTCGGGTATTAGAACCTTCAGAACTACCAAAAGTCATTGTTTGGGCAGATGGTTCCCGTGCCTTTAACAGCGGGCGCAAGGATATCACTTTTGCAGCGATCGCTGCATCAGCAGGCTACAAACAAGCATTGCAGAAAGCAATAGCCGCAGGCACTACTGATGAATTGCTCAAAGATCCGGCAATTTCATCTAGTGAAGAAAAAGCTAAAACCGAAAAACCAGAACTGAGCAGCTATCAACTGGCCAATCAATGGCTCAATCAAGCTGTAGCTGCTGTTTCTGCTAGCTACTCAAACCGCGATCAGATTAAAGAGTTATTGCAAAAACAACTCAACTCTTTACCTTTGATGAGCGATCGCACTCATGTCAGTACATCGTCTATAAAGTTAAGCAACGATGCTCCAGAAGAAGAGACTTCTCAGCAGTCCGTTGACTTTGATGGTTTCCTGCCTTTGTCTATCCGCTTTCATCCTGCTAGATACTATCAAAAACATCCCAAGGTGACAGGAAATTACGACAACGATTATCAGTCTTTCAAAGTGGAAGGTGAACAAGACACTGCCTTTCAAGCACTGCTTCAGTTTACTCAAACTCGGAAAATTCCTTTAGTATTTGTCAACATGCCGCTAACGGCAGACTATTTAGACCCAGTACGTCAACAATATGAGCAAGAATTTCAACAATATATGTTACAGATGGCTAACAATCCCAACTTTATTTATCGAGATATAAGTAAACTGTGGACAAAAGTTAACGACTATTTTTCCGATCCTAGTCACCTCAACCGCTTTGGAGCCTATGAAGTCTCGAAAAAGCTAGCTCACGATCCAATGATTCCTTGGCCTGCAAAGTAGAGAGATGAGAAAGCAAGAGGGACGACAAGGAAAATAACTGTTGACTAATGACTAATGACTAATGACTAAAAAATGAACTTTATATCAATTTTCTACGGGCTATTCTTGCTGAGTGTGCTGGGAATTTACTGGTCTTTGTCAGAACAAAAGTTACGTTTGTGGACATTATTAATTGCCAGTCTGATATTTTATGGATCTTTAAATGTTCAGTACATACCTCTACTATTAGCACTTACTTTTATTAACTTTCGTTTGGGGCTGGAAATTGCTAAAAACACCTCATCTGGAAAAAATTCTCTTGACGGGCAAATTTATAACGAAGAGTTGTTGCTTTCCCAAGCTGACTGGAATCTTCGCCGTTTAAAGCTTTTGTGGCTAGGAGTGATTCTAAATGTTTTACTGTTATTAGGATTTAAATATTTGCCTCTGTTGTTAAACGCTGTTTTCCCAGTGCCAACAACCTCACAAGATGCAGCTTTTAAATTCATTGCACCTTTGGGAATTTCATTTTTTACTTTTGAATGTATTTCTTATTTAATTGATGTCTATCGTGGTGCTCCTGCTACTAGGCAATTCCTAAAATTTGCAGCTTATAAATTATTCTTTGCTAAACTAATCTCCGGACCAATTACTCGCTATCATAACCTAGCAACTCAAATCAATATACTACAATTTCCTAGTCCCAACCAAGCGGCTGAGGGACTGTGGTTAATTGCTAGAGGTGCAGTTAAAAAAGGTATATTGGCAGACCATTTAGGAATTTTTGTAGATTTATGTTTTGGCAATCTGCAACGAGCAGGTAGTACAGATCTCTGGCTAGCTACATTTGCCTACGGTTTACAGCTATATTTGGATTTCAATGGTTATGTAGACATTGCCCGAGGCAGTGCGCTGTTATTTGGCTTTGTTTTACCTGAAAATTTTGACTTTCCTTACTTCAGCACCAGCATTGCAGAATTTTGGCGGCGCTGGCATATGACATTGGGCGATTGGCTGCGTAACTACGTTTACTTTCCTTTAGGTGGCTCCCGCAGAGGTTTGACTCGCACCTGCTGGAATTTAATGATTGTGATGATAATTGCTGGTATTTGGCATGGTTCATCCTGGGGTTTTATTGTTTGGGGCGCATACCACGGGTTAGCTTTGATAGTTCATCGTCTTACAGATGCGATCGGCGATCGCCATGAGAACTTGGAGCATTTTTGGCAAAAACCTCTAGGCATATTTTTAGCTTGGCTGTTCACCCAACTAATGGTTTTTACTTCTTGGATATGGTTCCGCTTACCCAATCTCCAAGATTCTTCTTTGGTATTTCGGCACCTATTGGGTTATCCATCAGATATCCAGTTTGCACAAAAGGTTTACGTTGAAGCCCTAAACATCAGCCAGTCCCAACTTGCTGGGAGATTAATATTTTTGGCTCTGCTCATGAGCCTTGTCTATGCTTTCAAGATTCGGCTCAAGGTAGAATTCAATTGGCCTGTCAAGCTTGTCTTCGTACCTCTTTGCTTCTATGCCGTTTGGTTATTAGCTCCTGAAGGTAGCTTGCCATATATCTATTTCGACTTTTAATGATAACTTCCACATCTGAGCAGGCTGGGCAATACCTAAACCAAATTTTTCCTTTATATAAGTAATCTTAATCACTAAATGCAAAAGATTATGAAAAAATAAATAACATTTTTAACTTAAATTCATGTAGAGTTAATAAGTATCGGTGAAATTTATTTTACCGTAATTCATTTTTCAGCATTAATCGCACTCATAAAACAATGACAACAACCTTACAACGGCGCTCTAGCGCTAACGTATGGGATCGGTTTTGCGAGTGGATCACCAGCACCGAA
>NZ_MTAW01000184.1 GCF_002154725.1 Nostoc sp. 106C | reverse complement strand
ATATAACGGCGTAGATCGTAATGCTTTTCTGTTTGGCTGGACACCGCAAGCTGAACTATGGAATGGTCGTCTGGCAGCTATTGGTTTTCTCGCTTATTTGTTATGGGATTTGGCAGGATTTAGCGTCCTCCGCGACGTATTTCATCTCATCGGTTACTAAAGATTAAATACACAAAAAAACCGCTCAATTTTGGAGTAAAAAAATGGAAACTCGTTCTTCTACTGATTTACCACCAGTCGCTAAAGAATATAACGGCGTAGATCGTAATGCTTTTCTGTTTGGCTGGACACCGCAAGCTGAACTATGGAATGGTCGTCTAGCAGCTATTGGTTTTCTCGCTTATTTGTTGTGGGATTTAGCAGGATACAGTGTTCTGCGCGATGTACTGCACATCATCGGCTATTAAGTCATAATTAATTGATAAAAACCTAGATTCCCGACTTTTTAGAAAAATCGGGAATCTCAGCCTTTGAAATATTAATTACGTTCATTCAGTCCTCAAAATTATGTCCTGGTCTTAATAGACGGAACCAAAACCGAGAACCCCCTTGAGGAAGGGCTAAATAACCGATCTTACCTCCCCAGCGTTCAACTGTTATTCGGCAAAAATAAAGCCCAAGGCCAGCTCTACCTGATTTATTTTTACCTTGGGCAAATTTTTGAAATAAAGTTTCTGCTACTTCTGGCGCTACCCCTGTACCCCGATCGTCAACTGTCACCAGCACAGATGTTTCATCTTGTTGTAAACCAATTTCCACAATAGAATCTGGTGGGCTATGGCGTAGTGCATTTTCTACTAGATTTGAAATCACTCTATCTAAACGCGAGCGATCGCCAACTACTTTCCAGTCTGCTGCCAAGTCAATGTTGTTAGCAAGGTGTAATTGCATATTATTAACTGCGAAACTAGGAGTTAACAGCTTGATTACCTCTTGTACAGAAGCCAGAATACTGGGTGCTTGTTCAGGTTTGAGTGTAAATGCTTCTAGCGATCGCATCTCAGCCGAGAATGCATTTAATATTTCTCGAATCAGCATTTCTTGCTTCATTGTCTGCTGTCTGCCAATTTCTAACCGTTCTTGTCCTTTTGGTGTTAAGCTTTCAAATTCTAAAAGAGCTAGACAACAATTAATACTACTTAATTGTCCAGCTATATCGTGAATAATACAATGAATCAGAACTTCTTTTTTTTGTTTATCCTTGAGTAATTGTTGATAGCTTAATTGATTTTCTCTAGCCTTTTGAATAATGTATTGTTTTTCTGTATAAGAATTTTCTAATAATTCAATTAATAAAATATTTCTATTATTAAGACAAATTGCTGATGCTTCAAAATGATATTCTTGCCCAGTTAAATCACGATCAGTCCAGAACCCAGAACTGAGTTTTATAGCATTATGATTTCGCCAAAATTCTTCAGCATCAACCAAAAAATTTTCTAAAAAAGGAAATTGCTCTTCCGGTATTAATACCTCCATACCTGATGTAATGTTTGGATGACAAAAACGCCTTAACCAATTTGGGACTGTCCCAGTAACTTTAAAGGAACCAAGATTAAGTCGCTCTAACACCAGAATATTCAAGGCTGCGAATAGATCGTCTGTGATAGAGTCAGTCATGAGCTTAGGTTAGAATTAATTTTTTGTGTAAATTACTGCTTTAAAATTTTAATTAATTTCTCGTGCAACAAACTAAATTCATTAGCTTGTTGTTGAATGAGTGCGCAATGTTTCTCTTCCCAGGTTGCATCTAAAAGCAATACCCAATCACCTTCCTCTGAAGGAAAGAGATGGACATCTGCACAAATACCATATTCACTTTTCATTCGTGGTAGAAATATAGGAAAATCGTCTAATGGCAGTAGACCTTCTAGAAAAAAGATTTGTTCTTTGATATTTTCTTCTTCTTTCAGATTAGTAACTCCGTATGCAGCCAGTTTTCCTCCCCAAGCAGACAAACGGCCATCTTTTTTAACTAAAAGATAGGCAAGAGACCGTTCTTCTAGAATGAAACTCAATAGATAAGCAATAACAGTAGTGGGAACATCTAGCATTTATTCATCCATTATTTTCTCAGCAAGAGTTTGAAAAACTTCTGCTACACCCAGACCATTTTTAGCACTGGTTTTGATCACAGTCCAATTCTTCTGCTTGATTGCGTCGATTTCCACAGGATCAATCTCCCATTCATCTGCTATATCCCATTTGTTCAATATCATAATAAAGGGAACTTTACCAATTGTTTCTTCTACTCTTATTTGGAGGTCAAAAGCTTTTTCAAGAGTATTTTTACGAGTGCCATCCACCACTAATAAATATCCAGATGACCCTCGTAAATAAGACATACGCACTTTTTGGAATTCATCTTCCCCATAAAGATCCCAAAGAATCAGATTGATTGTTTTTTCTTGAATAGTTACTGTTTTCTTATCAATTTTTACGCCTACGGTCGTCTGGTAGTTTTCCGAAAAAATGCTACTAACAAATCTTGCTACTAAACTTGTTTTACCTGTGGCAAATGCACCTACCATACATATTTTTTTCTGGAGCATAAATTGATAATTACTTCAGTTAGAAGTGTTAGTCATGAATATTTTGAAGGATACTTTGCGATTAGCTTCTTGTGCCAATTCTGGTTGTAAAGATAGACTAGAACCTATACCCACAGCGTTAAAGTTACTGGTGTTGATTCCTTGGGAAGCCAAATAGGATAGGATTTTATTAGCACGGGCTTGGCTAAGGAAATTGTTTATTGTTTCTGTTCCAGTAGTACTAGTGTGTCCTGTTATATGCAGACGTATATCTTTACCGAGATATTTGGCAGTATCTAAAAGCTGATTTATTTTTCTCGCTAGATTAGTGAGTTTATCAGCTTCACCTGGAATCAACTCTGTTGTTCCTTCTGCGAAAAATAACTTTTCTTGTTCAATCTGCTGTTTATATAGCTCTAGTTGGCTAAGTTCAATCTCCTGAAGATTTATGTCATTAAATTGACTTACCCCTGGAATAAAACGCCATAATTTTCGTGTTTCTAAAATCCATTGACGAGGTGCAGAACCAGTGGCATTGAGAATGCCATTGTTGTCAACTGTTAATGATACTGTTTTTGGTGGTAACAGTAGTTTTTCAGATCTTATGGTAACCAGTTGTGGATCTAATGATAGATAAGGTTGCCACTGACTGATGACCTTTTGGGGATTAAGATTTTCTTGTTGTATGAGTGTTTTGGGGTCTATTGCTAAAGGATCGCGCATTCCAGAAATTAAATATTTGCCCTGGTGCTGCTTGGTATTAACCACAACGATTCCTGGTTGAGACTCAAGTTTTTGGATATAGGAATGCCAACGAAATTGCTCTCTGAGCGTCAAAATGCCCCAAATCCCACAAGCGATCGCTATTGTACTTAAAAGGCTCCACGCATAAGTATAATTTTTTTTAGGTGGAGATTTATAACCTTCTGCCAGGCAAGCTTCTAAATAAAGTCTACTAGCTGCAAATGGCTCTGTATCTCCATTAAAAGCATTAATTTCGCTACTCAGCTTCAAGTGAATTTTTTCTACTGCTTCTCGCAGAATTAACCTTAATTCTTGAGGTGGTTTTCCTCGAACAATAACTGCTAGTACAGCTTGCGGGCCTTCTTCCACCCAAACGGTGAGTTCTCCAAACTGCAAACTTTGCAGTCCTTCGCTTCTTTCCACACTGAAAGAGTCTTTCACAAAATCCTGGATAGCTGTCAACATCGCTGAGACCAAATCCGGATCTTGAGTTGTTACTTTAGGTGCTACAAGATGTTGCAGCAATAATCCAGTTTGTTTATGAATTAGGAATACTTGTTCTACTTGATAAACCAGCGTCCGGAGCAGGATAATTTCGGCAAATGATTTCCCTGTCCTTCGCGCTTCTAGCCTCCATTGCAAACTCTGTGGTGATACACTATGTTCTAGAGTTTGATTTAAAGATTGCATCATCTCCTCCATAGCTGCGGAAATCGCCTTGCGCGTGGCGGGTCCAACGATGGGAAAAAATGCTTCTGAAAGTATATTGTGGTCTTGCTTGACCGAGGAATGAATAGCTATTTCTACGGTAGATATTACTGCTTCTCCCAATTGTTTATCTTGCTTTGACCGCAAGACCACAGCTTCTGGAAGCAGGCGACTAATATCTTCGGCTTGAATTTGAGGGTTATTTAAGCGTTCATAGAGTTTGTTAAGTTGAGTCGGTTCAACACCGAGCAGCAAACTGCGAAGTGTACTTAATTCATCGCTGATTTTAAGATGATTATTTACAGATAAGTCTGTAGATGCAGAAGTATTTTCCAATTCAGGTGACTGCGTTAAGCTTTGGGTTTCTCCTATAGTTCCAGGGTTTACCGTAATGCTGATTTGGCTACTATTAATGTTAATTTTAGGGGATTCTTTAGCTATTTCATTCGTGGATTTATTACTCATTTTTAAAATCCCCCAATTTCTAACTAATAACTATTTTTAGTCTATCTACTTATATAAATTTAGCAGATAAAATACTTGCTATAATGCAGGTTTATTTTTAATTTTTAATTGATAAACTTATATCTATTGTGAAAAAATGAATAATCAGCAAGGGGATAGGAATGAACTCCTAGCTCCTTGCTTTAATTATGAGTTCGTATCAGACTTTAGCCTGATAGCCAGTTCTGTAAACAGAGATGCAAGCTTAGAACGGTCAGTTTTCTCTCTACGCAGTTCTTGAGATTCTCGTTCTAACAAAGTCAGTATTTCCTCATATTTTTGTCTAATATCATCTTGTAAGCTATTAGATTGGTTGAGGAGATGTTCGCGTAGTTCTCTTTGGCTATTAGTAGTTTGTTCATCAACTTGAGCAATTTTTTTCTCTAAAGAAATAGCAAGATTTCTCTGATCTTCAGCAAGTGATTTCACGCTTGTATCTCGTTCAAATTGCTCATTTTTTACGCGTTCTGTTAAAGAATCAACTTCTGTTTTGATATATGTTTCTAAGTAATCTAAACGCTTTTTTGTCTCATCTCGCACGTTGTTTAATTCTTTAACTAGACGTTCTTCTAAACGTGCAAACCTTTTTTCAACCTCCCGTACTTGGTTACCGAAAAGAATATCTCTGACTTTATCTAAACTGTTAATTTCGCTAAGATTCGTACCATTCAATTGTGGCTTGTTTATATCTTGAATTGATGCCCCTTGCCCTGGTTCTCTCAAATTATTATTGATGTATTCTTCAGGCGGGTTCATGATTATAATCCTTTTTCATGCTGGAATTACTTATACTTATAGTTGTTTTACCAAATCCGGAGATAAAAAATCTCTCCGTAGGTAGCATCATTGAATACAACAAACGAAAGCATCCTCCTTAAGATATAAATAGATAGGTATACTTGTTTAAATTTGTAAATATTAAGTAATGGTTAAAAATTTTCTTGTTTAGAAAAGGGTTTTGAGAATGTCAACCTCTAGCTATTTAGAGTAGAAAGCGAAACAACATATCCAAAGCCAAAGCCAAGAATTGGAATACCATCACAGGGATACTGTAGTGTAAAAATATTTTAAAAAAGATCCGGCGTCCATTCTGTCATTACTAAACTAATGAAAGTGAGAACAGTAATGATACTCAGGATCGCTTGCTAATTTTCCACACTATAGCTGTCACAGTTTATTTGCTTACATTTTAGTTAAAAAAGCCACCTAAGTTTAGGTGGCTTTTTTATAAAACTTAATTAGATGAATAGATACTGAAATTCACCCCAGAGTTTATTCATCAATACAACTAGGGATACCCAAAACAGCACAGGGAAAATCAGAACCTAGAGCCTGAATAATAGGATGATTAACAGAGCGACAACCTATAAATAGAATATCAGCAGCTTCTAATTCCACAACTTTTTTAAGTTCCGTGCCAATAGTACCAAACCGCAAATGAGATTTAAAAGAACCCTGCCATTCCTCAGCTAAACTACGTGCTTGCCAAAGAATTTTGTCGGCTTGTTGCAGGACAGCTAACGATTTTTCTTGTAAATGTGGTGCGATAGCTTGTAGTTTTGGTTGAGTTAAAACGGGTGTGACAGATTTAGATACATTGCTTACTGGGCATTCTAAAGGAGTGATATGTCTGGTAAAGCTTGAGATATCTGAATACTGACTCTTATACTTGTCTGCTACCACATAAACGGCTTGAACTGTTACTGGCTTGTTGGTAGCCAAGCGCGTTTGGTGAGCAATCCAAAAGGCTATATCTAGCGCGGTATGGCTCTTGGGAGATGCATCATATGCGACAATTAAGTTAACTGGTTTTGCTGTAGAAGCTTTTTTAGAAAAGGTTTTTTTTGGCTCTGGTAGCAATACCATTTGCTCAATTAAGTCATCTCGACCGATGGTGCTTTGAAGGCGCACTAACATTGGCTTGATTTTCACAGCGTAACTTCTCTCCCATGAAACAAATGACTAATGAGAAGCAGGGTAACCAATTTTGTCCTTTGTCCTTTGCCCTTGGTCATATGTTCGCCAATTCTTGAACCATGACTAATGACTCACGACTAATTAGTTAATAACTAAAATCGGTAAAAGAAACCCCAATAACAACTGGTATGAAAGCCAAAGTTTTGGCGGTTCCTTCCACTGCCGACGGAGTTAGCTGACGGGCTAAGACTGGAAGGTGTCTCTCATAAAGATTAGCCCCAAACATTGGTTCCTCCGCTCCAAATCCAAAATTTGCCGAATTTGAATTAGGCTACCCACTAAAAGCATGATAATCTAATTTACTCGTCTTGCGTAAAATAGCGATCAAGAAAGTTCAAGGCGTGGTTGCGCAGTTCAAAATATTCTTTTGAATTACGCATGGTAGAGCGATCGCGTGGATGAGGAAAAGGCACTTCTAATATTTCTCCAATTGTGGCGGCGGGACCATTAGTCATTAATACGATGCGATCTGACATATAAATTGCTTCATCTACATCGTGAGTAATCATCATCACTGCTTGGCGATGCTTTTCCCAGATATCTAATACTTGTCGCTGCAATTTACTTCTAGTTAACGCGTCTAGCGCACCAAAAGGTTCATCCATCAGCAACATTTTTGGGCGAATTGCCAAAGCTCTAGCAATACCCACACGCTGTTTCATCCCCCCAGAAATTTCATCGGGATATTTATCAGCAGCCGCGGTCAAGTTTACCATTGCCAAGTGTTCATTTACAATGCTAATTTTCTCAGCACGATTGGCATTTTTTAGCACTTCATCTACAGCTAACCGGATATTTTCTCGTACTGTTAACCAAGGTAAAAGTGAATAATTCTGAAATACCATCATCCTTTCTGCTCCCGGCTGACGAATTTCTTTTCCATCTAGCCGTACCGAGCCAGAAGTTGCTTTTTCTAATCCTGCTACAATTTTTAACAGAGTTGATTTACCGCAACCAGAGTGACCAATTACAGAAATATATTCGTCTTCTCCGATGGTGAGATTAACACCATTTAGTACTACAAAATTACCTTTATCTGGTGTCGGATAAGACTTGACTAAATTTTCAATTTCTAAAAATGCACTGTGGGGCTGAACCTGATTCTGGGTATTGATAGGTAATGCGGTATATTCCATCATCAAATGCTCCTGATAATTTAGTCGATAGTTATTATTGCGACTTGGGAATTTAAGACATGAAGAAACTAGTGGGAGCGTTAGCCCTAATTTCAAAACTATTTAAATAGCCAACAGGATCGCTAGGATCAAAACCTTTTTTATCGATAAATACTTCTGGGGGTTCTACTTTGTAATCATCTTTAGGAGATTCAATACCCATTTCTGAGGCTATCTCTCGATAAAGGTCTGTCCGCCAACCTTTTGCAGCTAATTGTTCAGCATTTTTGGGAAATTGATGAATTTGTCCCCAACGCGCTGCTTGTGTCATCAACCAGATACTTCTAGATCTCCACAAGAATGTCGAATGTTCTCCTGGCTGTTTGGGAAGGTTGTCAGGAATATCGAAGAAAATTGTATTGTCAGCAGCTTTAATGGTGCGATCTTTGCCATCAAACCCACCATAGTTGTAATTGCCGAGAATTGCTGGTCCCGTAAATTTGGTGATTGGGGCACCTTTCTTTTTGGGTTTTGCCCCAGTAAAGGAACGATCTGTAATTAGTTCGGCAACTTCTTGGCGGTTTTCTGGTTTGCTGCAATACTGACAAGCTTCAATCATTGCCTTGACTAAGGAACGATAGGTTTTGGGATATTGTTCGATGAATGATTCCATCACTCCCAATAGTCGATCTGGGTGTCCTAACCAGACTTCTTTACCTTGGGCGAAGGTAAAACCGACGCCTTCGTTACCTGTAATGGCTCTGGTATTCCAAGGTTCGGCAACCATGTAGGCCTGCATCGCGCCAATCCGCACGTTTGTTACCATCTGGGGAGGTGGCACAATGATGATGCGAAACTCCTTGAGGGGATCGACGCCAGCTGCCGCAGAGATGTAACGCACAAAGTATTCGTAGATAGCAGAACTCAGCACTACTGCCCAAACTTTGTTTTCTGGAGATTGCTTGTCAAAGTAGCCACGAAAATCTCTACCAAAGGTTTCTAAAGCATCATCGCCGTATTTTTCTTGGTACTCGTACCACGGACGCAGCCCAAAATCCCACATGGCTTTGTTCATCGTCATGGCGTTACCGTGGCGGTGAATTGTCATGGCAGCACATAAGGGAGCATGGCGTGCGCCTTCTGCACCAATTCTGGCGTTGGTGACTGCACCGGATACTACAGGTGAAGCGTCCAGACGACCAAATATGATGCCATCGCGGGAAGTTGCCCAACTGGCTTCGCGGTTAAGTTTGACGTTTAAACCGTATTTGCGGAAGAAGCCTTTTTTCCAGGCGATCGCAAATGGCGCACAATCATTTACAGGTACGTAGCCAACAGTAATATTAGGTTTTTCTAGGTCTTGCGATCTCACTACTGGTTCTACTGCTAAAGCTTCTTGTGTCAGTCCTTTAGCAGAGCGATCGCCTGAAATTGTACAGGAAGACAGCGCCATTGAGGCGGTTGTTGCTCCCATTCCTAAGAGAAATTCTCGTCGATTCCAGTTATTATCACCCATTTATGTAGCTCCAGCGGTGATTAATAGGGTTAATTAAGCTCATGTTCCAGACCCACACAGTTAAGGAGATTCTTAGCGTGTTGGGGTGAAAAAATCTAATTATTTAGCAACTGTGGGGCGACGGGTTACTAATTCTTGAATTTTACCTACACCGTAATCAAGAATTAATCCAGTTAAGCCAATTACCAACACAGCAAGAAAGACTGAACTCAGATTTAAACGGCTCCATTCGTCCCAAACAAAAAATCCGATACCAATACCACCAGTGAGCATTTCAACAGCTACAATCACCAGCCAGGCAATCCCTAAACTAATTCGCAATCCGGTAAAAATATAAGGCAAACTTGCAGGCCAAATAATTTTTGTAATTCTTCGCCAACGGGGCATTTCTAGTACTCTTGCCACATCTAAATAATCTTGGGGAACACTAGAAACTCCCAATGCTGTGTTAATAATTGTCGGCCATAGAGAGGTAATAAAAATTACGAAAATCGCTGAAGGATCTGCCAAGTTGAAGATAGCCAAAGCAATTGGCAACCAAGCTAATGGTGATACTGGTTTAAAAATTTGAATGATTGGATTTAACGCTAGCATTGCCGATTTGGACATACCAATCAGAAATCCCAGAGGAATCGCCACTACTGCACCTAATAGAAAACCCAGCAATACCCTTCGCAAGCTGGCCAGCAATAACCAACCGATTCCCAGGTTACCCGGGCCTCGTTCATAGAATGGATTTAAAATGTAATCCAGATTAGCAACTAGCGCCTCTGGAGGGGTGGGCATTAATTCGTGGTTGAAGAGCGCTACAACCCACCACAGTAAAATTATCCCTAAGAAGCCTAAAATAGGTAGTATGACAACATCCCTGACAACGACAGGCTTTGTTTTTTTCCAAGCTACTTGCCCAGCAACGGCAAAAACCGCAGCTAAATTTAGTTGTAATACCATTAACAACCTCAACAGATATAAGCACGGGTACACAAATCCGAGCAGTACCAGCCTTGGACACTGATGAGATTACAAAAATGTCTTCTCTTCAGTCTCCTCTCAATGCCTACGAAGTTAGCTGACGGGCTAGGGCTGAGAGATGCCCCTCTCTTTTCAATTGTGAATTCAAAGCTCAAATCCACTAATTAATTGATATAGAGATACGCCCCACAATTTGGTTCCTCCGCTCCAGCGTTACACAGTGTGATGCGCTAGATTAAGCTGACTTACTCTAATTTTGCACAATATAACATGATTTCTCAGTAAAAATATCTGTCCCTTGATTAAAATTGTTGATTTAACTACCCATGTTGCATAAATATTCTCAGTAGTTAGTTATCGTTAAAATTTATATACAGAGTTATTTTCTTTAGCTTAGTATCAATACACAGGGGTAGACAACAGCGAAAATAATCAAACTTGTCACTATTTTGATATTTGGCTATTCATTAAATCCCAATGATAAATATTATACATTCTTACTAAGCAATCGTAGCAAGCCATCAAGCAAACACAGCATTTATACAGAGGTAAGGACAACAACAATCTATATCTTTCGGTAGTTGCAGCTTTTTATATTTTTTTATTCAAACTCTACTCTTATTAAACTAATTGCATATAGAATTTAAGTCATCTGTCTATTTACAGAATTTAAAATAATGGATTTTAGTCAAGTACTGGCTGAAAAAACTGACACTATCCTCCAGCAATGGGTATCAGAGGTTCGTAAAGACAAGCATATTGAAAGCGCTGATGAGTTATCTTACACAGCAATCAAAAATCATCTTCCCGAAGTGATTAAAGCAATGGTAACAGTACTTTCAACATCTCAGGGAAATGATGTAAAATCGATAGTTGTTGCTAGTTGGCAGCATGGAATTCTTAGGGCTGAACAAGGTTTTGAACCAGCAGAAATTGCACGGGAATATCATCTGCTAAAAACAATAATATTTGAGACTATAGAAACATATTTATTGCAGGGAACTCCAGCAGCGATCGTTCGTGCTATGCGTTTGATTGATACCGTAATCGATGAAGCGATCGCTCGCTGTTTCAATAGTTATTTTGAAGAACGCTTACGGGAATTACAACAGCTATACAATTCTCTAACACTTCATAATGACGAACTAAATCGCTTAGTTAATACCAATCAAGATTATTTTACTCAACTAGCGCACGAACTCAAAAGTCCTTTGGCTTCAATTATTGGTTACTCAGATCTGTTTTTACGTCAACAACGACGGCAGAATGGTGAAAATGACACCCAAGTAAATTTAGAACATATTGAGCGCGTGCTACGCAATGGCAGATATTTACTTCGTTTGATCAACGATATACTAGAACTTTCGCGTTATGACGCAGGCAAAATACAGCCCGAATCAGAATTGACTAATGTCTGTGAATTAATCAACAATGTATTTGAAATGTTGGAGCCTGTGGCTAGGGAAAAAAACTTACCGATTGTAATTAATTGCGTTCGTGCTCCGCAACAAGTATCCACTGACGCTTTAAAATTACAACAAATTGTTACAAATCTTGTGAGTAATGCAATCCGCTACACAGAGTCTGGAAATATTAATATAACTTGTCAGGTATTGGACGATCAAAACTGGGCGATCGCAGTTACTGATACAGGAATTGGCATTCCGCCAGAAAATCAAACCCAGATATTTGAACCCTATTTTCGCGTGAATTCTGTTAATAAGTCCTACGTTCCCGGAAGTACGGGATTAGGGTTGGCAATAGTTATTCGCTTAGTAAAACTACTGCAAGGTAAAATTAATTTAATTTCTGAAATTGGTGTTGGTTCAACTTTTTATGTAACTTTTCCCTTGCAGTTGAAGATGTTAGAGAGTTGATTTCGCGCCAAGGTACAAAAGATAATTTTGTATCTTCACACTAATCAAAAATCATTTTCATTACAAACTATGTTTTTTTAATTTAGCCAGTGCATCTTCAGCCGCAGCTTTTTCAGCATCTTTCTTGTTGCGTCCCTTACCTTCTCCGTACTCTTTCTTATCCACAAAAACTTTGGCTAAGAACTCTGGCGCATGAGATAAACCACCGATTTGAACTGTTTCATATATGGGAGGATTTGGAGTAACGTTGCGTTGTACCCATTCTTGAAAGCGATTTTTTGAGTCTACACTAGAGCGAATCACAACAATTTGCTCAGGTACAGAATCAAATAGCGGTTCGACAATTGCGCGCACTGCTTCAATATTGGAATTATTATCTAAATAGTAAGCACCAATAACTGCTTCAAAGGTACTACTAAGTAAATTAGGATTTTGGTAGCCTCCATCTCGAATAGCACCTTTTCCCAGCCGCATCTTTGAGTTTAAATTTATCTCAATAGCAAACTTAGCTAATTGTTTCTCATCTACTAGTGCAGAACGCCGTCGTGTTAATTCATCTTCTCCTTTTTCTGGGTGAAGGCGATAGAGATACTCGCCACTTAAGAAAGTTAGCAAAGCATCACCAAGAAACTCTAGACGTTCGTTATGTTCACCTTCTCCTGGGTTTTCATGAACATAAGAACGGTGGGTAAGCGCACAACGTAAGAGTTTTTCGTCAGAAAATATTAGAAGTTTATGCATTGTGATGTTTTATTTGAGTTGATGCGAAAATTGATTATGGGGTAGCTGTACAAGTTTGATTATCTTAAACAATGAAAAAACCGCCAAGAGCGGTATGTTGAGAAAGCACTTACTTTCTTAATTAATAGGTTAAGATTTACTGTCTGCGATCGCACTATACAAAATGCCTAATATTTTCTTAATATCTTTAATATAATACTCACTCAAATCAATCGAAACTATATTTCCCTCAAGCTTGAGAAACTGCCAGATAGTACCGATAGTCACAGCACCATATATAGACTTAATTTGATTTTGACTTCTCTCGTTAAAAAATTGAGCAGCTACCATCTCGGCAATACACTGCGCTAAACCAGATCTTAAATTCTCATTTTTGCTTTCTACGAGAACAATTACCGGACTGCGCACAAGCAACTGCTCTGAAGAAAGACTTAAGATAAAATCACAAAAACCATTTAGTCCTCTTTGGCTATCAACAGTAAAATCTACTCCGGAAAATAAACTTATTTGATAATTAAACTTGCGCCTTATTTCTAACATAATCGGACTGATGATCATTTCACTTCGTGCTTTCTCTGAACTGATAGCCACAGCCAAATCAACGTTTTCTTTAAGAATAGTAGATAATAGTTCACTACATTCCTGTTCTTGTACACTTGCAAATAATCCAGATGACTCGTGGATAATTAAAGCAAAAGAATCAATAATTTCACTAAGTTTAAAATCGCTATAAGCCATAAAAATTAATATTTGGTCATTCTAAATAGGGCATTTGGCATTAGTAACAAGTATTCTCTGTTTGTCCGTCCGTTCGCGTAGCGTCTCCGACAGGAGAAGTTCTGTTCGTCATTTGCCCTTGGCGTACCCCTGCGCGGAAGCCATCGCTCAGACTTCTCTGTTTGTCTGCCCTACGCCTTTGCTCCCTTCGGGAAAGTTATTACAACACTTATTCTAAATGTGCCAGAACCTTGATATGCTAAGAGCCGAGACTAGCTATATTGCCAAACCATGCCTGCGCCTACTATCATCCCTAAAATCACTTCCTTTCCCCTGACAGCCGTAGTCGGACAAGAAGCGATTAAATTAGCTTTACTCTTAGCAGCAGTCGATCCGGGATTGGGTGGAGTGGCGATCGCAGGACGTCGTGGTACGGCAAAATCTGTGATGGCGCGTGCAATCCACGCCCTACTACCACCCATTGAAGTTGTTCAAGGCTCGATCAGCAACTGCGATCCCAGTCAACCCCAAGATTGGGATGACCAACTTTTAGTAGAATACGCAGATAAAGATGTTCAAGATGTCCCTACCGAAATCATCCCTGCGCCTTTTGTGCAAATTCCTTTGGGAGTGACAGAAGACCGACTCCTAGGTTCTGTGGATGTAGAACAGTCTGTCAAGCAAGGAGACACAATATTTCAGCCTGGGTTACTCGCCACAGCAAACCGAGGTGTCTTGTATGTAGATGAAATTAACTTACTAGACGACCAAATCAGCAATCAGCTACTGACAGTATTATCGGAAGGACGCAACCAAATTGAACGGGAAGGCATAAGTTTTCAGCATTCCTGCAAATCGCTGTTTATTGCCACCTACAATCCAGAAGAAGGTGCATTACGAGAGCATTTGTTAGATAGAATTGCGATCGCACTCTCAGCAGATGGAGTACTCGGCTTAGATCAAAGAGTACAAGCAGTAGAACAAGCGATCGCCTATTCCCAGTCTCCCCAAGAGTTTCTCCAGCAATATAACGAAGACTTAGACGCTCTCAAAACGCAAATTATTCTGGCACGGGAATGGTTAAAAGACGTAATCATTACACACGAACAAATTGCCTATTTAGTAGATGAGGCAATTCGAGGGGGAGTCCAAGGACATCGTGCTGAGTTATTTGCTGTCAGAGTTGCGAAAGCCGCTGCTGCTTTGGAAGGACGCAACACTGTGAATGCGGAAGACTTGCGCCGTGCTGTGGAATTGGTGATTGTCCCACGGGCGACAATTGTGCAGACACCACCACCAGAACAAGCACCGCCACCGCCACCTCCTCCCCCCCCACCAGAAAATCAGGACGAATTAGAACAAGAGCAAGAGGAAGAGGAACAGGAACAAGAGGAACAAGAACAGCAAGAACCACCCAGTATCCCCGAAGAATTTATCTTCGATCCGGAAGGGGTGATACTTGATTCTAGTGTGCTTTATTTTGCCCAAATGGCTAAACGCCAAGGTAAGTCTGGCAGTCGCAGCATCATCTTTTCTGAAGACCGGGGACGCTATATTAAACCGATGTTGCCCAAAGGAAAGGTAAGACGAATCGCCGTAGATGCCACTCTTAGAGCAGCTGCTCCGTATCAAAAAGCACGCAGACAAAGAAACCCCGATCGCAAAGTCATAGTTGAACAAGGAGACATTCGCGGCAAGCGTTTAGTACGCAAAGCTGGAGCGTTAGTAGTATTTGTGGTAGATGCTTCAGGCTCTATGGCCCTCAATCGAATGCAGTCAGCTAAAGGTGCAGTGATGCAACTGTTGACCGAAGCATATCAAAACCGCGACCAAGTGGCTTTAATTCCCTTCCGTGGAGAACAAGCAGAGGTATTATTACCCCCAACCCGTTCCATTGCTTTGGCGCGTAACCGTTTGGAAAGGCTGCCTTGTGGTGGCGGTTCGCCATTAGCACATGGTTTAACCCAAGCTGTCCGCGTTGGCATTAATGCCCAAATGAGTGGAGATATTGGGCAAGTAGTAGTAGTAGCGATCACCGATGGGCGGGGTAATATTCCCTTAGCGCGTTCCTTAGGTGAACAGCTAGAACCAGGAGAAAAACCAGATATCAAAGCCGAATTGTTAGAAATTGCTGCCAGAATCCGAGCTTTGGGGATGCAACTATTAGTAATTGATACGGAGAGTAAATTTGTTTCCACTGGCTTTGCTAAAGAATTAGCACAAACAGCCGGAGGTAAGTATTACCATTTACCAAAAGCGACCGATAAAGCTATTGCTGCCATGACCAAAGGTGCGATCGCTGATTTAAAATCTAGGTAATTAGTTAGGGTCAAAAGTCAAGAGTCAAGAGTCAACAGTTAATAAAACTTTGGACTATAGACTTTTGATTAGTGACTATGACCCTGTTGCTACAGCCTGTGGTTGCAAATAGCAAATTAGATCTTGAATACCCTTTTGCAGATATCGCGTTACTGTCATCGGACTGGTGCCAATATTTTTAGCAGCATCTTTGCGTGAAAGTTCTTTCAAAAATACTAACTCAACAGCCATACGTGGCTTTTCTTCCAACAAACTTATTGCCCCTTGGAGTTGTTGTCGTTCTTCTTCTTGTTGCTGAAGAGCACTAGAACGAGGACAAGGAAGGGCTTCACCTAAAGTTATTTGGCAATCAACATAGTGAACGGCAGTAGCATCTAAACTTAAAGGCATCCGGTTTTGCGCAGCTAACTTTGTTTCTTGCCATTCGTGCACAGATACCTGAAGCTGCTTGGCAATTTCCGAATCTTTAGGAGGTCGTCCCAAAGCAATTGCTAATTCTTTGCGAACCTTTTGCCCTTCATTATATAGTTCTTGCCAACGCCGGGGAATTTTTAATAAAGTACTGCGATCGCGCAAAAAATGCAGCATCTCACCACGAATATATGGTACAGCAAAGGAACTAAACGCATATCCTTGGCTGGGATCAAAGCGCTCAATTGCCCTAATCAAACCAAAGTAACCGATTTGTTCTAAGTCTTCATATGGTTCATTACATTGATGGCTAAATTTATGAGCCATCTTCCGCACTAAACCAGTATGTAGCTGTACAAGTTGATTACGCAGTTTAATAGAGGGATTCTGGTGGTATAAGTGTAATAACTCTATACCATCTATTCGCACAGAGGACTCACTTGCTGCCATATAAAAATTCCTTTGTGGTAACTCCTTTTTCTGAAAAAATGGAGTTGCGTATATTGTCATCAAAGCTGTCATTATTTTCCTTAGACAACGCTGAATAAACCATCGTCGTTATACTGAACTTATCAGGGTCTCTAGTCGATGATTCAGTATTTACACGCATGAATTTTTATTTATATCTGTTGTTGATTAATTTTGTTTTCTGTAAAACAATTGGCAAGGCTAATTGTCTTGAGTTTATGCAATAAAACTCAACTATTGCTGCTGAAAAATATATAAATTACTCAATGTGCACCACTCATGCTGCACAAATTTAAGATAAGTTTTGTATTAATTTTGAAACTAATTTTGTACAATACTCTTTGAATTTGACTGGCAAATCTTTGCGAGTACAGCAAGATTAACGAGCATTTTCAGACATACTTAAAGCTTAGAAAAGTTAGCTCGTAAGACAGTTTTGGCTATTTTAGGTGTATCAGAGAAGTTTATCTACTTTTAGATGTCCTACCATCTTTCTGAGTTGCCCATCAAAGTAATAAAGATTATTTCTCCAGTTTGACTTACTGGTTACTAGCCATGAATTTTAGTAAAAATAGAAGCATACAGGAAATTTATCAGCAAAACACGTTTTAAAGATGAGTAACACCAGCAATTTCCGTGACGCTATTCGTGAGGCTAAAACTCAAGCCCTCATTGGTCCAAATGTAATAGCCAATGCCCTTCCCTATGTCGGTGGCGGTCTTGTACTCACAGCACTGGGAACCTACGGTGGTTTGGGAGTTATCCGTACTAACCCCGGTTTGTTCTTCCCTACCTTCATTGGTGCAGTCATTCTAGAGTTAATTTTGTTCTTTGTTGCCCAAAATGTTGCTGAAAAAGGCAACAAGGGCCTGGCACTTCCCCTACTGGCTACCTACAGCCTCTTATCTGGATATACTCTCAGTGGCTTAGTACACCTCGCCTTGAGAACTCAAGGTGTTGGCATTCAAGGTATTGGTTTGGCTGCCCTTGGTTGTGGTGTTACCTTTATTGTTGCTCGTCAAATTGGTTCAAATCTTTCTGAACAAGACGGGATGGCTTTGACAAAAACCATCTCTCTCGGCATTATTGCCTTGGTAGTTGTCTGTCTTACTCAATTTGTATTTGCCTTGTTCGGTGTTTATACACCAACCTGGCTAGAAATCGCCATTTCTGGTTTGGGAGTATTTCTGTTTGCAGGGGCATCTGTGGTTGACTTCTACATCTTGCCACGTACTTATCGCAACGATCAGTACTTGCCTGCCGCTTTGTCTATGTACCTCACCTACATCAACCTGTTCATTTTTATTTTACGGTTGTTAATTGCCCTCAATGGCCGTGACTAAGCACCTGTAGTTACTAGAAAAAAGTAAAGTTTTATAAATTATCACCGTGGTTTAACCTCAGCAACCACGGTTTTTTAATTGGATGAGATATCGACTTGTGTAATACAATATGTAGTAAGTTATCAGCCGAAAATGAGCAAAACTATGCTGGAACTTCCCAAAATCAAACGCGAAGTAGAAAGGTTAGCGAATATCCTGGGCAAAGCTGAGGATTGTCTTTGACCAGGGAGAACTGACTGTAAGAATTCAAAAATTAGATAAAATAATTGCTCAGTCTAATTTTTGGAAAAATCCAGGGACAGCCTATCAGTTACTTCAAGAAATTGAATATTTTATATTCTATAGGCAGGAAAAATATCGGCGGTGGTGCGCCATTCTAGAAGATATAAAAGCTGCTTTAGAGCTTTTAGAATCCTCAAATGATGAGCAATTATTGCAAGAAACCCAATTAAACCTCAGGCACCTCCAACAAGAACTTGAAACAATAGAAATACAACAGTTACTATCTGACCCCGATGACCAGATGGGTACATTGGTGACCATTGCTGCTGAAGGAGATGGTGCAGAAGCTCAAGACTGGGCATATGTTTTAATGAGGTTGTATTGGAATTGGGGAAAAAATCACAATTACCAAGTTCATCTAGTAGAGATTGTTGATGGAGATGGCGGTGGAATTAACTACGCTACTTTGGAAATTGTAGGGCGTTATGTATACGGATTTCTCAAATCAGAAACAGGCATACATCAACTACAACGGATATCTCCCTTTAACGCCAATGGCAATTTGCAAACGAGTTTAGCTAGGGTAGAAGTCATACCGATTTTGGATGAATCTCTTAATTTAGAGATTCCAGAGAAGGATTTAGAGATAACTAAATGGCGTTGGCATGATGGAGGTGTTAACCGCTCAGAAACTTGGGTAAAAGTATTTCATATTCCTACGGGAATTACTATCTTTTGTGACCAAGAACGCAGTCAAATGCACAACCATGAGCAAGCCTTAGCTATTCTTAAAAGTAAGTTATGGGCTTTAATGCAATCCCAAGGTGTTCAAGATGTTACCGCCATTCAACCTAGCAGAATAAAATCGCTCTCTGAAAAGCCCATCCGTGAATATATTTTGCATCCCTATACAAGGGCCAAGGATTTGCGTACTCACGTGGAAACAACATCTGTGAGGAAGGTTTTGAATGGCAACATTGATTTGTTTATCAAAGCTTATCTGCAACAGCAATATCAAATCTGGGAGTGAGCCTATATATTTTTGTTGCTTGGTGTATTGCCGGACAGTTCCAGTAATTTTAGCCACTGGAACGAAAGAACTTGTCCAACTACAGCTAAAATCAAAAAGACAAATAGACTCAAGCGCAATCTCTCAAAAATCAAAGCGCTCTATCTTTAGTAAGCACTATGGATGTTTTAGAACTCAAACGCGAAATTGAAACGTTGTCTTACCGCCTGGGTAAAACCCAGGACTATCTTTGACGTACCTGCACTCACTGCCAAAATTCAAGACCTAGAACAAATATCAGCCCAGCCAGAATTTTGGAACGACCAAACCAACGCCCAAGAAACGCTACAAGAACTCAACGACCTCAAAGCCCACATCCAGCAGTATCATCAGTGGCAAGCTAGTCTGGAAGATACCAAGGCAGTTGTTGAGTTATTGGAGTTAGAAACTGACGAAGGGCTATTGCAAGAAGCAGAATCTACTATTACCAAGCTGAATAGCGAACTCGATCAATGGGAGTTACAACAATTACTTTCCGGTCCCTACGACGATAAAGGGGCAGTACTGACAATTAACGCTGGTGCTGGTGGTACGGATGCCCAAGATTGGGCATTTATGCTGATGCGGATGTATACTCGTTGGGCAGAAGCCCACGGTTACAAGGTAACTTTAGCTGAAGAGTCAGAAGGTGATGAAGCTGGAATCAAATCAGCTACTTTGGAAATTACTGGTCGCTATGCCTATGGTTATTTGCGATCAGAAACTGGTACACATCGCTTAGTGCGGATTTCACCATTCAACGCCAACGGTAAACGCCAAACCAGTTTTGCTGGGGTGGAAGTGATGCCACAAATAGATAGTTCTGTACAACTAGACATTCCCGAAAAGGATTTAGAAATTACTACATCCCGTGCTGGTGGTAAAGGTGGACAGAACGTCAACAAAGTAGAAACAGCAGTACGAGTTGTTCACCTTCCCACCGGTCTAGCTGTGCGTTGTACAGAAGAGCGATCGCAACTGCAAAATAAAGAGAAAGCTCTTACCCGTCTTAAAGCGAAACTGCTGGTTATCGCTCAAGAACAACGTGCCCAAGAAATTGCCCAAATTCGTGGCGATATGGTGGAAGCTTCTTGGGGTAATCAAATTCGTAACTATGTGTTTCACCCATACCAGATGGTTAAAGATTTGCGTACCAATACAGAAACGACTGCCATTACCGATGTGATGAACGGTGACCTTGACGCGTTTATCCAAGCTTATCTGCGGCAAGAAAACCAATTGGTAGAAAGTACTCCTGCTTAATTGGGAATCGACAGACAGGGATTAGGGGCTAAGAGGATAGGAAGACAGGGGAAACAAGAGAAGATACTAATAACAAATGTCTCTTGACCCTTGATCCTTGACCAATAATAAATCCCCAATCTTAAAAATGACAGTTTTACACTAGGTTAACTGTTACATTTATATATAAAAGAGTTTGTTATCAAATCATCATGAGCAACTCTCCTTCAACGGAACCTCAACCTAGCTACGTGAAACTCGCCATGCGCAACATGGTGCGCAAAGGTGGTACTTCCCTAAAGCATTTTTTGCTAACCGCTATAGGACTTTTAGCTGTCTTCGTAGGTCTTGCCTACCTAACTCGCTGATCATAAACCACCACCTCGAGTTACTAGGAGACTTTGTAGCTAGTGCAAGTTGAACTAGATGTACAAGATTGCTTTTATGAATCGTCCCCGGAAAAAACTGAAAATTTTGGGGTTATTAATTGTCGGATCTCCGGCGAAACTTGGGAACACTGGTTTGATTGCTGGTTAGAAATACTTCAACCACATCTTCCGTCAGCAGTAGGTTACGAAATCGGGCTGCGATTAACAGATGACGCTGAAATTCAGACGCTAAATTCCCAGTATCGTCACCAGGACAAACCTACAGATGTTTTAGCCTTTGCTGCCTTAGAGGTAGACTGCCCTCAAAGTGAAGAAATGTTTGCCTCTATGCCTTTGTATTTAGGGGATATTGTAGTATCGGTAGATACTGCACAGCGTCAAGCCCAACAGCAGGGACATAGTTTGCAAACCGAACTGGCCTGGCTAGTAGCTCACGGTCTACTGCACTTATTAGGCTGGGATCATCCTGATGAAGCAAGTTTGGTAAGAATGTTGAAACAGCAAGTACTATTGCTGAGAAGAATAGGTATTGCTCTTGACATAGAGTAACTACTATTATTTATCTCTGTTCTCCAAGAACTTCTCGATAAAATTGCCTAAAACTTAATTACGCCATTAAAATCGGCGAATATTCCAAACTTTACCAACTTCGACTCTATGATCTTTAAGCCTATGTCCCAACAAATTTCTCCTCCACCAACTTCAAACCGCTTACCAACACTTGTGACTAAAGAACGGGAATTCTCCTGGCAAGTCGCCACGAATTTATTGATTAGTTTTAAGTACGCCTGGGCTGGAATTAGCTATAGTTTTCAAACTCAACGCAATTTTCGTATTCATGTAGGTGTCTGCGCTGTGGCGATCGCCTCCAGCATTGTTCTACATTTATCAGCTGTGGAAATAGCGGTAATTGGTATTACTAGCGGTTTAGTCTTGGCTTTAGAGTTACTGAATACAGCCCTCGAGTCACTGGTCGATTTAACAGTAAAGCAGACATATCATGATTTGGCGAAAATTGCCAAAGACTGTGCTGCTGGTGCTGTGCTTGTCTCAGCTTTGGTAGCTGTTTTAGTAGCGGGTATGCTCATACTTCCGCCTCTGGCAACTTTAATTATCTCGGCTTTCTCAGCGTGACCTTTTCATTTCATAATTGATGACGTTTACAGCAATTCAAATCTGGTGACAACTAAACAAAATAAGAGAAGTAATATGGCCAGGAGTTATCAGCTGTGATTATAGTCATCGATAATTACGATAGTTTTACTTATAATTTAGTGCAGTATTTAGGAGAACTAGCGGCAGAGTTCCCCGCAGCAACTGATATTAGGGTTTTTCGCAACGATAAAATATCTGTGGATGAGATTCGGGCTTTAAATCCTGAGCTTGTAGTTATTTCTCCTGGGCCAGGTCGCCCTGAAGATGCCGGAATTAGTTTAGATTTAATTGAACAGCTAGGTTCTAATTTGCCAATTTTGGGTGTCTGTTTAGGACATCAAAGCATTGGTCAGGTATTCGGTGGTAAAATCGTTTCTGCTCCTGAATTGATGCATGGCAAAACTTCTCAGGTATCTCATACCGGGGTCGGAGTTTTCCGGGGATTAGAAAATCCTCTAACTGCAACCAGATATCACAGTCTGGTTATTGACCGCGAAACTTGCCCCGATGTGTTGGAAATAACTGCTTGGGTGGAGGATGGTACTATTATGGGAGTACGACACAGGAACTATCCGCACATTCAAGGCGTCCAGTTTCACCCAGAGAGTGTCTTGACATCTTCAGGCAAGCAATTGCTACGAAACTTTCTGGAACAATTACAGTCGAGAGAGTAATTAATGAAACGACGACAGTTGATGGGCTATGCTGGGGCGGGTTTGGCAACAGCTTTTCTGACAAACTTGGGTTCTGCATTTCAAGCTGACGCGCAATCTAGCGGTTTATCAGTTCAGTGGTTGGGTCATACTTGCTTTCTGTTGACGGGTAGCGGTGTGAAAATTCTTGTCAATCCATTTCGCTCCGTTGGTTGTACGGCTGGGTATCGTCCCCCAAAAGTCGCAGCAGATTTAGTCATGATTAGTAGTCAACTACTGGATGAAGGTGCAGTAGACGGACTTCCAGGAAAACCAAAACTCATTTACGAACCAGGAGTGTATGAGTTCCAAGGTATTAAGTTCCAAGGAATTGCTGTAGACCACGATCGCAAAGGTGGTAAGCAGTTTGGTATTAATACTGCTTGGAGTTGGAAACAAGGCGGAATTAATATCCTCCACTTAGGAGGCGCAGCAGCGCCCATCTCCGTTGAGCAAAAAATCCTCATGGGGCGTCCCGATGTAGCATTTATTCCTGTGGGGGGCAGTTCTAAAGCCTATAATGCCCAGGAAGCCAAGCAAGCGGTTGAAATTTTAAATCCCAAGCTGGTGATTCCTACTCACTATCGTACACAGGCAGCAGATGCTTCTAAGTGCGAAATTTCACCAGTGGATGAGTTTTTGAACTTGATGCAGGGTATAACAGTACGTCGTAGTAATAGCGATACTATTAGTATTAGCCCTGGTAACTTACCAGAAAATAGCGTAATTCAGACTTTGAGTTACAAATTTTAATGCTATGAGCAAATAGCATCCTTGTATCGGTCTAACAATTAGATCGCCAAAATAAGTTATGGTTGGGCGACAGTATCATGCAACCCAACCAAAAAATTGACTATTTTGATTCTAGAACTCCAGCAAAATTTTCTGGCAAATTGGAATCACCATATCATTTTAAGCAGAGGTATTGATATTACGGTAGAGTTACCTTGATCCTCTGCTGTGTTCCGGACTCAGATAGGACTTACGCACTCGTGACGAAAAACTAAGCCTTTGCGATTACTTCACTTCGCTCGTAATGACGTAAAATCGTAGTCCTTGCGTAAGTCCTGTCAGAATGAAACTTTCTGTTTAAAAGCCAATGAGTAGAAGCAGAAAAAATTGTGGCTCAACTCTACTCAATCTGGCTACCATAGCTTAGCTAGTCTTTGTGCGATCGCGAATAAACCAACTCAACTATTTTCTAGAAAGTCATCCACTTTTTCAGAGGCAGACCATCTGGGCCTAGGATTGGATTACCATCTTCTCCTACTTGTATTGGGGAAAGCTTATCTGTGTCAGCAACAGGAGTTCTAGTTACTGTTGTACCATCTGCATTTGTTGTCCAAATTTCGTCTGCTCCTGTTGAGTAATCGCGGAAGTAGATGTCGGTTCTACCATCGTTGTTGAAATCGCCAAATGTTGCTTGTGCGGTAGTTGAACTGGGTGCGAGGAACGTTTCAGTCACAATGGTTCCACTATCCATCAACCATGTAGTGTTTTCACCAGTGGCCTGATTGTGCCAGAAAATATCAGTCTTACCATCGCCATTGAAATCAGCAATGCTAGATGTCCAGTTTCCGTCTAGCGTTGTCAGAGATCCCTCGGTGAAGAAGACGTTATTTGGGATGAGAGAATTTGTTAGCCAAACTTTGTTTTCACCTGTTGTCGTGTTCCGCCACAAAAAGTCAGAACGCAAATCACCGTTAAAATCGCCAACGGTAAAAGTCCAGCTGGGATCTTGTGATTGAAGAGTACTCGCATTGACTTGCGTACCATTCATGAACCAAGCGACGTTTTCACCACTAGTGCTGCGCCAGAAGACATCTGTTATGCCATTACCGTCGAAATCGACCATAGTAGGAGTCCAGCTTGGATCAACAGTGTCTAGCAAGGTTCCGCTTTTAATGACTTGGCCTGGGTTGCTACCATCTACTAGCCAAACAGCGTTTTGACCTGTTTGAGTGTTACGCCAAAAGATATCAGTTTTGCGATCGCCATCGAAATCACCAATCAGCGGTGTCCAGGATGAGTCTAGTGAATCTAGCGGAATCAGATTTGCAACGTTTGTACCATCCATTAACACAATGGTATTAGCACCTGTTACTTGATTGCGTAACAAGAAGTCAGTCTTATTATCGCCATTAAAATCGCCAATTTTATAAACCGTTGAAGCTAGATCAATTTGACCCAAAGAACCCTTAGCAGCAACGGTTGTGCCATCCATTAACCAAACCTGAGTTTCACCAGTTTGAGCATCAACCCAGATTTTATCTGTTTTGCCATCGCCATTGAAATCAGGCACAATCGCGGCACTAGTTAAGTAAGGATTAGGATTAGGATTTGCTCCTCCAAATAGAGATTGTGTGGATACAGAATTTGGTGTTTCGCTTATTGGTAATTGCGAAGAACTGCTCTGACTATTAAAATAATTAGTTTGTTCATCAAAAGGTGATGCCAATATATTTGATTTTTGGTAAGGTGCTGATGACAAACTTGTATCCAAAGATGATTTCTCAGGCATGATGTGTTTTTATGACTGGTTGTGATCAAAGTTTTAACTTTTTTGGTTAATAAAATTCTGTTCTTAAATAACATTTGTTTAGCATTAAATATTTTTTATTCCGTTTTGAACACATGTCAGCATTTATCAATATTTATTCGAGCTTATGTAATCTTTTATTTTTAAGTTCATGATAAACAATAAAATAAATATTTTTGTTCATGTTATGCTTTAGAGATAAATCTACCAATTAAGATAAATCCAGCTATGTAGACCCTGTGATGTCATATGTAGCAGTTTTTTATTAAAAATAATTAACCCCATAGGCGCGGATAAAACATAATAAATAATTCTATTATTTATAAGGAATATATAATAGTTAATTTTTATAAATATTAAACAAGATAATAAATAATGAATTCAAAGTCTTCAATTTAAATATTGTATAATCGCCAACCGATTTATCCAAAAATTATCAAATGGTAACTTTTGGTTCTGGTAATAACTATAGCTGCTAGCAAAATCAAAAAATATTGCCTAAAATAGCAGAAATTACTAACACCTATAAGAGATGTGATATATGCAATCTGTAGTGTTTAAAGGTTAAGATATCACCATAATTGGAGATATAAAGTAGCTATGCAAGCAGAATATCAAAAGCGTCGTCAGCAGTTGATGTCAAAACTTGGCAATGGAACTGCCATTTTTCGGAGTGCGCCAATGGCGGTCATGCACAATGATGTTGAATACACTTATCGCCAAGACAGTGATTTCTTCTATCTGACTGGTTTTAACGAACCGCAAGCGGTAGCTGTGTTAGCACCCCATCACCCAGAACATCAGTTTGTGTTGTTTGTCCAACCCAAGGATCGGGAAAAAGAAGTTTGGACGGGTTATCTCTGTGGAGTCGATGCAGCCAAAGAGTTGTATGGCGCTGATGAAGCTTACCCCATTAGCGAACTAGATGAGAAATTACCTCAATATTTAGAAAAAGCCGATCGCATTTATTATCATTTAGGACGCGATCGCACTTTTAATGACACAGTTCTCAAACATTATCAAAGTCTGCTACGCACTTATCCGAAGCGGGGTACAGGGCCAATTGCGATTGCAGATACAGGCCCAATTCTCAACAGTATGAGATTGGTAAAAAGTGAAGCTGAGTTGGAATTGATGCGTCAAGCAGCCGCGATCGCCACAGAAGCCCACAATCATGCACTCAAAGCCACCACACCTGGACGTTATGAGTATGAAATCCAGGCAGAAATTGAACATATTTTCCGCTTACGGGGAGCAATGGGGCCTGCTTATCCTTCAATTGTCGCCTCTGGTGTTAACGCTTGCGTCTTGCACTACATCGAGAATAATCGTCAAATGCAGGATGGCGAATTACTGCTGATTGATGCAGGTTGCGCCTATGGTTATTACAACTCAGATATTACCCGGACATTTCCTGTGGGTGGTAAATTTACGCCAGAACAAAAGATATTGTATGAGATTGTTTTAGAAGCCCAGAAAAAAGCGATCGCTCAAGTTCAACCAGGTAATCCCTTCAACTTAGTTCACGATACAGCCGTGCGCGTCCTTACAGAAGGCTTAGTTGAAGTTGGTATCCTCAAAGGTGAAGTTGACAAATTAATTGAAGAAGAAAAATATAAGCCCTACTATATGCACCGTACCAGTCATTGGTTAGGCTTAGATGTTCATGATGTCGGTGTGTATCAGCACGGTGAAAACCCCCAGATTTTACAGCCAGGACAAATACTGACAGTAGAACCAGGACTTTATATTGTGCCAGATACTAAACTCGCAGAAGATCAACCAGCAACCGATCCTCGCTGGGTGGGGATTGGGATTCGCATCGAAGACGATGTGTTAGTTACCAGCACCGGACATGAGGTGTTAACGGCTGGAGTTCCTAAAGCAGTGGATGAAGTTGAGAGATAACTTTTAATACTCATCAGCCTCTCAATAAAGTTTCCGCCCACTGTCTATCATTCTCAGACAGTGGCGGCTGCGGTGGCTTAGTGTAATCAATTGCTAAGTAATAGCGCCCTTTTTCATAAACATAATCCAGTAAAGATTGTAAATTGAGAGTTGGCTCTGCTTCACCTGCCATCAACGGAATCTGTACGGGGGGAATAGACTGCCGTAAGCTAAATGCATACAGTTCTCCAGTAGGGCGGCGATCGCCCCGACAAATTAAAATGCGATAATCCCCCAAATTGTCGCTCAAAATCGGAAAAGGTTTACCACTCCGCAGTAAATCAATTTCAACTAAATGAGTAGAAGTAGCTAACACCTGATTGCGTTTGCGTTCGTAAGCTATGCGTCCCTCACCAGAACGCTTATTTTTGGGAGATAGCAGCTCAATTACAGTCACGACGGTACCAGTAGCAACTTCTCGAATTTCCAAATAGCGTTCGTTCACTTCTTCGGAAATGGGAATTGTCACCTTCTGCGGTTGTACAGGCAATGATACAGTAACAGTAGATGATGTTGGTTCCCCCGTGCCTGTTATGACTGCAACATCGGGAATACCAACTAAAACACTCTCCTCATCACTACTAAAGTAAGTCTGTTTCTCAATTTCAACTCGATATTTCTCACTTAAACGATCCACCAAATCATCTGCGATCGCTACAATTAATCGATTATGTACCGCTGACCATAGTTCTGGGTTTTCAAGATAGGGATTCATTCCCACAAAAGGCGATCGCATAATAGTAAGACTAATCTACAAAAACAACGATCAAAGTTGCTGCCCAGATCCCCGACTTTTTGAAAAAGTCGGGGATCTAAATCTCGCTAAAGTAAGTGACATTCGCCTCTATACTTTGTGATTACCATAGTTCTACTCTACCGCTTCTTCTGTTTTCCTCCAGTTCCAGCAATTCAATTAGGAAAATTAACTCAATCGCAATGGCTGAAACAGCTATGTGCTAAATTATTTTTTCCGGCTTGGTATAACATCTTTCTCTGGTGCTAAAGTTTTGACTAACTCAGTCATCGCCATAATTACAGTTGCAACTCCTGCTATACATAGAGAGCTTAAAATTGCTGTTGCGAGGATGATTTCTGTAGGACTGTAACCGTCGCGCATCCAAGCAGAAGGTTTTTCAATTATTGGGGAAGATGTAGTAATTAACTGTGCAGTTTGAGTAGATGGCTGAGAGTTGGTAGAAGTTTTTAAAGAAGTATTCATGGCGTGAATCTCCGCTTGATTGACTGTTTTTATGGTATTTCTGCCCTTAAAGCCGGAGATTCCTGACAAATAGAGATGAAGTAGAAGCAAGGTATAAGATAAGTAGAATCAACCTCTTTTCCGAATGCAAAATTTACCCTCATCCCCCAACCCCTTCTCCCTCAGGGAGAAGGGGAGTAAATTTCAAAGTCCCTCTCCCAAGCTTGGGAGAGGGATTTAGGGTGAGGGCAAATGATTCGCGCAAGAAGTCTCAATTAAGTAAAATTTTTCAGGCTGTCTATGCAATGGGATGAGTTTTTAAGACAAGAAGCTGCTACTCATGAGTTATCCCCAGAGCAAACAGCAGCCTTTATAGTCAGGTTGCAGGTAGAAAACTCCGGTAAGGGTGAAGCGAAACTAGCAAGCGAGATTGATATTAGTGCGGATGCTTTCAAAAAGCACATGACTCAGGTGTATGGTAAGTTTGCTCAGAGTTGCCCTCAGTTAGCTAGCCCTAAACGCGGAAAGCTAGAAAAATTAAAGGCTTATCTAACAGCAAAATATAACGGTAAAGGTATTCCCCGTACTCAAACAACAAAAGAAATTCATCATAATATTCCCTTCAGTGGGGTGGTGGAGTTTGTCGGACGTGAAGCGGAATTGGAAAACCTCCATCATTTGTTACAGGAAAATCAACAGGTAGCCGTTGCGGCTATTGTGGGGATGGGTGGAGTCGGGAAAACAGAACTAGCACTGCAATATGCGAATTTGCACCGCGTCACATATCAAGGCGGAATTTGCTGGTTGTCTGCATTACAGGATGTGGGGCTGCAATTGGTGCAGTTTGCGCGTAATCAGCTGCAATTAAACCCCCCAGATGATTTAGATTTACTTGGGAGAGTCCAATACTGCCTCACAAAATGGCATCAGGGTGAGGTTTTACTGGTAATTGATAACGTCACCAACTATAGAGAAGAAGTCAGGTGTTATTTAGAGTCTGTTCCTTCCCGGTTTAAGCAATTAATTACCACACGGGAAAAATTACAGTTGCCAATAGTGCGATTAGATTTAGATGTGCTGACACCACTCGCGGCAATGCAGTTATTAAAATCTTTAGTTGGTGAGGAACGACTGCGACGTGAAGCGTTAATTGCGAGAAGACTTTGTAAGTGGCTGGGATATTTGCCCTTGGGTTTGGAATTAGTCGGGCGTTATTTGTTAGGTGATGAGGAATTATCCTTAACAGAAATGCTGCGGGATTTGGAAAATGAGCGTTTGAAGAATCCGGCTTTAGATGAAGCTCAACCAGAAATGACTGATAAATTGGGTGTTGCTGCTGCTTTTGAGTTGAGTTGGCGACGTTTGGGAGAAAATGCTCAACGTTTAGGCTGTATTCTGAGTTTATTTGCCCTAGCTCCGATTCCTTGGGAGTTGGTGGAGGGTATAACAATAAATAATGAGGCTCAAGATTGGAAAAGAGCTAGACGAGGTTTGTTACAGTTACATCTACTCCAGCTCAAAGGTGAAGGAATTTATCAACTACATCCACTATTGCGGGAGTTTTTCCAAGATAAGCTTACAGGTTTAGAACAGGCAGAGGAGTTGAAGCGAAGTTTTTGCGGGGTAGTGGTAGCAGTTGCAAAAGATATTCCTCAAACTCCCACAATTCAGCAAATTAAGGATATCACTCCAGCAATACCTCACTTAGCAGAAGTAGCAAACAATCTCATTCAGTATGTCACCGATGAAGATTTAATTTGGTTTTTCGTCGGTAACGCCGGATTTTACAATGGAAAGGGATTGTATAATCAAGCTACATCTTTGCTTGAACAGTGTCGAAAAATTGTCGAACAACGCTTAGGTAACGAACATCCAGATATTGAAATTCTCCTAAACAACCTGGCAGTACTCTACCATTCACAAAGCAGATATAGCGAAAGCGAACTCTTGTTCCAGCAGATTTTGGCGCTAAAGCAACATTTACTGGGAGAAAAACATCCTGATATTGCCTTTACCCTCAACAACTTGGCAGAAGTTTACCATTCACAAGGCAGATACAGCGAAGCCGAACATCTGTCACTAAAAGTTTTGGCGCTAAGGCAACGCTTATATGGAAAAGAGCATTTAGACGTTGCCCAAACCCTTAACAGCCTAGCAGGAATCTACTTTTCCCAAAAGAGATATAAAGAAGCCGAACTTCCATTCTTACAAGCTTTTTTACTAAGACTAAGCCTACTGGGAGAAGAACATCCTGATGTTGCTATGAGTCTCAACAACCTGGCTTATTTCTACTATTCTATAGGGAGATACAATAAAGCCGAACTTAGCTACCAGAAAGCTTTGGCATTATGGCAACGCCTGCTGGGAGAAGAACATCCTTATTTTCTCACTAGCCTCTATAACTTAGTAAATCTTTACAGTTCCCAAGGGAAATATAGTAAAGCTAAACTTCTATCACTGCAATCTGTAGTATTGAGTATAAAAATCTGGAAAAAGCAAAACCCTGATGTTGCTAATAGCCTCAACAATCTAGGGAAACACTACAAATCTCAAGGAAAATACAGCCAAACAGAACCCCTCTTGCAGCGAGCTTTGGAAATTTTTGAGCAAACTTTAGGGAAGAATCATCCTGATACTGTTTATATGCGTGAAAATTTAGCAGATTTGCGCGATCGCCTAACCTCAGAACAGTAAAATTCAAGTTCCCCACTTCATCATTCAAGCTTTTATCTTCAAGTTTCGAGTTCCGAACTCGAAGTTTCATGTTCTGAACTCAAAGTTTCGTGTTCCAAACACGAATGTTCATGTTCCAAACGAGAACGTTCTTGTTCTGAGGTGGAATGATGGTGTTCCGAAGGCGATCGCTCTACCTTTTTAATCGAAGTTTCGTGTTCGGAGGTGGAATGATGGTGTTCTGAGGGCGATCGCTCGTGTTCCAAACGAGAATGTTCCTGTTCTGAAGTGGAATGATGGTGTTCTGAAGGCGATCGCTCGACTTAAATTGTAGAATGATGAGCGATCGCTTGTGAGGGTTGAGAGATGAGTGTGAGAGCGATCGCTTTTGTTGAGAGACGATGTTATAAAAAGCTATATGACCAGGGTTTATCTAGACACCAGTGTTTATAATCGTCCATTTGACGACCAAACACAGCCAAAAATCTTTCTGGAAACACAAGCAATTATCTTAATTTTACAAATGGTAGAAGCAAGATTAATAGAATTAGTCAGTTCTTCAGTTCTAGAATATGAAAACAGCCGTAACCCTTTTATTGTCAATCAGCAATCAATGGAGCGATACTTAAAAATAGCTACTTTGAGAGTATTAGTAGATGAAAATATTAGAATTAGGGCAGAACAACTACAACAACAAGGAATTAAACCTATTGATGCACTTCATGTAGCTTGTGCTGAAGCTTCTAGAAGTGATTATTTTATCACTTGTGACAGAAGACTAATCAATAGATGTCATAATTTATCACTTAAAGTCATCAATCCAAGTAACTTTATTCTTGAGGGAGAAAATGACAATTAAAGTTATTAACGAACAAGAGAATTTACAAGAAGTAATGCAGGTTTTACTCACCCATTTAGAACCATCAAAGGTAATGAAATTTTGGGCAACCTGCAAAATAAGCGAAGGTGAATATTTGCAAATTAAAGAAAAATTGTTTGCTCAAGAAACCGTTGCTAGTTTATATACCAAAATCAAAGAATATCAAGATACAAATAGTAAAGAATCACCAGAATCAAACCTATAGTTATAAAATCATAGATAAATCAGATGGCTTAGGTGTAGCCCATCGTACCCTACGAGGAAGCAAGCTAAATGTGCGTCTCCCATAGAAGACATTGCTCTTGTTCAAAGTGTCAAATTAGATGCGAGCGATCGCCGTTGTTTTCAAACTAGTAAAACTTCTTATGCTAATTGTCTTATCAGTATTCTAAGAAGTAGCTAAAATCATCCTCAAATCTGCTCGCCTATTCTCCAATGAGCTTCTCCACACACTATTAACTCATCAACTTCATTACAAATTAAAACTTGCCGCTTATGATGGTGTGAGTTTTTGGCACCCTGATGTGACACACAATCAATACCAGCGACAAAAGATAATTAGTGGAGTAGCGTTGATGCGGAGCATCTTGCCATTAGGCATCGCCTTTTCAGTAACAGCTTGTAGTATTAATCCAATAGGTATTAACTCACCATTAAAAACTCAACATATAACTACTAAACTTCACGCTGTAGCAGTACCGCAACCAAAGATTATCAGCCAAGATAATCCCCAATCGCAGCCATCAGCTAAAGTAGAAAATCTAACTTTTAGCGTTCCAGTGACATTTCAGGGAACAACAGTTTATCATGTACAACCCAGCAATAACGAGAAAGTAATTGCCCTGAGCATTGATGATGGTCCCTGGCCAAATACCACATTAAAAATGTTGGATATTCTCAAGCAAAATGATGTGAAAGCAACATTTTTTTGGGTAGGACAAGCTTTACAAGCTAATCCCAAAATTGCCAAGCAAGTTGTAGCCCAAGGTCACGCGATCGGTAATCATACTTGGCATCATTGGTATCGACACATGGATGAAGCTACAGCCAAGAGTGAAATTGAGCGCACGAACGAACTTATATACAAAACTACAGGAGTTAAAACTAATTTGTTCCGCCCTCCAGGAGGCGTTTTAAATAACGGATTAGCTGCTTACGCTAAAAGCCAAAAAGATGCTGTAATCATGTGGTCGCAAACTTCCGCCGATACCGATCCTCATGCTAAGTATCAAGTATTTATCAAGAACGTTTTAAGAGATGCCAAACCAGGATCTATTGTATTAATGCATGACGGCGGTGGCGATCGCCAAAGAACTGTCCAAGCTTTGCCAGAAATCATTAGCGGACTCAAACAACAAGGCTATCGATTTGTGACAGTTCCCGAACTACTAGAAATGCAGAAATAATGGGTAGGTACCATACCTAACCCATTACTCTGATTATTCACTGATGGCGGAGGCGCAGGCTTGCGCTTCCTGCCAAATTTTATGGAGGAAGAACTCAGTGCGATCGCTCATAGTCGTGACGAACACACCAATAGCTTCCTCTGAACCATCAGATAGCCAAGAACCCCGGAGGGTGACTTCCAGATATTCAGCATCACAGGTAGACAGTTCCATAATTTCACTGTCATCTCGTTTTACCTCAGCCTTGAGCTTTTCTACTCCTGGTAAATCAACAGGAAGCAAAAAGGAAGCAGTGCTGGGTTCAACACAAAGAGATTGACCGACTCGCAGTGCCAAAATTACGCGCTGTGCTACCCATTCCTCCAGCGATAGACTCAGGCACTCTAAGTAAAAGCTCCTTTCGGTGTAAGTTAGTTTCAGCATTCCTTCTGCTCTCCTGTTATTCCAGGTTTGCTTGCATATTGATCCAGAACTGCTCGGCAAAAGTAATCGCCGGATGCGCTGGTGCTTTCGGTTTGGTACGCAGATGCATACCAGCCTCAAAAGGGGTGCGATTCCCTTTATGGGAGTTACATTTTTCGCAAGCTATGACTACGTTATTCCATGTGTGAGGACCGCCTTGCGATCGCGGAATCACATGATCTAGTGTTAGAGATTTTTTACTACCGCAATATTGACAACTGTGATGGTCTCGCCGCAACACTTCTCGCCGATTTACTGGCGGAACTTTCCACGTCCGTTCACCAGAAGCAATTTTTAAACGAATGTGTTTTGGTACTTCAAGTATCAAGCTGGGAGAGTGGATTTTCCAACCGGCTTCTGTAGATAAACTTAATGGTTCAGCTTTGTTTGTTACTAACAGTACAATTGCCCGCTTGATATTGACCCGACACAGTGGCAAGTAATTTTGAGAAAATACCACTACGGACTGCTCTAACACTTGCATCGCGATCGTCACAGCTTGACTCCTTATTAAAAAACCCCCGCTTCTTTTTTAACTGAAGCGGGGGTGGGAAATTGACCTCAAAGTTTTCTGGTCTATATCGGTACAGTATGACTCTGCCTGTACCTCCCGCTTCTTACGTCTAGTTGTGGTTTTGCATTCAGCCTAATAATGCTGAGATATCTAAAATCATAATTACCCTCTGTGATTTGCCCATCTTTTTGGCCACCATTACCCATAAAAAAATACTCCACTCCCAAAGATGCTAATTCCCGACTGGCTCGGCAGTTGGTAGCACGCAAAGAAGTAGAGATGGAGTTAATGGATTTCACAGAAAATTTCACCTATTGAACATTCCTTTAAACATACTACACTTGTATTACTATCCTGTCTATACCTTAAAGGAGAAAAAGTCATGCATACAATCGCTCGCACCCCAACCACCGATATGGAAGTTACCAGCATCCGTCTAGAGCGCGAACTCAAAGAGAAACTCAAAGATATAGCTGGCAATCAGGGCTATCAAGCCCTAATTCGAGATATCCTCTGGAATTATGTGCAGCAAAAATCAGGTGAGTGGAAACCTCGATTTTCGCGAACTGATATTCGAGCGAGCATAGCAGCCACGGCTCAACAAGAAGAACGCTGTGTACTTACGGGTCAAGTTATTCAACCACAACAACCGATGCTCTTAGGACTCACAAGAAATGGCGATATGGTTCCTCTGAGTATCGAGAGTTTGGCTGGATAGTTTTATATTCATCAAAATGCAGCCTAGTTAGTACTTAGCGAAACTGGGCTGCATTTATTATGGAATGCTATCTAACTCATAAATAAATATTATATAAAAGTAATTAGACACATATCTCGTTAAATTTCATAGAGAACAGCCTTGACAGCTAGGCTTTCTCAAAAAAATCGCTATTTCCGGCACAGGGGGTTTCACATCACTTGACAGATTCTAACCATCGGCATATTAAATAAATGATTATCGAGCATAGGAGTTAAGCAACAATACCCATATATACTTGGTTGCTAATATCAAGCAGGTATCAACATTGTTTCTGAAACTCTGCCTAAATCGGATTTTACTTTGAGCAAGACCTACAAAAGGCTAGCTCACCGAACAATGGAATTGTGAAATAAATATGACGTTTTTTTGAATTGCTCTCAGTGTTAACACTGAGAGTACTAGCGGACTTTTTGCCTCAATTCCAGAGAAATTACGGTTTATGTATAGTTACGGACAGGATATTCTAAGTCAAAGTTAGTAAATTAACCGAAGCCAATCGAGTTAGAAATTATCTAGCAAAGGCGTTCTACTATATCTTAGGTATCTTGTTACCTGTGTAAAAATTCGTTTTAATATACCAAAAACTTAGTCATCTGAAATAGAAAGGGGCTATAACAGGTGAGAGAAAGTCTTCATCAAATATTTGTAATTCATCAGGGTGCACCAAACATAGGAAGGGTGAACAAGTAAGCCAAGAGGTTGGGTGCAAAAAAAATGGGGTCGTTATCCAAGAGCGTGCCAGGAATGAAAAAGCGTTTATCATCGCCGCCACAGTGCCCAGATGACGTAGATCGACTACAATCATACCCAGTCAAGCTGATGCAGCATCCGGAAGAACCAGCCCACCAGTTGTTACAACAGATTAATCAAATCATCGCTAACAGACCAGCGACGATATTGATGTTACAAGATCTGGCAAAATTGCTGGGAGTTGCCTTTGGAGTAGATTGCTGCTTAGTTACAGTGATGAGCGAGCCATCTACTGAAGTGACTACTGCTAGTTGGTGTACAGAAGAATATCTAGGGTTACCACACTCAGACGAAATCTTCTCAATGGAACAGTTGCTCATGGAACTGCATGTAGTTCAATGTGCGGCTGAACCATTAAATATTGAGGATATTTCCACAATTCAAAAAAGTCTGGAAATTGGTTGTCAATCTTTGCCACTACCAATAAAAGCTGTTTTAGCAATTCCTACCCGCTTTCGGGGGAAAAATAATGGGGTAATTAGTCTGATTAATTTTCAACCCCATAATTGGTCTCAGTCAGAACAACAACTTTTGAAAAGTATAGAGTCTTCTTGCGCGATCGCTGTTTCTCAAGTAGCACAATCACAGTTGATTGCGGCTCAACAACAGCATTTGAAAAAGAGCGATCAACATCAAAGCTTGATCAAGCAATTAACTATACTGAGCCGGAGCAACTTGGAGTTAAATCAAATGCTCCAGTTAGCGATCGCCTCTACTGCCGAATCGCTACAGGCAGATCGGGGTCTGTTTATCATGTTGAAATACACAGATCCGCTATTTCGGAATCGGTCTAAAAAGCAAATTCCTAATGCCAAAGCCACCGTAGTTAGACAATGGACTAGAGATATCCAGAGTTACCCTAGCAGTACATCAAATATTTTAGATCAGTCCTTTGTGATTTCAGATTGTGGTTTATGCCAGCGCGTATTCACGGAATCAGGAAAACCAGTAGTCATTAATGACTATTCAGAACAAAAAGATATTTTGACAGCGGCTCCACTGTTTGCAGTAGAGCAGTTCCCAGCTATGCTGTTAATGCCATTAGAGAGTCAAGGCAAAGTCTTAGGATTTTTAGTTTTACAGCAAGCAGTGGCTCGCACTTGGCAATCAGCAGAATTAAATCTAGTGGAAATGGTCTGTGCACAAGTAAGTAATGCGATTATTCAGTCACAGACATTGCGACAAGTGCAAAATTTGGTGGATGAGCGAACAGCAAAACTCCAAAGCAGCCTGGAACTGCAAGCAAAATTGCACGAAAGAACAAGGCAATATGTTGAGCAGTTGCGAGAACTCAATGAACTCAAAGATGAATTTTTGAGCAATATGAGCGATCGCTTACGTTACCCGTTGACAAATATGCTCATGTCAATTCGTAATTTGCGTTTACCAGGAATAGCAGCAGAGCGTCAGAATAGATATTTCGATATCTTAGAGCAAGAATGTACTAAAGAAATCAATTTAATCAATGACTTGCTTACACTCCAAAAACTAGAGTCTCAACAAGCAACTCCACAATTTGAAACTATTGATTTAAATACACGAATTCAGGATTTAGCTGTCTCTTTTGAACGAAAACTGACAGAGAAAAGTTTAAGTATTACCCTAGATTTACCAGAGGAGTCGTTAAGACTACAAACTGAAGTCGAAAGTTTTGACCGCATCTTGCAAGAGTTACTAACTAATGCCTGTAAATACTCAGAGCATGACACCATTGTTGATTTGCAAGCCACTCACCAAGTCAATCAATTGGTCGATCAAGTTATTATTAAGGTGACAAACACAGGACGAGGTATCTCTTCTGAAGAAGCGACTTACATATTTGACAAGTTCCGTCGTGGTAAAGGGCGTTGGACTCCTGGGACTGGTTTGGGTTTAGCTCTAGCCAAGTCTCTTGTACAACATTTAAATGGCACAATTGCCGTTGAGAGTATGCAAATTTCAGATTCCGATCTAAGCAAAATTTGTTTTACCCTTACTTTGCCCCAGTTTTCTGACGAAAGCAAACTATATTCTGAAAGTGACTGAACAAACTAACACTTCAGCGGGCATTGATTTCAACGCCGCTAGTGACGAAACCAACCTAGAAGCAGATTTGGTCATTAATACAGGTGCCGAGCCATCTGTGGAAATCCAAATTGAGAAAATAGCAGAGCGACAACGGCAAATCACCGCTAAAATCCATATACCTCAACCAGTAGAGCAAATCTGGAAAGTGCTGACAGATTATGAAGCCTTAGTTGACTTCATTCCCAACCTTGCTAAAAGTCGGCTCTTGGAGCATCCTAACGGTGGTATTCGTCTAGAGCAAGTAGGTTCTCAACGCCTACTAAACTTTAACTTTTGTGCACGTGTAGTGCTTGATTTGGAAGAATATTTCCCTAAAGAAATTAATTTCCGCATGGTAGAAGGAGACTTCAAAGGTTTTGCTGGTAGCTGGTGCTTAGAGCCTTATTCTTTCGGTGAGGCTATAGGCACAAATCTCTGCTATACAATCCAAATTTGGCCTAAACTCACTATGCCAGTGACAATTATTGAAAATCGCCTCAGTAGGGATCTGCGGTTAAATCTTTTAGCTGTTTATCAGCGTGTAGAACAGTTAGCTAATCAATAAGTTTGACTATAATAAACCCACCCTGAATTCACATCAATTTCCAGGATGGGTTTATCTTTTAACCAAATAAACACAAATTACAACTTCTTACAGTTGAATTTCATCTTCAATACCCCCAGGGGAATTCGAATCCCCGTTACCTCCGTGAAAGGGAGGTGTCCTAGGCCTCTAGACGATGGGGGCGTTTGGACTCAGACCTTTTATAAATTAACGAATTTTCCAGCCGATGTCAACAGTCTCTGCAAAAATTTTTTTTAGCTAAATCCGATGCGATTCACCTCTGTGTGACCTAGATTGACAGGAAATATCCGCTGATATCGTTTCCTGTGAAAATTGATCGTGTCTTGGGGAGCCACTGCGTTGGGAAAGGTTCCCTCCATTGCAGCTATTGCCTCAGATCTCCCAGCTTGTAAACCGCCTCCAAGCGGCTTCCTGTTAGTGTTTCCGTTAGAAGAAGAGTAGGATAGCGGTTGGCGTAGCAGCGAGCAGGTGAGTTTTTGCTACCGATGCTACTGGTATTACCGAGCAATGTCATCTACAAAAACTCACTGTGAAATTTGGGTTATACATAAGACATTGCCATAGCAAATTTATCAAGTTTTTTGATGAGATTTATGCGTAATTGCAAAGCCAAATTTACTCTATCGTTTACCTTTTTAGCTTGATATCAGCCATTCAAAAAATCCTGCTTTTGCCAACCAGATGGAAATAGAGTATTATCAGAAACTAAGTATGAAAAAAAGTTTGATTTTAACAAGCGAAAAGGGTGTGATGTTGTACCCTTTAAAGGTAATATTTACTCTTCTTTACAAAAGATTTTGATATTTATCGCTCAAAATCTACAACATGGAAGCATCTTTTGAAATCACCTTACAGATGGTGACTGCTGTCGTTGCAGGTATTAGCGCCCAAGTGCTCGCTGCTTATCTTCGGGTTCCTAGCATTGTTTTATTGCTGCTTTTGGGCATCTTGCTGGGGTCTGATGGTATTGGTTTATTGCATCCCCATTTGCTAGGCACGGGTTTGGAAGTTATTGTCGCTCTAGCAACGGCAATAATTTTGTTTGAAGGTGGACTTAACCTAGATTTGCGAGAGTTGGGTAGAGTTTCAGTTAGCCTACAATTGCTCGTCACTTTGGGAACGCTAATTACACTGCTGGGTGGGAGTATGGCTGCACACTGGTTAGGTGAATTTCCTTGGAATATCGCCTTTCTCTACGCTTCAATCATCGTGGTTACAGGCCCAACTGTTATTAATCCACTACTGAAACAAATCAATGTCGATCGCCAAGTGGCAACGCTTTTAGAAGGAGAAGGGGTTTTAATTGACCCAGTTGGAGCTATTTTGGCTTTTGTTGTTCTCGATACGATTTTAAATGGTGATGCAGACCCACTAAATGCCATTATCGGTTTACTCATGCGTTTTGGTATTGGTGGGGCAATTGGGGCTGCTGGCGGTTACTTAATGAGCTTGATTTTCAAACGCGCTAATTTCTTGTCTTTTGAACTGAAAAACTTGGTGGTGCTGGCGATACTTTGGGGGCTGTTTACATTAGCGCAGACTATCCGCAGTGAATCGGGAGTGATGACTACGGTGATTGCAGGCGCAGTATTTGCCAACTCATCAGTACCTGAAGAAAGACTTTTGCGACACTTCAAAGGTCAACTGACAATTCTCAGTGTTTCTGTATTGTTTATTTTGTTAGCAGCCGACCTATCTATTGCCAGTGTATTTGCCTTGGGTTGGGGCAGTTTATTCACAGTTTTGGTACTGATGTTTGTCGTCAGACCAATTAACATCCTCTTATGTACTTGGAATAGTGACCTCAATTGGCGACAGAAATTGTTTTTAAGCTGGGTTGCACCTAGAGGAATTGTTGCGGCTTCTGTTGCGTCTTTATTTGCGATTTCCTTGACACAGCGGGGGATCAACGGGGGTGATGCTATTAAAGCTTTGGTCTTTTTGACAATTATTATGACGGTTGTCTGCCAAGGTTTAACAGCCGGACAGATTGCTAAGTGGCTGCAAATTACCTCAAAAGAGGCAACTGGGGCAGTAATTGTTGGTTGCAATCCTTTGAGTCTGTTGATTGCCCGATTCTTTCAAGAACGGGGTGAAAATGTCGTGATGATTGATACAGACCCGGATTGTTTTGCTCAAGCCGAAGCCCAAAATCTGCGGGTGATTGCTAGTAGCGCATTAGATACTGTTGTTTTAGAAGAGGCGGGACTGGCCTGTATGGGTACTTTTTTGGCTATGACTAGTAATGGTGAGGTAAATTTTGTCTTGGCGCAACGAGCTGCTGAGGAATTTAATCCACCGCGTGTATTAGCGGTTTTTCCTCGTGACCCGCAAGCAACTACTTCTGCAACTAGTAAAGTTAACCAAGCTTTTGTTTCTGACTTGGCAATTAAAACTTGGAATGAGTACTTGAATGATGGGCGAGTGAAGTTAGGAACAACGACACTCAATGAGTTGGAATTTGCTAGTCAGCAAGATCACATCCAAGAAAAGATTCGGACTGGAGTATTGATACCGTTATTGGTAGAACGAGAACAACGCTTACAGGTAATGCCAGTCAACCAAGAATGGGAAGTAGGCGATCGCATTATCTACCTTTTACACGACCCCAGACCAAATCTTTTAAAACGCTTATCTGGTAGTAGTCAGTCTACTCCTCTAGCTTTGGAAAAGTTACCTGAGGTGGAAGAAGTTCCTTTGGCAAAACTGGCTCAACTTTCCACTAGTGAAGCTTCTGGTAGTTGAGTAAAGTCGCTGGGTGAAACTTCCTCTGCATACATTTCCCTCTCTTGCCACAGTAAAGCAGATAAATGCACTACAGCCAGAAATAGAGCGACAGGCGAAATAATATAACTGTTTAAGGCGTAAAGGTGTTGAACAGTGATGGTATTAATTGCTCCTCCTCCAGTCAGGATTTCTCGCAATTCTCCACCAATAAAAGGAATTGCTTCGATTGTTCCTAGCTCAATGCTAAAACGCCAGTATCCTTCTTGAGTCCAGTCTAGAAGCATTGCTGTCCAATCTAGAGCGATCGCACTCAGGGTAAACAAAATTCCACTAATCCACGCAGTTAGCCAACTCTTGCGAAATTGCCGTCCTAAAAACATCACCACAATTTGAATTAGGGCGATCGCAATTACGGCATTACCAGCAATATCATGGGTTTTGTGGAATAACCAGCCGTAGGGCACTTGTGTATTAATCATTTTCAATGACCGATAAGCGCCGCCTGCTGTTGGTTCGTAATAAAAAGACAGTAAAACTCCAGTAGTGAGGTCAATCAGGCATAAGGTCAGAATCACGACTGATAATATTGTTGCTAGTCGCCGCAAAATCCTATCGAACTGGGTACTTTGCATGGCTGACACCTCTTTATATTAGTTAAATGTGTATTATTATTACAATATTAACTAAGAAATATTAAGAAACTTTACCCTTTGGATATATTTAAGCCAAATGTTGTGCCCAAGTTTGTAGTGTTTCTGGTGAACCGTACCAAATACCAGGGCTTCTGGGTGAATGCCTAACGCCTTCGATGACAATATTTTCAGCACCATCAAGATGAGCAGCTGCAATGGGCGTGATTCCATCTCCCCAAGTGTTGCCTTGACCACAGGTTAATTGGTAGCTACTGTAAGCCAACCAGCTACCGGGTCGCCTTTTCCCAAAAATAGTTTTACCAGCTACACAAACGTAACGAACATTCTTGTAAAAAGCTCCAGGGTAATTATTGCTGACAAAATCTAAATTCCAGCGTGTCCAGCGTTCTTGGCTAACATGAGGTGTACCCAAGGTGATCAAAGTAGCAACCAAAGGGTGAGCTTGCCAAAGGGAAGATTGGACCTCACCCTTCGGGTTCGGAAGTTCGGACTCGACGGGAACCGCCCGCCGAAGGATGCCCGAAGGGCTGTAGACTCCGACTTCCTCACCGCGTCCGAAATAAGGCTTCTCTCCCATGTATATCCGAGATATCCAACCACCTGCCGAATGACCAATCAAGTTAATTTGAGAAGTGTTGTACTGCTGTAATATCTGCTTTACCGTGCGATCAAGTTGCCACAAAATTGGTGTGACTGGTCTACCGCCAAGCAAGGCTATCCAGTCGCGGCGGCGCAAAGGTACTGTAACTGTCGGAAAACCCAACTGCTGTAGAGATTGTTCTAGTTGGCGGTAAGCAATCGCGCTTTCTAAATAGCCAGGTAAAATAACTGTAGGTAAAGGCATTGGGAATTATTAAAGCAGTTATCAACGCTCAACAGAAGTTTCAGTTGGAACTGTGCAAGTCATAAAAACCGGACAGATTAATTTATCACTTGCTGAGTTGGTAAATGCAACTTTGAAGTACAATACTACTTTATTACAAAAATTAAACCTAAAAAAAATGGCAAACTGGCCGTTTTGTGTCCAGTATAGGAAGCTATTATTTTTAGAGGGATGCATCTATTAATATAGAGCCGGAAAAATAATTTAGAGCTTGAAAAATAATTTATTGATAGTCAACTAGTCAACTGCAACCGAGCCGAGTGAACGATAACAGCTATGTCTTACGTCTCCCTGCTAAAAAATCTACCAGAAATCTTAACCCAGCCAACTGGGATAGCAGCTATAGCCTCTCTTGGCATCCACGGTGCTATTGCGTTGATTGTGCCATTAGTACCTGTAGACTCCAATAAAACCAAAGAATCAGCATCATCCAAAACGGTTGGAGTCATGGAATTAAGCCAAGCTGACCAAAATCGGCTGCCACAAATTCCAGGCTCATCTGCACCAATTAATCCACAATCCTCAGTTCTGCTACAACAATCCCAAATTCCGCAGATGAATATGGGTGCCCAATCGAGTTTACCTCCTTTGCCACCACCACCTGCGCCTAGTCCTAGTCAGCTGGTATTGCCACCCATCCCCTCATCACCAAACAATTACCGCATTTCCTCCCTGCCAAAACAGCAGTCGTTACGGTCATACTCCAAGAGAGATTTTCGATTTGACACTTCTGGTTTCAATGGCAACAGCAAATTCTCTACGCCACCAGCGCCGCGTTTTAATAACAGAGAAATAGCATTAGGAGAAGCTAAGCCTTTACCTATCAACAAATTGCCCGTATTGCCAGAGGCTAAACTACCAGATGGTTTGCCAACCTCTCCAGCGCCTCTTCCTGTGGACGCTACCCCTATTACACCAGGAGATGTTAGTAGCACTGCACAAACTACTCAACCTGGCGATCATACATCTACAGTTTCTCAAAACGACCAGCTAATAGCTCGTATTGGAACTACTCCACAAGCTGGGGATAATTTAAGCATAGCCACACAAGGCATACCACAAGGAAAGTTGGGAGCTACGCCGAATATATCTAATGATTTGCCTGCGCGAGGAACAGAAAAGGCGATCGCCCAGATCAACTCTTACGAAGAACTGAGAAAAACAGTCCAGCAACAGTACCCAAATGCTGTAGAAAAAAGCGTTATCCGTGACAGTATTACTACAGATAAACCTGATATGGCAGGTTTAGTATTAGGGCGATTAGTAGTAGACCCTGATGGTAAGGTTTTAGATATCAAGTTTGAAGGGCAGTCAGTCTCGCCTGCTTTGCAAGTAAAAGCAAGAGAGTATTTCAGTACACATCCTCCAAAGGGGGATAAGCAGATTGCTCATCATCCATTTAGTCTGGATTTCAAAAATAGCAGCAACAACGCTGCTGGGGATACTCAAAAGCTTGCACCCGCATCGGCAACTACTCTCAAACCATTATTAAATTCGACAGTCAATAACAGTCAGCCTGTACCCATATCCGGGCCTACTCTCAAACCGTTATTAAATCCGACAGTCAATAGCAACCAGCCTACACCTGCATCGGCGACAACTGTCAAACCATTATCCAATTCATCAATCAATAGAATCCAGCCTGTACCTGTACCAGCGACAACTGTCAAACCATTACCCAATTCATTAATCAATAAACTTCAGCCTGTACCTGTACCAGCAACTTCTATCAAGCCATTAGCTGCGCCTGTGTCGACACCAGCAACTTCTATTAAGCCATTAGCTGTGCCGGATACCAACACAAGTCAGCCAACTCCCACTGTGGAATCTGGCAAAAAACTCATACGGCAGTTGCGTGAACTGAAGCAAGAACGGCAAACTTCTAACTAAGACAAATAAAAACAGTCTGGAATTTGTAATTGAGAAATTGAAAGAAGAGTAACAGTAAATAAGGATGAATCATACCAGCGATCGTTCATCCTTATTTCTTTTATGCAAATCTCAGCTTGTTTAGGAAATTTGCTGACAATTAAGAAACCCTCTAGTAATCTAAAGGGTTTTACTATTTCCCATGTAAACATCTGAGATTAACGTGGGATAGTTATTAATACTTGAAATAGCTAAAACAGCCTAATGATATGATGTCCCGCAAATTGCCCTTAATATGTCCGTAGCGAGTGCAACGAAGTGGAACGTAGACCCGAAGTTGAACAGACATGCTATGAGTTAGTTTACCAGCCTGTTTCTGCTTTCTGGAAAACGTAAGCTGCTACCTCTAAAATTTCCTCACTGCTTAACTTGTTTTTGAAGGCGGGCATAGCATTTTTGCCGTTCTGAACCTGGTGGATAATTGCTTTAATAGAGTCTTGATTATAATTTTCCAAATAATTCGATAATGCATCTTTTTTCAAAGTTTTATGGCTAATTAGAATGTTACCGCCACCTATATGGCAAGAAGAACAATTAGCATCAAATATTTTGGCTCCATCGGATGTTTCAGCAGCTAGTGCTGGAAGAGTAAATGTGAATCTAAATAGAGCGATCGCTAACAGTAGTATAAATAAAAGTATTCTCAATAGATTTTCCTCGCAACAACCATTCGGAAACTGCAAAACCTTCTCCAGTAAGTTTTCTATGGCTGCTAGAAGCCTTAGAGATTACTAAATGCTATGTGTACTCTACCCTATGAGGCGCTAATTTCTGTAACTTATACACTCTACAAAGCAAAAGAGCATTTAATTTATAACTTATATTTTATTTGGCTTTGGCAGCCTTCAGTCTATCCTGCTTTAGAGTTACATTGTCTGAAGAACTGACAGTACCTATTGGGGAGCCTTACTTATTAGTTAGTAGATGAACAAAGCTCAGATTAGAACAGGACTTACGCAAGCAAAATTTGTCATTGCGACCGGAACGAACGTAGTGTAGGAAAGCAATCGCAGAGTTTGAGGCGATTACGTCGCTACCCTACTCTTCGAGAACGGCTTTGCCGAACGGGAACGACTTCGTCGAACGCTCGTAATGACGTAATTCCATGACTTTTGCGTAATATTAAAATTAGCGGTGACGAGCTTATCCCTTCCATTACCAAGATAGCCCAATAGTCAGCATTCTAGGCAGAGATAGGACTCGAAACCGCTTATTATCCATCACTGTAGGATTATGGTGGTTTGCTCTGTGCTAATTTTGCTCAGCAGTCAGAAAAATCATTGACTGTCTAGTTATTCGACAACGATTTTGCCAACCATACCAGCGCCACGGTGGGGTTCGCAGTAGAAAGTATATTCACCAGCAGGTGCATCTGCGGGGATAGTGGTTTTTTCAGTTTGACCAGGACTCATCAACAAGTTCTTATGAGACAAAGATTTAGCTAAATCACCACTTTTAGCCGGGTTGAGAGCAGCATCAAACACTACATTATGGGGAGGAACTTTGTTGTTCACCCATTCAATTGTATCACCTGGTTTAACGGTTATCTTCTTGGGTTCAAATGCTAGTTGTCCTTTATCAGTACCTAGTTTCACCTTATAAGTTTCAGCTGATGCGCTGGGAGTAAAAATAGCGAAGCTGCTAACAACTAAAAGAATTGTCAACACAGCTAGGACAAAGCGACGCAAGCTTGCCGCAATTAATTTCATGGCGTTCTCCTAACAAACGGTTTTTATTTTCCCTTTCTTATTTTAAATAAAATCAACACTAAATATGACAAACTGTCGTAGATGAATTTTTTTTTAATAATGGAGCAAATTAAATAGTGAAAATTTGTGTAATCTAGGAATAAATACTAGAGTGGGTTATAACAAAATACGTCTAGTTGAAAGACAACGAAGGTAAGCATGAGGTAAAAACTAAAAGCAAGAATTTTATTTTTTCTTTAGAAATGCTCCCTAGCTTTTCAAAAATTTTCCGTACCCCAACCTGGGGCCTTTTGTGCTGCGGTGAGAATGAAAGCTGCTAAACTTTCCACTTGCTGTTGTGAGAGAAAGTTAGGGGTCAACTGACGACACCAATAAGTTTCTTGACTCCCATCATAGGTCATCGGCTGGCGCATAAAGACAACAAAAGCATTAATGCGATCGCGGGGCGGATTAGCATCCTTGAGTGTTTGAAGAGACAAAGATACTTGGGGATCGGGCAAAGTTGCACCACCAACATGACAATTAATGCAGTTGTTTTCAAACAGTTGTTTACCAGCAGACAACTCCAATGGTGAAAACAGACGAGTATTGCCTTGTCCATCTACCTCTAAAGCAATTGGCTCAGTGATATGTAAATACCTTCCTATATAAGGATCGATATTGGCAGCTTGGGCAGGTAAATTACTGCTGTTATATTCTACTAAGACAATGACTAGAACTAGGAAGAGATAACGAGCAAATAATCGATACAGCATTAGCAGCTAGTTGAGATATTGTGAGGTGCATCAAAATGTACTGCTGAGTTCTGAGTTCTGAGTTCTGAGTTTGATAGGAAGCGGGGATTCTAGAGTGGGTCTTCCAAAATCCCCAGTTCCTTTGCTCAGCACCCAGATCTCAGTACTCAGTACTAATTACTGGCTTTAGTAATAGATTTTGCCACCTCCCCACTTCTGTCCAACGACTTTTGGTTGCAGAAGAATATGACCAGCGATCGCTTTTAAGTCTTCGTCTGTGAGATTTCTCATTTCTGTGAAAATATCTGCACTCTTGGTGCTGGGATGTACTTCAGAAATCTCCTCTTCTCCATCATAAGTTGTTGGATTTTTAAGGTAGTCTACCAAACCTTCAATATTGTTACGGTTTGGTGTTGCCAGTGCTAGTGCTTCTGGTTCCAGCCCGACGTTTTGGTTAGTCTTGGTGACGCCCCCTACATGACATTGAGCGCAAGCGTATTGAAATAAGCGTTTACCTTCTTTGACTTCTTTTAGGCTGAGTACAACGGTATCACCCTTATCATTTAATGGCACTGTTCGGGTAGCTTTATCCAGTTCTACGGCTGTCGCGCTACCGACAATCAACTGAAACGTTAGCAAAACAGTAGCTACAACAACGCCAATTAATCTTCTAAACATGTTTCCCCTTAAAGATTTTGACACTCAACACAGCTAGTTAGCGTTACTCAATCTCCATGTTGCTAATTGTTCTTTGTCATGAGCTATAAACCAAAGCCCCAGATAGCCCTTCAGGTAGCTTTGGTAGCAACCATCAAGTCGCTAGTAGCTTTTGGGTATTTCTCAGACAATATTTGGAAAATAATTGCCTTTGCAGCCTCCAACGCCAAACGGGTCTTTTGGTGTTTATCGGCAATTAAGAGGTGGTTGTACAGAGAAAACCTTTTGGCCACAGGAATACTGTAGTCTGTTGCTATCTCTGCGATCGATAGGTCTGCAACACCCATAATGTTTTGTTAACTGATATATAGAGATTGAGTCGCTGTAATACCAATATCACGTTAAGAGTGCAATTTGTCGCCCAAAATACGGTTCTAGTTCCAGTGGGGATCGTGAGGGATTAAGGGAACAAGGAGGACAAGGAAGACAAGGGGATGAGGGAGATTAGGGTAAGCAGGGGGAAAAATGACAAATGACAATTACCCTTTCCCGCCAGTAAACGTGACACTTTGAATAAAGTAGCGGTTGAAAAAGGCGTATATTCCTAAAGCTGGTAAGGTAAACACCATAGAAGCGGCCATGATGTAGTTCCAATAGCTGATGTATTGACCTTTGAAGGTGTTCAGTCCTAAGGGGAGAGTAAACATTTCTGGGTCAAATAGAATTACCACAGGTAGCAAGAAATTATTCCAACTACCCATGAATACAAAAACTGCTTGTGCTGCTAAGGCTGGTTTTGCTAACGGTAAGACAATATGCCGAAAAATCCCCAAGGTATTTAAGCCATCTAGTTGCGCGGCTTCTTCTAATTCCCTGGGAAAATTAACAAAAAACTGCCGCATCATAAAAATGAAAGTGGCATTGACCATACTAGGTACAATCATGCCCTGGTAAGAATTTAACCAACCGATCGCTTTTAAAATCAAAAAGGTGGGAATGAGGGTAATCTGGGCTGGAACTGCTAGGACTGCTAGAATCAGCAAGAACCAGAAGCGTTTCCCAGCAAAGCGAAGTCTGGCTAAGGCGTAACCTGCCATTGAGTTAAGTAGCAAGTTTAAAATTGTAACGCTAACGGCAATTAGCACACTGTTAAATAGCCAGCGCCAAAACAAGGGTTCCTGTAAAAATATTTGTTTGTAGTTGTCGAGAGTAAAATTTTGTGGGAGGAAATTAGGCGTACCCCCGACAATTTCTGATAAGGGCTTAAATGATGCAGAGAGTGCCCACAAAAAAGGAATTAGAGTGATTACACCATAAATCGTGAGTAAGACATATAGCAGTACTCTGAGCCAGGAAAAGCGAGAGATGTTAGTCAAGGTTTTTCACCTCCAAAGAGTCGCTGCTGAATCAAAGTGATCGCAATAATGATCGCTGCTAATAAAAAAGCGATCGCAGCCGCATAACCCATCTGTAAATTCCGAAATACAGCTTGGTAAATTAGTAGTACTACGGTTAGGGTGGCATTGTTTGGCCCGCCAGTACCACCAGAGAAAATATAAGACTGGTCAAATAATTGAAAAGTACCAATCACCCCCATCGCTACGACAAAGAAGGTTACAGGCTGGAGTATAGGAATTGTAATGTGAATAAACTTTTGCCACCCATTCGCTCCATCCAGTTCGGCGGCTTCGTAAAGTGACTGGGAAATATCCTGCAACGCCGCTAGGTAAATCACCATATAAAACGGCGCTGTTGACCAAATATTCATGATCATGATGCCTTTGAGAGCAACAGCTGGATCTCCTAACCAGTTATATGTAGGTAGCCCTAGAGAAGCAAGAAAATCATTAAGTAGCCCATCGGTATTGTAAATCCACATGAAAATCAGTGTTAGCACGGCTGAAGAGGTGACTGTCGGCAAAAAATAAAGGATACGCCACCAGTTTTTCCCTTGAATTCCAGAATTCAGGGTGACTGCTAGGACTAAGGCGAGGACAGTTTGAGTTGGAACTACAATTGCTACATATTCTGCTGTATTTCTCAAAGCAATCCAAACTCTTTCATCATCAAGCAAGCGCGTGAAATTGCGAAAGCCGATGAACTGGTAGTCAATACCGCCGAGAAGTTGGACTTTATGTAGGGATAGGAAGACAGCATAAAGAATTGGCAAGACTACAAAAATCCCCAAAACCACAATGGTGGGCATCATAAATAGATATCCAGCCAGGTTTTCTGTAATATTCCACCTGGGTTTTCTGTGCCGCCTACTAATTTCAAACACAACTAAACCTCCGTTTAATCGCGCATCAACCCAGCTGTAGTGAATGGTTATGCATGATTATTTATCGTACTCCTACTGGGAAAGCTTTGTACTGAAATAAACGTACTAACAAAAAGCCTAAATTCTAGGAGCGATTAAGTATTTATGCTAAATAAAAACCGCTTTGTTAGGAGACATCGCCTGTTTAAGTTAACTGTATATGCAAGTTAGGGAAATATATGTTTGATATCCTTGGGGATACTCACTTAGCTAATCAAGATAAAAAGATACAAAATGTCATATATAACATACTTGCGCTCAATCAAAAACGAACTTCAGCGCACTGGTAGAGTCAAAAAAAGCTTACGAGTCAAAACAATTATGGAGCAGTTTGGCTATCAGCGCCGCAGTCAAGCGTTCATAGATGATTTTAATCATGTTCTAGATGAATTAGGACTTTGTACAGAGCCAAAATTTGATTTATATATTCCTTTAGATACTAAAATAGCTATTTCGATTAAAGGTATAGATTTCAAGAACTCAGTTGCTGATTCGCAACCCATTTTAGCCAAATTAAATGCAGCATTTCCAGTCAAACATGATTTTTTCTATTATTTATTTGATTTTGGTTCTGAGCAAGAATATGAACGCTTCCAGGCTTGTTTAGACTCAAACCAACCAGTAGGACTTTTTCTGATTCCACAGTTAGAGGATTTCTTTTCTAATATTGTTGTCAAAATTTTAAATTACGAACTAATTAGAAAATATCAATATCGTGGTAACAATACTATACCTAAATCTTCTAATCAAAAATTTACGACAAATATTGCTTCAGATGACGATGATGAACAAGAAAATACACTATCTGATGCCAATATTTATCACTTTTATCTTTCAACTATGACTAGTGTCATACTTGGTACTACTGGTATAGATCTACTAGATTCCGAAAAATTTGATGAGCAGTTTGAACAGATCTCGTTATACGCAAATAAATATAATTCTGAACAATTTTTTATTTTGTTTCATTGCCCACCAGCCGCAGAAATTCAAGCGCAGCAGCAAGAAGATGCTCTCGGACACTTAGTAGACAGAGTTTCTAGTAAAATTCCTTTTACATTTACTCTCAGATGTAAATACCCGAATGAATCCTCTATTGAGTATAAAGAAGAAATTTATGCTCATTTGCGTCTATTGCTAGAACTTCCTTATTACGACATAGAGGAAGATGAGGCTTCTTTATGGAATTACTTTTTAGAATTACAAAAAGCTCAAATTCAAGCTGAATCACAGTTATTGCTGAGGATGAGATCAGAACATTTCTACGCTTTAAAGTGGCAACAAGAAAGTACAGAGTATATCTATCTCAAATATTTTGCAATTAACACACTGGAAACTTTAGGCTATGAATTATTTAATATTGCTTGTGAAGTAGAGTTGACTTCCAGGGATGAAGAAACCACTGATGAGGATACCTCAGATTATGATGAAGAATACCAAAGTGAAATCATAGAAATATATATAGAAAAAAAAGTTATTGTTGAAATAGAGACTTTTAAATATCAAGATTTCCAGGACAATAATTTATTTTTAGACTCACTAAAGCGAATTTTAAGAAAATCAAAAGTATGGCCTAACAAGTTAGAGAGCTTTTGGCTAGTAATTCCTGGTTTTGAAATTGCACGCAACTATTACCAAATCAAAAAAGTTAAAGAAATACTAGAATATAAACTATCTAAATATTATGATAGCGACTTTAAGATTATTATTATGGCTCCCGACTATGAAAAGTACCAATTAGTTCCAGTTTCATTTGATTTTATTAAATATCCATCTTTTGAGTATCAAGATAAGCAGCCTAATTTTATTAAAGTAGGTCCACTTAGTAAACGCATCACAGACTTAGAGCTTGATTTTAGCCAAGTCAAAGGTTTAAAGGAAGAGAAAGAAAAATTAAGTAAACTCCTCAAGCTACAATCTAAAGGATATAAAGATGCTATAAGTGGAATTCTTTTCTATGGCTTGCCTGGATGTGGTAAAACTCTCTTGGCAAATGCATTCGCTAACGAGTCTGGTAGATATTTCTTTAAATTTTCTCCAGCTGATATTGTAAGTGTATGGATAGGTCAGAGTCAGAAGAATATTCGGGATATCTTTGCTCAAGCTAAAAAGAAATCTCCTTCTGTCTTATTTATAGATGAATTAGATAGTATTGGCTTTAATCGTAATGAAGACAACGCCCATACAGACCAAAAAGCCACAATTAACCAATTGCTGATTGAACTGAATAATCTGAGAAATAGTAATGTAATTGTGATTGCTGCTACTAACTATTTAAGTGGGATTGATAGTGCCTTGAAACGTTCTGGTAGATTGGATTGGAAGATTCCTATCTTCCCCCCAGATGAATCTGAAAGAAAGGAGTTGTTTAAACACTATTTATCAAAAATAGATTTTAGTCAGATTATTAACTTTGAAATTTTAGCCGATAAAAGTTCAAGATTTACTTCATCTGATATCGAATTGGTGTGCAGAGAAGTTAGAAATGCCATCTTGCTAGAAGAAATAAGTTCATCTTTGACAACTTCCGATATCATCACTTACATTAATAACCTCCAAGATGGTGGGTTAACTCTTCACGAAGAACAGGTACAAGAATTTTTGGAGGAGTGTAAGCGGTTAAGTGTGAAGAATCCTAAATTGGAAACCCTAAAGTTAGAATGGGGATTGACTTAAGAGTAAGATCAAGCTGGCGATCGCTCTTTTAAAATTATTGGAAATTAACATCTCTGGGGAATCTGGGGACTGATAACTGAAGAGAATTGAGGAGCAGAGAAAGTAATTTGTATCAATAATTTCGTGAATTGGTATAAAAGTGGTAATTTACCGGACTCTTATTGGTCTGGTTTGATAATGCGATACCAGACTTGGTGGCTACAAAATGAGATAAAACCTTCAAGGGCAGAAGTTACAGTCATAAAGTAAAGTTTTATTAACCACCAATCAGTATACTGATTATCAAAGTTATTAAACCTTGCAATTAGCTACTTGCCTGCTTATCACTACAGAACTTATACTATTCCTGCGATAAATGGCGATCGCACAAAATTATCACATGCATGATGACCAAATCCAAAAGCAGCTTGCATTAGGAACTCAGTATTATCAATCTGGAAAATTGCCAGCAGCACAAGGTTGTTTTCAGCAGGCGTTACAGATGCAACCAGATAATGCTAATGCTTGGCATTTCTTAGGACTAGTTGCAGAACAACAAAATCAATACCAAACTGCTATTAAATGCATTAATAAATCTCTAAAGATAAATCCCGAATCGGCTATCTTCCATACCAACTTAGGTAATATTTATCAAAAACAAGGAGATTTTCAACAAGCTATTTTACTTTATAAAAAAGCACTTAGCCTTCAACCTGATGATGTTCATGCTTATTACAACCTTGGTTTTGCTTATCATGAACAAGGACAATTACCGCAAGCTATAACAGCCTACAGAAAGACAATTGAGTTAAAAAATGACTTAGCTGAAGCACACAGTAATTTGGGGATTGTACTTCTCTCATGTGGTAGATTTTGCGAAGGTTTTGCAGAATTTGAGTGGAGATTTAAAACAGAAACATTTCTGCATACAAAACCTAAAAAATCCATGTGGGATGGTTCAGATATTCAGAGAAAATCTATTGTTCTCTGGAATGAACAAGGTTTAGGTGATGCGATTCAATTTTCTCGCTATGCGAAGTTATTGCGAGAACGAGGCGCTAAGGTTGTCTTTAGTATTGAGCCAGCTTTAATGGTGCTGTTTCAAAAATATCTGCAAGAAAAGTTTGAAGTGATAAACAAAAACTTTTGTAATATCTATGCTTATGATTATCACGCTTCGTTGATGAGCTTACCTCGGATTTTCAACACTACCTTTGATACCATCCCTAGGACTATTCCTTATATATTTGCACCAAATCCGTTACCTTCTCGATGTATTATTCCCGCATCTAAAGCATATCGCATTGGCATTGTCTGGTCAGCAGGTAAACTTAATCCTCAGTTTCATCAAAAAAAGTCGTGCTCACCAGAATTATTGATAGATTTATTAGAAGTAGGGAATGTATCTTTGTATAGCTTGCAAGTTGGGGATGATGCACCGCAAATTCAACCTTGGCTAAACTGTGATCGCGTTCATGATTTGAGTCCTGTACTGAATGATTTTGTCGACACAGCTAGCGTTATTCAGCAATTGGATTTAGTCATTACCGTGGATACATCTGTAGCACACTTAGCTGGCGCAATGGGTAAACCTGTATGGGTATTATTGCCTTTAATTCCCGATTGGCGTTGGCAATTAGAGAGTGAGGAAACGCCTTGGTATCCTACCATGCGTTTATTTCGCCAAACGAGTCGGGGTGATTGGAAAAGTGTTTTTTATCAAGTGAAACAGAGACTGGCGGAAGTTATCCCAGTCTAGCCATTAATTAATATCTTGAATATGTCTATGATGTGGGAATAATTTTTAGTTTTAAAAGATTATATATTTAACTGATTAGTGGTATAGATCTATCGAATGGGGAGTAGGCGATCGCTTACAAAAGTTATTCTAGAAAATACATCAAGAAATACCCATTGCTTAACCTTGAGGTTTTAAATATGATTGCTTCTCCTAAAATCTACCTCACCCCTGAAGAATACCTCCAAATGGAGGAAAAAAGCGACATCAAACACGAATACATCGACGGCTATATTTATGCAATGGCTGGAGCGCTTGACCCCCACGTTACCATAGCTGGGAATCTATTTGCTCTGCTTCGTAATCATGTACGCGGTTCAGGCTGTCGTGTGTATATCGCTGACATGAAAGCACGTATCGAAACTCTAAATCGATATTACTATCCTGATGTGATGGTGACTTGCGATCAACGAGATCAGGAAACTCCTGCATATAAAAAATTTCCTTGTTTAATTGTCGAAGTTTTATCTAACTCTACAGAAGCCTTTGATCGGGGAGACAAATTCGCTGATTATCAAAGTTTAGAAAGTTTGCAAGAGTACGTTTTAATTAACACCAAACGTCAGCGAGTAGAGTGTTTTCGCCGTAATCATGAAGGACTGTGGGTTTTGCAATCTTACACAGCAGAAACTACATCATTTCGACTACACAGTATTAATTTTGAAGGAACAATAGAAGAGCTTTACGAAGATGTAGTTTTTGAATAGGCTTACACAAATTCAGGAAATTTAACATGCTCAGTTCTTTTTCAGTTATAGTACCAGCATTTAATTGTGAGAATGTTGTAGTCAGAACCTTAGAAAGTATTATCCAGAGCATTGATTTTTTCCAGAAAAGCTACATTCATTCGCAACTAATTAATGCAGAAATAATTATTGTTGATGATGCTTCAATTGATAATACTTTATCTCTTGTAGATGAGTTTGTCTGCAAAAACTCTTTTTGTAATGTCGTAAATCACAGTTTCAATCGAGGTGCAGGATCAGCTAGAAATACAGGCGTAAAAAATTCGCAAGGTGAAATTATATTTTTTTGTGATGCAGACGATTTATTTTTACCAGAACATATCTATGTCTGCTTTATGCTATTACAAGATAAGCCTGCAAATATTTCATCTTTTCAACTTGCAAGTGATAATTATAACTTGACAATTAAATTGCCAGAAAAGCGTTTTGATGTAATTAGGTCTAAGGTCAAAACTCAAGATAAAATTCATCCATATTGGCAAGATGCTATCGAAAAAAGTCTACCTCTAAACTTGTGCGTTAGGAGAGAGTGTCATGAGTTTATTGAGGGATTTTTTGAAGATGAGATACATAAACAAACTAAAACGGAAGATTGTGCTTATCAGGCTTTGCTCTCAAAATTTTTTACTATTGGCAAAACTAACTTAGAAACTGTCGAATATATCCGATATCCTGATAATGCATTTGATAAACAAATTACGAAGTTTCAATTACCGCCAGGTGAATCTCAAGAACTATATCATATAAAGCCAAATTTATTGGAGCAGGCTTATAAAATTGAAGAGGAACATTTTTTATATTTACAGCGCCAGCAATATTTAAAAAATTGTATATATAAAGGTTATCAATTTACTCAAGATTGGTTTAGTATTCATATTTGTCTTTGGCAACAGGTATTAAAAAACTTTGCAAATTTACCAAATCTCAAGTTTTTAGAAATAGGTAGTTGGGAAGGAAGAGCGACTAGTTGGCTGCTTGATAATATCTTGACTCATGAATCAGCCAAAATTACCTGTATAGATACATTTGAGGGAAGTTGTGAGCATCAAAATTTAGATGCGGATTGTATTAAATCTCTAGAAACAAGATTTGAATTTAATATAGCTCTAACAGGCTCAGCTGATAAAGTTGAAAAAATTGTTGGTATATCTCAGGAAGTCTTGCGAACGCTTTCTTTAGATACTTATGATTTTCTCTACATTGATGGTTCTCATATAGCCTCTAATGTGCTTGAAGATGCTGTCTTGAGTTGGCGTTTAGTTAAAGTCAAAGGAGTAATAATTTTTGATGATTACAATTGGCCTGAAGTTCAGAATAATCTCACTCAACACCCTAAGCTGGCTATAGATGCTTTTTTAACAATTTTTAGAGATAAAATTCAGATTGTATTTAAAGGGTATCAGGTTATTATTCAAAAACTTACTAGCTAGATAATTTAGTAAAAAGTAAAAAGATTCCCGACTTCTTTAAGAAGTCGGGAATCTAAGAGACTGTTGCCATATTTTATCATTATGGAAATTTTTTCTAATCAACCTTTGCGTGCAAATCCTCATATAGCTGTTTTTTCTTCTACTAAAGTGGGTAATTTTGTAATAACTACACCACTTTTAAGAGGTCTGAAAGAAAAATATCCTAATTGCATATTAGATTTTTTTGGCAGTGAAATTACCAAGGATTTTGAAATTCATAGTCCATATATTGACTGGCGATTTTCACTTTATGCTGACAGTCCAGACTTCCTTGAAACCCTTGCTAAAGCTGTTCGTCAACGTTATGAAGTTGCTGGTTCTTATGATTTAGCAATTAATTGTGATGAGTTTAGTGAAATTAACTTAGTCACGGTTACTGCTATCCGCCCTACGTATGTTGCAGGAGGTGCTTTATCTGAAGATTTTCGCCTCAAGCTAGACGCTAGTCACGACCTAGTACAGAAGATTATTAGCGATCCAGACTGGAACAGTCCAGCATTTATCCAAAGACATCAAGAGATTCTTAGTAGTAACTATATCAGTGAAATTTTCTGTCGAATTGCCTATGTAGAAACCGATTTTTTAAAATTAGAATTACCTAGTAAACAGCCAAATTTTTCTGTCCCTGATGTAATCATTAGTGTTACAGCCACGCGCCCTGCCAAAATGTGGCCAGTAAGCTACTGGAAACAAGTAATTAACTGGTGTGAAAGCCAACGACTCACAGTTGGCTTAGTTGGTAGCAGTCCGAAAATTCAGCAGACTTTATACTACTCTAATAATACAGAAGAGGATTTGTTAAAAGAAAATTCCTTGATCGACCTGAGAGGGAAAACCTCGCTAACTGAATTAGCTGGTACATGCTGCCAGGCGAAAGTTTGTATTACTCTTGATAGTGGGCTACTGCACATTGCTGCTGCTGTTGGCTGCCCCACAGTCGCAATTTTTGGTAATGACGCAGATGGTGACGGTGCTAGTCCAATTAGGCTTTGGGCACCCCGACAACCCCATGTAAAAATAGCCCTGTCAGATTTTAAGTGTACCATCTGCCAGGAGCACCATTTTAAAAACAAGTTCTGCTTGGTTGAAAATCATCCTTGCATGACTCACCTAGCTCCCAAAACAGCGATTAATTATCTCAAAGAGCTTCTGGAGATTGATTAACAAAAGTCAACCAAAAGAGCGATCGCTGTTTAGAGAAGAACTCACAGAGGGATAGTGCGTCTAGATTTTTTATGAGACTTCAAGCTGCAATAATTACAGCAGATAAAGAAATAGCAATATTTGGTAAATTGCTGAAGGCAAGGTTTAAAATCAATCAATTATGTTGATTATCAGTGCTGCTGACTGAGAGACAAAAAAGTGAGTCGTATTGTTTTAACCACCATTGGTTCTTTTGGCGATCTGCATCCCAAAATTGCGATCGCACTGGAATTACAAAAGCGTGGTCATGATGTAGTATTTGCAACGCACAAAGAATATGAAAGCAAAATTACAGCTTTGGGATTCGAGTTTTATCGGATGCGCCCTGACAATACTGCTTTGAGTAATCCTCAAGAGATGACACGGATGATGGATTTAAAAGCGGGTACAGAATATGTTATCAAAAATTGGGTTGTCGCGAATTTACGTGAAACCTACACAGATTTAATCAACAGTGCGAAAGATGCAGACTTGATCGTTACGGGTGAAGGGGTCGTGGCGGCTCGGTTGGTTGCAGAAAAATTAGGGATTCCGTGGGCGTTCGCTGTCCTGCAACCTGCCTCATTTCTCTCTGTTTACGACCCATCGGTAATCCCTGTATTTCCATTTCTAGCCAAACTGCGCGGGTTTGGTTCTGTTATCAACCGAGGCATTATTCAATTATCAAAAGTAGTTGCTAAATCTTGGGCGGAACCGATTGATCAACTGCGGCGCGAACTAGGCTTACCTGCACTCGTTGGCAATCCCTTCATTGATGATAAGTATTCTCCCTACCTTGTGCTAGCAATGTTCTCGTCAGCATTCGCCAAGCCTCAACCTGATTGGCCGGTAAATACGGTCATTACAGGATTTACATTTTATGATGGCAGCGAGAGCGGAGTGAAACTGACACCAGAACTCACACAATTTTTGAATTCAGGTGAACCGCCAATCGTTTTTACCCTTGGTTCAGCCGCAGTCATGGCTCCTGGTAGCTTTTACCAAGAGAGCATCGCAGCTGCAAAGCTCCTAAATCGGCGTGCAGTTTTGCTGATTGGCAAGAATGCGCCTCCAGAGAACCTCACACAAGAGATTATTGCTGTGAACTATGCGCCATATTCTCAGATTTTTCCTCGTGCTTGTGCAATTGTTCATCAAGGTGGCATTGGTACAACGGCTCAAGCATTACGGGCAGGTTGTCCAACGCTGGTGATGCCCTATAGCCATGATCAGCCAGACAATGCAGCAAGAGTTGAACGTCTGGGAACTTCGCGTAATATTTCCCGTAAGCAGTATTTAGCGGCACGAGTAGCTAAGGAGTTACGTGAATTATTAGAAAATCCCAACTATGCAGCTAAAGCAGCAGAAATCGGACGTATTATTCAAGCAGAAAATGGGGTTGGGATGGCGTGTGATGCGATTGAGCGTATTACTGCATCGCTTTAATTTGCTTGTTCGCTTCAATTTCTGCCCGTATCATTGTCTGCTTTAATGGTTGTTGCCCTAACAAGGCGCTAATAAACTGGTTATCAAAGTTATTGACGATCGCAGCTGGATATTTACCTGCTTGCCAAGGTGTAGCGTAGGCCACACCACTGACAAATGGCGATCGCAACGGGTCTTTGTCGTAGCCTAATTTCTCTGCTACAGATTTCCTTGTTGGTAGCGCAAACCCTGTTCCCGTCCACTTTTGCATCCCTTCTTTACCTGTAAGATAGGAAATTAATTCCCAAGCTTCAGCTTTGTGTTTTGCTTGTTTATTCATCACGTAGGCAACGGTAAAAACCATAGTGTTTTTTATGCCATTCATTGTCGGCAATTCTGCGGTAGCAAACTCCAGATTGGGAAAAGTGTCATTCAGGTAAGGAATTGCCCAGTTGCCTTCAATTACCATTGCCACCTTATTCTGACCAAACATTTCGCTACCTGAACTCGTTCCCACATCAGATTTTTGGGCGGAGGAATGGTCTTTTTGATACTGGTCTACTACCAACTGCAATCCCTGCAAACTCCCTTCCCTAGCAAAGGTTGCGTAATCATTTTGACCAATGATTTGCCCGCCAAAGGCTTTGATTTTATAAGCTTGACGTGCTAGTTCGGGAATTTCCCCAAAGCCATATTTGTTCAGTTTGCCTGTTAACTGCCGAGAGTAGCTGCGTAATTCCTCCCAAGTAGTTGGCGGACTAGCCAAGCCTGCGGTGGCGAAGGCTTTTTTGTTGTAAAACAGTGACAGGGTGGAATAGTCTTTGGGGAAACCGTAAATTCGGTTTTGGTATTTGAAGCTATTAAGTAGGTTAGTTTCAAAGTCTGCTAAGTCAAATTCGGGAGTAATGTAAGCATCTAGCGGTTCCAAAACATCTTGACTCATCAGGAAAGGAGCCTCCAGCGCATCCAGATAGAAAACATCGGGTGCGGCTTCCCCAACCAAGCGAGTTTTGATTACGTCCATGTATTGGTCGGAAATCACCTCATACTTGACTTGGATCTTGGGGTGCTGTGCTTCAAAGTCTTGTAATACCTGTTTGAGGAGTTTTTGCTCAACTTGATTGCCTCCCCAACCGCTAAGTTTGACAGTAACTTTTGTGGATGCGCTTGGTAGTGATAGACTGTGGCAACCAATAATGGCGATCGCGATCGCTATTGCCAGTCCGAAAAACTTGAACAACCTGCTTCTAATCACGTAATAATTACAGTTTCTCTGTCCTTACTTATATCGTTTGTAGTTGATAACTGAGGTTTAACGAATCTGAATTTTTATTGAGAGAGGCAAGATAGAATGACGAGAAATTATCGGCAACTAGACTCATCCTACGGTACGTCATCCGTAAAAATTTAATTTATGACTTCTGTTCCGATTCAAAAAGCCGCGCCTGTGGCTCTGGAAATTACCCAGATTACTACGCCACAATCAGCACTGGCTTCTACCACAAAAACCAATCCTCAAGTTTTTAAGGATGGTATTCGCACCAGTTTGAGAGCTTCTACTCTAGATGCTGTCTTTGCGACAGTTTTCGGTGTGGCTACTGGGGGAATTTTACTCAGCAATTTTTTGTTGGAGTTGGGTGCTAGTCCAGTGGTATTTGGGATGCTGTCATCTATCCCCATGCTAGTGAATTTAATTCAGCCGTTGGGTGCTTACTTGTCAGAACGCAGCAGTAGCCGTTTCTACTATTCCGTTAGGACTCATGGGATTGCTCGTTTACTATGGTTGATTCTAGGTATTGGCATTATCGGCTCAAGCTGGCTCGGACTGACTTCTGGGCAGTTAATACTATTAACATTATGGGTTGTCCTGTTCAGCAGCCTTTTAGGGGGGCTAGGAACTGCATCATGGCTGAGTTGGCTGGCCATGATAGTTCCTCGGCGATTGCGGGGTAGCTATTTCGGCATCCGCAATAGTGCAGCTAGCTTGACTAATTTGCTCTGCGTACCTTTGGCGGGGCTAGCTGTATCACATTGGTATGGTGGAACTCTACAAGGTTATGGAGTAGTTCTGCTTGCAGGTATCGTGTTTGGGCTAATTAGCTTGGGATGTCAGTACTTTCAGGTGGACATGAATCCAGCATTACAAAACAGTAGTCTTGTAAAGTACCAGCAAAGCAGTGAATATGCTGACACTGAAAAAGACAAAATACCTACTCCACCAAACGAGTTTGCTAGCATCTGGAGTAACTGTAACTTTTTAAGGTTTTTACTTTATTTCGGCTTATGGATGCTGGCTGTTAACATCAGCGCTCCTTTTTTCAACTTCTATATGCTAGATCAGCTTCATCTAGATGTGAGTTATGTGACGCTCTACGGTAGCCTTCAGGCTGGAGCTAATATGCTTTTGATTGTTCTGTGGGGTAAGTTGGCAGACAAAATAGGCAATCGCCGGATTTTGATGTTGATTGGAATTTTAGTGGCATTGACACCGTTGTTGTGGATGGGTGTTAGTGCTAATACTTGGAATATTTGGCTGTGGTTGCCGCTATTACACATCTTCACTGGAGGAACTTGGGCGGCAATCGATTTGTGCAATAACAATATGCAACTGGGAATTGCACCAGTAAAAAATCAATCAATCTATTTCGCGATCGCATCGGCTGTAGCTGGAGTGAGTGGTGCTTTGGGCACAACTATTGGTAGCTTTATCGCTCAATTTGGTGAACAAGGCGGTTTACTAGGATTGTTTGCCCTTTCTAGCGTCTGTCGCTTAGTAGCGATTGTGCCACTCATGTTTGTTAAAGAACCGCATTAGGAGGTGGGAATTGGGGCTGACGCGGCGACATAGAGACTCAGTGACGCGGAGGATTTTTGAATGAATGTTCTCGGCGTCCTGTGTCGGCTTATTTAAGTGCCATTGAAAGCAAAAGGGCAATCTCCTCATATCCGCGTCCCCGCGTCCCCTAGTCCCTCATTCCTCTTATTCAGCAGCGGTAGAACTCAAGCTCATGCTCTCCCACAAAACCATGTGGGGGGCGGTAGGTATGGGCTGATGCAAAGCAATCAATTGGGCGAGAGTGTTCTTTAACTGGGTACGGGGCACAATATCATCTACAAAACCATGCTTGAGTAGATCTTCAGCAGTTTGAAAATCTTCTGGCAGTTTTTCCCTGATGGTTTGCTCAATCACTCGCCGACCAGCAAAACCAATAGTAGCCTTTGGTTCTGCGAGAATGATATCGCCCAACATAGCGAAACTTGCTGTGACACCACCAGTAGTGGGATGAGTCAAAATTGGAATATATAAAAGTTTAGCGTCGCGATGGCGTTGTAGGGCGGCGGAGATTTTAGCCATCTGCATCAAGGAGAGCATTCCTTCTTGCATTCTTGCTCCACCAGAAGTGCAGACGATAATTACCGGATAACGCCCCTGAGTTGCTTGCTCAATCATGCGAGTGAGTTTTTCGCCCACAACTGAACCCATACTCCCACCCATGAACCGAAAGTCCATGACTCCTAGAGCAACGGGCAAACCATTAATTTGACCCAACCCAGTTTTAACTGCATCTATTAAGCCGATTTTTTCCTGCATTTCCCGTAAGCGATCGCTGTAGGGTTTGCGATCGCGAAATTGCAGGGGATCGGTGGGACGCAGATGCTCGTCCATCGGTCTCCAAGTGTTTTGATCGATTAATTGGCGGATGCGTTCATCGCTATCCACCCGATTATGATGACCGCACTCAACGCAAACCATCTGATTTGCTTTCAGGTCTTTTGTATATGTCAATACACCACACTTAGAGCATTTATGCCATAATCCATCAGCAATTTCACGTTCTTGAGGTTCGAGGCTGATAGTTCCGGATTTCCGCCGATTTGCAAACCAATCCAATAGTGACTTTAAACCGCGTGATTCTTCGTTGTTTGCCATTTTTATCTTATCAAGTAGGTAATGAGGTCGAAAACGGGTCAAAAAGCTACGGGGATTACAAAATCGAGTGTTGAGTGTTGAGTAATACTCAGGTACTCAGTAGGTGCCGAGCCTCTGGTGTGCGAAATTTTTTGCCCAGACAGAAATTTGATACCCCGTTCTTGTGGGCGGTCTTTTAACTCAGCACTCAGTACTCTTAACTCAGCACTCTTCATTACATCGTCAAATTACGCTTGTAAGCAATTCAGACCTTATTTTGCATCTTTGGTTGCCAGCTTAACGAAAATGCTTATGCCAATACAAGTCTGTTATTTGTTTTATCTTGTGAAGGTATCGGTAAAGGTCTTGGCATATTAACCCCCCAGCAGGATGCCCTTCCCCAACCCCTCCAGGGGATACTTGCTCCCAAATCAAGAATTCGTATTGCTAGGTTATGAGCGATTAGCTCGTTAAGAGGGTAATACTGGTCACAGGATAATATTACCAAAATCTGAAGAACCGATGGCGTAATGACGGTTACAGTCATGGGGGATAGCAGTTTCTTATGATGGACTAAAGAGATGTAAAACTAGAGATTTTAAATTTTGAAATTTTAATTTATTTTTCCTCCTATATTTAACTTACTGGAAAAAATAACCGTAGGTAAGCAGATAAAATTGCTTCGCCGCCAAATAGAGCGATCGCAGCCCCAAAAGCCAGAAAAGGACCAAAAGGTATCTTTTGTCCAAATCTGCGCTGGGATAGTGTAATTGATACAACGCCTACTAACGCTCCCACGGCACAGGCCATAAAACCTGCTAAAAGCAAATATTTCCAACCCAGCCAAGCCCCCATCATGGCAGCTAATTTGGCATCTCCTGCTCCCATTGCTGTTTTACCTAGAGCAATTGAACCTAGCATGGCGATCGCATCAAATAGCCATAACCCCAGCACAGCGCCGACAATCCCCATCATCAAATGTTTGATCGATCCCACCCAGCTACCATCTGGGAAAAACCCGATAACTATTTGAAATATAATTCCCAATACCAAACCCGACTGAGTAAGTTGATTGGGTAGAGTCATCGTATCTAAGTCAATGAGTGATAGGGCTAATAACCAGCTGCAAAAAGCCCAATATCCAATTGTCAAAATAGAAACTTTAAATAATAAAAAAACTAGCAGAAAAATTATGCCTGTTAACGCTTCTACCACAGGATAGCGGACAGAAATCTTGCTTTTACAATAACGACACCGACCTTTTAACCACAGCCAACCGAACACTGGTACATTATCGTAAGCTCTTAGCTGGTTGAGGCAATGGGGACAACGGGAGGGAGGCCATAGAACCGACAAGCCAGCTGGTAGCCGATAAACTACAACATTAATAAAGCTGCCAATAGACACACCCAAGGCGAAGACAATCACACTCGCCGGGGCGATCGTTAAAATATCCATATAGTCATTGGTCATTAGTTCTGTGTCATTTGTACTTTGTCCTTTGTTCTTTGTCATTTGTTATTTGTCATTAGTCCTAGTCATGTGTCATGTGTCCAACGACCAATGACTAATGTCCAGTAATTAATATCTAATGACGAATAACTAATGAATAATGGCTAGTGACTAATGACTAATGACTAATGACCGATGACTAATACATATGAGATTCAATTTGACTCAACGGGACAAAACATTCTTGTGGCAAGAGAACTGGTTGGTTCGTAAAAATCACCTTGCCGCGATGGGTAGTGCGATTAATGGCTACTCCTGTAGCTTGCCCAGTTACTTCGGGATGTGCTTCACAAAGAGTGTAGTAAATTTGACCAGCAGCCCTGATGACAGCGGGATCAGCCAAAGGAGGCTGGAGATGCTGGTTGTTGGGAGCCGTATAGTTTTCTTGTCCTTGTCGTAAAGCGTACACTATGAATGTTATTTGCTTTCTAGATTTGTCTCTAGTTTATATGAAAGTTTCCGCAACGGTTGCCAAAATGATCCAGTTCTGTTTAGAAATTGGGCATTGGGCATTGGGCATTGGGCATGGCGCATTGGAGAGCCAGTCGCGTGAACAGGTTTCCCCCCGTTGAAGCCAGTGGCGTCGAACTGGCGTCATTGGACAGGGGAGACACTGACAACTGACAATTGACTATTGACTCTTTTTACCCTTGTATCGCTTGAATGAGTGCATCACCCATAGCACGACAACCTAAAAGCTTGGTACCGGGTGAGAGAATATCTCCAGTGCGATCGCCTTGTTCTAAAACTTTTAACACAGCATTTTCAATGGTATCTGCTGCTGCTGGTTGGTCTAAACCGTAGCGTAGCATCATCGCTGCACTCAATACCTGTGCTAAAGGATTAGCTTTATCCTGCCCAGCAATATCTGGGGCAGAACCATGAACGGGTTCAAACACACCAGGCCCGGAAGCACCTAAACTAGCAGAGGGCAGCATCCCAATACTACCAGTGAGCATGGCAGCAGCATCAGAAAGAATATCCCCAAATAAATTGCCTGTGACGATGGTATCGAATTGCTTGGGAGCGCGTACCAATTGCATCGCCGCATTATCTACATAGAGATGAGATAGTTCGATATCGGGATATTCTTGGGAGAGTTTGGTAATGCGATCGCGCCACAACTGAGATACTTCTAAAACGTTCGCCTTATCTACCGAACAAAGTTTGCCGCTGCGTTTGCGTGCTGCTTCAAAAGCTACTCTGCCAATGCGATCGATTTCCGATTCGGTGTAAACCATTGTATTTACACCGCGTTTTTCTCCAGTCTCAGTTTCAAAAATTCCCTTAGGTTTACCAAAGTAAATTCCACCAGTGAGTTCGCGTACCACCATAATGTCAACGCCTTCCACAACTTCCCGTTTCAAAGTTGAGGCGTCAATCAGCTGAGGCAAAATCTTGGCTGGGCGCAAATTCGCAAATAATCCTAAACCTGCACGCAGTCCCAACAAGCCTGCTTCTGGGCGGATATGAGATGCTAGAGAATCCCACTTGTAACCACCAATAGCAGCAAGTAATACAGCATCGCTGTTGCGACAACTCTCCAAGGTAGCAGCAGGTAGAGGTTCGCCTGTAGCATCAATTGCTGCACCACCTATCAAAGCTTCTTGAAAATCAAACTTCAAATCAAATTGCTTCCCCACGACTTTCAGCACGTCTACCGCTACAGCCATAATTTCGGGGCCAATGCCATCGCCGGGGAGTAGGGTAATGCGGTAGTTCTGGGTCATAGCTAGTTTTTACTGAGTAAATGCTTGCAGAATAAATATCATACCGAGCAAAGTGTACTGATGAGTGAATAGATCTCTGGCAAAAATTAGATTTAAAACAAAAAATAACTACAGATGAACACCGATGAACATAGATAAACCTTATCCATGTTAAAATCTGGAATTTTGAGTTATTCAGTTGTATTATTGCGGCGAAGGAAGCAATCGCAAAACTTTGGTAGGACTTACGCAAAAGTCACGGAATTACGTCATTACGAGCGTTCGACGAAGTCGTTCCCGTTCGGCAAAGCCGTTCTCGAAGAGTAGGGTAGCAACGTAATCGCCTCAAACTCTGTGATTACTTCCCTACACTACATTCCGGTTGCAATGACAAATTTTGCTTGCGTAAGTCCTGTTTGGTAAAAAACTACAGTTCTCAAGTTAGACGAGGTTTAACTTATCGATGTTTATCTGTGTGCATCTGTGGTTTGATATCAAAAATACTGCCTTATCCAAAAGCTCTAATCGCTACTGCTCTGGGTTAAGTACAACATTTATTTCTGATATACGTATTCCCAGAGGTTGCCAATGGGGGTCGCTAGAAGAAAAAGTGCCATCGCCTGATACTGCTTGGTAATCTTTTGGGTGATTCTTGTAAGCACTAGGAGCAGCATCTACTTGTAGACTCAGTTTGCCGAGATAACGAGATAATTGGCTAGTCTTCAACAAGATTACGCCGCTATAGTCCCAACCCAAACCGAAGAGTTGAAAGTTGCCTAACTTTTTGCGTAACTCACTTAATGGAGTACCTATACTTAAACCTTCAGGAGTTTTCCAACCAGAACCGAGGATATCTATACTAAGTGGTTTAGTACGAGTTTGATCGCTCCAAACTACTAGGAACGATCGCTCTTTACCGAGATTTACCTGAGTAGCAGCAAAACTACCTATCCCTTCCGCGCCAGAAATCGTTTTATCAACTAAACATGATGCACCAAACAGCTTGACTAAATCTTGCTTGGTGGTTTTGCGTGTCACGGGGCCAACTCTTTCGCCGGGAATAATTAAATTGTCTGAGACTTTTTTTGCCTGCGCGACGGTAACTGGATGATTAGGTGTTTGGGGTACAGCGAATACTGGGTTTGATGTATAGCTGAGTAGCAAAACTAAGGTAGTTGTCGCAATCTGTGTAATGGAATTCATGGGTTCTGTTCTGGTGTGTGAAGAAAGAAACAGACGCGATCGCTCGCGCCTGTAACTAAGTTAGGAGTGTTAAATGAACAAGTTTTGACTTCTTGCTGTTATCTACTACAAACTCGCAATACCTAATTCCAGATTGTCAGTTGTCAGCGATGCACTGAGTTTCGACCTCGCGGTAATCGAGCGAGATCGAGATTCAACTCCCGCTTGCCAAAGTGTTGTTGTTGGAAGGAGTTTATTACCCCATCGGTTATTACTTGTTTTACTAATGACCATTGACAAAAACTCCATCTCTCCGTGGGTGGTGTTTTTTATTATTGAAATTTGTCATTAATTTTGAGTGAAAGTTAAGATTTATAACCTTACGAATGCGGGTATATTTATCAGTACTTCTGAGAATTATGAGAAAATTATGAAAAATTGAGAGTATCAACGAATGCCTTTTTCAGAAAATCCGGACAGAAAGCCCAGTTTACCTGAAGTTCATCGCAGTATAGCGATTCCTAAGACTAAAAACATCTGGCGCAAGATGTTAGCTTATGCAGGCCCAGGATATCTCGTCTCAGTAGGATATATGGACCCTGGTAACTGGGCGACTGACTTGGCTGGGGGTGCTAAATTCGGTTATGCATTACTAACAGTAATCATGCTTTCTAACTTGATGGCGATTTTAATGCAATCGCTGTGTGTGCGGTTGGGAGTAGCAACAGGAAGAGATTTAGCACAGGCTTGTCGAGATTATTTCAGTCCGCGTGTGAACTTTTGCTTATGGGTACTTTGTGAGATCGCGATCGCGGCTTGCGACTTAGCGGAAGTTTTAGGAAGTGCGATCGCACTGCAACTTCTTTTTGGCATTCCCCTAAGTTGGGGTGTATGTATAACGGCGCTAGATGTAATTGTACTGTTGCTGCTACAACACAAAGGTTTTCGTTATACAGAAGCTTTGGTAATTATGTTAGTAGCAACTGTTGGACTCTGCTTTCTGGCAGAAATCATCTTTTCGCGCCCTGACTTTGGGGGAATTTTGTTAGGTTATGTTCCCAAAATAGAAATTTTGCAGAATCCAGAAATGCTCTACATTGCCATTGGCATTTTAGGGGCAACAGTGATGCCGCACAACTTATATTTACACTCATCAATTGTGCAGACGCGAAATTGGGAAGTAACGTCTGAAAAGAAATGGGAAGCTATTAGTTTCAGCACAATTGATTCAACAGTAGCCTTGTTTTTCGCATTGTTTATCAACTCAGCAATTTTGATTGTTTCTGCTGCCACTTTTCATTTTTCTGGTTATCACGATGTAGCAGAAATTAAAGATGCTTATAAGTTGCTCTCTCCCATATTGGGCGTGAATGCAGCGAGTGCAATTTTTGCTTTGGCATTACTTGCTTCCGGGCAAAGTTCAACTCTCACTGCAACCTTGGCAGGGCAAATTGTCATGGAAGGATTTCTCAATTTGCGCTTAAAACCTTGGTTGCGTCGGTTGATAACTAGACTAATTGCAATTATCCCAGCATTGATTTCAATTATATTTTTTGGTGAAAAAAGTACAAGCGGTTTACTAATTTTCAGTCAAGTTATCTTAAGTTTACAACTATCATTTGCGGTTGTACCTTTGGTAATGTTTACAAGTAACCGCCGCTTAATGGGTGAGTTTGTTAATCCTTTATGGCTGAAAATTTTATCGTGGTTAGTAGCGATTGTGATTGGTAGCTTAAATGTTTGGCTACTATTGCAAACTATTTCCGCGTTACTGTCCTAGTTAAAATAGTGACATGGGTCAAATCCCAACTCATGCTGCAAGTATGAAGGAGTCAAATTATGAACCATATTCAGCGCACAATCACCTACTTGGGAATCACAACTTTATTTGCTGGAACACCTATTGTTGTTAATGCACAGGCACCACAAACGCGCATCAACCAGAGGAATTTTCAAGAATACTATAACCAAGGAGTGCAAAAACTTGAGCAAGGTAACTTCAGTGGAGCGATCGCGGATTTTAACCAAGTAGTAGCGCTTAATCCTCAATTTTATGAGGGTTTCTGCCTCCGAGGTTTAGCTAAATCTCAAACAGGCAACTGGAAATCAGCTATTTTTGACTTTAACAAGGCGCTGCAACTTAATCCTCACCATGCAGATGCGTATAAAAGTCGAGGGATAGTTCATGCAGAACTAGGAAATCTTCAGAAAGCGATGTCTGACTTTAACCAGACAATAAAAATTGATCCGAAGTCCATAGATGGCTACTATAACCGAGGACTTGCCTATTTAAAACAGAGAAATCCCCAAGCAGCCATCAAAGATTTTAACCAGACACTAAGCCTGAATCCCAACCTGGCTGATGCCTACGGAAATCGGGGGCTTGCTCAATATGCTTTGGGAGATAGCAAGAGTGCTCTTGCAGATCTCCAGCAAGCTGCAAGACTGTTTCGTCAACAAGGGAATACCCAAGGCTATCAACAAACACAAGCTCTGATCCAGCAGGTTGAGCAGTAGTTAACTGTGCAAAGGCAAATTCTTTCTAAGTCGTAATCCTACTAACAATCCCACAATCACAAAAGCTGTCATGTAAGCCAGACTAATAAACCGTACTGAAAAAGGCGGTGCAACTCCTTCTACATCTATGTCTTTTTGCACTTTAAACGGCGTAAATTGGCGGGAAGCATTGGGTTGAGGAGAAATTTCCACCTCTAACTTGTGGGGTGCGCCATCAAAAAACCCTTGTTCCCAGGAAAATTGTCCTGTGGTATCGGGAACACCCTGGTATGCAAAATTAACCCAACCATCCTCAAGCTGGGTGGTTTTGATATTTAATAGTACTTCTTGGACAGGCTGATTGGTGTTTTCGTCAGTAACTTTTACCTGTAGAGCAGCAGGTTTGCCTACGGTGGCGCTATCATCTCCTAATAATTGCGCTTGGAAACCCTGTTGGCGAACAATTCCAGAGTTATCAACTGGCGCTGCGGTTGCCGCTCCATGATCGTGATGATCGTGGTTATGTGCGTGCCCTGAACTCTGTGATTGGGCAACTTCTGCACTGATGTTAACGAATAATAGAGCTGAGATCGCTACAACAATTACCCCACTCAATAATAATCGCACTTGCTGGGGTGCCATTTCTCCTGGTGCGATCGCTTGTCGTCCACCAATTATCCAACCACCACCTAGTCCAACCAGTAACAAAATTACAGTGAGAATCGCAAAATTCCGGTATTTTACCCAATTCTCTGCCACTGGTAATGTCAGGGTTTGCTGAATTGGAGTAAAGGCATTAGCTACCACTGGGGTAACATTCACCTTGAGTTGGTAATTTCCCCGAATTGGCAGTATTTGTTGGAATTCTAGCTGCCCTTTAGGAGCGATGGTCTCTATATCTAGTAGCTTGGTTCCCTCCACTATGGGAAAATCTGTTGTGAACCAAGGGGTTGGAGGTGGCGTGAAAATTTGCAGGTTAAATTTAGCATTATCTAAAGATTTATCTGTGGAATCTTCTGCTTGCAACGCCAATTTGACTGGAGATTGGGGTGTAGTGGCTTCAGCTTCAAAGGGTATTAATTGACTTGCTGGTGTTGGGCTAATCAGTCGCACATGCGGTTGAGGCGACTGGGAGAAGCCCGCAAAACTATAAAAAACTACACTCATCATACAAATAGCGCTGATGAGTGTATAAAGCTTAAATTTCGACATTGTGGCTGTGGATCTCTACAGTACTAAAGGAGCTTATCAAACTCGATTGACCCAGCGTACAAGTTTTCATGTACTGTATTTGTCGGTTGATCGTGGGAAATCTTGAGCACTAGGTCGTAACGCTGATGATTCCCCCATTCCCAGCAGGATATGGGGGTTCAAAAATAGTTGCTAACTATTTAGTGACAAGGCACCAGCAAAGTGTGGTGACGTGGGCTGTGTACGCGATCGTGGATTGCGGGATAGGTCGTAAAATAAACAGTCCAGAGTGTCAACGTGCACAGTGAAACGAAAAGTGTTGCTTGTACAGGCTTTGATAAAGTCAAGCTTGCCGTCTTTTGCAACACTGAAGGATGAGTCTGAGTTGTCATTATATACCTCGTATGAATCTAGAACAGTTAACGCATCGGCGGGCATTCCGGCTAGGGCTTGCTTTAGCAACTGCTTTCTTTTTGAACCTCGAAATTCATACCCAAGTTTTCCCATTACCTTTAGTGGTTGTTCTCCACTAAAACCGATTATTACGCAAATAACACAATATCTTAGTTTTTCCTAGCGTGCCACTCTGTATATTTATGCAAAGACATTGAGTTTGAGAGCAATAGCCCTTGTTGGTTACAGGCAACACACTCTAATACTTTGTCACAACCATAAATGTTCATAGCAAGTATGAAAGTGCTTTGAAAAGAGTCTAAGCCGCTTAATATAAGTCTTTAGATTATCAAAAAAAAGGATATAGCGTTTCTCAATTCAGCGAGGTATGGGAAGAAGTAATTAACCACAGATGAATTCGTACTTCAGTAGACTAGAAATCGCTATAATATGAGGTTGGTAAAAAAAGAAAGACATAATCTTTATTTCTAACAGTTGCGCTCACATTCATTTACTATTGCTATAGAGATGTTAATGCTTAATTAGACATATAAAGTACACAAAATTGACATTGTATTGATAAATACTAGTGGTAAGTTTTTATAAAAAAGCTATCTAAGTTATTTAGTAATTAAGTATTTACAGATTTAATGCTAAGTAATTATTTTGTATTATTTATCTACAAATAATTTTGATGCTTTTTGTTAAATGCATTTCTCTGTGGAGAGTTTGTATGAAGAGAATTGTTTCATCTTGTTTATTAGGTGTTTTACTGATTTCTAGCGTTTTGGCCAAACATGCATCCGCTGAAACTGCTGAAAGTAAAAGACATAGCAACATTGAGCGACGCGAACAACAAGAATATAGACAGCACGAGCAATTAGAGCGGCATAGTCAATGGCTCGCGCAACGTGAGCGTGAGCGTAAACATCGTGAAGAAACTGGGCTTGCGCAACGTGAGCGTCAACATCGTGAACAAAGTGAACAATTGAAGCTTAGACATAGTCAATGGCTTGCGCAACGTGAGCGTGAGCGTCAACATCGTGAAGAAACTGGGCTTGCGCAACGCGAGCGTAGACATCGTGAACAAAGTGAACAATTAAAGCTTCGGCATAGTCAATGGCTTGCGCAACATCAAAGGAGGAAATAACTTGCAAGGTATTGGAGAAATCAAAGAATACAATTAAAAACAATAAATCTGATTAAATCATTAAATAGGAGGGTATTAACCTCCTTTTATTTTTGTTAATTCAAAGGAATAGGATATTATAAAGCACATTCTTTAACGTGAGTTTGACGATTGGAAAAAGGCAGAAAGGTTGCGGTTATTCAATAATTTATATAGAAAATTTATAACAATATTTTGGCAGCAGAAGGCAAGGAGTTGGGAACTGTTGCCTATTACTCGTTCTCCATTCCCATATTCCAAACATCCACTGCCTCTCTATGCAATGTCAAGATGTTTGGCATAAGTCACGCTAATCAATATGAGGGCTATTGAGCTGCGATCGCGCTTCTAGAAAAAACTGTTCGATATACTGATTGTTTTTTTGTGGTTTTTGTGCCATCCTCCTTTACATAAGCGCTTAATACGATAAACCGATAGGTTTACAGTATTTTAATAAACGAGCTAGAAGAGGAGAAGCAGCATGAAACTTATGTTTTGTCAAAAAAATTTGCACAAACTAAATTTTGTTGGCTGTCAATCTTCTATCTTTGTTACAGCCTTCTTACACGATTCAATTCCAATGGGAGATTAAAGCAGTGTCTCCCGATAAATCGCAAAAATCCTCACCAGTCCATAGCCGTATTTTGGTACCTCAGCGATATCACAGGCAACCTGTTATTTCGCGGCTAATATCTCGTTATGGTTTAACCATAAATATTACAGCAGCATCATTAGTATCAGATAGCGAAAGCGATGGCTGGTTTGATTTAGAACTTTTAGGAAACCCCCAACAACTAACCAGTAGCCTATCTTACTTGCAAGGGTTAGGAGTAAATTTAGTAGAACTAGCGATCGCCAACCAAATTCAATCTGATCAGCATTCCCAACCATTTCCAAATTCACCGAACAAAGTAATTACCAGTCAATGTGAAACGCTTAAATCTCAGTGGACAGAAGAATTCCAAGCATGGATTTCTCAAGGTCAAACTAATCGCCTACGCCTACAAATGTGCATCTTGAAAACCTATTACGAGAAACCTGTCATTTCTCAACTAGTTTCTCGCTATGGATTAACAGTGAACATTACCAGTGCCTTTCTTAACCCTGACATGCAGGATGATGGCTGGTTTGACTTAGATTTATGGGGCAGAACAAGGCAAATTTACTCTAGCCTGAGTTATCTAAAAAAACTGGGATTACCAATTTGGCCTGATTGGTCTAGTACAGTACGGCAAAAATTTTTGGAATAAAAAGTTTTTTGAATTACTTACGCTCTAATGACAGCATTAGAGATCGCATTTTTGCTGAGGATCACCTGATAACTAATGGAAAAAATGCGATCGTTATTGCATCCAACGTTAAATCAAACCTTTTGAATCTCCTCTCTTAACCCGCTGTAGCTTCTGCTAAGCGTTGTACCTCTGTTTGCGTTGTCGGAGACTGCTCAAAAGTAGATGCGATCGCATGAGACTTGATAGAAATATCATCCACTGGGGGATTTTGGGTACAACAACCGTCTGTCCACAGTTCGCCTGATTTATGCTGACATATTTTTTTGATTTGCTGGCCCATAAAGAGTAGCAATTTTTTCCAAATGCTGTAGTGTGCTTATTGATCATAGTATTAAATGGTAAAATCCGGCAACAAGCGGTAATGAGTGGTAACACTTATACAAATACCTAGCAGAATCTATCCTTCTGGGTTGAAAAAAGGTGTATGAATATATGTATGTATTCAGTAGTGTAAAGAATATTCCTTTTTTATGCTTGATTGTAGATACAATGTGCGTTTGACGTTCGGCTGGAAAATACTACTTCGACAGATATCGATGTAGATACCCCAATGCTTCATACTTACTTTTTCTAGCTAATAGTTAAGAGTTCTGATGGAACACGTTGACTTGGGAGTAACATATGGTCAATTAGTTGATTTCGCAACTCTTTAGTAGAGTAACTATCACTTTTGATGCATTTGAGTAGCAAAATGTTTGCATAAAAATAATCTTTTAAAGCCTTGATTTCCTGTTGCGTAAATTTAACGTCATTCCAGCCAATATTTAAATATAATCTCATTGCCGATCGCAATCTATTTGCCCAGTCCAGCCAATCTGACTCCGGAGCTTGTTCATCAGGTAGACTTTCTTTTAAAAAAACAAGAAAATCTGCTAAATCCTCATTGATATTGTTTTGGTTTTCAACAGAATTGTTTTCATGATGATAGCTATGCTCGCTGTGAGCACCAGTTTGCATAAGAGGATAATCTTCGTGTTGCGGGAGATTTTTATCTTCTTGTTTGGTAATACTGATGACGTGACTATCCTTATCAAAACTTACTTTACTGCGTAGTTGAGGTATTCTAACTGGATCATCACTAGCAGGAAGTTCTTTTTTTAACAGTGGGCTTAGTTTTTGAGATTCAAACCCCTTTTCCCCAGTTTTACTAGAGACTAATTTAGCATGAAAGTCAACTAAATTGAAGGCAAAATCAGATAGTAATGACCGAGGATAAATTCGTTTTCTTTCTTTATTTACTTCTCTTAAGCTGACGGCCAGTTCCTGGGCCAGATTATAATCAACTTTTGTCTGTAAGTTGCTGTAGAGTTCAAATACCTGATCGACCAATAAATAAAATGCTCTCCATGAACTAGATTTAACAGCATGTAAACTAGTTACATCGTCCAACCAAGTCAACATATCTTGCAAAGCTTTGTTTTCTACAACCAACGTATTGATTTGGCGAAACATTAGTTTAAGAAATTCATCGGTATTTGCGAGCCGTCCAGCAATCATGAGAAATACTTCTCGCCATTGATGATTTGTTAAGTGCTGTTTAATAACTTCGTTTAAAGTTTCAGTGTTGCGTTTCTCCACTATGTAATGAGCAACGAAATATTCTTGAAATGTAAGATGAGAAAATGAGTATAAATCTTTGGCTTGCTTAATCAGTAATCCATGATTTGCCTCAATTGCTCTCAAAATATCTTGACTATGATTAACCAGAGTTTCTGGAGTTATTTCTAGAATATTTTCAATATAATTTTCAATTATTTTTTCTAGCTCTCTTTGCTGCCAAAAATACTTTTGTGGTTTTTGATTAAAAGCTTCATAAGCTATCTGACTCAGCAAATTGATTTTTCTCTGATATGGTAGGTTAAAGTTATTATGTGAATTACGCTCTATTCGCCTACCAGCATCCCATTTTCGTAAAAGTATATTTACAGCATCCTCTGTCAGTAAATACCGATTTCTGGGAAAGTCATAGTTATCCTCAAATACCAAACACAACATAGTCAGTAGCAACGGGCTTGTGGTTAGTTCTTTAAGAGAACTATTTCTTTCAATTTCAGCTAAAAATTTCTCTCCTAACTGTGGTTCTTGACATAATTCAAACCATCTATTGACAAACAGCAAAACTTGGTTTTCATTAAAATCTGCTATTTCTACCTCAGTAAAGTGCTCAAATGTATAATCTGAGGCTCCAGAACGGCAGGTTAATACAAATATATTTTTTGAATATTGTTCTACTAATGCATTAATATTGCGATAAATTCTATTGCTCTCTGTTTCTACGACTTCATCTAATCCGTCTAACAAAATTAAAAAATGACCTAGCTCTAGTAAATCTTGGACAATTTGAGATGGTTGAGAAACGAATTTAAGAAACTCTCGTTGGATTAAATCAGAAAGGTTTGGTTTATCTGCTTCCTCTGCAAATTCTTTTAATGAAATAAAAATTGGTATAGGTTGCTTTTCCAATTTAGCAGAATACATTGCCAGGTGTTTAAGAAATGTAGTCTTACCTGCTCCCGGATTTCCCCACATAAGAAGCTTTTGGTAATGATTTACGGCATCAAAAGCTGCCATATTTTTGGTGCTTACCCGATAATTAAGGCGACTAAAGCTGATATTTTCGTTTGATAAATGAGTCAGAATTTCTTCTATCGTTTTTTGCTTTTTAGCTTTAACACTTTCTAGAATATTTACATTTGTATAAATACTATCTAGTTGCACAGGCTGGGTCATGGTGAGCACTTTCATTGTGCCGCATTTTGTCCTTATATATTCTTGGTAGCGCTCAATCCACTCTGCATTGACATCAAAATCTGGCTGTTCTAAATTTTCTAAAGCTGTTTTTTGTCTTAAAGCTTCTTGATAACTTTCGCAACCTAGTAATACACCGCATAAGAAGTTAAGATTTTTCTCTTGCACCTTCATGGGTTCAGTTCTATTAAAAAAGTTGCGAACGGTTTTATCTGAGATTACGTCTTTACTACTGTTTATTTTATCTTGATAAATATGATTAAGCTCGGCAATTAGTAACTTAGGTGAACCACCAAATTTTTCTGCGTACGCTTGCTTTAATTTTTCCCATACTTGTTGATTGACTACGATTGCTGTCATTTCTATGTTCTCTACTTATTTTCAATCTTTGAGTATTCTAGAGATTAGAGCTTATGTATGAAGCAAATCATAGATAAATAATCGTTTTAACATTGAATAATTGATACTTGATAAATATAGTGTTGTTAATTATTAAAATCTCAATGTCATCTTTACTCAAGCTGAAAATATGGTTAGTACGCTCTCTGGCAAAATTCAAAAAAGATAAAGTAAGATTTTAAATTATTTTGAAGATACGGAGCAGCTTAAGGTCAAGTATTAGTTGGTTGGTGAAAGTCAAGAGCGTTTGATAAGCTCCCCTTAAACTTTGATGTTACTAATTTTGTAGGCTTTATAGGGTCATTAGTAGATGTATTTTAATGTATAAATACTCATACTACTAGTTAGCTATCATCTCAAGCTTTAGTTTTATTTTTACTTTACAAAGAGCTACTTGGCAGTGCTTAAGTATGCTCAAAGCTAGTTAGTAACATCCTGATATCATGTCCGCCTCATCGCTAACAAGTTAAACTAGGGAGGATAAATGTGACCTATGGCAGAACCAACAATCTTGCACCGAAAATCTCCTTAGCGAGTACGTCTACTATGTTGGTAATAATTAATAAAATCTTCAGTGCCGTGAATTACTAAAGCTGGAATATTTATTTCTCTAAGCCTTGATTTGAGGAGCAACAGACAAGTGTTGATTTATTAGGGGCTATTTTGATTTTCTTACCGACTTGGGCGGCGTTCGGTGTGCGCCAAAGTATTTCTCACTGCGATAGCGCAGCCATACCCGCAAAACTTGCGGAATCTGCTCTTTTTGTTCCTGCGAGAGCGTGTTGTAAAGGGCTAACGCGCGATCGCGCTCACCCCGACAAGCAGCGTTGTTATGAGCATCCCAATAGCTGCGGGCTACCCGAATTCGCCGACAGACTTCCTTAATCAGGGCTTCTCCAGTGAGTGGAGCGTCTTGCTTTCCCATACTCAGATACTATAGAGTTCTAATGCTATCGTAGCGAGTCACACTCATCCTCACAATCGCAACCAAAATTGAGCCAAACCCAGCGGAGCAGTTCAACATCTCGAACTACCTTTGGTAATTCCTAATCTCATAACTCAAGCTGTTGTGTCCAATGCATTTCCCCATGCGCTCCTGCGATCGCTGGGACTGATTTGCCAACCTATTTCACCCTTCTATACTGCATGACCCTCTTTCAGCACTTGATCTAAAAGGTTTCTAGCTGGTTGTGCTTTAGTTAGCGCTGCTTGATGGTCGCTATAAGCACGAACCAGGCGAGAAAGACCGCTGACACCTGCTTTGAGTTGTTCAAGCTCTTCACCAGCAATTAGTTCTCCATCTAGCACTCGCCCGATCAAAGGTTTGACATCACCCACTTCCTGCCGGACTTTTTGCAGTTTTTCTAAAGCACTCAGCAAGCTTTTTAGTGAGTTCAAGATCTCGTCAATATCCTGGGTTGCTTCCACTACTTCTGACGAATCTTTGACTGTCGCCGTATCCTCAGTGTCTTTGTCTGCGGGCAATTCTTGTGCAGACGTTTCAGTTTTCGCCCCATTTGTTTTTGCCATCAATACTTCCTCAAGAAATTTTCCTTAGTTTATCGCTCTTATAGCAAGTTGCCAAAATATAGTTTGCTGGTAATACCATTTAAGGTTTGTACTCTTCAAGCAGGTAGGAACTTTCTACTTGTCAAGCTTATGTACAATACAAATAATAATTTTCACTTAATTCAAAAGCTCGTAAGCACCGCCGCGATCAAGCGCACGCTGGTAAGCTGGACGTGTATGGATACGATCTAGGAATGCCATGAGTTGCGGACGGCTCGCATTCAGTCCTGCCCGTACAGCAGCCGCTTCCAGAGGGAAGCTCATCTGGATATCAGCCGCAGTAAATTCGTTACCAGCAAACCATGTGCTTTTTCCAAGCTCCGCCTCCAGATAATCTAGGTGCTGCGCGATTTGAGGTTCAATAAACGAACTCTTGACGCGTTCGGCGATCGCCTGAGCGATTGGTCGCACGAAAAAGGGCATTTGTTCATTCTCGATGCGATCGAAGACAAGCTTCAGTAGCAGTGGAGGCATTGCCGAGCCTTCTGCGTAATGCAGCCAGTAGGTGTAACGCAGTCGATCCGGTGTACCCAAAGCCGGAACTAGGCGTCCGCTACCGTAGCGTTCAACCAAATATTCAATGATGGCACCGGATTCCGCCAGGGTCAGCGCACCGTCGGTAATCACTGGTGACTTGCCTAGCGGATGTACCTTGCGAAGCGACGCTGGTGCTAACATGGTTTTCGGGTCCCGCTCGTAGCGCTTGATTTCGTACTCGATGCCGAGTTCCTTCAGCAGCCAGAGTATACGCTGAGAACGGGAGTTGTTCAAGTTGTGGACAGCGATCATCAGATTTATCCTCTAAGCTGTATATTTATGCAATTAAGGTGAATTTATGCCTTTTTTTTGCATCTCTTGCTGCCGCATGGGCATAGCATCAATTTCCGCAAAAATTGCTGTGGCTTGAACTGGTGTCACATCAGTGCGCTTAACACCACCATCTTTGCCCACCAAAATGACGCGAAAATTTTCTTTGTCAATCCCAAAGTGCTCGCGCAACTTGGCAGCAGCAGACTCATCTATTGGCTGTCCGTTGGCATAGCTCTCATCTGTTACCAGAATCTCTACGAGAACCAAATCCCGATCTGCAAAACCGCTTTTTTGCTCTTGTAATAGCTGTATCTGCTGCTGATAGGCTTGGTTATCAACCGATGGTGCAAAGACTAGTAGCACCCGGTTTTTCCATTTGTGGGAACTGAGATTAAATGAAGACATTTTGAGAGCATAATTACTTGAACCTTGAGCAGTACCCGCTTGATTAACTGGCGACAGCATTGTAAACGCTAATAGAGCAAGGGCAATTAATACTGACTTATTCACAAAGGGGGTTTTATCTGCTTTTCATGCTCTTAAGCTATCATCACCTACCCCACTCATCTTCTATCTGGTGATATATAGCAGTTAAGGGAACAGGGAACAGGGAACAGCATAGAGAATCTGTAATTAATTTTGTTTAGGTACTTATCTCTTCGCTGGCTAACAATTTTTCACTTCCCAAAAAGTTTGTAGTATCCCCTTGACATCATGTAGCGTTTGTATTACAAATGTAGTATAAACAAACAAGCTTCCTCAAGAAGCAAAAGTAAAACCTCTCAGAACCTTGACAATTGCATAGATGCCAGTTTTTGAGGATGTAGCTCAATAACTCTCATAGGCAATACCCACTTTTGGGGCCGCGATTGGCGTTCGACTGCTCCGAAACCAACAAACGGACGGTTGCAGGAGTCGGGTTCAATTCCCGACGGCTCCATTTGCTTTGACTTTGATTGAAGTCGCAATGACCTCAATCAGAGCATCGCAATCACGCAAACTTGGGTCTGTAGCTCTAACGGTAGAGATCCCGGATGTCACTTGTGCCCTAACAGAAAAAGCTTACATACTAGCTCAACAGTAGAGCGATCGCTTTCTAAACGATAAGTTGCAGGTGCGATTCCTGCGTGTGTTACCACAGCTTTTTTGACTCGCATGAGGTGTGAGTGCAACTCTCACAGGGAGGGTATCGGTTCAATTCCGATCAGATCCACTAATACAATTCGTAATTCGTAATTAAACAAAGAGGTGATGACAATGGTTCATATTCGATTTGAAGGACGTTCTGTTGATGTTGCAGAAACACAACTAGGAATTGCAGCAGGCATGAATGATGTGACAGTGAAGGAGCAGGTTGCGCGGCATTTAGATGTAAATAGCGATCGCCTCTCTGCTTACATAATTGATCGCCGCCCTAGTGGTGATTTGATAGTTCGTCCTGAAGCAGTTTATGGTTGAAGAAGGCAGATGGCAGGGAGCAGATGGCAGAAGGGAAGAAATCTGTTTTACCTGGCTTCTAACAACCATCCGTGCCCTAACAGAAGAAGCATACATACACATTGATAACGGTCCTAAGGTAGTAAAATTCGAGCGATCGAACTAGCGAAGCACGATTTCTAGGTCTCTTGCAGATTTAGCGTGCGTGCCCACTGCCAATATTTGGTAAGAGCGGCCGTGCTGTAAAAAGCTTCTTGAACTTGCACGGAATCATTTAATACTTAATTCCGCGCCCGAACTTGTAAAGCCTACACACCATCCAGCAATGGATATGCAGGTTCGATTCCTGTCGCTCCCTTTGATGGGAGCGTAGCCAAACTGGTAAAGGCAATTGTGAAAACTGCTTTGCTAACTTGCGCGGAATTTCAATTATTTAAATTGTATTTATCTACAACGTTAACTCAATCACACGGAGGTGAGTTCAATGATGTCCGCTAACTCATTTGTAATAACGACTCAATCAGTAAAACTATCTTTAAACAACATGAGTTATGAGCGAACATCGTTTGAGCGAGATTGTGATTGAACGCCCTCGCGGTGGGAGGAGAATCAGTCTCAAAAAGCTGACAGGTTTTAAAAAGCAGTTAGACAAAATCACCGAGGAAGCAACTCAGGATGGATTGTTGAATCCTTACCTGATCAAAGCTACAAATAAATCCAAGCATCTTTCAGATCATCTTGGCCCCCTGCGTCGATTTTTGCGCTCGAAAGTCGGACAGCCGTGGAATGATGTTTACAGCGAATTGTGCCAACGATTAGATCCCAGCACAATGGCAGGACAGCACGTTATCGATCATGTGTGGGATTACGTTGAACGTCATGTAGAAATAATTGATGGTGGACTTTATAGCAAGCCTTACCGAGGGTATCAACTTCAGTTAAATGGGAGTTACCGCGATCGCTTCTATATCCATCCTCAAACTGGCATTCTTTGTGCAGTCGAGAAAGTACCTCGAAAACAGAAGCGAAAGCCGGAACAACCCAATGTTGTGATTGTTGATGATTATCATCATTACCACAAGCTGAATGAGATTTGGTATCTAATTACCTTTAAAGATTTTCCCCCACCACCAACTGATTATGTGATGGATGTTTTCAAAGGTTTAATTCACCGTTCTAGCGCAACTTATAGAGGTCGCAAAATTTACGCTGCTAATAAACAGCAGTGTAATAAAAAAGAAATTCGATTTATTTTAAATCAACTTTCTAAAAAGTAAAATTTTCACTTCGTGCCCTAACCGAATAAGCTTACATACTAGCCGAATTGGAACAGGCACTTGACTTAAGATCAAGCTATTACGGGTTCAAACCCCGTGTGTGAATCAACAGCTTTTTCAACTTGCACGAAGTGATTTTATTAATTATCAATTATGAGTAAACTGCAACTCATTGGAGGTTGCCATGTCTGTGAAAACTCTAGAAATTTTAGAACAACTCAAGTCTCTAACTGTTACTGAAACTGCTCAACTAGTGAAGCAGATTGAAGCAACCTTCAATGTTGATATTTCCACACCGAAGCTCATTCAAATTGATAAGCGAGATGAAGATGAGGTTCAACCACAGATTCAGACCGAGTTTGATGTCTTGTTGGTATCGGTTCCAGCAGAGAAAAAGATTGCCCTACTCAAGGTCATTCGCACGGTGACTGGACTGGGACTCAAAGAAGCAAAAGACTTTGTAGACTCTCTTCCTAAAGTGGTGCAGACAGAATTAAACCAAGAAACTGCCCAAGTACTCAAGCAGCAGTTAGAAGAAACAGGAGCCGTTGTTTCTCTCACATAGTATCGAAATCCAAATTATCTTCTCTGCGCCTCTGCGTCTCTGCGTGAGATTCTTTTTTAAACGAACCGCAAAGGGTGCAAAGGACACGAAGAGAAGAAAAGAGATAGAGGATTTTACGAGTGAATTAGGGCTCCTATCTACAAACTCAAATTTATTAATTGGCAGTTGTTGCCGCGCCCCGATCGCAGAAGCTTACATAACTCTGAATCAGTTATACACAATGCTTCTACAACTTGCGCGGTGACTCGATCGCCCCGCGTGCAACATCTGCCTCCTTCAATGTTGGATTTTAGATTGCAATCCAAAATCTAAAATCTAAAATCTAAAATTCTTTGAGGAGGTTATTATGAATACCGCAGAACGTGACCTGCGCTTGGAAATGCTCAACAGTTTGCTGACTACCCCTCACCGCAAGCTTGAGCAAGTCGCAGAAATTCATAAGTTAATTGTTGAATTAGATCCGCTTTTTTACGGACACTTGGCAGTTTGGTATCAGCGTCATGGTGATGTTCGCGACCACAAGGAAGTATTTGTGGCTCATTTGCTCACCAGTAATCTAACCGAACACAGAGATGCTGGATTTGTAATGCTACAAGAGTTTCCGCCCTATCAGGTGGCTCGGATAGTGGACTTCATGAAGCAGCAGCAAAATAAACTGCCTCGTTCGGCTCGTACTGCGGTGCGACGTTACTTGAAGGCACGAGAAAGCAATCCGGCTCTATTCGATCGCGCAGCTTTGCGAGGTCGTAAGGCGATGAAGCACCTATATGCTTCGCTGCATATTAAGCCGAATGAACGGGCAAATGCGATTCTGTTCCGCGATACTCCGCCAGAGGGTTCGTTAGCAAATGTGCTGAAGCAGCTTGCTAAGGCAGAAAGTGCCGCAGAACAAGCACGGCTAATTGTGGAATTCAACATTCCCTACACGATCGCAATCGGTGCAATCAAGCAACTTACACCAGTTGTGTTGGTGGCGTTGATAAATAGCATGACTCCCCAGGAAACGATCAATAACCTCAAGTCACTTCAGGCGAGAGGTGCAATGGATCACCCAGAAGTCAAAAAGTTAATTGACTCCAAGCTGGAGGAAGCATCTAAGAGTGGGCGTGTGGCTGCATTCAAAGCACAGATTGCCGCAGACGCCGCAGATTTAGACGCAGACACCGTTGCAAAGTTGGAAAAAGTGACTAACGAACAGGTGAAGCGACGTGGTGTGATCGCTCGTCCAACCGCCCTACTGGTTGACAAGTCCGGCTCAATGGAGAATGCGATCGCAGTTGGTAAGCAACTTGCTGCTCTCATCTCTGGTATCACCCAGGCAGAACTATTTGTCTACGCCTTCGATACAATTCCTTACCCCGTCACCGCACAGGGCAAAGAGTTGACCGACTGGGAGCGTGCCTTCCAGCACATCAAGGCGGGTGGTGGTACTAGTATCGGCTGTGCATTGGAAGCAATGCGCAAGAAAAAGCAGGTAGTTGACCAAATCATCATAGTCACGGATGAAGGCGAGAATGGTGCTCCTTACTTCAGTGAAGTCTACAAGACCTATTGCCGAGAGATGGCAGTGATACCCAATGTAGTAATTGTCCGCGTAAGTACTTATTACAACTGGCTGGAGAGTCAACTCAAGCAGCAGCAAGCACCTGTAGAAACCTTCACTTTCCAGGGTGACTACTACAGCTTGCCTAACCTCGTTCCACTCCTAACGCGCCCCTCTCGCCTGGATTTGCTGATGGAGATTCTGGATATGCCGTTGCCTGTACGGGCAGATAAGTAAGGTTAGAATATGGCATTGCTCAATAAATAAATTTTTGGGCAGTGCCATTTCCAATTTTGCTACTGTCGTTCAATCTGGAACAGTGTCTACCGCTTTCCTAATTTTGCTAATTCTTTGAAGTCTGATTTCCGAATTCTAAAACTTAGATTTATATTAAATCATCTAATTGAGCAATCTTCTCTTTAGAGAAATCAAAGTTTTCTTGAAAGAGTCGTAGTGATTCTTGTAATTCTTGTTGAACTTTTTCTAATTTATCTATCAAAAGATCCAATTCATTTTTGCCTGGAGAAAAATTATCCTCAATATAAGCCATTACTCTCTTCCGTTGTTTTTCGGCAGATTCTAAATATACGTAAAGTTTTACTATACTATTTGATAGTTTATTATCAAAAGTAGACACTTCCTTTCTAAAAATAAAATATAAATCTTTATCTCTATATATAGAGATAACCATTATTTCAAAATTTTGCTTACCTTTAAGATTTAAAATAATTTTATTTATTAGTTTATCTCGGATAGAAAATTCTTGATACATAGCATAAGCAATATTGGTTTGCTCATATTTCTTTTGTCTTTCCCAATTTTTAGCTAGAGTACAATTAGAAGAAAAAAATCCAATTACACCACCAACGATTGTACTAGTCAAAGAAGCAATCATGATAGGCAAAGCTTTTTCCAGAATAGAAATATTTTCTGAGTGCATACTTAATCCAAAATTTTTATTACTCTTGCTCAAAAAGTGTCGAATATTTATTGTAGTATATTGTATTATATTAACATCCTGCGTGCCCTAACTCTTGGAGCCTACATACTAGTACGAGAGGAAAGGTAACACTGTCAAATACAGTGGGCGTGTGTGAACGGGGAGTGCGAAGAACCTGGAAAGTCGGCTTAGAAGTAGCCATCTTTAAAAGAGTGTGTAACAACTCACCAGCGGAGTCCCTCTAGTAACTGAGAACACGCAATGCTCCACCAACTTGCACGCGGGAAATCATTATATAAATTCTCTAACTTTGCTGAATTTACGTATAAATTCTTCTTTGCGCCTTTGCGGCTTTGCGTGAGCTATGACTGACATCCGTAAGCTAATCAACCAAATTGCTAGCGCCGAAGCACAGTTATGTGCAACCCAATTTATCGCGCCTTGCGTTAAAGGTGGACGAGTTCGCACACGGGTAGCTGGGATGGTTTACACCTTTACGCCAAAGCCTAGTCAATTTGAAGGTTGGGGTATCTTTCAGCCTGTGGATGCGAAGACAGCAACGGTTGTGGAAGAAGCAGACTTACCTCAAATTGCAGAATACTTGCAACACTTTTCCCAAATACGGCTGCGATTAGCATATCAACTGCGGGGACAAACTTGGTTAGCATATCCTGTGAATGAAGTAGATATGCGTCAACGGTTGAAGGTAGTCAAACCGATCGCAGTTCATCTAGTAACTGAGGGTGTTGTCTTTGAGCAAATTATCGCCCGTTGGAATGGACAGTCTTGCTGGTTTGAGGAAATCGATCGCCGTACCGATCCGGAAATTGTGGAAACTCTGCAATCTGCTGTTAAGCAACTGACTCCATCTGAGGAATTGCAGTTTAAAGGGATTACTCCTGAAATCCGCACAGTGTATGAATTAGCAACTCGGCGGATTGAGGGATTTGCTCAACCGCAACAGGATGAAAAGCGATTGAGAAAAGCATTGCGAATGGGTGGCGGTGAATTACGCGAATTTCAGGATCGCGGTGATTACTGGACAGTTGATTGGAGAACGGCTGATGGTGTTCGCCACACTAGTGCGATCGCCAAAACTGATTTGACTGTAATTAGTTCTGGGATTTGTCTGAGTGGACGCGATCGCGATTTTGATTTGCAATCTTTGGTAGCTGTGATGGAACAACAAGAGTGGTGAGGACAATGAGCATATTTTTTCACGAACAGCTTTACCGCAGCAATGCTGTGATGGCAAAGCTCAAGAATTATCCTATAACCATTTGTGGGGCTGGAGCCTTAGGAGCTAACATTGCTGAAAACTTAGCTCGGTCTGGTTTTGATAAACTTACAGTCATCGATCGCGATCGCATTGAGGAACGGAACCTTTCCACCCAGCCTTACTACCGTTCTGATGTCGGAGCATTCAAGGCGAAAATTTTAGCGAATAATTTATACCGAGCAATTGGTACTAAAGTTGATGGCAAAACAAAGGAGTTGACATCAGCAAATGCAGCGCAACTACTTCAAGACAGCCACCTAATTATCGATGTCTTTGACAACAGCTTGGCACGTCAAGTAGTAAAGGATTATGCCGATAAATCAAAAATTCCCTGCCTTCATGTTGGGCTAGCAGCTGATTATGCAGAAGTAATTTGGAATGATGTCTATCGCGTTCCTTCTGATGTGAATGATGATGTCTGCGATTATCCTTTAGCGCGAAACTTGGTGATGTTAACTCTTGCTGTGGCGTGTGAGGCGATTATCGCATTTATTGCTACACAAGAACAGCGTAATTTCACCATTACTCTTAAGGATTTGACTGTTCAATCTTTATTTTTGTAGGTTGCGATCGCTTTGATTAACTCCACAGATTAAATTTATGTTTTAAAGTTAAAAATAGGTTGATAAAATGCGATTTTTAGTAAACCTATGAAACTGTTAGGGTTAATTCTACCTACTTTTTTGCTGTTGAGTACGCCTGCGATCGCAGTTGAGTTCAACGGACAAAATATCGATGGTCAAAAGCTGCCAGCGAAAGCTTACTATTATGGAACTGGTGGAATTTATAACGTTCAAGTAAGCTTTCACAACAAACGAGCAACAATCTATTTTGCTGATGGCAACCAAACCACCATACAGTTGAATCAGCAGGTAATAACCGATTCCAAGAATATTGTAGGCTTTGGTAAATTAGGACAATTTCCGATAAATAGAAATTTCAGTGTTGGGTTAGTGTATGACAATGATGGGGTTGGTAGCAGTAGCAACCAATTGCAACAGTCCAATCCGCTTGAAGGTTTCTGGAGAATAAGTTTGGACTGAAGACTTGCTTAAAGAATTTGGTAATTTACAAGTGAATTTCACTTCAGTTTTATTTTCCGAACATGAGACTTTTTCCCAAACATCGAGAGGCTCAGATACCCGACTTCTTCAAGAAGTCGGGTATCTTTTTATTCGTAAATCATTTATGACTGCTATACAAATCATCTGTAGGGGGCGGGTTTTCCTGCCCTTTGCTGAAGGCATAATTGGATTCATGCAAGATATTTATTAAATACATACAATAGTAATATGACACCGATTTGTCTATCAAGTCGATGTAATGCTTGATTGTCTAAATTCATATCCAAAGATAAATGCAAAATAATATATTAATTAGCTTGATTAGCTCTTTAAATCAGAAGAAACAATCTGTTTTACTATTTGATTCAATAGCTGCTGCTAATGAAATTGCTTTGATGCTAAATGGTCAATGGGATGGCTGTAATGGAGTAATATTAGACCAATGTGATGAGGTTGCTGTTAATACTGCTACCAAACTAACAGAAGCTACATGGTGTTATCAAGGCGCTGCAAAAGCTGTTTTAGCCAGATTAACAACTGACGAATTATTGCGACGTTACGCAATAGGAGAAAGGAATTTTATTAATGCCAACTTGAGATGTGCAGTGCTGACATCAACGAAGCTGAATCAAATTAATTTCAGCCATGCAAAATTGAGTTGGGCTGTACTAAATCAAGTTGACCTCAAGCAAGCTAATTTAACAGCAGCAGATCTTAGTGAAGCTAATTTAACTGGAGCCGATCTCAGAGAATCACAGATAGTCATGACAAACCTAACTCAAGCAAACTTGCAACAAGCAAATCTGAGAGGGGCGAATCTAACTAGGGCGAATTTAAGTGAGGTTAACCTGACTGATGCAGATTTAACAGGAGCAAATCTAGCACTAGCAGACTTAAGAGGAGCAAAGTTTCACTTCTGTAATTTAAGTGGGGCTAATCTAACAGGTGCAAAGTTGATTGAATCTGACTTAGCTTTTGCTAGGCAATAATATTCTGGAGGTCATTGCGACCGTAGGGAAGCAATCTCAACAACCTGACAATTGCGTCGTTCCACTCGCAATGACATATTATTGCACTTTGCAATAACGCAGAGAAGGGCACAAAGTTATATGTGGCAAATGGGTACATTAACTTCATGACATTCACCAGTGATGAAGAAAAATGGAGAATTCTTACCCAAAAGCTCATGATTTGCCCAGCAAAGAAATTTATCAACGAATTTTTAACAATATTCAAAAGGTCATAAAAGGGCAATCAGCAGCAATCAGGAAATTGCTGTCAGCCTTTGCTAGTGGGGGACACGTGCTGCTAGAAGATTATCCCGGAACTGGTAAAACCACTTTAGCGAAAGCCCTAGCATACTCTGTAGATGTCAGTTTCAAGCGCATTCAATTTACACCAGATCTATTACCTTCGGATATCTTGGGTATTTCGATGCTTGACCCCAACGAACGCACCTTTCATTTCCACGAAGGCCCGATTTTCGCTCATATTGTTTTGGCTGACGAGATTAACCGGGCTTCACCGCGTACGCAATCTGCGCTACTAGAAGCTATGGCAGAGTTTCAAGTCAGCATTGATGGGAACTTGCGAAAACTTAAAGACCCGTTTTTTGTCATCGCTACTCAGAACCCAGTGGAATCCCGTGGTACTTACCCGCTTCCCGAAGCCCAAATGGATCGTTTTGCACTTCAATTTAGTTTGGGATACATATCACCAGAAGACGAAGTTAACCTGCTTTCAGACCAAATTCAACAACACCCTATTGATTCAATTCAACCTTGCATTGACTTGCAGGACATCATTACTTTAAAACAGCAGGTCAAGCAAGTTCGTATCTCTCAAGACTTGAAATGCTACTTAGTAGATATTGTAAATGCTACTCGGTTTTCCCAAGGCGTGCAATTAGGGGCTAGCCCAAGAGCTTCTATTGCTTTAATGAAAATTGCTCAAGCATTAGCCTTGTTTGATGGCTATGAATTTGTCACACCAGAACATATCCAAGAACTTGCAGTATCTGTAATTGCGCATCGCTTAGTTATGGAACCGCAAGCGCGTTTCTCTGGCAGAACCGCCACAAGTGTTGTTGAAGATATCCTTAAATCTGTTCCTGTTCCAGTTTGATATCAAACTTGCAAGATGAAACTTTTTATCTATCGTCTTTTCTATTTTAGTTATGGCATTTACCGCAAGCTAACAAGACGAGTTACTGTTAGTGGAAGAGTTATTTCATTATTAGCGATCGCAGCGGCTTTAACTGGGTCTAGTAATGCAAGCATGAACTATCAGATATTTACTTTTTTATTATCTATTCTTATCATATCTATAGTTTCCAGCCTGCTTTTTCGTGATCGTTTTAGTGCTAATCGCAATCTACCTAGATTTGCAACTGTGGGTGTAAAACTAAAGTACAAAATTGTCATTAATAACAAAAGCAACAATATTCAAAAAGGACTAAAACTATTTGAAAACTTTGCCGATCCTCGCCCCAATTTTAAGGAGTTCATAGAAACACTTGAAACTAGAAAAGTTCGGCACAATTCATTTATTCAAGCTTTTGGATACGATCGCTGGCTTTGGTTAATTTCTCGCAAACAATGTGCTATAGCTTTACCAATAGATTTACCCTCCCTGGCACCTAATAGTAAAACAGAAGTTATTGGTGAAATTTTACCTACTCAAAGAGGAATTTTTCGCTTGACAGGGATGACAGTAGCTAGGACAGATCCTTTTGGACTTTTTAAAGCTTGTAAAACTATTTCTTTACCCCAATCTTTATTAATTTTACCTAAGTTATATCAACTGCCATCAGTTCAACTTCCTGGTATAAAGAAACATCAATCTGGTGGTGTGGCATTAACCTCTTCTGTAGGAGATTCAGAGGAATTTAGATCTTTGCGGGATTATCGTCCGGGAGATTCGCTGCGCAAAATTCACTGGAAAAGCTGGGCAAAAGTTGGTAAACCAATTGTCAAAGAAGAACAGGATGAGTTTTTTGTCCGACACGCCTTGATTTTAGATACATTTCAAAGCGTTAACTATAGCGAAATTTTAGAAGAAGCAATATCAATTGCCGCTTCATTAGCTTGTGAAGTTCAAACCCAAGAATCATTATTAGATTTAATGTTTGTTGGTAATGAAGCTTATTGTTTTACCTTTGGTAGAGGACTCAGCCATACTGATAAAATGCTAGAAATTCTCGCATCTGTTGTCGCTTGTCGAGATAAATCTTTTGATTCTATTATTCCAGCAGTGCTTGAGAAACTATCTTTATTAAGTGGCTGTATATGTATCTTTTTGTGTTGGGACGAAGATAGAAAAAGATTAGTTAATTATCTCAAGAGTGTAGGTATCCATACCTTAGTGTTAGTCATTACAGATAAAGAAGGTAAAGTAGCTAACTTCGATTTAGATTCTATGAACGATCGATTAACAAGATCCCATATTTTAAATTTGGGCAAAATTCAAGAGGAACTAATGCATATATGAAACCGCCAGTGCTTCTCCTGAGTGGTGCTTTAATCTTTTGGGGTTGGCAGACAGGAATGTGGATTTTTGCCATACCAATGGCTGTGATTTTAGCAGGATATCGCTTGAGCAACTCGCGGTGGGATTTCTCTCATGATGACTTCCGACGCATTGCTAATCTGTGTTTGATGATTCTGATTATTGTATTTGTTTCTCTTCTAACTACTAATCGCTCAATCTACTTAGTTTACAATCTATTGCAGTGGTTTCCATTAGTCTTTTTCCCTCTGCTGGCTGCTCAAACATACTCTGTAAATGAAAATATTGATATTCGCACACTTTTTGTATCGCTAAAAAATGTCATAAAACCAGAATCAAATCACTACAATATTAGTTTAAGTTACCCCTATTTTGCCCTTTGTATGTTATCTGCTGGGGCTGCTAATACTAAAAATATCTCTTTTTATATCGGGATGTTTTTACTTACAAGTATTGCTCTATGGTTTATTCGATCGCCGCGATTTTCACCTGTTATCTGGTTATGTCTAATTATAATTGCTGGAATTCTTGGTTTCATAGGGCAAATGGGTGTGTATCAACTTCAACAGAAGTTGGAGGATACTGTTGTTGCATGGTTAAGTAATACTAATAGTATTGGACAATTAACAAACTCAATAACAAAACAAACAAGTATCGGTGAGATTGGAGTTTTAAAGCAGTCAAATGAGATTATTTTTCGAGTAGCATCTAATACTCCAACAGTTGCTCCTGGATTGCTGAAAGAAGCAACTTATGATAAGTATAAGTCTGCTTTTTGGGTAGCATCAAATTCTACATTTACTCCTGTACAACCTGATATTGACGGTAAGACTTGGCGTTTAGGAAGTAGATCAGATGATAATTCAATGCTCACAATTTCCGCAACGCTTAATCAAGGTAAAGGCTTATTAAGGCTGGCTGACGGAACATTTGAAATTGACGAATTACCAGTTAGCCAAATGGAGAAAAATAAATATGGTACGGTGAAAGTAGAAGGAAAAGATAATGCGATCGCTTACCGAGTCTTGTTTAATAAGAGTCTTTCTTTAGATAGCCCACCGACAGAAGAAGATCTACAAATCGCCAAACCTGAAACAGAAGCAATAAATCAAGTTATTAACCAATTAGATATTAAAGGCAAATCGCCCCAAGCCATCTTACAACTTGTAGATAGCTTTTTTATAAAAAATTTCCGTTATTCCTTAAAACTTATCGGTAGCAATCATCAGTCAACGCCTTTATCAACATTTTTACTAAAAACTCGCGCTGGACATTGTGAATATTTTGCGACTGCAACTACGCTGCTTTTGCGTGCTGCTGGTATACCAGCACGTTATGCTGTAGGATATTCAGTTCATGAATTTAGCTCATTAGAGAAACAATATATAGTTCGTAGCCGCCATGCTCATGCTTGGACATTGGCATATATAAATGGTCGATGGCAAGCCTTTGATACTACACCTTCTGATTGGGCTACTATTGAGAATGCAAATACTTATAAATTAGCATTTATCTCTGATTTATGGTCATTTTTTAGTTTCAAACTCTCAGGCTGGTTGCGTTCTGGTTTAGTTAGCAATCTATTCAAATATGCATGGTGGCTAGTTTTGCCATTAATATTTCTGCGGTTGTGGAAGTTTAATTCCCAGAATAAAGTTCGCCGTTTATCTACAAGACAGAAATTAAGTAAACAAGTAGTTAAATCAGATTTAGCTAAAAAAGATTACGAATTTTATTTAATTGAGAAGAGGTTAAACGAGTTAGGTTTTAGCCGTCAAAATTCAGAGTCTTTAAAAAACTGGATCAAGAGGCTGCAAGAAGAATTACCTAGCTCACCTTTAATTGATGACTTAACATCGCTAGTTGAACTGCATTACCGCGATCGCTTCGATCCTCAAGGTATTAAAGAGGCTGAAAGAGCAAGATTAAAATCTGCTGTGCAAGCATGGCTGGTTATGTTACAAAAGCGTTTTCATCAGAGTTAATCAGCGCAATCACACCACATTAAAGTACCGGAATCGCCTTTGCCTTATACTATTCCATTAGGTAGAAGCGAAATTGTATTCTAATTATTTAAAGTTAGTATACAAAGGTAATACCAGCTTTTTTTATATGTCTGGAGCGTCTCGGCATGAGATTTTTATAATCATCAAACGGGATACCCTTTAATAGCTAAATCAACTCAGTATTAAGCATATTAATCGTCAAATGTATAGTCACAAGTACAGTTTAAGCATCATGCAAAGCGATGGGAATTTTGTCAGTACAAAGTCATGGCTGAGTAGAGCAACGCTTTTAACACTGTTTGTAAGTGGGGTGACTGCTTGTGCTCCCGAACCAAAGCAACCTGATGTTGTTGTCGTTCCTACGCCACAAGCAACGGTTACTGTCACTGCTACACCACAACCAACAACTACCGTTGTCGTCACTCCTAGCCCACAAGTAACAACTATTGTTAAGACTGAACCAATCACAGACGTATTAGTAATTAGCAACGCCAATAAACAGACACTTGTAAATAGACCAGTACAGTTTACAAATGTAAATGTTCAAAGTGTAGTAGGCGATCGCACTTTCTGGGTTGGTTCAAGTAATACTCAACGAGTATTTGTGGTTTTAGCTCCCAATTTAGATGCGGGAACTGCTGAAAACAAAGTTGTTGTGAAAAAAGGACAGACCCTAGATTTAGCAGGTGTGCTCAAACCAGTGCCAAGTGTAAAACAAGCACAGCAGCAATGGAAAGGATTGACTGCTGCTGAAGCTCAAGGATTAAAAAACCAAATCATTTACCTAGAAGCAAATCAAATCAGGTTTAAGCAAACTTGACAATAATTCTGCTGTATCATCTACTCGTAACCTCGCGCTAGGGATGCAGCAACCTTATTTATTCCTCACAGCTTAGAGTATGAATTATTAAATTTCCATAAGCATCCAAGATTGCTTACTTTAGCGATAAAGGTATACTAGACACGCCATTAAAAAGGAGTACGGGACTGGTGCGTCTCGAACGCACGACCTAGCGCTTAGGAGGCGCTCGCTCTATCCAACTGAGCTACAGCCCCAAGACGAAGCATATATAATGATAGCAGTAGTTTTAACCAAACTGCCAAGAATCATCCCAAGGACCGCCACCAGTTTCTACGCCACACAAAGAACTTTGTGCTTTCAAGATGATTTGAGGTTTTCCATCACAGATTTCTCGCAACTGCAAATCTAGTTGTCCTTGCATGGTGTCTCGACAACAGTAGATTAAACCATTGGCTGTGGGCGCACGTAAAGGTGTACCGGGTAAATCTGTAGTTCCGATTAAGTCAATTTCATATTTTGAGTTTCGTGCTTGCATTTCCCATCTACCCCAAGGCTGAATATTCCAGCTAACTTGTGAGTTCCAGGGAACAAATTCATAAAACTTGCCTTGATAATGTAAGCCAATCATCGCTACAGATTCCATCCACCACAAAACACCACGTCGTCCACCACCTGCGGTTAATGCCAAATCGGGTTCGTTGTGGAAGCTATTACAATTTAGCCAAAACCATCTTTGAGGAAAAGCACCGCCCCAATTTTTCTCACCGTAGGCTGGGGCATTGGTGAATTCGTAGATTTTGCCATTCCAATCAATCCAGCCACTAGCCAAACCGTGAGCCATTAAGATTTGCCATCCAGGTTCAAAAATTTGCAAAAATGATAGCCAGCCAGCGGTTGACTGTTGCATACTGCCATGATTACCCCAACCATACACTGGCTTAATTTCATACTGCCAACGACAATAATTACCAGTAGCAGGGTCGCTAATCATGCCTTGATTTAAGGTGGCTGTAGCTTGATAGCCTTCTTGAACATGGTGTTCAAACTCTCCTGGGAGGAGGTAGAAGGGTTGGGTAGGTAAATCTGTTTTGCCCCAATGGCCTAAAGCTAAGACATCTCGACTCGCCCAAAACTTGTTGACATCAGGGAAAGTACGACACAGATATTCATCTTGAGGTCCGAGAATTTGGGCTGCACCGCCACTGTGAGGCTGATTACCAATAGGATCTTCAATAGAGTACATAAAGGCAAAGGTTTGGCCGCAATCAGGTAAGGTGACGCGATAATACCAGCCTTCAAAGAAGCGGCGGTTACTACCATCCCAGTGATAACCAGAATGGGGTGTTTGGGTAGTATCGAGTAAATTTCTGGGAATACTAAGCATAGTTTCAATGTGTTGCCTATTTTCCAGTATGCGCCTTGATATGAATCATGCCTACGAAATCCTGGAGTTAAAAGCTGATGCATCACCACAGGAAATCAAGCAAGCTTACCGTCGTTTGGCTAAAATTTGGCATCCAGATAGTTTTCTTGAACCTCAGCAAAAGCTGGTTGCAGAAGAAAAAATTAAAGAAATTAATCAAGCTTATGACAGGTTAAAGTCTAATCAGGCAGAGGAGATCAACCAATCTCCGCCGCCTCATCAAACAAAGGTTGATATTAATACATCCAATGCCGAAACTTTCTACAAACGTGGCATGGAGAATGCTCAACAAGGAAGATATACTGAAGCAATTGAGGAATTTACCCAAGCAATTCGCCTTAATCGTCACTATTTTGAAGCTTATAAATATCGTGGACTAGCCTGCTCAAAATTAGGATACGAGAATAGAGCGAAATCTGATTTTAGAAATGCAATACAGCTGGAACTTCAACAGAGAATAACACAGCCCAAAGCTGCATCTTCACCACCACAGCCACCCACATCTGAACCAAAAACTCAAGCTTCGCCTTGGAAATGTGTACATACCTTAAATCATTTGAATTGGGTTTGTACAACTGCAATTAGTCCAGATGGGCAATTACTCGCTAGCGGTAGTAGTGACAACACTGTTAAAATTTGGCATGTCAAAACAGGAAAATTACTACATACTCTGACTGGTCATACTAAGTCGGTCAGATGCGTTTCCTTTAGCCCTGATAGCCAAACTTTAGTGAGCGGTAGTAATGACTCTACCATTATGGTTTGGCAAGTATCTACTGGTAAATTAGCCAGCACTCTCAAGGTTCATTCAACCCCTGTTGTTGCTGTCGCTATAAGTTCAGATGGTCAAACTCTGTTTAGTGGCGGTAGTGATACTGTCATCAAGATTTCGCATATAGCTATGGGGCAATTACTACACATCCTGAAGGGACATTCTGATGTGATTCACTCCCTTGCTATTTGTTCCAAGCAGGAGATTTTAGTTAGTGGTAGTGGCGATCGCACTATTAAAATATGGAATTTGAGAAATAAGAAGCTGTTGCATACTTTCACTGGGCATTCAAGCTGGGTAAATTGTGTTGCTATCAGCCCTGATGAGCAAATTGTCGCTAGTGGTAGTTATGACCAGACTATCAAGCTATGGAATATAAGTACAGGTAAGGAAATTAATACCTTTGCAGGTCATCACAGCTATGTTTGGTCTGTTGCATTTAGCCCCGATGGTGAGTATCTTGCTAGTGGTAGTGCAGACCAAACTGTGAAAATGTGGCACGTTAAAACAGGACAACAGGTTTACACATTGGGCAATCATTCAGACTGGATTAATTCCATCGCTTTCAGCCCTGATGGTAAAACCCTTGCAAGTGGTAGCCGAGACATGACGATTAAAATTTGGCAGCGCGATGTTTAGTATGATGCCATCGCCAATCGTTCACAGATGAAAGCAGTTTGGCTAAAGTCCAAGAAATTTCTCTGAATCGTTAGCATAGATTTACATAGTTACCTATTTCTTCAGTCTGCGATATGTCAAATGACCAGCCGCGATCGCATTTACACCTTAATATCAATGATTCTTTGGAAATTCTAGGGCTGAAACCCGGTGCATCGCAGGCGCAGGTAAAGCAAGCTTACCGTAAGTTGGTGAAAACTTGGCATCCCGATCGCTTTTTTGACTTACAGCAAAAACAGGAAGCTGAGGAAAAAATTAAACAAATCAACATAGCTTACAACCATCTCAAATCTGAACAGCTACCTACTACTGTTGAACCTCCACCTTCGTCAACAAATCGCACCAAAGTAGCTACCAATCGCTGGGATGCAGAAACTTTTTATGATTTGGGCGTGCAGAACGCTAGCCAAGGGAGATATCAGGAAGCGATCGCAGACTTTACTAGAGCAATTCGCCTCAACCCTCGCTACATTGATGCATACAAATACCGTGGGCTAGCTTGCTCTCAACTAGGATATGAATATCGAGCTACATCAGATTTAAATAAAGCTGCACAGCTAGAACAAGATTTAACAGGTTCAAACAGTCCGTTTGCATCGTCATCTTCAAGATGGTCAACGCCATCAAGACCTGCATCAAATTCTCGACCTTTAGTCAAAAGATGGTGCCAAAAAATTAAAAGTTGGTTGAAGCTAAACTGGCGTTGGGGATGAAATGGAAATAGTTTTCAGAGTTCTGTGAATTTGAAACAACCCTTCAGATAGCAAGACTGTATGCTGTAGCTTTCAGCAGCAATAGTCAAATATTTGTCAAACGTAGGTAATATCCAGTAGAAAGTGTGCGCTAATATTGTAAATTGAGTGTTTTTGATTACCTGTACATAAAAATCTATTTTCAATTTTCTAATTATAAAGATTGCACCTTGAGTGAACTCATTACGTTTAAAGATTTCATAAATTAGCAAAACTATGAGATCGCTAACCTGTTAATAAGCTAATAGTTATCAAACTCTTGCCAATAATACACCTTTGGATGGAGGAAAAACTCCCTACCCGCGATAGAGCCATTGACGCGATCGCAGAGGTTATTCTGAATCTAGTAAAGGCGTTAGGTAACAAATAGAACACTATTTAAAACCTACATAAAAAGATTTTCAAATGCATTAAAACCTTTGGTTATTGCAAAGTTTAGTTCGTCAACTTTTTCAAATTGAGGAGTGAAATAATGACTATGAATAATCCAGGCGATCGCGAAAATTATCGCAGCGAAAATCGGCAAGAAACCTACACTGATGCTAACGGTGAGATTCGGACTCACGTGCAGAGAACTACTGAAACAGTTAACAACACCCCTAATCCTAATGCTTACAGCAGCGGTTATGTAACTGGTCGTGACAGTGAGCGCAGATATCAGCAAGCTAATTTAGCAGAGCGTGATAACACTAATGCTGCTAATGGCTTACTAATAGGTGTTATCCTCACTTCCCTAGTTACTTTGGGTGTAGGAGCATTTTGGTACTTCAACCAACGCAACAATGCAGCGGTTGACAATGGTACGCCAGTAGTAGTTCCTGTACCTGTACCAAATAGTGCTAGTCCTTCTCCGGCTGCTAGCCAATCTCCTCAATCACGAACCACAATCATTGAAAGAACCAGAGAAGTACCTGTTGTAATTCCACAACAGCAGGCTCCCTCTCCATCTGCGCCTACACAACCAAATATTAATATCACTGTTCCCTCTCAGCGACCTGCTGCTGAAAAAGCCCCAACTACATCACCGATTATTCCCAGCCAACAAAGTCCTAGTACTAAATCTCCTGTTGAAGATAACAAGAGCGACACCCCGAAAACTTCTCCGCTTACAGGCGCAGACAAGTCAAACACCAATAGCAACGGTTCTTCATCTTCTGGAAATAGCAGCACTGACAGTTCTGCTCAGTAATAACTAAGTTTCTAGCTCGGTAGCCTTTTCCACCTTTGGAGAAGGCTACTGCATTTTTGAGTGAGAGTTTGACTCTGCGGTTGGCTGAATTCTGATGGCTATCTTCTCTTAATTAAGAAAGATTGCCAAATTGTTGCAGAAAATTAATACCGTTCAAGTTTGGTAAATACATGGTGATGCATTAAAAAGTAGGTGCTACATTAAGAACAAGGTACAAAAAGGTTAAAAGTTCATCACAACATTTCAGATTAGAGCCTGTACCTCCTGCTCTAATGTCCTCGCAATCACTACTCAGTTGTCGCATCCGTTGAAAGTGTTTTCGCCTTAAACTCATCAATAATTGTTGTGGAGGTGATCGAACGCACAGCCAGAAATACCTGCCTAGTTGGATCAAGGATGCACAAGTAGTTCTGGAGAGATAGAGTTGCGAAGATTGTTCGTAAGTTCACCTTAGTTTAGCTATATTCCCTCTGATTTTTAAAATTTTCTCGAACGATTGCATATTCCACGAACCGCCCTAAGCTGCCGATATTCTCCCATCGTAGCTTGAGGCGGTTTCAACTATGATAAGTCAAGAGTCAACAGTCCAATGACAAAAGCGCAAAGTCGAGCCACTGCGTTGCGGGGGTTCCCACGGCAGTTCCTACCCTTCGGGAACGCTTCCAGCGAACAAGTCGGCAAAGCCGCCCAACGGACTGCCTCCCCATTGTAGCAAGTGGCGTCGGAGCGCCGGCTTCCGGTGATGGCTTCTGCTAAGGGAGACGCTGCGCGAACGCCAACGTCTTCGACGAACAGATGGCAATTCCTTTAAGCGGGGGAACCTCGCCAACGGACTGCCGCAACTTTGTAAGAGAGGACAAATGACCAATGACTATTGACTAATTAAAGTAATTACAGTGACTTCTGGTGGACAAAATAAGCGTCCTGGTCGATAAGTCCCTAAGCCACGATTAACGTATAACTGATTATTTCCTACTTTGTGAAACCCTTGGGCCCACTCCCAATATCGTACTACTTTCGAGAAGTCTCCTAACAAGAACGGAACCCAACGCCGCAATTTTTTGGGTAGTTTTTTCAAAAGCTTTTTATAATGGAAAACTAGAGGGCCGACACCTGGCAATACGATATGACCTCCGTGAGTATGACCAGATAGCTGTAAATCTACTCGCCATTGTTGCAATATCTTGGCTGTATCTGGGTTGTGAGATAAAACGATGCGGGGTATGGCAGAATCTAATTGAGTGATTACTGGTGCAGGTTGAAAATCTCGTGACCAATAATCGGCTAATCCGACGAATGGCAATTCTGTTCCTAGTGGATAGGCGATTTCATTCCACAAGACATGAATTCCAATCCTAGTAAAAGCGTCTGTAACTTCTGCTTGGGAGTGACTGTAATGGATGTCATGGTTACCAAGTATGGCGTAGATACCATAACGACTTTCTAAATATTTAAGCCGTTGTGCCAATTTGTGAATAGGGGTGGGATCGTCAGTAACATAGTCACCAGTTAATACTACTAAATCCGGTTCTGCTTCATTACTCAGTGCGATCGCTTCTTCTAGCATTTCTTCTGACAGCCGCAATCCATCGTAATGAAAATCTGACAATTGCACCAGCTTTGTGCCTTCTAAAGACACAGGTAAATCTGCAATCTTAACCGTGATTTTATCTACTCTTAAATGTCCTGTAAATAACCAATGCATAGCGCAACAGACACTCCTGATAGCAGCGCTTACAGCTTACCAAAAAATAAAATATATCTTGATTAATTACTATAAATTGCAGCAGTTTTTATTTAGATAGACTCTAGATATTTAGACACAATATATTATGTCTCTACAATCACCAATATGTAATACGTTTGAAAATGCTTGTATGTCACAAAAAATCAATTTAATTAGTAATTTGTTTTAAAGTTTGCCTCTAAATTACTCACTTTGTAACGTAATAAGAGTAACTTCCGGAGGACAAAATAAACGTCCAGGAAGATAAGTTCCCAAACCACGATTGATGTATAGTTGATTTTTTCCTACCTGATGTAAACCCTGTGCCCATTCCCAATGGCGGATGAAAGAGAAATCGTTTTTCAAATATGGAATTCTACGGCGTAATTTCCTGGGTATTTTTTGCACAAGTTTTCTATAATACAGTACCCCCGGCCCCAACCCTGGAATCACAATTTGGCCACCATGAGTATGACCAGATAATTGTAAATCCACTCGCCAAGCTTGCAATATTTCCGCAGTATCAGGATTGTGAGATAAAACAATCCGAGGAGTAGCGACGTTTAGCTGGTTCATCACTGCTACAGGGTTAAATTCCTTTGAGTAACGATCCGCTAATCCTACCAAGGGCAATTCTTTCCCTAATGGGTAAGCAATTTCATTCCACAGAACATGAACACCAATTTTATTTAAGGCGTTTGTAATTTCTGTTCTTGAGTGTTTGTAACATATATCATGGTTGCCCAATACAGCATAAATACCAGCACGACTTCGGAGATTTTTGAGCCGTAAAGCTAAGTCGTGAATTGGTTTTGGGGTGGTAGTTACATAGTCACCAGTCAATAAAACTAAATCAGGTTCGGCTTGATTGCTAACTGCGATCGCTTTTTCTAGCATTGCTTCCGATAGCCGCAAACCATCATAATGAAAATCCGACATTTGCACCAGCTTTTTACCATGTAACGATGCAGGTAAGTCTGCAATCTTAACCGTTAATTGCTGCGTACTCAACGGCCCAGATAGTAACCAGTGCATAAAGCGCTCAAAATCCTGAATATTAGCGCTTATAGCTTAACTAAAAATTATGCGATCGCCTGTTCAGCTTAAACAACTTCTTGAAAAGTTCATGAATGCGATCGCTTTTCTATGTATTTATACTTAGAAAATCTAAATCTAGTTGGGCTATCAAGTTATACTAAGCTGGAGTATAGCAATAGCAATTTAAAGGTGGATTTTAGACTGCAAGAGGGTTTTCCTAGAAGGTAATTTAGATTGCCTGTATAAATTTACTATAATTAAATCGCATTTCGCTTAGACAGCGTACTTAAGCACACTAACTCATCATTCTAAAGCACAAAACCAAAAGCTGTTATTTATGCCATCATCTTTAGAGCAAGAATACATTCAAGACTTTACACATTTTGAGCAGCACGTAGCCAAACTGATTTATAGAGCAGGTTGGACAGTTGAAACTGCTAAGCCTAACCAGCGTGGTTATGATTTAGTTGTAAAAAAAGGAAACCTTGTCGGTGCTGTTCAAGTTAAATGGCTCAAAAGTAATGTGACAGCACCGCAGCTTTTAAGTTTTGCTAATTTTTTAGATAGTGACGAAGGTCAAAAATTTAATTTTGGTTGGTTCATAACTACAAAAGGTTTCGGTGGCCCAGCACAGGCATTAATCAGATCCTGGGATAAAAATAGTAAAATTCGCTGTGGAATAGCTTTGGAAAATAAGCTGGTTGGGGTTGATAGTATGATTGAGATTGATGTCGGAGGTAATACGGGAGATAACCCAGAAAATCTATCAAAAAAAGTTTATTTTGGAGTTTTCACTTGCAAAGGAGGGGTGGGTAAAACAACCGTAGCAGCACACTTAGCAGGAGCATTAGCACTGCAAGGATTTAATGTTGCTATTGTGGACTTAGATCCAGAAGAAAATCTCCAAAAGTTAGTAGGAGATGGTGTGTTTGTTCCTAATCCAAAAGGTGTTGGTACGAATATTCAAGTATTTCAAGCAGAAAATTGGCATGAAGATTCCGCGCGTGATTGTCAAATAGTAATTTGTGATTGCTCACCTGCATTAGAACGTAATCCTGAAGAACTAGTTAAGCGATTAGACTATTGCATTATCCCAACAACTCTAAATCCACTAGGAATCAATAAGCATGGCAAAGTTATCCAAGAGACTGTCAGAGAAATACGTGAAATCAATAAGAATGCTCATTTATTTGTGCTAGTCAACAACTTTAAAGATCCTGGTATAAGGCGTTTCAAGCTTCTCAAAGATGTCTATTTCGATGCTTATAAAGAAATTAGTAAAATAGATGATAAATTTCATTGTATAGACCCAGAGGAAGTTTGTATCCGAGCTAGTGACTTACTTTATTACTGGGGTATACATATTCTCGAAAACCCAGACAATCCTGCCAGTAGATTAGCATTTGATCTCATTGGTGGAAGATGCTATCCGCGTGAGGATTTTATTAGCTTAGCTGATTACATTGAAACCAAAGCTGGTATAGGAGTTTTGCGGTCTTACTAAGATACTTCCTACTTTTGTTAAAAATAGAGCCAGAAGCGTGAAGGAATTAGCTAATTTGTATTTTCTTAGTAATCACAATACATCCAGCTACTACGAAAAAAGCAAACTCAGCTAATAAAAATGCTCCCAATGATGCGATCATCCCTTGTTTGATTAAAAGTGATACTAGAGCAGTAGCTCCAGCGCTACCAGCAAAATATAAGCCAGTAGCTAAACCTGCCTGATGAGAGGGAACTTTTCCTAAACAAAAGGGAATCATGCTGACAAAAATTAAGCTAAAGCTAATACCAAAAGTAACTATAAAACCTACTACGAATGTGTCGATGTCGTTTAACAATGCCAATCCCATTAAGCCGGTCATTGTACCCAAACCCAATAACATTGCTTTATTCGCACCTATTTGAGCCGTCCATTCTCCCAAAACAACTGAGGCGATCGCAGATACTAAAAGTATGCCAGAGGTAATAAATTCTAATCTAATACCAGGGAATTGAATTTGTAATTCTTGCGGAAATATCGACATTAATAGGTTTACTTCTAAGCCTGTACCCAAACCAACTACAAAAATTAAAATTAATAATAAAGTAGGCGCGCTAGATAAGACATCCTCATGGATAGTATAGGGCTTTAATGTATGTACAGGAGTTAGCGATCGCAAAATATATCCTCCCATCACCAAGGCGATCGCTCCTAACAAAAAAGTCATTGATGCACCGATACTATTGATAAAAATTTTTAATACTGGCTCAATAGCGCCGATGAATCCAAATACAAAGACCAAAACAGCACTAGCTTGGGGTAATTCGGTCATAGGTACAAACTGTGTTAATAATGCGATCGCTGGACCTCGAAAAAGAATCATGGCTATTATCCACACAGTCATCAGTACAGGTACTAACCAACGTATACCTCCTGATAAATTCTGTTCTGCTAACAGCGAGACAATCACAAAAATCGCACCTGCCAGTGTTACCCCTACACTTATAATTGGTAAGCGATTACCTAAGCGCTGTTGGATGCGATCAGAAAATTGCCCCACAAAAGGTTCGATGACTGTGGCGAGTAACCCTTGCATTATCCCTAGCCAACCTGCCAATTCTACAAACTCCAGTTTTTGTAAAATTTTTGGTTGATAAAAACTGTAAGCCATCCAACTGAAGATGATTCCAGCCACTAAAGCAGCTAATCCCCAAACTTGCCGCCATAAAATATCAGGACGGGAATCGAAAGAGTTAACCATAACTTTTCTTCACTTGCTTGCGTTAGCGGTGCGATTCTAGAACAAATCTGCTCAGAAAAATGGCATTATAAATAGCATAATGCTGAGGTCGCAAACCACATATTAATTGTTACTTAGATTTAGCTCGAAGGAAATATGCACTCCTCAATCAGAAACCCTCTTCTTTGCTAATAATGAACAAACAACTCATCTTAGAAAGAATTTTATTCTGCTGATACTAAAGTATGATTTTTAACTTTAGATGGCTATTATAATAGTCTCTCCACAGAGCAGACATTGGTAAAATCTTCCCCTGAGCAAACAACTGATATCTTTATATTTTATAATCCGTGTAGTCAATTTACCTGAGGGTTTATCCTCATTTACGAAGTATAAATATTAAACAAATCTAAAGTATAAAATTTCAATTTATTACCAATTATTAATCAGAGCAGTAGCTTTTTCAGCAACTATAATTGTTTGACATTAGTGCTGGTTTGAAACAGTTTCAGGAAACAAGCACAAATATGTATTACTTGCTGGTTGTCAGTTCTTCATGCTTCTAGCAACAGTACAGTGATGTTTAAGTCTGCTATGAGACGGTTAGTAAACACATAACCTGCTAAACTAGCATCGACTCTTGTTGAATGTGTCAATTTAGCAACTTGATGGAAATACCAGTTAATATCGCCACAGGTGGCAAAGTCATCGCTACAATTTCCTTAAATCAGGACTAGTCAAACGGAACCGCAAATCAACATACCCGTTGCATCTACAAAACAGCCCAAACGCTTATAATACAAGCTGTTTGAATTTATCGTAACGGTACTATGCTTGCAAAACTAACCCAACCTATATGAGTAATAAGCCCTCTTGATTACCAAATTCACCACCTTAACCAGAGTATCTCTGTCAGTTGGTATCCTTTGTAGTCTATTAGCGCGATCGCATAATTGTTGCTTTAACTGATGGCGAGAGAATCTCAATCAACTAATGAATTCAGGAGCTAAACCCTGCATGGTCTTTATTTTCGTAACTTACTCTTGCGCCCCTCAGGTTATCAGACTATAAAGTGTCAATATTTGACAGCAAGCCGCGAAATTTGAATACTTCACTAATTAACTAACGATCATATTTATTTTTATTTTCAAATCTACTGGAGCAGATAATGTTAAAAAAAATATTTAATTTTGGCTTTGCACGTAATGTTTCGCTCGCATTGACAATGGGATTTGTTGGCTGTGTAAACCAAGCACAAAGCACTTCATTCACTCAAACTACCACTAGGGTTAACTATAACCTTCCACAAGTAGTTGCAACTACAAGTATAATATGCGACTTAACAAAACAGATTGCGAGGAATACAATTAATCTTACTTGTTTGATTCCCCCTGGAGCAGACCCCCATCTTTATCGCCCAAAGCCTGAAGATCGTAAAGCTCTTGAACAAGCGAATCTGATTCTCTATAACGGCTATAACTTGGAACCAGGATTGGTCAAACTAATTAAAGCAACTAAGACCACTGCACCTAAAATTGCTATTGCATCACTTGCAGTTCCAAAGCCCCAAAAGTTTCGGGAAGATGATAGTATAGTAGCCGATCCTCACATCTGGCATAATGTGAAGAATGCTATCAGAATGGTAGAAGTAATTAGCAGCAACTTGGGCAAATTAGATGCAAGCAATGCCCAAACTTATAGTAATAACAAGTTAAAAATTAACAACGAACTCATCCAACTAGATCGCTGGATAAAGTCCAGAATTAATAGTATCCCCACTACTCAACGCAGATTAATTACAACTCATAATGGAATGAGCTATTATACTAAAGCTTACGGTCTTTCATTAGCAGGGACGTTAGAAGGTATTAACACCAATGAAAGAGCTACAGGTACACAAGTAAAAAATTTGGCGAAAAATATTCAGCAGGCTAAAGTGCCAACAATTTTTTCTGAGACAGCAATTAAATCTGATGTTTTTCAGTCTCTAGCTGAAGAAACCACCGTTAAGGTTTCTGAAAGAAAACTTTATGCTGATGGGCTAGGAGAAGCAGGAACTGACGGAGACAGCTATCAAAACATGATGGCTGCCAATACGCGCACAATTGTAGAAGGGTTAGGAGGAACTTACCTGATATTTGAACCGAAAGCTTCAAATTAGTGTTAATAGGCTGAAGACGGATTTGAGTAATTACTTCAGTCTTAAAAAATTCATTTAATCGTTTATTAAATAGGAATTGGAGACTAAGCGCTCGCTCAATTTATCTGTCTTCACCTTTATCTAGAAACTGTCGCAAAATTTTTCCTGGTTTTCTATCCCAAGTATCGATATGCTCATAGATTAGTCCATCTTGATTAAATTTATAATTTGAATAGCCATTGAAAAATATCTTCGCTTTCCACGGAACACGCAATACACCACGTACTGTCCATTTAGCTAAGATTGTGTTCTCGGCTGACTGATATACTTCATGTAAATCAAAGGAAATTTGAGTAAAAAATAGTCGAGCGTGAAATCGCAAAGTCCAAAATATAATGCGATAGTTAAATTTATATTTGAATTTGTTTACTGGATCTCGAAAGTAGATATCCTGAGTATATATATCATAAGAAATATCTTTCTCAAAAAGAGTCGGCAAATCATTTTTAAGAGTTTCAATTACCTGTTCTATCTGCATTGATATTCCACGTACCTAATTAAAAGAGATTTCGGAAAAACCTTAGCAACTTCTGCCAAATTGAAGCTGTCCTCCTGCTATTCACTTTACTTCCACTCAAATCTGACAAAGTAGGAAATGATGCAGACTGAGCATACGGACTACTCCGTAGTAATTTAGCTAGAGCATAATCATTTTCTCGCAAACCCTCATAGAAAAAGAATACTTCTCCTCTAATGCCGCATTTACGGTTGCATTCAATTGCTTTGATAAGATATTCAGGAGTAATACAATAAGAACCAAGCTTCATTAAAATTCCTGGTGCTAACTTTGGTATTGTCGCATCTGTGAACTGTTCGTTTACCAATTTATTAACAATACATTTATAGCTGAGGAAGTCGCGGCGATAAATTTGCGGGTGAATCATATCAACGATGCCGCGATTTAGCCAAGTGACTGAATCTTGTAGATACTCTTTAAATCCCCAATCATAAATATTAGGAGAAATTGACACGATTAAATTAGGGTTAACTTTTTTTACTTCTTGGTAGAGACGGGCTAAGAATTCAGTCAGAATATCAGCACGCCATTGTAGCCATTGCCTATCTTGAGGATTTTGGGGCGGATTTTGGTTGAACTGCTGACGATAAAGTGCCATAGTTCCCTCATCGTAGCCACCTTCACAGGGTAAGGCAGGAAAGCGATCGTCACCTTGAATGCCATCAACATCATAATTTTTCACCACTTCCAACACCAAGTTCAACAGGAATTCTTGCACTTGGGTGTCAAGGGCATTCATCCACTCAAAACCATTTTTCTTTAGTAACTTACCATTGCGATCGCGCGCAGCCCATTCTGGTTTTGTCTGCAACAGCATTCCACCATTCAAGTTATAAGAACTTGCAAAGCCGTATTCAAACCAAGGAATGACTTTTAGCCCAACCCGTCGCGCCTCTACAATTACTTCTGCCAAAGGATCGCGACCGAAAAAGCTGGGATCAATTTCAACACCAAATGTCTGCTGCATCGTTTGGCTAGGATATAAAGTGACTCCCTTATTCCAAACAACAGGAAACACTACATTAAATCCTGTCTCGGCCACAAAATTCATTGCCTCAGCAATGCGTTGCTGTGACTTGAGTACTTTACTATCGGTATTGGTAAGCCAGACACCGCGTGTTTCTATTAAGCTCATGTGCGTATCTAAAAACAATGCGTGCGAGCGTGATTTTCAATTCACGACTAGCTGACTATACCGCGCTTTAATCACCATATAAATACCATAGGCCAATAAACCCAGTGCTACAAAGCCTAAAAGCCAAGGGCCATATGGTTGTTGTGCCAAAGCCTGTAACGCCTCATCTAAGCCTCCAGCAGCTTGGGCGTTATATTGAGTTGCTGCTTGAATGAGAAACCAGCCAATAATACAGAATACAATGCCTCTTGCTAGCAAACCAAATCGGCAAATGGCTATCACCCACTTACGTTCTGTATTGCTTAACTCAGTTAAATTGAGTTTTCTGCGAAACTTGGCGCTGTAAGCTTTATAAAACTGATAAAAACCTAATCCAATAATTAATGCCCCTAAAGTTCCTACTAACCATTGACCAAAGGGTTGAGAAAGTAAGCGTGCTGTCCAATCTTGGGTAGAGTTACTATTACCACTACCTCCAGAACCAAGCAGAATTTGCACAGCGCTATAGGCTAAACTCCCGTATAAAACACCATTAATGGCATAACCAACTCGCTGTGCCAAACCTTTGGCATCTTTGCCTTTATTTTCTGGATCTTTTATTGCCTGTACAAAGCGCCAAATTACGTACCCTATTAAGCCAATTGCCACCAAAGCCAGTAGAAATTTACCAAATGGTTGTTCTACTAGCGTTTGTAAAGCTCCTTTTGTATCAGTCGTTCTACCACCTGCACCAAAAGCTGCCTGAGCTGCTAGTAACCCAACGATACCGTAAACTACTCCCTTAGATGCATAACCAAATCTTGCCAGTCTTTCTACCCATGATGAAGGATCATCTATAAGATGTTGTGTCATAGTATTTGCCTGGATATATGAGATTTTTTTTTAGCAATAATTACCTAATAAATACATCTATCTAATGGCAAAACTTACAATTATTTAAGAGATATTTTTGCAGATTATTTTTTAGAAAACTTTGAACAAACCTTTTCTTTTAATAGATGTTACCGCAAATAATTAGATAGCATAATTCAATAATCTTTTAAAGAATTTGACAGTATCTTATTTAAATGGAGTAGGATTAATGACGGCTGTTATACAACCTTCTTGGACCCACGAATATATCACCACTAATGGAGTGAAACTACACTACGTCACTCAAGGCGAAGGCCCTTTGATGCTGATGTTACATGGGTTTCCAGAATTTTGGTATTCCTGGCGACATCAAATACCAGAATTTGCCAAATATTTTAAAGTTGTTGCTCTTGATTTACGTGGTTACAATGATAGCGATAAACCAAAAGAGAAAACTGCTTATGTGATGGATGAATTTGTGAAAGATATTGAAGGTGTAATTAAAGGCTTAGGCTACGAAAAATGCGTTTTAGTTGGACATGATTGGGGAGGTGCGATCGCATGGAATTTTGCTTATGCTCATCCAGATATGTTAGAGCAATTAATTATACTCAATCTACCTCATCCGGCAAAATTTTCCCAAGGTTTACTGACTCCTCAACAACTACTTCGTAGCTCTTATATTTTCTTTTTTCAACTACCTTGGCTACCGGAATTAGTCATAAAAAGCTCAGACTATGCAGCACTTGAACGAGCTCTTAAAGGTATGGCGGTTAACAAAAATGTTTTTACTCAAGCAGATATTGCCGCTTTCAAGAATGCTGCCGCTAAAAATGGTGCTCTTACAGCAATGTTAAATTATTACCGCAACGTTTTTCAGCAGAGAATCTTAAAAAGAAATTGGGGAATTTTGGAAGTGCCAACACTGATGATTTGGGGTGAAAATGATACTGCTCTTGGTAAGGAACTAAGTTACGGTACAGAAGCCTATGTCAATAACTTTCAAATTAAATATATTCCTAACTGTAGCCATTGGGTGCAGCAAGAAAAACCAGATTTAGTTAATCAGTACATTCGAGATTTCTTAATGCTTTAAAGACTCAGTAATTGTTTGTCAAGAGTGCTACTAGACAGCATAATAATTTCTATTAAATTTCTATGACAAACTATCTCGATTTGTACAATTCCTTAATAAGATTTAACAGGAATTTGACAAGTCAAGGTTTCATGATTTACTGTGCATCTATCACTCCAAATCCTTAGTTAATAGCTGATTAGAATCAATACTAAACAAGTTCTATTTCCTTACAAGCTTGTGTACTCAATTAACATAATTACAGTAATTTAGTGAGATAATAGAATTGTGAGGAAAAGAACGGACATAACTTGAGTACAAAGGGGGAAATTATGAAACTCCAGCTATTAGCGGTTCTAGCCTTAGCAACTCCCCTATTTTTCACTAACGTAGTGAAAGCTGATAATCCGCAAGATTTACAAAAATTGTTGGCAACTGGGGAATGTATTGGGTGTAATCTATCAGGCGCCAACCTCAGTAGCGCTCATTTGATTGGTGCAGATCTTAGAGGTGCAAATCTTCAAAACGCAAATCTTACTGAAGCTAACCTGGAAGGTGCCGATCTCACTGGCGCAAACTTAGCAGGTGCTAACTTAACTTCAGCGTACATAACCAATGTAAATTTAAAGCAAGCCAATCTCAATAATGTCAATTTGACTCGTGCTAAAATTTACGATTCTAATGTGTATCAAGCATCAATGAATAACCTAACTATCACGGATGCAGAAATATATCATACCGGAATCGGCATTGGTGGAGAGGATGCAGAAATTCCCGATTGGAAATAATGCTGAACTGAGTAAGTATTAACATAACTTGCACTTAAGAGATTTAGGATAAGAAAAACTGAATTTTAGTCAGCCTGATCCTAAATCTTTCTTTGAATCATCACTAAAATATTCTCAACATTCTTATGTTTGAGAACTAAGACTTTATTTTTTCAAGTACGAAAAAATAAGTAGAAGTGTATGAGACACATAGACATCAGCTTAATACTATTTTTTCCTGCAATCCGCTAACCAGCCTCACCTACAAATAAAAATATTTCATTGGCCGCTGATATAGCTTACATATCTATGAGACAGGAGGAAATAAAACAACTCTCGATTTTTATAATCATCAAACTAAGATAGCTACATATCATAAAATAATTTTTCTGTCTAGCCCATTCAAATACATAAAAACTTTGCTTCGGTATTAATATCACTACGAATGAGTTAATTGACGAACACTGCTTAAGATAGCTTTAATATCCGATAAAATCGGGTTTTAAGCTTGTATAAATAAGAGGTGGACTGACTTTTGCATGATTTGTACTTCTAATGAGTACGATAATGGGCAACTGACACAACATGGGATAATAGCAACCTGAGGATTCCAGTTGATTTAAAAAACAGAACTCAGAAAGCTGATTTTTTATAGCTCCTGCTGCCTTTTGACTTTTATCCTCCTACTGACTTGCTACCTGGTAGTTGATGAAGTAGTGGTTAAAGGACAATTATGGTGATAGGGCACTAAAACCCTTTTAAACCCAAACTCAGTTGCACTGATGCTCTCATGCATCACCTAATCAACAGCCTTTTGGTTGTAATTGTCCAGATTAGAGAAACTCAACTGTTACAATTTATGGAAGCGAAAATGCAAGAACCGGAATTCACAGAAACCAAGTCTTCAGAGACCACGATGACAGATATCAACAATCAAACAGGTACTATCACTAAACTCCAGCCTCCCGTGCAGTCTCAAGAGCAATGGCTAAAATACGGAGAACAAATTTCTGGCTTTTTAGGAACACTGCCTGATTATCTCGGAAACTTCTTTAATCAATACAAGCAGCCCTTAATTTCCGTCGGTTTAATTGTGGGAGCAATTGTCGCGGTTAAGGTACTCTTGGCAATCTTAGATTCTTTGAACGATATTCCCTTAGTAGCACCTACCTTTGAGTTGATTGGTATTGGTTACTCCGCCTGGTTTGTTTATCGCTATTTACTCAAAGCTTCAACTAGGAAAGAGTTAACCAACGAAATTACAACTCTCAAATCACAAGTTGTGGGTAAAGGTTCTCCAGAGTAATGTATAGTTGACCACAGCTTTCAACCTAATGTGTATGCTCAGTGCTGCTGTTAGGTAAATATTAGTGAAAGTGGTTACAATGCAGTTTAGCTGTAGCCGCCACCCTCAAGGGTGCGGCTATGAAAACTTAGATCAAGACTTTAGCCTGTGGACTTATCAGAACCCTGTTGAATGTGGTGTTGCAAAATCAAAAAGTACTCAACCACTTTCACTTCTTAATACTCCTGGATTGACTGCGGCAAGCGGACAATATTTTTAGAGGGAATTTCCTCAAATCGCCCCATTCTAACTAAAGCTTGATAGACCATAGCAGCTACCTCAGCACGGGTAGCTTCTTTGTTTGGGGCAAATACTCCCGGATCGGGATAATTGACAACCAGTTCATTGGCTGTGGCAGATGCTATCTTAGCAGTAGCATATTTAGGAATATCTTTAGCATCTTGATAAATTTTTAAAACCGTCTCTGGGGATGCAGGTGTTTTGAGATTCAACCCGCTAACCAAAGCTACTAAAACTTGCACTCGCGAAATTTTTTGTTCTGGTTGAAAGGTTTGATTAGGGTAACCTTTCAAAAATCCTGTACTGATAGCCTGGTTAATTGCTGGAGTTGCCCAAAATTTTTCTTTGACATCTTTAAACTTAAGCGTATTTTTAGTAGGCTTATTTTCAAACGCTTGTTGCAGTATGGCAGCAAATTCAGCACGTTTTACAGGCTGATTTGGTCTAAAAGAATAATCTGGAAAGCCCTTGATAATACCACGGGAAGAAAGAACATTAATAAAACGTCGACCCCAAAAATCAGCCGGTACATCGTTAAATGCAATAGGTGGTGGAATTATTGACTTTTTCTTCGAGGGGGTCACCAAAGAGAATGGTTTTGGTATGACTTTGCTAGATAACGGCAAAGGTGCTTGTTCTTGTGCGGGAAAGCTTGGGGTGATATGAGTGGGTGGCAAAACTGAAGTGGAAGGCACCTGGTCAATAGTTAGTGGAACACTACTAGGTTCAACAATAGGTGTAGACAGAGGTGATGGTAAGGTACCTTGATTTGGTAGTTGCTTAAGCGTAGGAGAGGGTAACCCTTGATTTATACCAATATTAGGTGAGGCAGTTGGAGACAGTACCCCGTTTAAATTCCAGCCAGAGTCCTTACGGGACAATGACCAAAATAGAATTGTGCCAATAGTCGTGAAAGCAACCAGAACGGCTATAAATTCATCAAAGCCAAGGGCATTTTTTTGTGATGACTCAGGATCGGGAGGTGGCGTATTTGTCATCTTAGGCACCCTAATAGCATAAAATCGGCATCTAAATTTAATTAAACAATTAAATATTAATACCCAAATTGGTTTTGTGGAGCCTTTGTGACTGCATAATTATAATTTGAGTTATAAATTTAAATGTAGGGAAAACCACTCTCATTTCAAATCAAGCAGTCCTTCTTCTTTCAACTTAGGATTAAAGCGAATTTGCATTTGGCAACCACGGGTTTCTAATACAGCTAAAATATCCGCCTCTACTCGACGTGCTACATTTTTCAAAATTTTTATTTGTGCTAATTCGTCATTGACTGGCTTTTGATAATTTTCCCTTTCTTCAGTTGTCATTAGTGCTTTAACACCGATAGGATTGATCCATTTTTCTTTGTGTTTGCCATTACCTAACGGCATAGTGCCATTTTCAGCAATCCAAGCCTGCTCGATACTTTCTAAAGCAGTACGGCTTGGACGGTCAATAGTTTGAATTTTCAACCAATAGCATTGTTGTGGCTGACGTACTAAATGCTGCTTGAGGCTGAGATAAACATCACGAGAATAGCCTATAAATTGCAGTACTCTTTCTTGGTCAAAAATTGCGTAAACTCCAATTTTACCCTGAAATTGTTCCGGTAGTTGGCCAGTATCATCTATGTAAGGAACATATTCCAGTGTTGCCAACGCACGAATATTTGTTTCAGTATTCATAACCTAAATTCATAATTTGTAGTGAACAGTAAATCGGAATTACCCAATTCGGTATATTGCACACAAGCGACTGGGGTGAAAAACCTTAGCATTAAACATAAAATTTGGCGGTACGTTAATGATAGCGTATTCGTCAGATGTATGATATTTTTCAAAGTCTGCCGGCATTCCTTTAGGAGTGCTTAAACTATAAGGAACTGGCTGAAAAAGTAATTTGGTAAATTCGACTTTTTGACATTGTAATTGTTGACAAATCTGGCTAATAAAGTTTTCATTTGTTAATAATTTGAATAAATTTTCTTGAGCTTGGGGTTCAAGAGTAAAACTACTATCGAAGTTCTGGACAATTTTTAGAGGCATTTTGAAACTGGGGATTAAGCACTGAGTGATAATACAACTTAAGCGACATTTTACCAGTCGTCGCCCAACAGACAAAGTCTGTATTCTCGGAATACTAAGACGACCTGTAGCAAAAAATCGCTTTAAGTTCAGCTTATGGGATTATGTGACCTCTTCAGCAGTCTCTAGACTGAATTTAATAAAGAAATCCTCTGTGGACATGAAATTCAAAAATTCAATCTTTCAAACTCTTATTCTCTGCGCCTGTGCGTCTGGATGTGATCCTGATACCGATTTGAAAAATGATTGCGACCGATGAAAATCTGAAACGCTTATCCAATAGATGTTTCACAATCCGTCTTGGAAAGTTTGCTCAAGTCGGGAAACCCGCCCACGCAACGCCAGTTGCTACAACGGAGGGAACCTCCCTCCGGGTTCACCAGTCCCCTACGGCGGGAAACCCGCCTTCAGGGCTGGATTCACCGCAACGCACTGGCTCAACTTTCCGCAAAATCTAAAATCCAAAATGCTATGATACCGATTTAATCAATGATTGTGTCTCATGGATTGTCTTAAAGTAAAAGGCGGGGTTTCCCCGCCTCTACTTATGCAACGCCGATAAAACCGTTATAATTTTTGAATGTGATCGCCTTAAGCCTTAACTACCTGTAATCTGGCAAAATAATTTTCATGCTCACTACAGGATTTGCAAGAGCTGTTTAATTTTGGTGTCTTGGCGTTGCTTAAATTTCTCAGGAAAATGAAACTCAATCGCAATTTTACCGTTGGGTTGTTCCTCTACTGCGGTAATTTCTGCCACAAAGCGGCTAGCTTGTGGGTTATCTGCGTCGTGATTTAACAGCAAACCCACAAGCGGTTTGACCGTTCGCATGGTGTGCCAGTCCTGTTCCCTGAGTATTCTGTTAGAGGATACGGCTTTTGTATCTTCTAACTCTAACCGTAAACCTGTAACTCCTAGTTCGGTTGCAACTCCAGAGAAGAAGTGACCATCCCAATAAAGTTGACCGAGAGTTTGTACTTGCTTGCGTACCTTTTTACGGCTGGGTTGTTTGATATCGCGTAAAGAACGAGTCAGACTAGTAGCCAAAAATCCAAAGGAAGCCATTGGCTTGTCTGCATACTGCCGCTTTTGGGAATACCATTCCCGGACATCAGAATATAAAACTAAAGTTAAATCATCAAGTTGGGCAGGATTAGGATTCACAAAATCCACTGCTAAATGTGTTTCTGTATCGTTAGCCGGGGAAACACGGATAATCCGTGCTGTGAGGGTGACTCTAGCGGTAAAATCTCCCATCACTTCAATTTCTACTTCATCTGCTAAATTGGGCCAAGATTCTAAAGAAATTAACGCCCCGGTTTCTGAGATATTTATTGTTTCGCCCATAACTACTTGGTCGTTACTCGAAATAACCACATTGAGGCGTCGTTGTAATCGGTGTGCAGAACGTACTTGCGGTTGTTCAAAGCCAACTAACAAAGCAGCTATCAGCAAAATTAGGTTAAAACAAGACCACATCGTATTGACTAAGACAGCTTGCCAATCTTCAGGGCGTAGTAGTAGCCAATAGGGGACAGCCAGCAAGGAAGCAATCACCACCCCAGTTACCAACAACAGATTGCGCATCGATTCCCAGTCAAAGATTCGTTGGGTAACAGATACTCCTTTATCAGTAACGTTAAACGAACCCAACTTGGGATTAATCAGCGCCAACAAAGTAACCCACCCAGCCTGGAAAGCCATTGCAAATTCAAAAATTTCATTCCAGAAAGAGAACCGGACGTGTTTGTAGATAATATAATTGGCTGACAAAGAGAGGATGATATGTGGTATGGCGTAGGCCAATGTTTCTAAACCTAAACCTTGGACAGAGTTAATCCCAAATAATAAAAATAAAGTGGGAGCGATCGCATATACTAATCGGGGATATCCATATAAAAAGTGCGAAGTTGCGCTTAAATAACAAATTCGCTGCGCAAATGTTAGCTTCAGTTTGCGGTTAAAGAAGGGATTTTCCAACCGCAATATCTGCGCCATTCCCCTAGCCCAACGTACTTGTTGTCCTACATAGGAAGAAAAGGTTTCTGGTGCTAAGCCAGCCACCATAATTTTGTCGTAGTACACCGACTTGTAACCTTTAGAATGCAACCGCAAAGCAGTATGACAATCTTCTGTAACCGTTTCTACGGCAATTCCCCCAACTTCCAAAGCATGGGATTTACGGATCAATGCTGCTGAACCGCAGAAAAAGGAAGCATTCCAAAAATCGTTACCTTTTTGTAGCACTTTATAAAACAGTTCATTGCCCACGGGGATTTTACCGTGAGTAAGCAAATTACGCTCAAAGGGGTCTGGGTTATAGAACCAGTGGGGAGTTTGCACAAAAGAAACTTTCGGGTCGAAAAAAAAGCCCACTGTATGCAATAGAAATTGGCGTGACGGAATATGGTCGCAATCCAAAATCATCACTAAGTCGCCGTCAGTTTTGCGAAATGCGGTGTTGATATTGCCAGCCTTGGCGTGGTCATTATTATCCCGCGTCATGTGTATACAGCCGAGTTCTTCGCACATTTGCCGGAGTTGTTCTCGTCTGGCGCTGAACTTTTCTCGACGTGGGTCATTTTCCTTGTACTTTTCCGGGCGACCATCATCCAGAATATAAACCTTCTTTTTGCTAGCAGCATAATCGCAAACTAAGGCTGCTAATGCGGTCTTACGGACAATCTCAACGTCTTCGTTATATGTTGGGATGTAAATATCAACGTTGAACCATTCTGCTTCTGCAATAGTAGATAAATTAACTGGCTGACGTTCTTTAATTTTGAGAGTTTGAAAATATGCCAACACCAAGGTCAAAATGGCGTAGAGTTCTGCTGCAAATAACAGTAAACAAGCAATACTATTCACCCACCCATCAAAATTCAGGGTGTAACTGGTGCGGTAATATAAATAACGCAGTGTTGTCACCAAACTCAACCACACCATAAATAGATGGTAATAATGGCTGATGTCAGCAGAAGATTCTTGATTTTCAGCTTGTATAACTAACTGACCAACTAACACTAAAAAGACGGCAACTGCACCCTGCTGCCAAACTTCTATTGGCGTGATAATTAATGGCACCGAAAGCAACAATAGCAGCGCAGCCAAAAACTTCAACTGGTTTCCACCCATGTTGTCGAGAACACGCTCAAAGAAACTGGGAGTCAGGTCAATAAGCCATTTAGTTAATTTAGCGCGCTGGCGATCGCCTGGTTTACGAGGTGGTCTGTATGAAGAAGAAGACATTTGTAATGTTAAACTTTTAGTTGTGAAATTTGAGTTTTAAGTTGCAAATTTACGCAGATAATTATTTGTCAGAGTCGCGGAAATTTGCATTTTTTACTTCTTCTCGTCATTAGATAAACGTTTAATATACAACTGAGAAATGCCATAAAGCAAAATTGAGAAACCAACAACTCCTACAGGTAGCAATAGCCAATTTTCTTGAACGAGGCGTGATACCTTACTCAGGAAAGTGGTTTTTTCCCAGCGCTTAATAGAAGGAGCACTTTGGAAAAAATCTAATTGATAAGCATCGGGATCGTAGGGAGCAGGGTTTCTTTGGTCGCTACTAATCAGCACCGTATCTTTTTTAAGTTGGAAGAACCACGAGTCTTGATTGAGGACTTGTCGCACTCGTTCTAAACCAATTTCAGATTGAGCTGTCAAAGCCAAAATCACGCGATCGCTGTTCCAAGGAGAGATAATTTGCTTGATCATCCCTTGCCCATCCTGAGGGGTTTGAATTGTTGCTTGGGCTGATAAGCGAGAAAATGCTTGGCTTAAGTTCAAGCCGCTAGATTGAAACACATCAGGAATCGGAAACTTTTCCCGTGTGCCAATTCCTACTAAATGGTCATTATTGCGGACTGTTTCAGGTAATGTATCTGGCGTGTAAACATCTAGTTTGACTGCATCCGCTTGGCTAAGTCGTCCTAGGCGATCGCTAAATGCCAGCAAAGTTAACACATCTGTAGTAGCGGGGTTTTGTGGTAGGATAATCGCCGTTTTTGACAAATCCTGAGGCGCAGTAAACGGAAACCCAAATTTCAACAGGTTTAGATCTGGTAAATCTGCTGAGATTTCTCGCCGCAAGTCGAAACTAGTATCAGAATGCACTGTACCTGTGAGTTGCTGATCCGGTGGCTGAAGACAGTTTTGTTTATCAAACGGTTCTCTGGAATTCATCCGGAAAAACACTTGCAGTTTAGAGTTAGGCTTAATCAGGTTTTCCGGCAAATTTACTTTTAGGTTTTTGCGATTTGCGCCTGATTCAGAATCAAGACGTGCTCCCCCAATGAATACGCCATCTAGTAGCACTTCTACAGCAGAGGTTCTGGGATTAATTTGCGGCCCGTAGCTGTAAACAAGGTTCATCGAACTACCCCGAACAAAGCGATCATCAGGTAAAGCACGGAAATCAATATCAATTGGTGGTGCTGCTGCACCACGTACAGTTACATCAGCAAAAGGCTGACCGTTTACTTGGGTTTTAATATCGCTGAGTTGAAATGTATTTTTCTCTGGTAAATAACGAGGCCATTGGCGGAGTCCAGGTGTAAGTGTCTCCTGGAGTTTATCAACTAAAATTACCTGACCCGTACCCATTTTCCGCACATCAGGCTGGGTCAAAAACTGCACTGCCTTCGCCACAGCTTTACTACTATTACCAGTAGCAATTAATACTGGAATATTACTTTTATCAATGCGGGAGATCAACAATATCCCTGTGTCTTCGGGTATCGGGTTGTTATCGCGATCAAGAACTTGAGAGCTAATAACTTTGAGAGGCAAATTCTTCCAAGTAGCTAAGGCAGGTTGTTCGCTTGGTGTACCTATAATTACTAAGCGTTGGTTCGTCTTCACATCTGACACATCAGACACCAAGCTCGTCTCTATTGGACGAAAATCTGCAATTCTACCTAAGGTTGCTTGTAAGCGCGCTGCGGGAGTCAGCCAAGATTGACTCACCTGGCTAGGTTGGAGGTAAACAATTTGGTTGGTATCTAAGCCTAGTTCATCAAAGAAAGGATAGGGATAGCGACTAAAATTGAGGGGAATCTGCTGTTGTTGGAAGTTAAAAATTAATTTGGAATCTGGCAGAATTTCTGTCCACAAATCCGGACTATTAGGATTACTACATTCTAGAGAGTTATTCTGCTGGGCGACAATTGTTAATTCGTTATAGTCCTGAAGTAATTTCGGTGGTATGTTCAACAATACTTGACCGATTTGAGACTGTTTCCGGTTCAGCGGTACACTACCGACACTAGTGCCATTAACTAGCATAGTCAGGTTAGAACGACTAGCATATAATGCTGGCGAGTGTTGGAAACGGATTAAAGCTTTCACCTGACCCCGATCGAGTTTCCAGCTACGAGGACGGGTAAAGGCAAGGCGAGCTTCCGAATAAACTCCCCGCAACCGCATACGATTGCCCACAATCGGACTGCGATTAAATTCTAAATTGTAAGTTATCAGATTTTTGGCATCAGCACCTTCTGCGAGGGCGTTTGTTTCTAACTTTTGTGTACTCCTACTTGCTGTATTTGCTTGTGCCAATAAAACTGACTGTTGCAGATTGTTATCTTTGCTCTGAGCATTAACATTGAATGATGAATCAGGAAATAATAAAAAGCAGGAAGTAACAATAATTACTTTTGTGCCAGTGGGTAAAAGATGAAACAACTGCTTCATGGTAGTGTTTGATGGTAGATATACGGATTTTTGTTTTTAAATGCGATTTATTAAGTGAAACTGCTTATTAAACTTGTAATTTTTATATCTCCTATTCTTTTTGGCTAAACAACACAACCTCCAGCTAATTAGCTTTAATTAGCTGTTTCGGCATTGACTCTGGAGGCAATAACCCTAACCAAGCTAGGTTTTGGGTGTAATATGCTGAGTGTTCGCCCCAAATTCCTTGCTTGTATTGAGGTAATAATTTTTTTTGTAGTATTTCTTGCGCTAGTGTTGGTTTAATCAAGCGCATGGCTGTATAAAACATGGCGTATTGGGATGTAGCATCGTAATCTACCAATGCTTTTCCTTGGAGGTCGATGCGTGCTGGTAGGTACGATTGTTGAGTCCACAAATTTTGTAAATGTTGAGTGAATTTCTCTAAATATTGCTGCGCTTGTGGTGAATTGAACCAGACAGCATCAAGTGATAACCGCCACCACACTCGATAAGCATCAAAACCATACAAACTCTTTAAGGCACTAGAATTTGGTGTGGTTTGGAATTGTTTTGTTTTTACATTTAAAGCCACCCAATCACTGGGCAAACCAACAGTAGAAAGCTGTGCTGAATTTTCCAGAACTTGGTAGCTGCTTTCTACTAAACTCAACCAGTCACGTGCGGGATCGACTTGTGCAAATATGCGAAAAGCATAGGGAGCAAGATAGGAAGGGTTGAGGTAGAGGGTAGATTCATTCGGAGCAAATGCTGACGTAGGGCCAGGAAGCAGATAGCGTTTTCCGTCAGGACTGGAAATGCTAGAAAGTTTCCACAAATCTTGCAGTTTGATTTTTGCTAGTTCCATGTACTCCGGACGATTCCAGCGTCGTGCTGCAAAAATCAAGGCAGTAATGGCATCAATATCGCCATCACTGGCAAAGGTGCTGTCAATGATACCCCAGCTACCATCTTGTTTTTGTCCCCATTTCCAAGCCCACAAGCTGTCTGTAGGTTTACCATTCTGTTGCCGCATCAGGTTACTTTCTGCCCACTTTAAAGTCAGAGCAAAAGTTTCGGGATCATCGATGAGTACGGCTCGCAACATGGCATAAGCTTGACCTTCACTAGTGGAATGATCGCTGGCTTCATAGTCAATTACTCGCCCATCACCTTGAATAAATTTGCGACGGTAGCTGTCCCAGCTTTCGGCTAGTAACTCCCGATTGGAGGTCGATTGTGGTAAAGCTGCCAAAAACACTGGCATTTTTTCACTACTATTTACATTAGAACTAGAGACATTGGCTACTGGAGTTGGATCGTTTGGTGTTTTGGGATTTACGACTAAGACACAGGCATATAGGCCGATTGGGCAAAGAAGAACTGCCACTTTTGGGAGGTACCGCATCCTAAGAAGTGTTTGATTTGTGAAACGTTGGTAAAGGGTGCAGGAAGCAAAAAAGCAATGCTAGAATTTTGTTCCTTTTCGCGTAACCTGCCCTTATTGTTCCCCTGAGGTAGTTCCCAATTAACTGGGGATTACTAATATTCCGTGAAGAAATTTAATTTTTACTTCGGCGTTGTGGATCTTCCCAAGGTGGTTGAAAACCTCGCCGCAGAAGAAAGTCCTCTTGTATTTGCTGCATCTGGCGATTTACATCAGTATCGGTTGACCCTTGGGCGATCGCTTCTAGTTGTAACTGTTCTAGCTGTGCCAAGGCAGACAAGGGCTGGTCTAAAATAGCTCTCAATCCAGCCAAAGCGCGTCTTGCATCTTTGTCATCCGGCTTTTGAGCCAACACTTGACTATAAATTTCCTGTGCTGACTCAAAGCGGCGTTGTTCAAAGTGAATTCCTCCTAAAGCGGCCAGGGCATCTATGTTATCTGGTTGCTGTGCCAAAATATTTTGATAAGCAACATTGGCTAAATCCAAATTGCCAACAGCACGAGCTAACTCTGCCTGTAACTGGTAGGAGTCTGGGTTGTTAGCCAAACGGGCAATTAACTGTTTTACCCTTGCTTGGGCTTGACTGGGATTGCGTTGTGCTATGACCTGCACCAAGCGTAGTTGCAATGGTATGTAGCTAGGATCTATTTGTAATAGGTAATTATATAAAGCTTCTCTTTGGGGGTCGGTAGGTAACACTCCCACTAAACTGTATAATTCTGCTGGAGTATTGCTTGCAGGCTGTGTTGCTAACCAATTGTTGAGAACTGCCTCTGCTTCTGGTTGAGAAATCCGCTTGGCTTGATAAGCGATACTGGCACGTCCTAGCTGAGTTGGCAAATCTTGAGGATTGCGAGCTAGTAATTGGTCATACGCAGCCACAGCTTCATCGAGATGTTTTTGTTGCAATCGCACACCAGCAAGCCCCCGCAAAGCCGCATCAACAATATCACTACTATCGGGACGGCTGCTAAGTACAGCTTGGTAACGTCGGGCGCTGGCTTCTAAACTACCTTCCCGGCGCTCAATTTCTGCTGCAAGTAATTGCGGGGCAAGATCTTTATTACTTTTATTACTATTGGTGTAAGCTGCCAAGGCTTGCCTAGCAGCATTAAGATCGTTTCGCTGTATATACATCTGAGCTAGGCGGAAATTCAAGAACGGTGCATTTACTCCTGTTTGCAAAAGATTTTGGTACACAGGTAAAAATTCTGCATCGGGGGCATCAATATTTACCAAGGCATTAGCTAGTTGTTGCTGTTGCGCGCGGTCAGTGGGTAAGGGTTGCAATACAGCAGCCAAACGCTGTCTTAAGTCATGTTTAGCAAGCATTCCTAGTTGAGATTCCAAAGCTAATTGCTGTACAACCAAACTGCGATCGCTCGGAAACTGTAAAGCTGCCTGTCGATAAAGTTGCAGTGCTGTTTGCCGCCCTTGGGGGAATCCACTATACACATCAGCGACTTCTCGCAGCAATGTAGGGGAAGGATTGGGAGTGTTTGTCAGCGCCTGACGATAAAGATCGATCACTTGCTGTGTCAGAGTGGGGTTGTTGATCCGTTTGCGAATTTCATTAAGCGATCGCGCTAAGGGTAAAATCGCATCTGCTCTACCTTGTAATGGATCTAATATTGCTAATGCTTGTGCTTGCTGTTGATTGGCAAGGTAAGCAATAGCTAGTTCCTTACGAGTCTCAATGGCTATGGCATCGAGAGTCTTTGAGCGCTGTAACTGCGCTTGTAAAACTTGTACTGCCCCTGCGGTGTCCCCGGTTTCTCGTAAGGTGCGACCGTAAGCTACCGCTGCGTAACCGACAATAGGTTTTCCAGTGGCTTGGTAACGGTTAAATAACTCCAAAGCTTGGGAAAATTCACCACCATAGCTATAAGTTTGGGCAGCACCAATTACGACCTCTGGCGTTGGGTTACTTGCCAGTACAGGTTGGTAGTCTGCTATCGACTCTGTAAACCTTCCCTGATATGAGTAGAGTAGAGCACGGTATCCGAGAGCTTCTAGGTCATTGGGATTCGACTTCAGTAAAGTAGTCAAAGCTGCAATTCCCTGTACTTGCCACTCAGGACGATAACTGCCCAGTAAACCAATTGTCTTTAGAGCTAGTTGATTATTGGGGTCTACGGCTACTACCTGTTGATAAGCACTCCAAGCTTCCGCAATGCGTCCAGCGCGGCGATAAGCGATCGCTAATCCTAACCTTGCTTGTAAAGATGACGGTTGGCCCTTGAGCGCTTGTTGGAATGTGGTAATTGCATCATTTACCAACCCCTTATTTAACAAGGTAAAACCTTTTTTTACCAATGTCGATGAACTTTGTGCTTGGACTGAGGCAGTGTTTCCCAGTGGTGGCAAAGTTACCACATAAGTAAAAAGGGTCAACGAAAAAGTCAAAAGAGAAAGATGTTGAATGATATTACCTTTTGGCTTTTGGCTTTTGCCTTGTTTATTGTGACTCATCGAGCAACTCTCCCGCTTGGAGTTACATCAAACTCTGATTTGACTCTGACACCCACAACTGTTTCTGAGAAATTATCGCGTCCTTGAACTGTAAAACCTAGCCGCAGATTAGGAATAAGTTGAAAATCGTAGTAAAGTTCCAACACATCTGGCCTATCTCCACGACGCAGGCGATCGCTCGATAAAGCACGTCCATAAGCTAGCCCTAGGCGATCATCTCGGGTAAACAAATCTAATAAGCTGGCTCCTAAGATATAGGTATCTGCACCCTGTCCTAGGTCGCGGTTTTCGTAGCGACCGTAGCGCCCAAAAACACCTAGTTTCAAATTAGGAATAAAAACTTCAGCGTTCAGACCGTATGCTTCTTCGCGATCGGTTTTGATCGGACCAAATTCATTATTTCCCCTAGCAATGCTATAGCTTTCGGCAAAGCTATCCCGAACACCAGCATCCCGATCTGAGGCATAAGTACCACGAATAATGGCATTCCCGTAACGAACAGCAACTTCTCCTGCAAATCCATCTAAGGAAAAGTCACTGATTTTGTCTGCTGAGGAAAAAACTGCTGCTTTTGCTTCAATATTGTCTGTGACACTCCAGTTAACTAACAAAGCGGGGCGAGAAGCAATCCCCGTTGCTGCTAATGCTGGGTTGGTTTGAAATACCGGGTTAAAAAATTGACTGGCCCCATCTTTGGCAAAACTATTACGGTCAAAATAAGACGTTAAATCTATCTGACCTACCACAAACCGCAAATTAGGGATGCCGGCGATGGAAGTGGCTAAATAAAGCTCGTTGATGTTCAAACCCTCTCGTCTAGAATCATCAAAGCTGCTACCTTGACTAGTTAAGTCTAAAGTCGCTCCAACTAAGGCTTGAGGAGAAAGTGGGTAAACTCCCGTAACTCTTGCCCGTGCTGAGGTATCACCTCCTTGAGTGACATAGACACCTTGGAGTTGTAAAAAGGGTTCTCTTAAAGCACGGCTAGTGAACACAGGATGCTGTTGGCTAGTTATTGTTTTAGGTTGTGTTGGCGAAACAGAAGTTGGAGGTGTCAGTAGTTGATTAAATGTTGGCGTTGCGGTGGTGACATTAGATTGGGGCGTAGTATTTGTATCTGGAAGTGGCGGTAATGGGGCTGCTTGGGAGTTAAGTAGCTGATTAAAAGTCGGTGCTGTGGGTGCACTAAACTCTTGATCTGCAACCTTACTAGCAAATGGCGGTAATGAGGCTGCTGGAGAGCTATCTACTTGTCTCAACAATCCCAAGCCGAGGTCAGAGGTCTCTCCATCAGCTGCTGTGCGTATTACATTTGTTGGCTTTGGAATTTGGAGTGTAACAGATCTTGGTCTCACCTGCTGTTGAATAAAGCTAGTCTCCTGTTGCTGGAGATTATTTACTGGTTGCTGTTGCACAGCTTTTGGTATCGGATTGACCAACGGTGCGTAGGCGTAGCCCGCCGCAGGCATCCCCATACCATCTGCTGTTGGTGGCGGAGGTACTGTCTGCAATTTTGGTACTGATTGACCCTTAGGTATGGATGATTGCGGTACTGGTAACAAGTTTGTATTGCTCAGTTGGAAATCTTTAGCTTCTTGTTGATTAGGATCTACTTGAGCTAAAGATGCTTCATTCACAGCCAATATCCAAATAATCGAGACTGCGACGCTACTCAGCAGTAAATGCACCTTCTGGGGCTGTTGTGCAAAAGTAAATCTAAGACAATTTAATACTTTTTGGCTCATGAGCCTAGTTGAATTTACAAGTAAGTCTTTACTTTATTTGATGTTGCCACTTTAGCAAAGAATCTGAGTATTTACCTCTATATAAACAGATTTTATAATTTTCTAAATAGCTATGTTAAAGATTGGTAAAGCTTGCAATTTTTAGAAATAAATTGGGCAAAATAAACATAAAACTCAGTTAGCTAGTTTTATAAACCTCTAAAGCCTAACTTTATAATGATAAATTTGCATTTTCAGGATATTAGCCGAAAAATAAAGAATAAACCTGCGGCTCTTCCTTTAGTATTTACCTCATTTATGTTGTTGGTTGGAAATTATGGCTGTGTCAAACAAGCACAAGTAGAAACCCAGCTAGAAATTAAAAATGTCCAAATATTATCAAGTAACAGCTTATACCGAGTAAATGGTAGTACAAATTTACCTGAGTCTAGCCGTGTTACTGTAACAGCAGTCCGCTATTTACGTCCTACAGCAGAACAACCAGGAGCATTGCTGAACTCTGATGCCAATACGAAACGTTCTATTTTGGCTCGCCAAATTGTACAAGTGAAACAAGGAAAATGGCAGGCTGATTTGAATCTGTGGCAAGTCGCACCTAATGGTAGTTTTGAGGAAGAATGGCAAGCCAATCAAATACAGATGAAACTAACTCCCGAAAGTGACGTGACATTTATTGCTACTTTCGATCCTGTTGGTCAGTGGGAAAAGTCAGATAATCATAAATCACAGGAAAAGCTGAAGCTAGAAAATTACCGACTTGAAGGTAAGTTAGTGCGCTTTACTAACGAAGGCGAAAAATATGCACAAGTTAGTCAAACTTTATCAATCCCTCTACCTACAGGGAAAACAACACCATCTCTTCCACAACCAGAAGATCTTAATGGCGGTTGGGGAAACCGCTATCAAATTCTGCCAGAACCCAAAGTGACTAGATCTACATTAATAGCACCAGCTAAATCTAGACAGACTAATGCTTCTCTACTCTCTTCCGAGTTTCTGCGCTAAATAAATTGAGATCGCGAACTTTTTGATATCAAATTACTTACAGATAAACACAGATAAATATTTATGTTTATCTGTGTTTATTAGTATTATTTAGATTTTGTCCTCAGTCTAAGATCTGAATTTAATGCAGCTGAAACTCATTGCTAGTAGAAGCATCATAGTAGATCTGAAATTTATCTGTGACTTTTGCTCCAGCATTCGATGCTTGAGGCATAACTCGCAAATTGTTCTGCATTGTCTGCATCTGCAACATCATCTCTCTAAGTTGTTTTTGTAACTCTTCGAGCTCAGATGGAGTGATTGTTGTCTTATTAACTTCTTCTAATACAACAGGCTCTTCTGTATTGTTGGTATTTGTTTGAGCATAGCTCAGAAAGGTTTGGGCAGATGCAAAATTAGAGGTAGCTGCCACGGTTTTGGCAGTTGTATTAGTATTGTGTGTAGTTGCAACCTGGGATACAAAATTCACTGGCTGTTCAGTTATAAGTGCTGGAGTTTGTACTAAAACAGGTTGGGATATGGTTGTAGCTAAAGTGTTTGAGGGGAGAGTTTGGTCTAAAGCTACTTCATCATCCAAAAAAGCCTTTAATCCTGATACTTGCAGGCGAGACTCTGAAAGTTTAAGTTCTTTAAGTAAGGTTTCTTTTTCTTGTAGATGTTGCTCTAAATTCGATAATTCTTGTTGATATTTTGCTGATTTTCGAGAAGAGTGTCGCCAACCACAAAAGGCCGCAGCTGATATTCCAGCTCCTACACTGAGTGCAGTTGATAATATTACGTAAGGAATAGCAACATCTCTCAGCTTGCCGTAAAAAATAGGTTCTTCTTGAAATTTAATCGCAATTTGCTTTTCCCCTAATGCGGCGAGGGGAAAAGACATTAATGAAAATACACCACAAGAAGCGATAATAGGTGGCAGAAAAAATTTTTGCAATGCAGATAAAGACATATTTAAAACTAGGGTTATTTGTTCAATAAAACAATGGGTAGATTGCAGCATGGCTGATTACCGCTGCCAATATATAGCTTTGATAGCTCTTCAGCGGTTAGTGAATATTTGTACTGCATTAGTATCCAAATTATTCTCTTCATGACTGATGTGCAATATGAGAGCCATGAAGAACTTAGAGAAGTAATTAAATTTTTCGTAAATTTAATTACTAATTCACTAGTATAAAAATAAGCTTAAGTACACATAGATAAGTCTATAAAGCTTGCTATATATAGATTTTTAGGACATTTAGAATCTAATTTTTTCACAAATCCAGGAACTTTTAGTGATAAATATTACTCTATAAAAGCTAGTGCAGACTAATTAGAAGAATTGCTATCTTAGAACCAAAATCATCTAGATAATACCTATATATCAGCAGAATTATGGTAATCATCTCTGGGATCAACTGTTATCCATGGCAAATTTGTTTAAATAATTAGGTTTCAAGACGACAGGGTTTATATAAAACATAATGCATCAAAACTTTAATCATTGCTCTAGAACCTCGACTTATATGCAAGGTAATTAAAAATATGCGACAAGTCTTTAAAAATAAACAAAAAAAATTGAGGTTGCGTAAACGCTCGCTCCTATTCTGCATAACTTTAGCGATCTTCCTGTTAGGGAATGTGACACAATTGCCTGCCCATAGCCAATTAACTGTGGCCAGTGCAGCGATGACAATACAGCTACCGCTTTCCACCTTGGGCGCAAAAATTGTCGATGCTAGAGGCAACATAGTACTACTGCGAGGTGTTAACTGGTTTGGCATGGAAACAGAGACACACGTACCTCACGGGCTGTGGCAGCGAGATTATAAAGATATGTTGGCCCAGATCAGGATGCTTGGGTATAACCTGATTCGGTTACCTTATTCCGTGGCTGGATTGCGTAGCTTGCCGCCGCAGGCATCGCCTGATGTCAATGGTATTAACTTTACTATTGGTAGCAATATAGAACTCCAAGGCAAAACACCTTTGGAAGTCATGGATTTAATTATTCAAGAAGCTGAAAAGCAAGGATTATTCATCCTGCTTGACAGTCACCGCCTGAATGATCAAAAGATTCCCGAACTTTGGTACGGTGACGGTTTTACAGAAGTAGACTGGATCGATACCTGGAAAATGCTGGCAGAAAGATATAAAAATCAAGCTAACGTTATTGGTGCAGACTTAAAAAATGAACCACACGGACAAGCTAGTTGGGGTACTAACGATTTAGCTACTGACTGGCGGCTAGCAGCAGAACGTGCAGGCAATGCTATTCTCAGTGTCAATCCTAACTGGCTAATTGTTGTTGAAGGTGTAGAAAAGAATGTCCCTGGCCAAAAACTGAAGCAGCATTGGCAAGGTGGTAATCTAGAAGGTGTCAAACGCTACCCAGTACGTTTATCTCGTCGTCATAAGCTAGTCTATTCTCCCCATGAGTATGGCCCGGGAGTGTTCAATCAACCTTATTTCTCAGAACCTAGTTTTCCTAAAAATCTAATTGATCGCTGGCAAATAGGCTTTAACTATATTTCTAGCGAAAATATTGCTCCGATTTTAATTGGAGAGTTTGGTGGACGACAAGTAGACACTATTTCTCCAGAGGGCATTTGGCAAAATGAATTAGTGAAATACATCCAGAAGCATAACTTAAGCTTCGCCTATTGGAGTTGGAATCCTAACAGTGGGGATACAGGCGGCATTTTACTAGATGACTGGCAAAATTACGATCTCCTTAAGCAGCAATTATTATCTCAACTACTCCCATCTATAGAAGCTAGTAAAAAAGATATCTCCTTGCCTTCCAGTTCCTCCATCCCAGTAACTTCTTTATCTACACCCCCACTGCAAGTAACTACTGAAATTTATGCCACTTGGGAAACAGGAGTTTGTACCAACCTGAAAATTACCAATCCAGGCAATACTAAGGTAAACAGCTGGCAACTAACATTTCAACTGAATCAAGCTAGAATCAACAATTCTTGGAATGCTAATTTTCAACAGCAAGAAACAACACAATATCTTGTGACTCCTTTGGATTGGGGAAGAGTAATTGAGCCACATCAATCGCGGGATATTGGTTTTTGCGCTAATAAATTGGGTTCAGATTACCAGGTGCGGCAAATAGAAGTAAAAATTCAAAAATAAAAAAGGCAAAAGAAATTTTCTTTTGCCTTGATAACTTTTACTGAAACATTTTTTAGCAAGGAAGTAGGAAGAGCTTTTAGCTTAGTACATAGATCTAAAGTCTCAAGAGTTTAGATATGCAGAGAAAGAACCTTTTTCCTTACTCAATCCCTTAACTTTAGTTCTGGGATTCAATTCCGCAGCACTACTTAACGCTTACGGTTATTCTTCGTAATCGTCTTCGTCGTCTTCCTCGTAGTCATCCTCATCGTCTTCTTCTACAAGATCAGTGACCTCATCAGCAATCAAGTCATCATCATCCAAAATAGACCGTTCTGCACGTCTACTGCCAAATGTAGGTTCGACAAGAGAAGGAGAATCTAAATTATAGGTGCGAGCTGTCCGGTCATCTAGCACCATATCTAACGGATCATCAACTTCATCTAAGACACTGGTACTTTCCAGTGCAGCGTAGTCATCAATTGCTCCTGTTTCTTCGTAGGCGTTATACCCAGTCCCAGCAGGAATCAATCGTCCGATAATCACGTTTTCTTTTAATCCCCGCAGCCAGTCAGATTTGCCTTCAATGGCGGCTTCAGTTAATACCCTGGTGGTTTCTTGGAAGGAAGCAGCGGAAATAAAGCTATCGGTGTTTAAAGATGCTTTAGTTATCCCTAACAATACGGGAGTATACTGTGCCCGCGCACCGCCAGTAATTGCCATTGCTTCATTTACCTGCTCAACTTGGCGCAATTCGACCAATTCGCCAGGAAGCATGGTGGTGTCTCCACCATCATCAATCCGGACTTTATTAGTCATCTGGCGAACAATCACTTCTATGTGTTTGTCAGCAATATCAATACCTTGGGACTGATATACTAACTGCACTTCGTTCACGAGAAATGTTTGCACTTTCTGTAAAGCATGGCTAGCACAAGCATAGACTCCATCTTCAGAACCCAGGCTAAAGAAGATTTCCAAAATTTCGTGGGGGTTGGAAGGACCATCAGTCAGGGGTTGTCCCGCTACTACATGAGAGCCATCTGTCACCACTAAATTCTGTCCAGGTCCGAGGGGATAATCTGTGACTACTCCATTGGGTTCTACTACCTTAATTGCGATCGCTTCATCGCCATCGCCGTAAACTACCTTCACTTCGCCAGCACGACGACATAAGATACAAGCTTCTTTGGGTTTGCGGGCTTCTAGGAGTTCCTCAATCCGGGGCAAACCTTGAATAATGTCCCCAGTTTTAGCACGTTCAAATACTAGCAACACCAAATTATCACCACGCTGTACCAAATCACCATCTTCTATCTGCAAGACAGCACCAGGGCTGACTCGATAGGGACGACCAACGCGGAGAGAAACCGAGTATTTTTGAGTACTGAGAGCCGATTCACCAGTCACAGCCGCAGCCGCAGTATTTTTGACATTTATGACTTGCCCAGATTCGGGAGCAAAGACTCCAGGGGCAATTTCTGCACCTTCAACTAGCAAATCTCCTGCTTTCACAGTGGGTTGGACGTTAGTATTGATTGTAATTTTGTCAACACTATCACGTAATACCAAACAGCGGCGGACATTTTCTGAGCCTTTTTGTACACCCCGTACTGTACCCCCTTCTTTACACAAGATTTGGGTACGGGCGACTACTGCACCAGGGGCGATGCTTTGCCCATCCTGTACTTCCAGTGAGGTTTGGGTACTACCTTGAGTAGCATCGGCCGCGATATCCCGACGAATTACTAAGGATTCCAAAATCACCAACTGCAAGCGTTGAACATCTGGGTCTTCGGTATCGGCTACTAATTCAATATCAGCAGCTAGGGGAGAAGCATTATGGTCATGTTCGCCTTCCTGCTCGATTTCCAAGACTAGTTGGGTACGTAGCAGCTCTACACCTTCCACAGACTTGACACGTTCGGAATCTTTGTAAGGTAGTCTTTGTACTGCCCGTAATTGAATTGAACGCCCAGTTTGTTGGCTTACAGATGTAGTAGAAGGCACATCTGGATTGCTAGGAACGGCAAACTCTACTACTGGACGGCTCAAGAGCGCTGGACCTTCTGGTGACTCCACATACTGGATGTAGCGCAATTCGGTGGCGACTGTACCTTGGAATTCTTCACCTGGCTGAATGAAAGTGTTGTCTCGCCCAATGACTGCTTCGGGATCGTCTACCATCAGCAGTTCACCTGGCTTAATTACGACTTCCCGTAAGATGTCGTTTTTCTGGGTGACTTCCACCACACCGCTATTTTGGCAAAAGATATCCTTAACTACTTCGGTACCAGCTTCGACAAACTGTCCGTCTTCCACCAACAGCAAGGAGATGTCTTTATTGACTTCGTGGCTTTCTTCGGGAATCCATAGCAAGGTGCCTCCCTGTACCACTTCATAACCTAGCTTGGCTTTACCTTTTTTCTGGACTTCTACGCCAGCGAACTTCAGAAAGCCCCCAGTGGTGGTGCGATAGCGGTCATCAATTAATTCGGCTACGACTTGACCATTTTGCACTTTTGTGCCTGGAGTGGCTCTGAGGTTAAATACTTGGTTATTACCAGTGGAGACTAGGTAGTTGTTGCGACCTTGAGAGCTTTGAACGGTGACTGTGGCTTGGTCTAGGACTACAGAAGCAGTGATAATCTCAATTTCTCTGGTACTCTTGCCGGGAGTAGCTTCTGGCAAACGGACTGCACCACCATGTAAAGTAGTTAATTTGGTTTCTGCCAATACACCATTTGAGGCGATCGCATCTCCATTTTTAACAACTAATTCTGCACCCGGAGGTAAGTTGTATACTTCTCCAGACAAAATCCAAATCAAACCACCCCTGGCGGCTGTGGTGGTGGTATTGCCTTGGCGGTCCGTTTTTTGTTCGGGAACAACTTCGGCAAACTGTACTTCTCCAGCCAAGTCTGTGGCTACATCTTTCACCGCTTTTTCGGTATTAGCACGAGTTGTCCGTCCACCGAGGGCAACTTCTGCCAGCAACTGACCCTGTTTTACTTGGTGTCCGTCGAAGACATAAAGTGTCGAACCTTGTGTTAGATGTACCTCTTGGTGAGGTGGGGTATCGGTTCCTTCTTTTTTTGGTTCCAGATGCAGGATACCGTTAGCTTCAACATATAGGGCCTCTTCACCGTGGCGAGTGCGATATGGTCTGACTTTCAGTTTCCGAGGAATCTTGACAGTACCATCAATTTTTGAGCGTACTTGCTGTGCTACTTCCCCAGTAAACACACCACCAGTGTGGAATGTCCGCATGGTTAGCTGCGTTCCAGGTTCCCCGATACTTTGGGCGGCAATAATCCCGACGGCTTCGCCTAAGTCTACCATTTTGGCATGGGCTAAACTCCAGCCGTAACAGTGTTGGCAAACCGAACGTGCCGCTTCACAAGTCAAGGGCGATCGCGCAAAGACTTCGGTTACGCCAGATTTTTGAATTTTTGCGGACAATTCATCTGAAACTGGGGTATTGCGTGGGGCTATCACTTCTTTTGTAGTGGGGTGCACTACATCTTCAGCTATTACCCTTCCATGTAAACGTGTAGCTAGAGGAATTTTAGTTTTTCCACCTTCTACCATTGCCCGTATGGGAATACCTCTAGTAGTACCGCAATCAAATTCCCGGATAATCACATCCTGGGATACGTCCACCAGACGACGAGTAAGATAACCAGAGTCAGCCGTCCGCAAGGCGGTATCTACCAAACCTTTTCGCGCACCGTAAGACGAAATAATGTATTCCGTGACGGTGAGTCCTTCGCGGAAGTTGGTTTTAATCGGTAGATCAATAATTTCCCCTTGGGGGTCTGCCATCAATCCCCGCATTCCCACCAACTGCCGGACTTGGGAGATGTTACCCCGTGCACCGGAGAATGCCATCATGTATACGGAGTTGAGGGGATTGGTTTTTTTAAAGTGAACGACTACTTCGTCTTTGAGAGCTTCACTGGTACCGTTCCACGTATCAATTACTTTTTGGAAGCGTTCGACTTCTGTGATTTCTCCGCGTTGATAACGGGCTTCGGTAGCGCGAATTTCTTCTTCTGCTGCTTCTAGCAGCGATCGCTTAGAAGGTGGCACCATCAAATCATCTACACTGATGGAAACCCCAGCTTTAGTGGCGTAGCGAAATCCCAAGTCTTTCAACTTGTCCGCCATGACTGCGGTACGTGCTGTACCGTAATTTACAAAAGCCCAAGAAATCAGATTTCTCAATTGGCCTTTATCAACTACGCGATTGCGAAAAATCGTGTTTTCATTAGTCATTAGTGATTCATCCCCAAGTTAGCTTGCCAGTGCTTCCTGAATTGCCTTGTTGTAAATAACGCGACCTGGTGTGGTGCGGACATACTGAGACAGCAAATTCCCCTTAGCGTCTTCTCTGACTCGGCGGAATTTATAGAGTAAAGTCCGGCTGCCATCGCTGTTTTCAGTGACTTCTAGCGGTTCTGTATCTGGCCCGTCTGATTCTACTTCTCCGTCAAACCGCACATAGATATAAGCGTGCAAGTCAATTTGCTCTTGCTGGAAAGCCATAATTACATCGTCGAGAGAAGCAAAATACCGTCCCGCCCCTTTGGTAGCATCGGGATTTTCTGCGGTTAAGTAATATGCCCCCAAGACCATGTCTTGGCTGGGTGTGATAATTGGTTTTCCGGTAGCTGGCGACAATATATTGTTAGAAGCCAGCATCAACAACCGCGCTTCTGCCTGACTTTCTAAAGACAGGGGGACATGTACCGCCATTTGGTCGCCGTCAAAGTCAGCGTTAAATGCCGGACAGACTAATGGATGGAGTTGAATTGCTCTACCCTCCACTAAAATTGGTTCAAATGCCTGAATCCCCAAACGGTGCAGTGTTGGTGCCCGGTTAAGCAGTACTGGGTGCCCTTCAATCACTTCTTCTAGAACATCCCAAACACTAGGATCGTTGCGAGATATGAGCTTTTTGGCGGCTTTGATGTTGTTGACCATGCCGCTGCGAATCAAGCGATTGATCACAAAAGGTTGAAATAGCTCAATTGCCATTTCCCTAGGTAAACCGCACTGATGGATATTGAGTTTTGGCCCGACTACAATTACGGAACGACCAGAGTAGTCAACCCGTTTACCCAACAAGTTTTGCCGGAAGCGTCCTTGCTTACCCTCAATAATGTCGGACAAAGATTTTAAAGGACGGTTATTTGCTCCTACAACAGTGCGTCCCCGACGACCGTTATCAATTAAAGCGTCTACTGCCTCTTGCAACATCCGCTTTTCGTTCCGCACAATAATTTCTGGTGCCAAAATTTCTTGTAGGCGTGCCAGACGATTATTTCGATTAATTACGCGTCGATACAAATCATTCAAATCGCTGGTAGCAAACCGACCACCATCTAATTGCACCATTGGACGTAAGTCAGGGGGAATTACAGGAATCACTGCCATCACCATCCACTCTGGTTTAGAACCTGTGGCGATGAAGTTGTCAATTACCCGCAATCGTTTAATTAACTTTGCCCGCTTTTGCCCTTTAGCATTACCAATTTCTTCGCGCAGGCTTTCGGCTTCTTGTTCTAAATTAATATCGGCGAGCAAGTGCAACAGAGCCTCAGCACCAATACCTACCTCTACACCTTGTAGCTGGGAATCTTCACTATAAATTTGGTCTTCAATTTCCAGCCACTGGTCTTCACTAAGAAGCTGTTTGTAGGTTAAAGTTTCGGCGTTACCTGGGCTAAGAACAACATAAGAGTTGAAATAGACAATTTGCTCTACATCCCGCAGGGGCATATCTAGCAGAATGGAAATATAGCTAGGAATACCTTTGAGATACCAAACGTGTGCCACTGGGGCAGCGAGTTTAATATATCCCATGCGGTGTCGGCGCACCCGTGACTCGGTAACTTCAACACCACAGCGTTCGCAGACTATACCTCTGTGACGCACTCTTTTATATTTACCGCAATGACATTCCCAATCTTTTGCTGGACCAAAGATGCGTTCGCAGAATAAGCCGTCCATCTCCGGCTTGAGAGTACGGTAATTAATTGTCTCTGGCTTGGTAACTTCACCGACAACCTGACCGTTAGGCAAAGTGCGTTCGCCCCATTGCCGAATGCGTTCTGGCGATGCCAAGCCGATTTTAACGTAGTCAAACTGATTAGTTTGGGCGTTTCTCATACTTAAGTACTGAGTTCTGAGTTATGAGTATATTTAGTTTTTAGGTTGAAATTTGGCATTGGGGAGCCAGTCGCGTGGGCGGGTTTCCCGACTTGAGGAGCCACTGCGTTGCAAGGGTTCCCCCCGTTGAAGCAAGTGGCGTCGAACTGGCGTCATTGGGCATCGGGCATTAGGCATTAATATTTATGCCGTTTCCCTATCACCCATACCCTATTACCTAATGTTTACTCGTCATCTTCCAGTGATTCACGGGAAAGAGATTCATAGGTGGGTCGAGGCGGTGTGCGACGGGCTGATTGGTCTGCCATCAAATCGACTTCCACATCTAAAGAACTGCCATCTGCTTGGGTTTCTACTTTGTGGACGGCAATATCTAACCCTAAGGATTGCAGTTCTCGCATCAACACTTTAAAGGACTCTGGTGTTCCGGGTCTGGGGATTGCCTTACCTTTAACAATGGCGTTGAGGGCTTCATTCCGTCCTTGCATATCGTCAGATTTAACTGTCAACAATTCCTGCAAGGTGTAAGCTGCACCAAAGGCTTCCAATGCCCACACTTCCATTTCTCCGAAACGCTGACCACCTTGTTGCGCTTTCCCACCCAAGGGTTGTTGGGTAACCAGGGAGTAGGGTCCTGTAGACCGGGCGTGAATTTTGTCATCAACCAAATGCACTAGCTTCAACATATAAGCTACGCCCACGGTTATAGGACGGTCAAAGGGTTCGCCTGTACGACCATCAAACACCATGATTTTGCCAGGATCATCGGGGTTGTATACCCAATTTCTGCCAGTTTCATCTCGTGCTTCTTGCAATTTGCCATGTACAATCCGGCGGGATGACTCTTCCCCATACATTTCATCAAAGGGAGTAATCTTAAACCGCACGCCCAAGTTCTGACCTGCCCATCCCAACAGACACTCAAATACCTGTCCGACATTCATCCGACTGGGTACACCCAAGGGGTTGAGAACGATATCCACTGGGGAACCATCGGGCAAGTAAGGCATATCTTCCAAGGGCAAGATGCGGGAAATAATTCCCTTGTTACCGTGCCGTCCTGCCATTTTGTCGCCGACTTGGATTTTCCGCTTCTGGGCTACATACACCCGAACTACCATGTTGGCTCCTGGTGGCAGTTCATCCCCTTGCTCACGGGTAAACAGACGTACGTCAACAACGCGCCCTTTTTCGCCGTTAGGAACTCGCAGGGAGTTATCCCGCACATCTCGTGCTTTTTCACCGAAAATCGCCCGCAGCAGTTTTTCTTCTGGGGGTTGGTCAGATTCACCTTTAGGTGTGACTTTTCCAACTAAGATATCTCCGGCTTCTACCCAAGCGCCAATACGAATGATTCCCTGTTCGTCTAGTTGACGTAGAGCATCTTCCCCAACATTGGGAATTTCTCGTGTAATTTCTTCAGGACCCAGCTTCGTCTGGCGTGCCTCAATTTCATATTTTTCAATGTGAATTGAGGTGTAGACATCGTCCTGAACTAATCTTTCGGAAATCAAAATTGCGTCTTCGTAGTTGTAGCCTTCCCAAGGCATATACGCGACGACGATATTTTGCCCTAAGGCTAATTCTCCACCTTCTGTGGAAGAGCCATCAGCTAATACCTGACCAGCAACAACTCGCTCACCTGTACGCACAAGGGGTTTTTGGTTGAGGCAGGTGTCTTGGTTGGAGCGCTGATACTTAGAAAGAGTGTACTTAATTTCAGAAGTTGAGTTTTTAACTCGTACACGTATTTCTGTGGCATCAACATAAACCACATCGCCATCGGTGCGGGATACAATTACCATCCCGGAGTCCCTTGCACCTTGGGCTTCTAAGCCAGTGCCTACTAACGGACGCTCTGGTTTGAGCAGGGGTACTGCTTGCCGTTGCATGTTGGAACCCATGAGCGCGCGGTTAGCGTCGTCATGCTCCAAGAATGGGATCATACTTGTAGCTACAGATACAATCTGTACCGGAGATACAGCTACATAGTCCACTTGCTCTGGGGTGGTGGTGGAGAATTCTTGGCGATAGCGCACTGGTACTTGAGGACCAATGATCAGGCCATTTTCATCAACCGGTATATCCCCTGGAGCGACTCGCAGGTCGTCTTCTTCATCGGCGGTCATGTAAACTGGCGGCAGGTCAAACCTCACCCGGGCATTTTCTACAGGTCTAAAGGGGGTTTCCAAAAAGCCGTATTGGTTTACCCGCGCATGAGTTGCTAAGGAGCCAATTAAACCCGCATTGGGTCCTTCTGGTGTTTCAATTGGGCAAATCCGCCCGTAGTGACTGGGGTGAATATCCCGGACAGCAAACCCAGCCCGTTCTCTAGTTAAACCACCAGGGCCAAGAGCAGAGAGACGGCGTTTGTGGGTCAGTTCTGCTAGAGGATTGGTTTGATCCATGAACTGACTTAATTGGCTGGAGCCAAAGAACTCTTTAATTGCGGCTACCAGAGGTTTGGGATTGACTAGGGACGCTGGGGTAAGGACTTCCGCATCGGATACAGTCATCCGTTCTCTAATGATTCTCTCTAAGCGGTTTAAGCCTACCCGCACTTGGTTTTGCAGTAGTTCACCGACACTTCGCACACGGCGATTACCTAAGTGATCAATGTCATCAATATTACCAATATCATATTCTAGGTTAATTAGGTAGTCTACTGCTGCCAGGATATCCCCTGGAGTCAAGACGCGCATGGTGTCGGGGACAGATAGCCGTAATTTTTTGTTGAGCTTGTACCGCCCCACACGACCCAAATCGTAACGTTTGGGATCGAAGAATCGGGAGTCTAACAGTTGTTGTCCACCCAATACTGTAGGTGGTTCACCAGGACGCAATTTGCGATACAACTCCATCAGGGCTTCTTCTTCGGAAAATTGCCCTTCTTTTTCGATGGTTTTTTGAAAATATTCAGGGTGACGTAAAGCGTCAAAAATTTCGTTATCTGATAAACCCAGAGCTTTTAATAGTACTTGGGCTGATAGTTTACGGGTTTTATCAATCCGTACCCACACCAAATCGTTACGGTCTGTTTCAAATTTCAGCCATGCCCCTCGGTTAGGAATTAAGCTAGCTGAATAGGTGCGTCGTCCGTTTTTATCAATTTCCGATTTGTAATAAACTCCAGGCGATCGCACAATTTGGTTGACGATTACCCGTTCGGCTCCATTAATAATAAAGGTGCCACGATCAGTCATCAAAGGCAGATCGCCAATAAAGACTTCTTGTTCTTTGATATCCCCAGTTTCTTTGTTGAGTAGCCGTGTGGGGACATACATTTGTACGGCATAGGTACTATCCCGCCGTTTGGCTTCTTCGACACTGTACTTCGGTTCTTTGAGTTTGTAGTTTTGACCTAAAAAGTGCAGCTCTAGTTTGCCAGTGTAGTCTGTGATCGGACTAAAGGAGTTAAGTTCTTCTATTAGCCCTTCTTCTAAAAACCAACGGAAGCTTGAACGCTGGATTTCAATCAAGTCGGGCAACAGAAAGGCGGGTTCCATATATGTTTCGTTCGTCATGCCTCTACCTTTGTCAACCTGGTTAAACTTACCATTGGACACTGCTTTTTGACGTTTCCCACCGCTAGCCAGTGTCCGTAGCTGTTTGGGAACTTCTCCTTACGACCACCTGAGATTTACAGGTGTGGGCAAACGCAGAAATTAAAGCGGGAAAGTGCTATCTTGACAAGGGGGAAAACACCCTTCATGGAGTGACAATTATAACTAATAACCAGCTACTAGATTGATTTCTCAATAGCAGATGGCTGAGATAGTCTGAAATTAAATTTGCTTTCGTCACTTCCCCTCCCAAAACCGCGTTAATTAGCCTCCGCAGCTTTATACTGTTGTGTCGTCACTACCCCTCTATATTTAAATTCACGATGATATCCTAAGACTAAGGAACCGATCGGCTTGTAACCGACTCTGATTTAGTATGGGTTTATCTTGCTGGGTTATACTCACAAGGCAATTACGTTTAACAGTTTTCTATAGGGTAAATACGGAAAAGGGAAACTTCTGAAAGATTGTAGATCAACACCAGATTATCAGGCTTTGAGATCGTCTAATAACATCCGCTTGTAGAGAGAGGAGGATGGTCAACCCCTGCGGAGAAGGAGCGTAGACACCCAGAGGGTGAGTTCTTTCAGAATTGGAATGATCAAGTTGGTAACAGCCCAAAATTAAGCTCAGGAGTTTTAATTTCCTTCCTTTATCATTATGGCGCAAGCAAAATGTTTTGGAGGAAATAATTTTAGCATATTCTTGTCCTCCTAAGGTTTTATTTTTTTTACATACCCAGACACAGTTACTGAGAAACTCTATAGTACAAGACCAAATAATTCACAAGCATTCTGGGTGGTTTGGTTTGCAATCGCCTCTACCGTCTCACCACGCAGCTGAGCTAGGTACTCTGCTACATAACGGACGTAGGCTGGCTCATTTCTACCTGCGCCTCGTTTAGGAACTGGAGCCAGAAAAGGACAGTCTGTTTCAATTAGCAGGCGATCGCTCCTCACCATAGTGGCTGTAGATTGGATCTGCTTGGCATTTTTGAATGTAACTGTCCCACTAAAACTAATGTAGAAGCCTAAGTCAATAAACCATTGCGCTTCTTCTGGTGTTCCACCCCAACAATGCATCACACCCCGAACACTATCTCCTTTTTGTTCTCGCCATTTTTGCAACACTTCTCTGACTTGGGGTGCTGCATCACGGCAGTGGATAATTACAGGTAACTTGAGTTCACTGGCAATTGCTAGTTGCGCCTCAAATACCATTCGCTGTTGCTCATAATTATCTGCTTTGTGCAAATCCAGCCCCATTTCTCCCATCGCTACTACTTTCGAGTCAGAACGAGCCAAAGTTAATATTTCATCAGCTGTCTGGCTATTCCATTGTTTAGCATCTAGAGGATGCAAACCTACGGCAAAGCTGAGTTCGGGAAACTCGTGCGCTATGGCTTGGATACTGGAAAATTCTGATGGCTCTACACAAGAATGTATTAAACGTACTACACCTGCTTCTTGCCATCGCAATCGCACTGCTGCTAAATCCGGCTGGAAAACGTCAAAATTGATGTGAACGTGGGTGTCAATTAGCTGCATCTTAGTTAAAAGTCATTAGTCATTGTCATTAGCACAGGACTAATGACTGAATGATTTTGGACTACTGTGCTGTTTGTGTAAGTGCTTTGAGTTTATGAGCCAATCTTGACTTTTTCCTTGCCCCGTTGTTGGGGTGAAGCACACCTCGCTTTACGGCTTTATCAATTTTGCTGTAAGCCTCAGCCAATCTCTCCTGTACTTGTTGATTTAACTCGGGAGTAGGATTAGCTGAATACACTTCTACTGCATTCAGGTATTTCTTCATCAGCGTCTTGACAGCTGATTTATATGCTTTATTACGCAGTCGATTGCGTTCTGCGATTCCGGCGCGCTTAAGAGAAGACTTTGTATTCGCCACAGTCAGTTCCAAAAAGACTATTAATATGTACACACACTACTAGATTTACTAATATAGCATCCATATTGCCAATGTTAAGATTTCCGAAAAATATTATGGTCTCAGTTTTCTTGATAGCTGGCAGCGGGTCGGGAAAAAATGGCAACGACACTGAGTTAGAAGCTGGTTAATCTTTCCACTAGCAGTCACAGCGCTAACTTTCGTTGTAACCTTATTTAGCTCTGTAGTTAGAACAAGGAGAAGAAGAGAAATTATTTAGTTGAAATTCGGACTCTGATAAGAAATAACCAAATCAGATATTCGCTTCTGCCAAGGAACACAGGCTCCTTGTTACACCTGGTTCATAATTTTGGTGGGCATTACCGACTCTGAAACTACAACTTTTTGAGCTTTGACCTTTAAAGGATGGTAAGGCCTGCTGTCGACCTGAGAAATACGTTAATATAAGTTACTCCAATATAATTATTCTAGCTCACCATTTGGATGAGTTGGAAGTTAGGCTGATAATGCGGTCTGTCTTATACATCAGGATATATTGTCGAAAGCAAAAAACTGTAAAACTCCTGAAGTTCAAGGTTGAAATTGAGAGAAACAACTGATCGAGTTTCTATACATTTTTAGCTACTACAATCAGGAAAAGTAAGTAAAAATTATACTCAGACCCTAACTCATTTCCAATTCAGAGCGAGTCGATGTGTAAACACACTATATCCATTTTGGCAAGTAATTAATGGATTGGGTAAAAGGGTAGTAGGAATTGGCACGCCTATTCCCTACTGCAAGCCAAGACTGGGCTTGTCAGATTGAGTAATGAAGTCGCCTACTCAAGCAACCCAGATCTAAGAACCTGGAAGTATCAAAAAAATCCAGGTTAAGCTAGAGAAGAGAATTAGAGTAAGCTTGGTACCTCCTTTGGGAAAAAGCAAGACTAATTCTCAGGCGGGAACATTCTAAATTTTGGCATTGTCCTTACTCCATGCTGCGAATTATTACTCAGCAGGCAGACGTTAGAGCAGAACTACAACGTATCTGCGATCGCACTCATGACGAACAGGTGCTTCACAAAGAGGCGACGGTGCGAGAAGTGTTACAAGCAGTGAAGCGCCAAGGTAACAAAGCTGTGTTGCATTATACAGCCGAATTTGACAACGAAACCCTCAAGCCAGAGGAACTGCGTGTTACAGGCTTAGAACTGGATGCGGCTTACCAACAAGTGTCCAAGGAATTGCTGGCGGCAATTCGGCTGGCTTGCCAACAAATTGAAGCGTTTCACAGCCAGCGAATACCAAAAAGCTGGGTACACTTTGGCGATAACGATGTAGTGCTGGGCAAACGCTACACTCCAGTGGATCGTGCAGGCTTGTATGTGCCTGGTGGTCGTGCTGTCTATCCTAGTACAGTACTGATGAATGCAATTCCAGCAAAAGTAGCTGGTGTACCTAGGGTGGTAATCGTAACACCGCCAGGCGTAGGAAAAGCAATTCATCCGGCTGTGTTGGTAGCTGCCCAAGAAGCCGGAATCCACGAAATTTATCGTGTTGGGGGCGCACAGGCAATCGCGGCTTTAGCCTATGGTACAGAAACGATTCCAAAAGTGAATCTGATTGTCGGTCCAGGCAATATATATGTCACTTTGGCAAAAAAACTAGTATACGGTAACGTTGGCATTGATTGTTTGGCAGGGCCAAGTGAGGTGCTAATTATTGCTGATGAGACCGCAAATCCCGTACATATTGCCGCTGACTTATTAGCACCAGCCGAACACGACCCAATGGCGGCAGCGATTTTGCTGACTACGGATGCTGCTTTGGCTAAAAACGTACAAGTAGCCGTGGAAAGGCAACTGGTAGATCATCCACGGCGTATAGACACAGAAAAAGCGATCGCTCATTATGGTTTGATTGTGATTGTGGAATCCCTAGAAGCAGCAGCAGAATTCTCAAATGAGTTTGCGCCTCAACATCTGGAATTAGAAATTCAAGACCCTTGGGAATTACTGCCAAAAATTCGCCATGCTGGGGCAATCTTTTTGGGTGACTCAACACCAGAAGCGGTAGGGCACTATTTGGCAGGACCAAATCACACCTTGCCAACTTCTGGTGCTGCCCGCTACGCTTCAGCACTGGGTGTGGAAACTTTCCTCAAACACTCTAGTATTATCCAATACTCACAGACGGCACTCGAAAAGGTGGCTGGTACAATTGACATACTAGCAGCAGTAGAAGGTCTACCATCTCATGCCGATTCAGTACGACGCAGAATTCAGCGTGAAGAGTGATTGAGAATGCTAAATTTTTGCTTATACTTTTGGTAAAAGTTACTCACTGCCTAGAAACTAGAAGTTTGGGGAATTGAGTACTATATAAACTCGGTTAACATCTGGAAAATTATTGGTGTAGTTACCAATAAACTTTACCAGGGATTTATTTAAGAGGTCTACTCTTGAGGAGACGGGAGCGGTGCTAAAAACTATTTTGGTAGCTCTGGACGGTTCGGAAATTGCAGAACGAGTAATTCAGAGTTTAGACGAGTTTGTTTTGTCACAAGACACCAAAGTTATTCTTTGCCATGTGTTTTCTACACCAGAGTCAGAGATGGAATTACCCGCTGATCGACCTCATTCAGAGTCACCAACATTTTCTTTTTTCCATATTGAAAAACAGCTGCAATCATACCAAGAAAATTTGTCAGTTAAAAGCGAATTAGAACTAGTAACTGGCGATCCGGCTGACGAGATTATTCGCCTTGCCAATATTTACAAGGCTGATTTAATAGTCATTGGCAGTCGTGGATTAACTGGGATGAAGCGAATTGTCCAAGGTTCTGTTAGTAGTCAAGTGGTAGAAGAAGCTGGTTGTTCAGTGTTAGTGGTGAAGCCAAATTAGAATCAAATAAAGGCAAATTTTCAGCGTTAAAGTTAACAGTTGAGTAAGTGTTAACTGCCGAAAATTAGAGTTAAATTCAGGCAGCCTCAGATAACCCAGTAGTAATTCCATTGACTCTACTGGGTTATTTGTGTGTAAATTGATATACTGCCTACACATCCTGGCGCTCATGCATAGCGAACCCAGTCCAGACTTAATTCGCCCAATCAGCAGTGACCAATTTCTGCCGCCAATTAGCCTTTGGACAATATTAGGGGGCTTCTTTCTTATTGGGACTGTGGGTGCAGCAGTGATCCTAGCTGCACTGACTCGATACAATATCACTGTTAAAGTACCAGCTACAGTCCGCCCTGCTGGCGATGTACGGTTAGTACAAGCAACTAGTGAGGGAATCGTCAAAAGTATTTTAGTTAAAGAAAATCAGGTAGTGAGTCAGGGGGATGCGATCGCTTACATCGACTCTTCTCAACTTGAAACCAAAAAAAGCCAAATTATTAGTACTATTCGGCAGAATGATTTACAGCTATCACAAATCGCTGCCCAAATCAAGGCCCTACAAACACAAATCACGGCTGAATCCAATTCCATGCAAAGGGCGATCGCCTCTGCTCAAGCTGACTTAATTCGCAACCAACGGGATTATCAAGACCAAAAGATTACTACTCAGACACAAGTGCAAGAAGCAGAAGCCTCTTTAGAATTGGCTAGGGAGGAAATGAAGCGATATCAACAGTTGGGAAATACAGGCGCGATCGCAACTCTACAAATTAAGGAGAAAGAACAGACTTTTAAAGCGGCGCTGGCTAGATTAGAACGCACCAAGGCTGGACTTAACCCTAGTAATGCGACAGTGGTGATCGCCACTGAACGCATTGCCCAAGAAAAAGCCAAGGGTGAATCTACCCTCGCAATTTTGAAGAAAGAACAAGAAGAATTAATTCGCCGTCAAATTGAAATCCAAAACCAAATCAGCACTGCTCAAACAGAATTGAAACAAGTCTCAACAGAACTGCAAAAAACTATAATTCGGGCCTCAGACACAGGTACTATTCTAAAACTAGAAATTAGAAATGCTGGACAGGTGGTGAGATCTGGGGATGCGATCGCTCAAATCTCCCCCAATCAAGCGCCTTTATTGATTAAAGCCAATGTAGCTGCTGCTGATATTAGCAAAGTGCGTATCTGCAAAGCTACCCAGGTAAGTGAATGTACACAGGGTAAAGTCATTATGCAGTTCTCAGCCTATCCTTACCCGGATTATGGCACACTCAATGGTGCTGTTAGAGGCATAACTACTGATACATTTACACCGCAAGTTCACAATAATCTTCTAGATCAGCCTTACTATGAGATAACAATCGAGCCAGAGAGAGTTTATCTGATCAAAGGCAATCAATCATATACCATTCAAGCTGGTATGGAGGTTACAGCCGACATTGTTGCTCAAGAAGAAACATTATTGACATTTATGTTAAGAAAAGCAAGGTTGCTAACAGATTTGTAGATTAACCGTGAAGAATGGTAAGTTCGCAGTCAGGGCTTTAGTCTTTTACTCTTAAGCTTTCAAATTATTACTTCTGAATCGCCAAAAACTGACGTAAACTTAACAAACTTAAGGTTTGTCCTAAATTTAGGGGTAGCATTGAAACTCCTTCTAAGCGAGACTGCACCCAACCTTCTCCCCAATACCATTCGTGAAAACCATCAATTCCTCCACTCAGTAAAAAGCGTAGGCAATTAGGTTTAGCGACGTTTACTTGATGATGAATCGCGACTGGCCCAGTCCAGGTAGTAAACTGAAAACCTGAGTGTAGTTCTTCTGGCATCCCGGAGGCAAAGCGTTGCCCTAACAGCCATTTTTGTAATTGCACAGGACGCAGTAGACTGTCGTGAATTGCACTTGCTGACGCTTCGATTTCTATTCGCAGTTGGCTTTGTTGAAAAGTACCCAGCATTTTTGGAGGATTGCACTCAACCCAAATAAGTTGTTATTTTATAGCAAATACAGTATAAAACAATAGTTTCAAATATTTATTGTAGACCTCCAATAATTCAATTTACACCTTATGACTTGTGTCATCTGTAATTTACTTATAGCAATTTACATTGCTAGTGTGCAGTAAGTAAATTTAAATTTGAGGAACACAAATTATGAATCTTGAGGTCAAATATCAGAGGTTATTGAAAATTCTGGTAATTGCCAGTATTATTTCTACAGCTATTCACTTTACTGATAATTATCTATTCATTGAGCAATATCCTCAACCAGTCTGGATTACAGCCTCTTCAATTTATCAATCGTGGCTCATTCTGACAGCCATAGGAATCACTGGATATTGGTTGTATAAATATCGAATTTTTTGGCTGGCTTATGGCTGTTTATCGGTCTACTCATTCACAGGTATAGCAAGCCCAGGACATTACTTTTATGGAACTCTATCACACTTCTCAGCGAAGATGCATCTCTTTATCTGGACTGATGGGTTAACTAGTTTAGCGATATTAGGATTTATTTTCTGGTCAGCACTGATCCTCAAGCAGTGGCGGCGAGAACCTAATCCAACTGACAATACCGAATCGTAAATTGATGCTCTAGTACATAGAATACATTCAATAAAATTTAGAGCAGCCCTTAGGTGCTCATTGCTCAGAAAGCATCAATTTCAAAAAACATGAGCTTGCTTATCAGGAGCACTGATTGCTATTAATATTAGCAGCAAATAATTATACAAAATTGCTATCGCTCATCTTCAGTAAAAAATGAGATTCCCAACTTCTTAAAACAGTTGGGAATTTGGATCTTTAAAAATGGTAATGAGAAATACTTTTCTCCCAGCTTAGTAGCAAATGATTATGTTTAAGTTTAGTTTAGTTATACTAAGTTATACTAAATAGTACTTTCATTCCCATGCCTCACAGCAGGGACGTTTAGTAAGATACTATTTGGTAAGGTTTTTCATGGCGGATCAATTAATTCGCGCCACGGCAGCCGAAGATGGGATTCGAGCCGTAGGTGCGATCACTACGCGCCTCACAGAGGAAGCAAGACAGCGTCACAACCTATCCTATGTGGCAACGGCAGCACTGGGTCGGACTATGGCAGCAGGCTTGTTGATGGCTTCTAGTATGAAGCGAACTGGGTCTAGGGTAAACGTCCGAGTAAAGGGTGACGGACCTTTGAGTGGCATTTTGGTGGATGCTGGGTTAGATGGCACGGTACGTGGCTATGTAGGCAACCCATTTGTGGAATTACCGCCTAATGCTAAAGGTAAGTTAGATGTTGGTGGTGCGGTGGGTAAGGGCTTCCTGTATGTTGTGCGGGATATTGGTTATGGTTACCCTTACTCTAGTACTGTAGAACTGGTTTCTGGTGAAATCGGTGATGATGTGGCTCATTACCTAGTAAGTTCCGAACAAACACCCTCAGCTATGGTTTTAGGTGTATTTGTTGGATCTGGTGGGGTAACTGCTGCTGGTGGCTTGTTGGTACAAGTGTTACCCAAAGCTGCCAGAGATGAAGCTTTAGTAGCAACCTTGGAATCACGGGTAGCAGGCTTGGCAGGATTTACGCCATTGTTGCAAGCAGGTAAGACTTTGCCAGAAATCTTCACAGATCTACTGGGAGATATGGGGCTAAAAATTTTTCCTGAAAGCCAAATCTTGCGCTTTCACTGTGGTTGCTCCTTTGACCGGATGTTGGGGGCATTAAAAATTTTGGGAGAAGCCGAACTACAAGATATGATCGTTAAAGATGATGGCGCTGAAGCAACTTGTGACTTTTGCGGCCGAGTTTACCAGGCAAGCAGCGATCAGTTGGCACAGTTAATTGTCGATTTGCAGACGGAATCTTCGGCTTCGGGTTAAGGTATAAAAGCGCACTAATTTTTGAAATTGTTAATGGTATCTGTGGAGAGAGATAATAAAAAAAGTAGCTTTTTAATAGTGAGAAAGTTACTATGGCAACAATGGAATTATCGATCTACAACAGATCGCTATTCAATTATTTTGGTGTGAGAGATGACAGAGCGGGATATTACAGACAGTTGGTCCCGAGGCAGATCCAGAGATCCGGATGAAACTAAGAGATTATCCGAAACAGAACAATTCGGTGAAACTAATTTATTCGGTATTCCAGCTACTGGTTCTAACTCTAAGTCAGTGAAGCGGCAAACAGACAATAATTCCGAAGGCTTTCCTTTAAATAATCAGTCACAAAAAACTGTTTCACCCAATTATATTTTCAGTAAATTGCCCCGCTGGATGCAAAACTGGGTGTTGTGGTTAGTATTATTAACCTTGATTCCCGGCGGAGTAGGATTCTTGGCTATGGCAATGTTATTCAAGTTGCCAGCAGCTCCCAACTGCCCAAAAATTTTCTGGCCCTTAGCTAGTGAATCGGTACGCCTACACTGCGCTCAGTTAGCGGCTTCTAAACAAACCGTAACCGATTTACTGCAAGCAATCGGGCTAGTAAAACAACTGCCAAAAAACCATCCCTTGCGGGGAGAAGCAGATCGTTTTATCGAACGGTGGTCGCAGGATATTTTGCAACTAGCCGATCAAAGTTTTCAAGCAGGAAACTTAGATGAGGCGATCGCAACTGCTCGTAAGATACCTGACGATCTAGCTGCGTATAAATTGGTAGAAGAAAAAATTACTAAATGGCAGTCGATCTGGTCAAAAGGCGAAGAGATTTACCAGGAAGCAGAAGCCGAATTGCGGGAAAGGCACTGGCAATCGGCTTTTATGCTATCTGCTAAATTACTGCGTCTGGACAATAAATACTGGGCAAGTACTAAGTACGATCAATTAAATCAGCTAATTGCCACAGCTAGAGAAGATGGTGAAAAGTTAGCCAAAGCTGAGAGTTTAGCCAACAGTGGTGTCGCTGATAAGATACTCGAAGCTATTAAAATCGTTGAAGCAATTGGGCAGAGTAGTTACGTTTATCAGAAAGCTCAAGAGTCAATTCCAACCTTTGGACATAAGATGTTGGATTTGGCACAGTCGAACTTGGATAAGCGGGATGCAGATACAGCGCTAGATATTGCCAGACAAATACCCGAAAATACTGGACTGCAAACGGAAGTTGAAGACTTTATCAGCTTAGCTGAAGCTCAAAGAAGTGCTTGGCTCGGTAATATTTCCGGTTTAGAGACAGCAATTTCCCAGGCACAACAAATCGCCCCAAATAGATCTGTGTATAACAAAGCACAGCAATTAATTGCTCGATGGCAGTTGGAAATTGAAGATGTTGCCCGCCTAGAAAAAGCACGAACTCTAGCTAGTCAAGGAACAGTTAACGATTTAACAGCAGCGATCGCCCAAGCGCAGCTCATCCCCAATAGTAACCCCCGCGCTACAGAAGCAAGACAAGAAGCGGGACGCTGGCAAGCCCAAGTCGAGACAATCCAAGACCGACCTTTCTTGGAGCGTGCCGATCAAATAGCACTGCTAGAAGATGTTAACTCTTTACAAGCCGCGATATCCGAGGCTAGCCAAATCCGCACTGGTCGTGCATTGTATCCAGAAGCACGCAGAAAAATCCGGAATTGGACAGCGAAGATTCAGCGAATTCAAGACCAGCCTTACTTAGATCAAGCAAGAGACTTAGCTCAGAATGGAAATTTGCCTGCTGCTATTAGTGCAGCTGAACAAATTGCATCATCGGGACGAGCACTTTCAGGTGAAGCACAAGAGGCTATAGATGATTGGCGAGGGCAAATTCGCGCCAAAGAAAGCTGGCAGAAAGCGCGGGATACAGCACTAGCTGGTACGCCACAAGCCTTGGTGGATGCTATACAATTAGCCCAACAGGTTCCCCGACGTAATATTTTACGTATGGATGCCAATATAGCCATTGATCAATGGAGTCAGCAGTTGTTAGATATTGCCCGATCTCAGGGACAGTCTGACATCTATAAGGGGATTGAGACTGCTAAATTGGTTCCCAGAGGTAGTTCTGCCTATAGTGCGGCACAAGAGCAAATTAGAACTTGGCGGCAATTTCTTAATCCTGAGCCTCAGCCAGTGCCTCAACAATCGCAGCCGTTACCGACTATTACTGGATTGTAATCTGGAATTTTTCTGCGTCTGTATGAGCTAGGAGTACAGCATACTGTACTCCTGCTTTGTATTGAAAAAAGGAACTCATACCATTTCACCTTAATAATGATAAAAATACGCGCTTCCGGGTTTAGCAATGCTCATACATACGTGTCAATTTAACGCAAAACCCACATTCCGCAAGGAACTGAAGTTCCTTGCTCATAGCAAAAGTCATCTAAAGATGACTAGATATCGCCCAAAATCTTGAGTCTACTTTAGTAGACTTTCGCTATTAGCCTGGGAATTGATTCCCAGGCGGGCGATGAGGCCTAGCGTGAGGCTATTTTTAACTTAAGTTGACACGTATGAGCAATGCTAAACCCCTACGAAAAATTTATTTGTATCAGGATTTTCGGGAATTGGTATGAGAAGTTGCGACAAGGAAGCAGGAGAAAAAATGACAAATGACCGGTTCCTAACGACTTTTGACTTTTGCCTCATTACTGGCTATTTGCCTAACCACTGTCAACGCTGAGTAACTCACTCCCGCCGTCCCTTCACCTGGGTGGGTAGAGTCGCCAACTAACCAGAGATGGTTGATAGGTGTACGATTGGCAAAACCAAAGGGGCCAAAGGTAGGTATGCGTTGACCGATGCCACCGACTATACCGCGATCGCGTGCTGTGTAATGAGCAAAGGTTCGGGGTGTGGCCGCTTCTTGATGCACTATCGTTTCTGGTTTGAGATAGAAGTATTGCCCTAAACGCGCGATCGCTTCTTCTGTATACTTCTGCTTCAGTTGTGCATAATTCTCAGTCTGCTCCCACCTCAGTGGATCTACAAAAGACGAAGCAATAATTGTCGCTTTACCATCCGGTGCGCGACCATCTCCGGGATGACTGACAGAGACAAATAGCGAATTATTTTCCCCAATTGGCCCATCGGCATTGTATAAAAATTGCAGGTGGGGAGGACATTCAGGAGGAATTGCGCTGGCGTCTACACCTAAATACACAACAAACGCACCGGATGCTGCGGGTAATTTTTCTACTCGCTGTTTATAGCCAGATGGAGCCTGTTCGCCCAATAGTTGTACTAGGTTTTGTACAGTAACATTAGCAACTATGTGGTCAGCTATTTCTGTCCAGACTTCACCGTTTTGCTGATTGCGAATCGTTACAGCTGTGGCTTGATTATTTTCGACGGTAATTTTTTCGACAGTGTGGCGCAGTAATAATTTGCCACCATCTCTTTCTAAAGATTCTACTAGGCGATCGCTTAATACCTGCATACTACCTTGGAGGTGAAATAAACCTTGGGGTAGTTGCGATACGCTGAGTGCAGTTGCAGCATAAAGTAAAGCCGTTTCTTCCGCATTGACTTGGGAATACAGCTTGAGTTGTAAATCTAAAAAAGTCCGCAAACGGCGATCGTTCTCTAGTCCATATAGCCGTAGCGCATCGCCTACGGTAAACAAGGTAAAGGGGACAGTAATTAGTGTACTTGGACGTACTGCTTGAACTAACTGCCACAAATCCCATAAACTGCGTGGCGGTAGCACCGGATCGCGTCCTTGAAATTCCCAGCTAGCTTGAAACAAAGTTGCCAGCAACTGCCAAAATGGTTCGCTACCTGGGAACTGTCGTTGACGTTCTTCTCGCCATTTTTCTGGGTCGCGCCAGACGTTGATTGGGGTTGATTCGCCTGGGAGGTAAACTGCACAAGCCGGATCGCAAGGTGTCGCTTCGGGAATATCTATTTTCAATTCTGAGAAAATCCGGTGATGGATTCCTCCTACTTCCAACCCCGCGACTTGGGTTGCTCCCACATCAAAGGTAAATCCTTTGCGTTTAAACGTGGAAGCACAACCTCCAGGTACAAGGGCTTGATCCACAATTAAGACGCTGTAACCTCTATGAGCTAATAATGCTCCAGCAGTCAAACCACCAATTCCCGCACCAATGACGATGACACGGGATGCTTTTTTGTCAAGCGAAAACCTGGACATTGATATTGATTTTTATAATTCTTAATATTACTATTCATAATTTTACAACGCTGTTGAACTGAATAATTTGCTCCTCAAACAGTTAATTCGTAAAGAAACTCAGTACTAAAAAAATATATGTAATCGTTTCTACAGAAAAGAAGCAAAGTCTCAGCATTGAAGTATTCACGTTACTTGTTTTCAGTGGTAGATAAGATAAAGGAGTAAGCAAGCTTTTCACCTCACCACTCACAACTACCAATGACCTCAACCCTGGTAAAATTTCCTCGTCTTAATGCTCCAAAGCTGCACCAGTTACCCAACGGTTTGACAGTAGTAGTAGAGCAAATGCCGATTGATGCTGTTAACCTGAGTTTGTGGATTAAGGTTGGCTCGGCGGTAGAATCGGATACCATTAACGGCATGGCTCACTTTTTAGAGCATATGATTTTTAAGGGAACAGAACGCCTAGCTAGCGGTGAATTTGAACGTCGAATTGAAGAGCGGGGAGCCGTTACTAATGCGGCTACTAGCCAAGATTATACTCACTACTATATAACTACTGCTCCCAAGGATTTCGCCGACCTCGCCCCACTACAAATAGATGTAGTATTTAATCCCAGTATTGAGGATGATGCTTTTGAGCGGGAACGCTTGGTAGTTCTGGAAGAAATTAAGCGTTCAGAAGATAATCCCCAACGTCGGACTTTTCGGCGGGCGATGGAGATGGCATTTGAGCGGTTACCCTATCGCCGTCCGGTATTGGGGCCAGAATCAGTGATTTCCCAACTCCAAGCCCAGCAGATGCGAAATTTCCACAAGGTTTTTTATCAACCTCAATCAATTACGGCTGTGGCTGTAGGTAATTTGCCTACAGAAGAATTAATTGAAATTGTTGCCCAAGGAATTACTCAAACTACTAAAACCAAAGACTCTGAAATCTGGATAGACTCAGGACTTAATCCAGAACCGGCGTTTGAAGAAATTGTCCGTCAAGAATTCATTGATGAAGCTCTCCAGCAAGCACGGCTAGTAATGGTGTGGCGGGTTCCAGGGTTGTTCCCTATTGAGCAAACTTATGCATTGGATGTTTTAGCAGGAATTTTAGGACACGGACGGACATCAAGGCTAGTGCAGGATTTGCGGGAAGAACGGAGACTGGTATCTTCGATTTCTGTAAGTAATATGAGTAATCAGCTGCAAGGGACGTTTTTTATTTCGGCTAAGTGTGCAGTAGAAAACTTACAGGCGGTAGAAGAGGCGATCGCTCAACACATGCGCATGTTACAAACAGAATTAGTAAAAGAATCGGAAATTGCGCGGGTGCGGCGGCGAGTAGCCAACAGATTTATTTTTGCTAATGAAACACCAAGCGATCGCGCTGGCTTGTATGGTTACTATCAGTCAATGCTAGGAGATTTAGAACCAGCCTTTAACTACCCTGCAAATATTCAAGCTCAAGAAGCAACCGACTTGATGCAGGCCGCACAACAATATCTTTCTCCCGATGCTTATGGTGTAGTTGTCCTCAAGCCAGCATAGGGCATTGGGCATTGGGTATGGGAAGGAGGACAAGGGAAGGGGGGCAAAAGCAACAAATGACAAATGACAAACACGATGTGGACAGAAATTGATGCTCATATTAGCCAAGTGACTGGCGAAAAATTTCAGAGTCAGCAAAAGCGGTCTGTGAGTGGTGGGTGCATTAACCAAGGCTATGCTGTCTCTGATTCTCAACGCACTTACTTTGTCAAGCTCAATCAAGCATCTCAAGTCGCCATGTTTGAGGCTGAGGGGATGGGGTTGGAGGAAATGCTCATCACAGCTAGTATTCGTGTTCCTCAACCCTTGTGCTGGGGTACGGCGGGTAATTCTGGCTACATCGTGCTGGAATGGGTGGAAATGGGAGGGGGTAACACCAAATCTTGGTTAGAGATGGGGCGGAAGCTAGCGGCGATGCATAAAGCGACTAGCAGTCAAGGTTTTGGTTGGAAAATTAACAATACTATTGGTTCCACACCCCAAATCAACACTTGGACAGCAGACTGGGCAGAATTTTATGCTAAACATCGCTTGGGTTATCAATTTCAGTTAGCTAGGCGGCGGGGGGGTAATTTTCCCAAGCAAGAGAAGTTACTAGCTGCTATCCCGGAATTATTGACAGATCATCAGGTGGAACCTTCCTTAGTACACGGCGATTTATGGGGAGGGAATGCTGGGTGTACGGTTTCAGGAGAACCAGTGATTTTCGATCCTGCAACTTATTTTGGCGATCGCGAAGTTGATATCGCCATGACAGAATTATTTGGTGGTTTCCCAGCCGCATTTTATCAAGGTTATAACGAAATCTTTCCGTTGGATGCAGGTTATGAGCAGAGAAAAACGCTCTACAACCTGTATCACATTCTCAATCACTTCAATTTATTTGGCGGTGGTTATGCTTCCCAGGCGAACCGGATGATTGACCAAATTTTGCGATGATTAATGAGAGGTTTGGCAATATGCCAAACCTTTTACTTCCAAAATTTTTCTGAATTCAGGCAAAATTAGGGTTTTGTTAAAGTTTTGCTGTGCTGCACGGCTATATAACTTGATTTACAAGCCGTGAAGTTAATGCACGATTCAAAAACTTAATTTGCGATTCAGAAACTTAAAATCTGAGTCAGAAACTTAATTTACGAGTCGCAAAAGTTGATTTGCAACTCGTAAAGTTAATTTAGTCGTTGGTTTCGATATCGTACAACTGACATAGGGTGCGAAGTTTTTGTTTGAGGCGAGCGCGTACACTCTCAGGTAAAATCACTACACAATCTGGCGCATACTGCATAACTTCGCGGTTAAACCAAAAGGTATTAGATACTCGCCTGATAACTCGCTTAACTCGCGGTTGATCTGGTAGCCATTCGTTGATATCGTCTTCAGGTTTGGCTTGATAGGCAAAAGCTAAACCTGCAAATAAGTGCATTTCTACTGTTATTTCATCCCAATTAGTATGCCATTCACCAGAAATTGGAGTCACAGCCGCATCGGTAATCCGGTCTAATCGTAAACTCCAGTTGTGAACTAGTTCGGGTATATCAAAGTTTGCTTCAGTTTCTTCACACCAGCAATCAAGATATTGGCGCTTTTCGTGCGGAGTAACTTTGGCGTGACGAACTGTGAAATTGAGTAAGCGCCCTGCTGCATCTTGATAAGAAAGCTGAAATGGTTGGTTTCGCAGGATGTAGTTATCTATTTGTAAGCGCCAAGCTGGGGGCAGATTTTTGAGAAAACCTTCGATTTCAGTTCGCAGTGGGATTGATAATTCGCTGCGTTCTAGAAGTAAGTTTGCAATGATTTGAGCTTGTTCAATTTGTCCAATATCTGTCAAAGCCGCAATACAGCGATGTAATGCGCGGATACGTGATTCTTTCCAATTGTTATTGTTACCGATGAGTAACTTACGTTGGGCGATCGCTTCTATCAACTTGGATATATTCGGGCGATCGCCCCACATCATACCGAATTCTAAGGCGATCGCTTCTAATTCGGCTTTGTCGCATTCTTTGAGTGAGAGAGTTATCGACTGACCTTTTCGGCTCATTTTACACGGACACTTTCTTATATACACTTCTTGCCAATCTCTAATATTGAATGTCAATATAGATTTCAACAACCTTTTACGGACACTTTTTAAGTGCATGTCTGTAAGAATTTAAGACTTAGGCACAATACAACGAAAGTGGCAGTAATTTATGGACTCTACGCAAGAATAGGGTTTTCGGTCACATCTTGCGTAAGTCCTAAAATTAAGAAAAAAGGATTTATTGAGAATAATTAGGACAAATTTGGAGAAGCTTCAATGACTAAGAACGATTTACTTTCCCGAATTTCCATTGACCCCAATATTTGTTTCGGTAAACCTTGTATTAAAGGTCATCGTATATGGGTTGCATTAATTCTCGACCTGCTAGCTGGTGGAGAAACAATTGAGACAATTTTGGCAGAATATCCAGGTTTGGAACGAGAAGATATCCTAGCCTGTATTGCATACGGTGCAGAAATGACAAGAGATAACTATGTAGAAATTCCTATTGGAGTGCAAAAGGAAACAAAAAAGTGAATATTAAACTTGATGAAAATCTGGGTAGTTTGCGAGTAGCTACTTTATTACGGTTGGCAGGACATGACGTGACAACAGTCAGAGAACAAAGTTTAATTTCCAGTTCTGATGCAGAATTAATTGATATTTGTCGCCGTGAGAATAGATGTTTAGTAACGATAGATAGAGGATTTGGAAATCGTCTCAAATATAAACCTTCTAACTATACAGGAATTATAGTTATTCGTTTACCACCCCGTCCTAGTTTTGAAGATTACCGTACAGTTACAGAAACTTTAATCGCTGGGCTGGAAGCAGCAGATGTGACTGGTAAATTATGGATAATTCAACAAGGAAGTATTCAGGAATATCAGGATATTGAAGTGGAAAAAAAAGATTAATGAACCAAGCATATAATATTACTCTCAAACCTGTTTATTCCCAAACCGTCGCCACACCTGAGGGAGTTAATTTACCCGATGGTTTATCACTTGTATGGCATCAAGCCGAAACATTAAAAGCTTTACAAAACCCAGATATTGATGTAGTGATTGACGTAGCAATGACGGGTGATGGTAAAACTCTAGTTGCTTACTTACAATCACTGCAAGGAGAAACCCCAGAAGGATTTTGTTATGCTATTGCACTGTATCCAACTAATGAACTTGCGCGCGATCAGGAAGCTCAAGTTAAAAGATATATAGAGCAATTCAAGCCGAATAATGATCCACGTATTGCTAGGCTAAGTGGAGCAGAATTAGAAATTTATGCTGAAAGTGAAGGAATTAAAAAATGGGAAGCGATCGCAACTCGCATTCAAGAATCGGAGATTATTCAAACTAATCCTGATATTTTTCACTATCTGCATCAGCACGCGTACTTAACTCCTAAAGATAGCCCTAATAAGTTATGGAGTCCTCTTGATACTAAATTTGACTTATTTATCTTTGATGAGTTTCATGTTTTTGCTGCTCCACAGATTGCCAGTGTTATTAATACAATGTTACTGATTCGCCATACCAATCGGCGTAAAAAGTTTTTGTTCCTTTCGGCTACACCAGATGAACAACTTGTTGAACTTTTACAAAAGGCGGGATTTAAACCACCTGTAGTGATAGATCCTGTTCAAAAAAATAAATATCAGTTTCCAGATACTTTAGAGCAAAGCCAAAAATTACAGGAAGATGGATGGCGACAGGTATCAAGACAAATTGATTTGACATTTATTGAATTGGAACCTACTTATAAAGCTTCTGAAACTTGGCTTTGGGATAACCGCTATACAATTTTAGAGTATTTTCAACGCCATCCTAATAGCAAAGGAGCAATTATTCTTAACTCAATTGCAGCAGTTAAACGGTTAACCAAATTATTTAGAGAATTTTTACATCCTTTAGAAGTTGAAGAAAATACCAGTTTAACAGGTAAAACCGATAAAGATAAATCTCTAATGGCTGATTTAGTGTTAGGAACAAGCACGATTGATGTAGGCGTTGATTTTAAAATTAATTTTCTTCTATTTGAATCAGCAGATGCAGGAAGCTTTATTCAACGATTAGGTAGATTAGGAAGACATGACAGTTATGAAAAAGAAGATGGAAATAAGATTCTCTTTGATAACTTTACGGCTTATGCATTAACACCTAAATTTTTAGTAGAAAAGCTATTTAAGGGAGCTCAGCCACCATTAGAACCTAATAGTATTTATGACCGTCCGTATTTCCACAACCAAATCCGAGATAAATATCGTCAGATAAATGATTTTCGAGCCTATTACCGACGATGGGCAGGTGTGCAATCAGTCCTGCTTAGTGGTAGTCAAGGATTGAATCATAAAACAATTAGGTCAGAATATGCAGCTAGTCGGGAAGCCTTTATAAAAGATTGTCAACAAGTATTTAGAACTAATTTAGGTAAAGTAAGAGGTTGCATTAAAAAATGGAAGCAAGAATGGCAAGAGCTTTCTGGTAATAAAACAGGAAATCCCATTGCTGAAGATGCTTCTAGCTTTCGGGGTTCTAGTGGATTGCAGTGTGGGTTGTATGATTTGACAGAAAAAAATATTGCAGACAGGTTTAAGACTTATGAATTACCTGGAATTTTAAGCAATTTAGAAATTGAGCCAATCACTGAAGCAGAGTTTATGCGACGGTTGTGGGAAACAGCAGAACGCATAAATCAACCAATTCCCAAAGGAAGATTTGAACACTGTCTGGCTTTTATGGAGTTAAAGGATTACAGAGAAGAAAGATTAAATTGGCGGTTTACGTATTCAGGAGACTTGGGAGCGATCACAGATTCTGCAAAAGTACAAGTTTTGTTAGGGGTTCAAGTTATGCAAGAACCTGCTACTCGCTGGATTTATGCAATCAACAAGCGTTTAAAGGAAAGAGGTCTGGTTAGCTACGTTATTCAGATGCAAGTGGACGAAGCAAAAAAATGTCTACAGCTACCAATGCACTTTCAAATTTATCCTATTGATGAGGCTGGTAGAGATGATGCAGCAGCCTACTCTGTCGCTTTTGGTCAGTCAGCTTTACTCTTAGATACTCTAGCCTGTCGTCGCAAGAGTTCAGGGGGTGAAGCATGGATTTGCTGAAAGTTACATCCCTGGTAGGGATTGTGACTGATGGGACGGAAGAGAAGCTTACGCCAGTAAGTTCAGACGTATTTGTTTCAATCCCTGATAGGGGTTATAAAAGCTTGCAGTTGATGCAAGTCTTACTCCGTCCCCATATAAAAGTACCACATCACAACACCAAGCCATTAAGTTTTGACATATTTAACTGTTAAATAAGTATGAACTTATTTAATCATGAGCGACCCCTTGATCTGCTACTGAGACAGGTGATAGCGTTTGTCCAACACTTTATTAGGAGGAGCAAATGAGCAAAAAAGAACGCATACGCCAACTTTTAGCAGACGGACAACCTCACACAGTGGAAGAACTAGTACGAATAACACATCGGTTTAGTGCAGTTATTCACTCACTACGTGAAGATGGAGAGGATATTAAAACTATTCCCATCGCACACAACGTCTGTGTTTACCAGATGCTGACAATGGTAAAGAGTGCGTAATTTTTAAAATGATATGGCTCTGTGGTAACACAGAGTCACCTTCTAGGGAAGCTTATCAGTAGCTTGCGGCGTTAAGTGCAGACATAGGTAGTCTCAACCCCCGGTAATGGCTGGTTAAGTCGCTTGTCAAAACCACCGCTATTTATAGAAGCGATAAATTCTGTCAAAGCTTCCCTTTTCTTGCTCAATTTAAGCAATTTAAATTAATTTAATTGGAAGTTGCAAATGGCTAAAAAACGTGAAAATGCAAAAGCAGAACAACTGGAATTATTCAGTTATGAAGAAGAAACGGATTTACAAGACCAATTAAATGAAGATTTTTTAGAAGATGAAAATGAGGATGAAGATGAAGATTTAGGTTTTGGCTTTGGCACTTCTAAGCGTGATGTTTCTATTGAGCAAGAATTACTGACACTCAAGCTCTTAAAAGAGGCTATTTTAACTCAAAATCCTGATGAAATTATGGCAGATTTTGCCAACCACGTTTTACCAAATTTGCTGCGAGTAGCTATTGGTGTGACTGCTAAAGGCGGTAAATGGATTGAGAATAAAGAACAGGAGCTAGAAGCATTAGGAGAAACACTAGACAGACGTAATGCAGGCGATCAATCTCTCAATACTCACTTACTTAATGGCTTATTTCCTGCAAATTTAATTGAACAACGTCTAGAAAAGTTAGATACCACAGTTAAACGGGTAATTCGTGAGACAGAAAGACGTTTATTAATTGCATCTTTTATTCTACATGATTTTGAGAAGTTTGATTATGATAGATTTCCAGAAATGCCACAAAAATATAAAAATATTCAAAAAGATAAAAAACAAAAAATTCGTGATTTATCCATATTAGAGCATCGAGAAATTATTGATGTAATTATTCGTTATTTGAAACTAGACTATTTAATTAATCCACAAGATAATCAGAAATATCGAGAGTATCTTGATGATATACTTTGTACTGCTTATAATACGCAAAGAAGATGGGATACAAACTGGAATTTTTCAGAACATAGCGAATTAAAACCGAAACTAAAAGGTGATAAGTTAGTATGCCTTGCTGCATTAGCTTGTCTTGCTGATCGATTGGCATCTATTATTAAACATCCAAAAGATGCTTTAAAATCAGGTATCAACAATATTGTAGGTCAACTTAGTAATAGACAATTAAAACTAAGCTATCACAGTATTGCAGAAAATCGTGGTGTGTTAACTAATGTCGTAAATAATGCACTAATTGATGCACATAAAGATTTTAACACGGAGGGAAATACACATTACGAACCATTACTATACCTACCTACAGGAGTAATTTACCTAACACACCGCAAAGCTCCACCTGTAAAACTTGAAAGTATACCAGAAAGAGTTGTTGAAAATATTAAATCACTTTGTGCAGGTGAACTTAAAGCCAGACAAACAGGATTTAGTCGTGATGGTAAAGGCATGAAATATGCCGATTACTACAGTTTATTTTTTGATACTCCAGAATTAATGCAAGTTGCCTTAAAAGCAACCAAACGAATATTGAAAGACGGTAAAAAACCAGTTTCTAAAGACCGGAGTGATAACTTAATAAAATTTCAAAAACAAAATATTTTATCACTTGGTTATAATTTTCAATTTAATGACGATATTCGCATAGATCAAATTGCTGAATTTGGTGATTTAGTGAGTCGAAAGATTTGGGGAGAAAAAGTTAAAAAGATTGAGGATGCACGTAAACAACGTCAAAATGAGCGTAAAAAAAATAAAGCCTTACCAGAAATACCAGCAATAGCTTTGGTCGCAGAAGATTTAATTTGTAAGGTTGCTGAATTTTGGAATCTATCTGAATATATACCTGTAATTAGGGAAATTCAACGAATTAATGAAACTTTAAAGGAACACAAACTCAAAGGTAATACAGGAGGTGTTCCCTATGAATGGTATTTTTTAGCTGCAAAATACCTACAAAAACACCCAGGTATTGAGGATGTTCGTCCAGTGTGTGAGGAAGTAATCGCCCATATTTCTCAACTTATTGAACCTATTGCTACTCAGTATGTATTACCTGATGGTTGGGATGATTTACGAGTTTGGGTGACAAAGGTTATCATGCTACCGGAGACAGGGGAAAATTGCTTACTACCTTACAAATTTTTAGAGGAGTTTGAATCTTATAAAGCAGCTAAGAAAAATGGTAGAGGAAGGCAATTAATCTGTTCTATCTCTCACTCTTCATATACAGTCACAGAACAGATGGAATCAGCAGTTTTATTTGCTCCTCAAGTTTATACTAATAAACAAATGTTAGGAGGTTCTAACGCTAAACGTAATATTTCTAGTATCGCTGGTATTGAAATCATGTTGCGACAGATTTTAATGAGTCAAACCCAAGCAAATGGAGGTAGGTTTGAGGATGCTAAATATAGATATCTATACTTTTATCCAACCTATTACTGCACTCCTGAAACAAACGCCTTTTTACATAAAGCTTATGACAATATTAAACAAACTCGCTTTGATACTGGAGTTCGTAATCATTTTATTAGTAAAGATTTGAAAGCTAACTTTGGACTGGAACGCTATCAAAATGCTGATTTATTCTATATAGATGAAAGCTCAGGCAAAAGAAATGATCGTACATTCAAACTTTCTTACTCCAACAAACAACCTCTAACATTTTACTTCATGGCTTTACCTCCAGAAGTTAGAGGCAAAGATAAAAAACCTACAGATACAGAGTCTTGGATCATGCCAGCTTGGTTATCGTTTGCATTTCCGATGATTCTGGACGTAAAAACAGTAGTTTCAGAATCACCAATTCCACCATTTACAGATGGGGCAGAATTTGAAGAAAGCGTATTTCTTGATAGTGCCCCGCAAGCATTTAGAGTTTTATTAAAAGAGCAGCGTTTTCGCCTTGATTATATCTTAGAAGGTTGGAAGCACAAAGAAACAAATAAGCAATATCCATCACCATTAAATCTCTTAACAGCAGCTTATGCTATTCATTTAGATGTTCATTCTAAACAAAGTAAAACTGGCTATGACCCTAACTGGGGTAAGTTTAGTGAGCTTGCAAAAGATTTTGAGACAAGTCCACTTTATATATTCGCTTATTTGAATGAGTGGGTACGTAAGCAAAAAATAGATGCCCCAAGCATTAATAAAGTCAAACTTTATGCTTATCACTTTTATCCTTGTTTTGACCCTGATACAAAATTTGATTCTATTAAAGAGGAATTAATTGTGGGAGAAGAATCTAGTTTGAATCATCCTAAGAAATTAACGGAACTTTATCGCCGATTTTATCGAGCCAAATCTAGTAAAGGAAAACCAATTAAATCCAATGCTATCTTGAAACCAATTGATGAAGCAGCAGATACTATTATCAAAGCTGACAAAGAAGTTTTCAAAGGTGAAGTGTTAGTTGATGCTGTAGCAGCTAAGATTTTCAAATTAATGGAGAGAGTTCGTAACTCAACAGCAGAAGGACGTTGGGTTATTGCTCATCGTGATGAAGAAAGAGATGCAATTTTAGATTTTGCACGATACTTTGTTTTAGAAGTTTTTGAAAAATCTTTTGCGGCCGATCGCGCTCGTTTAGCAGGTCGTCAACTTAACCTCATAAAAGATACTTGTGAATTTCTATATCGTCTAGAAAATGATAAGGAACGCCGTGAAAAAGCTAATAAGTCTAATGATGAGATTTCTGATGATAGTGAGGATGAAGATTAACAGCGTCTTTAGGATTACTACTCTTCTTTTGATTTTTCCATGAAGAATAATTTATCCTTGTTTTTCTATCCTCAAGCTATCTTGTATTTATCTAAAAACTGGACACAAAAATTATGTCATTTCTAAAAACTACTGACTCAAAATTCTTCCATGATGCAATTCCCTACAAACCGATGGGTAAATATGCCCATTTTCTGACCATTCGTATTACCGAATCTTATCCGCTATTTCAAACAGATAGTGAATTGAATAAAGCACGAGTAAGGGCTGGAGTCAAAGATAGAAACACAATTAGCCGTCTGTCGATGTTCAAGCGTAAGCAGTCAACACCAGAACGTTTAGTTGGTCGGGAATTACTGCGGAATTACGGTTTAATGACTGCTGAAGAATGTGAATATAACGTAGCTTTTGCTATGGATAATCCTGATTGTATTATTTACGGCTTTGCTATTGGTGATTCTGGTTCTGAAAAATCAAAAGTTGTTGTAGATACAGCATTTTCTATCACAGCATTTGATGAGTCACATGAAACATTTACTCTTAATGCTCCTTATGAAAATGGAACAATGGCAGCAAAAGGAGAAAAGAAATCTGATGGCAAACTCGATGGTGAAATAGGTACAGTTACTGCTAGGATCAACCAGCAAGATCATATCTTACCGCAAGTTTTCTTCCCTAGTATAGTCACACTCAAAGACCCAACTGAAGCTAGTTTTCTTTATGTTTTTAATAACATTCTACGAACTCGTCATTATGGAGCGCAAACAACCCGTACAGGTCGAGTAAGAAATGAGTTAATTGGTGTTGTGTTTGCAGATGGCGAAATTACTAGTAATTTGCGGTGGACTCAAGCAATATACGACCAGATGAAGGCTAACAATACTTTAAATCCACCCGATCCTTTGGATGAAGATGATGTCATCACTGCTGCTAAAAGTGCAATTGAGGGATTAATGGCTGATGAATTTATTGTTCACACTGATTTTATTGGTGATGCATTTAAATCTCTATTAAACGAAGTGAAGAGCCTCACAGGTAGCGAGAAAGGAATTCAAGAAATTTTACAAAAAGCTGATGCAGAAGCAAAGGCTTACGCTAATAAGCATATCAGTAAAAAGAAAACTGCTGCTAAGGCGGGTTAATAGTAATGGTCAAGATTTACCGTTGTCAATTAGAACTACACGACAGCCTTTATTATGCAACTCGTGAAATTGGCAGATTATACGAAACAGAGCCAGTAATTCATAATTATGCTCTCTGTTATGCATTGGGATTAGTTGATAGCACACTCTACTCTACTACTGTTACAGAAGAACATTCCTATCGCTACTTTTGCCCTGAGCAAGTACCAAAATATGAGGAGCATCTAACACCACTGAAGCAACAGGGAATTTATGTAACTCCGGCGCGTGCAATTAGCCATTCCGCTATTCTCAATACATGGAAGTATGCTAACAATAACTACCACGTTGAAATGGAGAAAACCCAAAAAAATATCCCCAGTTTTGGCAGAGCCAAAGAAATTGCACCAGAAAGTTTGTTTGAGTTTTTTGTAATAAGCCCAAGAGAACTCAAATTACCAAAGTGGATTCGCTTGGGTAAATGGATGAGTAAGGCTGAGTTGACAGTTGAAAAATTACCTCAAGCTAAAACTGCTGAAGGTGTATTCACCTGCAAATATCCCTTAAATCCTTTAGATGTGATGTTCACAAATCAAGTGATTAGCTATGATGTGGTGAATATGCCTCCAGTTAGCTTAATTCAAAATGTACAAATTCGCGGGCAATACTACCAATTTGATGGATTTCAAGATATAAAAATTCCAGTGCGGATGGAATATCGCTTTAAAGGTTAATTACCAAAACCTTTACCACGCTTTTTCTTTTTTGCTGGTTCTATCGTCATTAACTCTGCTGCAAAACCTGCTTCATTTTGCAATATTAATTTACGGATTCTCTGGCGTTGGTAAGCTTGCACTTCAGAAGCTAAGGGATGATTGGGGTCAATTTTTAGGTGAGTAATAGAAGAAACATATTTTTCTTTACTTTCGGGATTATTTGGCTCTTTTAGTCCACACATAATCCCGCCTTCATCTCCTGAATAACCTACGAAATCAATTTCAAATTCTCTGTCTGGATCAGCATCTTCTCCTTTTTGTTTTAATGTCTTGAGAAACTCTTTCCCAGCGCGTGCTTTAATTGGTAAGCTTTCTTTTAATTTTTCAGTTAGTGCTTTTGCTGCACTATAATCATCAATTCTCATGACTTTTGCTCTCTATGCAGTCTGTTCTCACTTTACTATGTATGTTCTACAGAACTTGATCATTTCAGCAGTTAGAACCTTCGCCACAATTGTTAATCATTACTTAGATATCATAGTTAAGCGATCGCTCATCCCTCACACTCACAGTGAAACACTATCAACTACAACAAAACGCCTTCCCTAGCAATTACCTCAACGACTTATGGGGAGAAATTCATGCTTGTTCTTACTTTGCTGTCAACAACCTCAACCGTGATTTTGTTGGGACAAAAGGATTTTCTGTGGTGTTTCAAAAATCACATATAGCGCAGGTAGAACAAAAGTTTCCCTACTTCAAGCCTTATCTGGATTTGGCTCTCCAGCCTAACTGTAACGCTTTTTACCTCAATCCTTTATCGCTCAAAGAAGGTTCGCGTGTCGATCCGCACATTGATCGCTCTTTGCGTTCTTACTGCAAAAACATTGAACCGCCTTTAGTTGTCAGCGTTCTTTATGTGCGCGTACCGCCCGATATGCAGGGGGGAGAACTGGTACTCAAGTCGCACAAACGCCAGCTTGGGCAAATTAAGCCGCAAATGAACACTTTACTCTACTTTCAAGGTGATTTAACCCATTCTGTCAACGCGGTGCAAACCCCCGGAAATCGCCTGAGTCTGGTTTGTGAACAGTATAGTTTGAGTGAGACTGAACTCCGGGACATACCATCCTTTACTGTGGAGTCAAGAGTTACTCAGTCTAGCAAAAAGCAAAAAAAGTATGCCTCATAGCCTGGTTCTTAACCTACTTCCTCAATCACCGATTCCACCCCAGTATCTCACCGGCAGACATCTGCACGCGCTATTTTTAACCCTTGTTAGTTCTGTTGATAGCACATTGGGCGATCGCTTGCACGATGCTAACGCAGATAAAGCTTTTACCCTCTCACCTCTACAAATTAATTCCCCTCTTCAAAAGGGGGGTAAGGGAGGATCTAAATTGCAATGGCAACATCAACAACCAATTCCTGCCGGAACGCCTTGTTGGTGGCGCATCTCTTTGTTAGATGACACTCTTTTTGGCAGACTTACCCAACTATGGTTAAATCTTAATCCCCAACACCCTTGGCATCTTGGCCCGGCTGACTTGTACATTACTAGCATTCAAGGTACACCCCAATCAATTCAACCTTGGGCAAATGCTAGCACCTACGCTCAATTGTACGAAGAAGCAAGCGATGCCTACGGCGGCAAGCTACGCGATCGCTCTCTTAACTTAACCTTCGCCACGCCTACCGCCTTCCGCCAAGGACAGTTTGATACTACTCTCCCTACCAGAGAATGTGTTTTTAAATCCTTGCTTTCACGATGGAATAAATATAGCGGCATAGAATTTTCTGAAATTGCGATCGAGTCAATATTTCCCTCTTTCGTCAACATTCACACCGAAATATTAGCCGACTCCCGCAGCAAATTTATTGGCATTGTTGGCGAAGTTAACTATCGAATTTTAGGAGAAGTTGAACCAATACAAATTAAGCAAATTAACGCTTTAGCTGACTATGCTTTATATGCAGGTGTAGGGCGAAAAACAACAATGGGTATGGGAATGATCCGGCGGTTGTATGCTTCTTGAAACATGATGAGGGAGATAAGGGAAGGGGGGCAAGGAGGACAGGGAGAATTAAGCCATGACAAATAACAAATGACCAATGACAAGTGACAAATAACAATTAACAATGAACACCGAATACATTCCGATTGCGGCATTAAATCAATATGCCTACTGTTCGCATCGCTGTTGGAGAATGTTTTGTGCAGGCGAATTTACCGATAATCAATATACAATCGAAGGGACAAGTTTACACGATCGCGTCCACACTACAGGCGATGGACAGCGCGAAGAAACTTGGCAAATTCGGGCGATTTGGCTGAAGTCAGAAAAGTACCAATTAATCGGGAAATCTGACTTAGTTGAAGTTGAATCTGGTGAATTTTACCCAGTGGAATATAAGCGGGGACGTAAAGGTGAATGGGATAACGATGAGTTGCAAGTTTGCGCCCAAGCTTTGTGTTTAGAAGAAATGACAGGGCGAACTATCAATACTGGATATATTTATTATGCCCACTCCCATCAACGCCAATTAGTAGAGATTAATTCTGAGTTGCGGCAAAGTGCGATCGCCACAATTAATGCTGTCACAAATCTACTGGAAACAGGAATCATGCCATCACCAGTTTACAGCAAACGCTGCAAAGGATGCAGTCTTTATTCCCAATGTTTACCTAAAGCAATAGATAAGCTAAAAAGTTATCAAGAAGCTGGGATGTGAAGGCAGCACCTCGGCTTCTCTGCGAGACGCTACGCGAACGCTCGGTGACCGAACAGATGATGGAAGGAAAGAAAGGTATTACTGCCAAGCTGCACTAATTAATTTTTGAGATTTTTACGATTGCAAATATATACCTGAACCTGCCGCATTAGTCCGCGTAGGCGGTGAGTCCAGCGCTGCGGGAGGGTTTCCCTCCGCAGGCGACTGGCGTTAGCGACGAAGGAGCGTCACCCGAAGGGATTTTGTTTGTGTAGTTGCGGATTCTATTCGCCTAAAAATGTTCTTAATTTTGGAATCAAATCATGGGAACAATTTACGTCACACAAGATGATTCTTTTATCAGCAAAATCGATGAACGTCTAAACGTTAAATTTGATAAAAAAATAATTTTAGACGTACCACTAATTAAAGTTGATGGTTTAGTAGTCATGGGACGATCTAGTATTTCCCCGGCGGCTATTGCCGAACTGATTGATAAAAAAATTCCCCTAACCTTTCTCACAAATAACGGTAAATATATTGCTCGATTGGAGCCGGAAATGAGTAAAAATATTTTTGTTCGTAATGCCCAATGGAAAGCCGCAGGTGAATCAGCCCAAGCTGTTCAAGTTACGCAAGGTTTTGTCAGAGGTAAATTAAAGAATTATCGCCAGACATTACTACAATCTCAACGCCGCTATGCTGAACTGGAATTGAATGCTGGTATCACTCAATTAACCAATGCGATCGCATCATTGGAAAAAGCCGATTCTATTAATTCTATCAGAGGCTTAGAAGGAGCTGGCAGTGCAGCATACTTTGGCTGCTTCAATCAACTAATTCGGGTTGATGATTTTAGCTTTACCACCCGGAACCGCCGCCCGCCAATCGATCCAGTTAATTCCCTTTTGAGTTTAGGTTATTCCTTGTTGCGTCATGATATACAAGGAGCTTTAAATATTGTGGGTTTTGATCCTTATTTAGGATACTTGCATACAGAGCGATATGGTAGACCTTCTTTAGCATTAGATTTAATGGAAGAATTTCGACCTTTAATAGTAGATGCTGTAGTTCTCACAGCAATTAATCGCCGGATGCTAACACCAAAAGATTTTATTACTGAACCTGTGAGTAATGCCGTTTCACTCACTAAAGATGGATTACATACATTTCTGCGACTATATCAAGAAAAAAAGCAAGATAAATTTAAGCATCCTGTCTTGCAAAAGCAACATTCTTATCAAGAAACCTTTGAAATTCAAGCACGGTTACTTGCTAAATATCTGCTTGGAGAAATTGATAAATATCCACCTTTAGTAATGAAGTAATTAATTCTGATGTTTGTAGTAGTTTCTTACGACGTACCAGAAGACAAACGCCGCACGAAAATCCACAAGGTTCTCAAATCTTATGGACAGTGGATGCAGTATTCGGTTTTTGAATGCGATCTGACACAAACTCAGTATGCTAAACTGCGATCGCGTCTGTCTAAATTAATCAAGCCAGACCAAGATAGCATCCGTTTTTATTTCCTCTGTGCTTGCTGTCAGGGAAAAATTGAGCGCATCGGCGGCGAAATGCCAATCGACACCACAGTGTTTTTTGCCTAAGTCTTGCGTCAACCAGTAGGTGTTTGAAAAATAGAGGCAAATTTTACGCCCCAAAAGCTTACCTCTTCTGGTTTTGAACCCTTTTACGCCTATTTTGAGGTTGACGCAAACTCCCGAATCCTTTCTACACAAGCTTTTGAGCTTGTTTCTCTAATGTCACCCTTGACAAATCAATGCCCCAAAAGCTACTTTGACTAGAGGTTGACGCAACTGTACCTTGAAAACCAAATATATCAATGCTTTCAACTCCGGGCGATTGCAATTAACAATAATCCCTATCAGGGATTGAAACTGATTGCATGGTTGAACGAGTGCCACGCGCAGAATTAGATTGCAATTAACAATAATCCCTATCAGGGATTGAAACCATGCCTTGTTCTTGTAATGCTTTTTCGTAGTGAATTGCAATTAACAATAATCCCTATCAGGGATTGAAACCAATTGAACCCGGTGCTGAGTATTGGTGGTGTAAGGATTGCAATTAACAATAATCCCTATCAGGGATTGAAACGTGACGTTAGCAAGAGTATAATTTCTGCCTTAAAATAATTGCAATTAACAATAATCCCTATCAGGGATTGAAACTCAGCTTTTAATTGATGCTCTTTCGGCTTTGGATTGCAATTAACAATAATCCCTATCAGGGATTGAAACAAGGCTTTGCGCTGATTGAAATCCGCAGCGCATTATTGCAATTAACAATAATCCCTATCAGGGATTGAAACACTAAAGGCGCTTCCGAAGTTAGCGGTAGTTAATTGCAATTAACAATAATCCCTATCAGGGATTGAAACAGGCGCTTATGAGCTAGCGCGTAAAGTACAAACTGCCGCCAAATTGCAATTAACAATAATCCCTATCAGGGATTGAAACTATTTTTTTCATACCAATCTGCGATCTCTGGCACCATTGCAATTAACAATAATCCCTATCAGGGATTGAAACAGCCATAAACCCTCTTGATGTGTGTAATCAAGTTATATCAAGATTGCAATTAACAATAATCCCTATCAGGGATTGAAACTGATGTGGAAACTCCCTTGCTAGTTCTTGCGCTTTTATTGCAATTAACAATAATCCCTATCAGGGATTGAAACTTTGATCTCTGCACCTTGAGCAATCACTTTGTTTGATTGCAATTAACAATAATCCCTATCAGGGATTGAAACGCATATATCTCCACTTGGGATATTGGATGTGAAAGGATTGCAATTAACAATAATCCCTATCAGGGATTGAAACACATTTTTGTTGAGGAGCAATCGCCCCATGAATGAAATTGCAATTAACAATAATCCCTAATAGGGATTGAAAAAACAGTGCGCTCCTAAAAGGAATATAAGGTGTTAAGATTCCACCTAATCAAAATCTCTAATAGGGATTGGAAGGTTGATGATATTTAGCTTACAGAGAAAATTTAAACTGAAATTCGTTTAAATCTCTAATTATGGATTTCAAAGTATTTGAGTTAAAATTCATCACAATCCCTATTAAGGGTGATAATTTGTAACTAAGTATTACTACTGAGACATAATCTGCTATAAGCTGAATAAATGAACTACGAAACAGCTCGCAAAATTCTTATAGACCAAGTATTGTCACCCGAGGACAACCCAGATTCCTTGTTAATGCGTATGAAGCAGGGTAAACCGCCAGTTCCTGGTCAAATCACCTCGATGTTGTTAGCGTTAAAAGTGGTGTTTGAATCTCTCAAAGAAGCCTCCACTCTCGATAGAGACTTAGCTTTTGCACTTTTTGAGTTAAGTATTAAGACTCAACAGTTATTTGCCGCAGGACGCAAGGCTGGAGTTGATTGGCCGCCATTACTTAAAGAAGATTTGCTACGAATTTCTCTAGCAGCTGAAAGTATTTTTTCTGGTACATGGCAAGCCCCGCCTTCTGGAGGGCTTGGCGGGTTATAAAAAGGCTGAAGTCTAAATAATAAAGTAGAAAATACCCAACTCTTCAGCTGACTCTATAGTGAAGAGTTTTATCATTTATTCTGCTTCAGCCTTTATCTATTTAACGATTTCGCAGTTCTGCTTCTAATTTGTCTAAATCGCTTTTGAGTAAAACTGTCATTTGACCAGTGAAAGCTTTGCCTGTCTTTGGCTGGGCAACTTCTACCCAATAAGCATAGCGATCGCCTACTCGCAATTCTCCTTGTAAAGCTTCCCTAATCGGAGTTTTGGCAAATCGGGCTGAGTTAACCGCACTTTGGTTGGGATATTTATAAAGTAGTTGAGCACGACTAAAGTCTTGATAGATATCCAACCCATAAATTACCCGTAATGCTTCCTGGAAGCGCTCAAATGACATACCGTTAACAGCATCATACATAGTAATGCGCTCGCTGCGAATCATGCTGCGGTCTTTAGCAAATGCTACTTTACCAGGAGGTAATACCGATGCTAAAAAAGTAAATCTTTGGGCCGCTGTGTCACTCTTTTGTATAAATAATCGCTCTCCACGATTAGGACGTAGAGTGGGATGTGCTTTAATCCAAGTATCTACTTCTTCTGTTTTTTGCCCTGGTAAAGCATTAGCTTTATAATCAGCAAGCATTCCCACCGATAGCCAAGACATTAAAGAAACAGGCAAAATCAAAAAAGTAAGCAGAGGTTTTTTTAGCATTTTATCTTCAGGATTTACATGGAAATTCCCTATTGGTAATAACAGGGACATAACCATAGTCTTCCCCTTTTTCATCACAATTATTTCATCTAATCTTTGTGTCCCCTTCTTCTCCTTGTCATGATTCAGGTGTCAGCGCTACCTTAATTACCTTACGCGCTTTCATATCATTAAACACTTGTGCTAAATCCTTTAACGGGCGATGTTCGCTGATCAGTAGTTCTAAAGGATGTTTACGACTAGCTATCATTGATAGGGCAGCCCGGACATACTCTGGAGTATTGTGAAACACACCCTTAAGAGTTAGTTCGCTGTAGTGTAGCTGTTCTGTGTTGACGGTAATACTGGTATCTCGCGGACAGCCACCAAATAAGTTAACAGTTGCACCAGGACGGGCAGTTGCGATCGCAGTTTCCCAAACGCTTGGCACTCCAGTTGCTTCTATCACCACATCTGCACCCCATCCTTGGGTGAGTTCTTTCACTACACCTGGAATATCCGGAATTTGATGATAGTTAAAGGTCTTGGCTGCACCCAATTTTTTGCCAATTTCTAATCTTTGGTCATTACCTCCCCACAGCCAAACCTCAGATTTGGCATCATCTGCCAAAGCTGCAACAAACATCAGCCCAATCGCTCCGTCTCCCAACACAACTACCCGATCTTCAGCTTTGATTTGGGTACGTCCTACTCCATGCAATACACAAGCTAAAGGTTCGGTCATCGCTGCCAATTCAAAAGGCAATTCATCGGGAATTTGCAATAAATTATGCTGTACTATTGGCGAGGGAATTTTTAGGTATTTTGCAAAAGTACCATTATTCCAGGTCAAATTAGGACATAAGGAATATTCTTGCCGTTGACAAAAAAAGCAATTCATGCACGGCGCAGAATTATTTGCGACAACGCGATCGCCTACTTGCCAACCTGTGACACCTTTACCTAATGCTACAATTCGCCCAGCTGCTTCATGACCAAACAAAGTCGGTGGTTTTAGCATTCTGGCATGACCACCACGCCGCCACACTTTTAAATCTGTACCGCAAGTTGTAGCAGCCTCCACTTGGATCGCCACCTCGCCAGCAGCACAAGTCGGATCGGCGACTTCCTCTAGGCGTAAATCTTCTTGACCATAAAGTAAGGCTGCCAACACAGCTTTTGACCTAAATTAATAACTCCACCTGATTTTAGCAGGTGAAGTCATCATGATTTTTAATTAAAAACGACTTACCAAGATTCCCGACTTCTTCAAGGATGCTGCTGGCGAATTAGGGGTCTAACCCATACTAGGTTAGACCCCCGATA
>NZ_MTAW01000132.1 GCF_002154725.1 Nostoc sp. 106C | reverse complement strand
CGAGTTCAGAACATGAAACTTCGAGTTCAGAACACCAAACTCCGAGTTCAGAACACCAAACTCCGAGTTCAGAACACCAAACTCCGAGTTCGGAAAATGAAACTTCGAGTTCAGAACACCAAACTCCGAGTTCAGAACATGAAACTTCGAGTTCAAAACACCAACCTCCGAGTTCAGAACACCCAATACCAATTCACGAAATTATTGATACAAATTACTTCCTCTGCTCCCTCTGCTAGCCGATATGTATCATTTTTCAAGTGAAATGGTATAAAATCACTCCTGTTGCAGATGCAGATGTGAGATTGTTTGACATTCCATTAGTTATGCAAGCCTGACAAACAGGTGCTGCCTGTAAAGTAGACCTTTGAGCTTCGTTGGAATTTTTGGCAAGTAATAGATGTACCTGTAGAAGATTTGTGCGATCGCTACGGTATTGCACCCTTGTGTTTATCGGCTATATCTTAAGCTGAAAGATATTGTTGATTTCTCAAAAGGTGACAGCTGATGTCGGATCTTGGTTTTACTCATATCGCACTTGGGGTAAGCGACATCGATCAAAGCATCTCGTTTTATCCAAAGTACGCTGCGATGCAAGTAGTTCATCGTCGCACCGATAAAACGAAGCACGTAGACGTTGCTTGGATTAGTGATTTAACTCGACCGTTTGTCATAGTTTTGATTCAAGTTGCTGACGTAAAAAGCACACTTGCACCCTCATCTCATCTTGGCGTAGCTTGTAAAACTCGTGAGGAAGTAGATCGTCTTTGCAATGAGGCGCGCTCAGAAGGCGTGTTGCTCGAAGGGCCTCATGACTGGGGTTTTCCCGTTGGTTACTGGGCTTTTTTCAGAGATCCCGATGGTCATACCCTTGAGGTTTCCTATGGCCAGGAAATTAGTTTCACAATTGCGCAAGCGATCAATCACGAGTGATTAACAATTTTAAATTGGCGATCGCTATTTTTAACCATTGAAAGTGGATGAGCGATGTCTGTCCTGAAAAGTTCAGATCGGCGGAAGCTAGGGTGTTGACTCTGTGCCTTTTTAGGAGTGGAAAAATCATGCAAAATATGTGTTGTCATTGCGAGGAGGAACGACGTTGGCGGAGCCTTCCCGTAGGGTAGCAATCGCAAAGATGCTGAGATTGCTTCGCTTTGCTCGCAATGACTAAAGGGAGATTTTGCAGTAGACAGAAAAGTTGCATGAACCAAAAACGGGAAAATTCCATCAAAGTGAACAGCCTAGGCGGAAGCCGCCGCTCCGACTTTTCGCTACGACTAGCTGCGCCTACGCATCACCCAAAAATGGGGGATTTATGATGATAAAAAAATGGGAACAACTTAAAGCTCTTCTCACTGCCAAAAACTCAGGAAATTTAGGCGATTTTGCAATTCTCAAGTCTGATTTGCTGGGTGCAAAAGTGGCTCCTGAAGTGGCGGATAAATTGCGAGCAGTGGAAGGATATTATCCGCCAATTGATTTGGCAAAATTAAGCCAATTTCCTCAAGGTTCTTTTGGGCGAGAATATGCCGAGCACATGAATACCAACCACCTCCAGCCATTAAACATCAGTCCTGAGCTTGATGACGTGGCTAAACGCAATGTCTTTGTTTTGCGCTACGTAGTTACCCACGATATTTTTCATGTCTTGCTGGGTTTTGATACTAGCTATGCTGGAGAAATTGGGGTTCTTGCTTTTGCTACTGCCCAAAATTACAGCAATTCACTCAAAATCAGTTTGTGGTTAGCCAAATTGCTCTATCCGCTTCTGGCTCCCCAACAAGTCAAAGCAATTTTTGCTAATCTGCAAAAAGGACGTGAATTAGGTAACAAAGCTGAGTTTCTACTAGGCTACCGCTTTGAGGAGCATTGGGAAGAACCGATCGCAGAAGTGAGGAACCGATTGGGACTACAACAAATTTCCCTAAATCCACAACCTGAAAATTTCGTCCAAGCTTAAAAGTAATTACTCATATTTGATTGAGAAAATTATCTCTATTTAATCTTAGGAGAAAGAGTAATGATTAAACTTCAAGAAAACTCGTCTAAACAGACTATTAATAAACTGCCAGTTAGCTCCAGTGACCCTAGATGGCTACAAACCTTGAGAGGAATTGTAAAACCGATTGAGTCTCTCGAAAGAGCACAACAGCGCTATGGGAACATTTTTATCTCGGAATTTAGCAGCTTTCCTCGACAACTAGTTGTTAGTGACCCTAAAGCCATTCAAGAACTTTTTACAGCTGATTCTAAGCTATTTGACTCAGGTTCAGGAAACGAGATTATTCAACCATTGGTAGGGGGAAACTCGTTAATTTTATTAGATGGCGATCGCCATTTGCAACAGCGTAAGCTTTTGATGCCTCCCTTCCACGGTGAACGGATGCGAGCTTACGGTCAGATCGTTCGTGAGATTACAGAGCAAGTAACTAGTCAGTGGTCTGTTGGGAAACCCTTTGTAGCTCGTCCTAGTATGCAGGATATTTCCTTGCAAGTGATTTTACGGGCTGTTTTTGGACTTAAAGAAGGAGAGCGTTATCAACAAATCAAGCAGATTTTAACTGCGATGTTGAATACTTTTAATTCTCCTTTAAGTGTGATTTTGCTTTTTTTCAAGTCTTTACAACGAGATTTAGGTGCTTGGAGTCCTTGGGGAAAATTTCTGCGGCGAAGACAGCTACTCGATCAACTCCTTTACCAAGAAATTAATGAGCGTCGCACTCAAGGTAAAACTGACGGCGAAGATATCCTGAGCTTGTTAATGTCTGCGCGTGATGAAACAGGACAACCTATGACTGATGTAGAGTTACGCGATGAGTTAATGACTATGCTATTTGCAGGCCATGAAACCACAGCGATCGCTCTGGCTTGGGCTTTATATTGGATTCACTATCTCCCGGAAGTCCGCGAAAAACTCCTACAAGAACTCAATTCTATTGATATCGCCAATGCAGATCCGATGGTGATCGCCCAATTACCATATTTAAATGCTGTTTGTTCAGAAACACTGCGGATTTACCCAGTTGCTTTCTTTTGTTTCCCGCGAGTTTTACGGACTGATATGCAATTCATGGGCTACGATTTGCCAAAAGGAATGTACTTGTCAATCTGCATTTATCTGACTCATCAGCGTCCTGATATCTATCCAGAACCTAAGCATTTTAGACCAGAACGTTTCCTGGAAAGACAATTTTCACCTTATGAATTTTTACCGTTTGGTGGTGCTAATCGTCGCTGTATTGGTGCAGCATTTGCCATGTTTGAAATGAAATTAGTACTGGCGACTATCCTCTCGCGCTACTCACTGGAATTGCTCGATAAGGTTCCTCTGCAACCTGTCCGTCGCGGTATAGTATTTGCACCGCCTGGGGGTGTACATTTAGCTGTGAGGGAAAAATACTAAAAATTGCAATACTTAACTGACTAAAGCTCTAGCTAATTTGTGTTTTACTTTGTACTTTGTTAGCATCGCCACCCCTTTCTACCAAAGTTAGAATTGTCTGCATCAGTACTTCTGGCTCAATTGGTTTGGTAATATGCTGTTGAAATCCGGCGGCTAGTGCTTGTTGGCGATCAATTTCGCCTGCATAAGCCGTGAGGGCGATCGCTGGAATTTTTCCGCCTTGGTCGAGCGGTTTCTCTCTAATTTGACGAACTAATTCGTAACCATCCATATTCGGCATCCCAATATCACTGATCAGCAAATCAAATTTTTCTTGCCCCAAATTGCTCAAAGCTTCGTGAACTGAGTCTGCTTCAGTCACTTTCGCTCCGTACTGTTCTAGTACGAAGGTGATGAACTCCCGCGAATCTCTCTCATCGTCTACAAAAAGTACCTGTAATCCATTCAGATTGAAGTTTGAGTGAATATGAGAAGAAGTATGATCTTGATTCAATTTTGCAGTAGCGATGAGCGGAAGTTTGACTGTAAAAGTTGCCCCTTGACCTTCTCCAGGACTCGCTGCTTCAACAGTTCCTCCATGCAATTCAATTAAGTAACGCACGATCGCTAACCCTAACCCCAACCCGCCAAATTTTCGGGTCGTTGTCCCATCGGCTTGGCGAAAGTAGTCAAAGACGTAGGGCAGAAAATCACCAGAGATGCCCTCGCCAGTGTCGCTGATGGTGATTTGAGCATATTCCAAAGGATGAGTATCTACTGGTTTCATCCTTTCTAAGCGCACCTCTACTCGACCACCTTGTGGAGTAAATTTAATTGCGTTGGCAAGTAGATTCCAAACAATCTGTTGCAGGCGACTGGAATCACCCAACACTTGCCCAACATTCGGTTCAAATATGGTTTGAATTTGAATAGATTTAGCTTCAGCCGCGAGTCGGACAGTTTCCAGGGCAGCTTTGATGGTGAACGCTAAACTGATTGGAACTGTGTTCAAGCTCAACTTGCCTTGGAGAATACGCGACACATCGAGCAGATCCTCGATCAGTTGTGCTTGTAGTTTGGCATTGCGTTCGATAGTTTCGAGCGCATATTGAGTTCTGGCTGCATCTTGCTGGCTCGTTTGTAGCAGTCTTGACCAACCCAAAATTGGGTTTAAGGGCGATCGCAACTCATGAGACAACACCGCCAGAAACTCATCTTTAATTCGGTTGGCTTGCTGTGCTTCCTCAGTTTGTTGCTGTAAAGAAATCATCAGCTGATTGAGGCGATCGTTCTGCTGTTGCAGTAAAGCTTCTGCTCGCTTACGTTCGGTGATATCGGACAGGATGAAAACAGCACCTGTAAGAGTTCCATGCCCATCAATTACTGGGTCGATAGTTTTGGCAAACCACTGCTCCTGAGACTGAACTTCTAAAACTTGCCGTTGGTGAGTTTCTTTAGCAAGGCGAAAGCAAGTGCCGTCACCGATTCCCCATTCTAGGTTAATCAACTCATAGTAGGCGTGACCCAAAATTTCGCTGGAATGCTTGTGAATGAGCTGCCTCATCGCTCGATTACAGCGCAGTATTATACCTTCTGTGTCTACCAGACATACGCCGTCGTTGATCGAGTCAAAGGTAGTTTGCCACTCTCGTGCTGAGGATAAAGCAGCTTCCTCCGCCCGTCGAATTCGCAACAGCGATCGCACCGTGGCAAGCAGTTCAATGGGTTCAACGGGTTGTGCTAAATAGGCATCAGCACCACTGTCTAAGCCTTCTGCTTTATCCTGGCTTTGGACAAAACTTGCAGAAAGGTGTAGCACGGGGATAAAAGCCGTTTCGGGGTTTGCCTTAATTTGGCGACAGACTTCAAAGCCGCTGATATCTGGTAGTTGGACATCGAGAATTACCAAAGCCGGCTGATACTCAGCAACTGCCTTTAATCCTGTTGCTCCAGTTGCTGCTTCCACGACGGTAAAGCCTGCATTTTGCAAAATCCGGGTCACAACGTAGCGATTGGCTTCGTTATCGTCAACATGCAGGATCGTCTCCCTTGGCTCAGACATTGCTTTCCCCCCAAGCACCCAGAACGAGTCCGGCTTTGACAAGTGCATCTTGAAGTTGGGCGATTGTCGTTACTTGCGAGCCAGTTGCTTTGGAAACAATGGCGGTACTTTGTTTTGCTAATTGGCTCTGCGCTTTTGCATCCAGTTGAGCAGATGAGTAAATGATCACAGGAATCGACTGAGTGACGGAATTGTCCTTAAGCTGCTTGAGTACATCAAACCCGCTGATATCTGGCATTTCTAGGTCAAGCACGATCGCGCTTGGCTGCTCGCGTTGTGCCAAATTTAACCCTTCCTGTCCATTCTCGGCTTCTAAAATACTCAATGGTGTATTTACCAACAACTGTTTCACTAGATAGCGATATGTTGGGTCATCATCAATTAGTAAAATTTTTTGAGGCTGATCCTGATTAATCAGCATATTAAGCTTGTTTAATAAGGGGAATCTGTCTACAGGCTTAATTAGAAAACCGTTGGCTCCTAGCGCCAGTGCTTGCTTCTCGTTATCAATGATGGTAATGACGAGTACGGGAATCGTGCGAGTCGTTGCATCTCCTTTGATTTCTCGCAAGAACGTCCAGCCGTTTTCTCCTTCTAGCATAATATCTAGCATAATCGCCGTCGGTCGAAGTTGTTGTAAGGCAAGCCTCGCCTGAGCTAAGGTGCGGGTCGCAATCAATTGATAGATGGACTCCTGAAGGTGCTTTTCGTAAATAAATAGTGTTTCAGGATGATCTTCAACCACCAGAATGGGCAAGCGAGTTGACCCAAGTGATGCGATCGGTTGCAGTAGGGTGGGAAATTCAGTTCCATGTGGGTAGACGATCGGAATTGATGTTGTAAAGATGGAGCCTTGACCGAGCTCACTTCTCACCGAAACGCTGCCACCGAGTAGCTCCGCCAGCTTGCGCGATAACGGCAATCCTAACCCGGTTCCCTTCACCTGCTTTTGCAGACGGGACTCAATTTGCACAAAATCCTCAAAAATGCGCTCCTGATCGGCGGTCGCAATGCCGATGCCGGTATCAGACACAGAGAAGGTCACGGTATGACCCACTTGCATAGCGCTCACGCGCACCTCTCCCTGCTCGGTAAATTTGAGTGCATTCGAGACAAAGTTTCGGAGAATTTGAGCGACTTTGCCCTCATCGGTATAGAGCGGAGCTATGCCGTCAGGTTCCTCCACAATCAGCGCAACAGAAGAGCCTTGAACTAATAATGGGCGCAACATTCCCCGCAGCGTAGCCAACAAGTCGCTGACTTCAAAAGAACTGGGACGCACTTCAATTTTTCCAGCTTCTACCTTTGCCAAATCCAGCAGGTCGTTGACCAGTTCTGATAATCCGCTCGCTGCCTTTTGAATGAATGTTACCTGCTTTTCTTGCTCGGTAGTCAAATCGCCATCCATGCGTGCCAGCAACATCCGAGCGAGCGACAGAATCGAGTTGAGCGGCGTGCGAAATTCGTGGCTCATGTTTGAGAGAAAACGGGTTTTTAGCTCGTTTGCTTTTTGCAAAGAACTTGCCTTCTCATCCAATTCTGCATAGAGCGCAATCACACCGCGATTGGTATCTTCCAGTTCCCGGTTAAGATGCGTCAGTTCTTCCTCGCGCTTCCGTAGCTCTGCCATTGCCCGGAGCAATTCCTGGTTTTGTCGCTGGATTTCTTCATAGGGATTTTGGGGCGATCGCTTAATCAAGGTTTCTCGAATCTGCTGCAATTGCGAATCGGTGAAAGTAGGTGTACGCATCGACAACCTTTTGCTCATTACCACCGTTGTTCCCTGACCTGGCAGCGATTCAATCTCAAAGAAATCCATCAGCCTGCGGCTGCCCACAATACCCAGCCCCATTCCTGTTTTAGAGGTGTAGCGTCCTGCCAAAACCTCTGCCAGATGAGGAATGCCCCCACCCCGATCCTGTATCCGAATCCGAAACGCCTGCGGCTCTCCTTCTACACAAAATTCCACCGTTCCGCCTTTGGCATACTGAAAAGCGTTGCGGGCAATTTCTGAAACTGCTGTTGCCAATCGTGCCTGATCTTGAGTATCCAAGCCCAACTCTTCAGCAATCTCACGAGTTCGTTGCCGAGCTTGCACAACATCCTGCTCGTAGTGGATTTCGAGCTTGAAAAGAATTGTCATCTGCCCATTCCTTTAGCCACTAACACTGTCACATCGTCCCGTTCTCGGTTAAAGTCTCGGTAGAGCACACCTGCAATCAAGCTAGAATGTTTTTGACTCAAGCCGGGATAGCGATCAAGCTGCCACTTAGCGCCTAAGCCGTCAGAATGCATAATCAAAAGTCCGTTGGGATACCAAGGATAGCTAAACTCTTGAATTTTGCGGATTTCATGTCCGACTGTGCCATTGTGAGACAGCAGATTGTGATGTTTAGGAAACGAGAAAATGCTGGCAGCGATGTTGCCAATTCCGGCAAAACGAACAGATTCTTGTTCAAAGTCGATTTCGGCAATGGCGAGCACTGCTCCTCGTGTACTTCGCAAGGCTGCATGAGCAGCTTCGAGGATCGCACCAGGAGAACGATGATGATGGTCTTGAAAGATTCTCACGGCTTGGGAAGCAGCACTGGCAGCCTCAGTCCCATGCCCTAAGCCATCGGCTACTAGCAACAGGCTACGGTGATGCTCGACTTGACATGCCCAGGCATCTCCGGAGACGTCTTCCCCGCGTTTGGGCAAACAGATTACCCCAATTTCTAAGGTCTTTTCCGGTGCATGGAGTGTCGGGTTTGACCAGAGGTGAGCAAGAAGCGCTGTCCCTTGGTTGGGAATCGAGTAAATTTCCAATAAATTAGAGAGGCGACGAATTGCGCCCATTCCATTGCCTGATGTTCCGGACGTGGAAAAGCCATCTTGCAAACACTCATCTACATCGACCATCCCCGGCCCTTTATCAAGCGACAAAACCTCAATGCCGACGGCTAAATGGTGCTTGAGCGATCGCAGTAGCATCACTCCGCCGTGAGCGTGCTGTACCAGATTATTAGCAACTTCTGTCACCACAATGCCAACTTTGCCCCGTTCTGTTTCCGCAAAGCCGAGCCGAGTTGCCAAAGCCATCGCTACCCGTCGAGCTTCCCCAGTTTGGCTGGATTCAGTAATTGTGATGGCGACAGATTCTCTCATTTTATTTCCATCGTACAATTATTACCCGTGTCCCTTCTCCCACCGCAGACTGAATCTCAAACTCGTTGGCAAGTCGTTTGGCACCGCTCAGTCCCATACCCAACCCGCTCCCTGTCGTGAACCCATCCTTTAGCGCCAGCTCAATATTGGGAATTCCCGGCCCATGATCTTCAAAGGTCAGCCTGATCCCTCGTCGTCCCCCTTCCTCAAGCGTTTCTAGCTTGGCTGTGCCACCTCCTCCATAGTCTAGGGTATTGCGGGCTAACTCACTGGCGGCGGTAACTATTTTAGTTTGGTCTACTAAGCCAAAGCCAATCTCCACAGCAAGTTGGCGCACGGCTTGCCGAACTAAAACTACATCACCAGAAGATTGAATATTGAGCGTTTCAGTCTTCTGCATCGTCATCTGCACGCCATTTAGTGGCAGCGACCTGATTTGTGGTTTCATCAAGTGACGCTCGCAACATTGCCATGCCCTTTTCTACGTTTAAAGCAGTGCGAATGCCCGTTAGTGATAGTCCCAATTCCACTAGGGTGATTGCCACCGCAGGCTGCATCCCAACGACAACTGTTTGGGCATCTAGCACCCGTGACATTTTGGCAATGTTGCTTAAAACCCTCCCAATGAAGGAATCAACAATCTCTAACCCAGAAATGTCAATCAGGACACCGTGAGCATGAGTTTCAGCGATGCGGTTAGTCAGGTCATCCTGTAGCGTCATGGCGAGGCGATCGTGCATATCTACCTGGATCGTCACCAGCAGGAAATCGCCCATTTTTAGTATAGGAATGCGTTCCATTGGTTACTGTCCATCTATTTGGATTGAGAGCGGGTAATGGTCGCTCCCAACCGTTTGAGCGCCGTCACAAAGGCATCTGCTAACGTTGCTTTTGTTGTAACATTAGCCAAATCAATGCCGAGATAAACAATCGTTTGAGCAATTTGCGGACGAATGCCACTGATCATACAATCAGCTCCCATCAGACGGGCGGCAGTAACGGTCTTAAGTAGATGTTGAGCAGTGAGGGTATCGACGGTGGGAACCCCAGTAATATCAATGATGGCAACTTCTGACCCAGTTTCAACAATCTTCTGCAATAACGACTCCATCATCATTTGAGTGCGGGCACTATCTAGGGTGCCGATAATAGGCAATGCTAAAATTCCTTCCCAGAGTTTCACTACTGGGGTAGACAGCTCCATCAACTCTTCCTGCTGTCGCAAAATCACTCCTTCCCGCGCCTTTTGATACACTTCCATGCTCAGCAATCCCAGCTGATCTAGTAAGTTTGTGGCTAGCCAGATTTCTTCAACCAACTCAATAGGGTCTTTCAATTGCTGACGCATCCGGTTGAAGAGGGGTTGCTTGAAGGAAAAGATGAATTTAGCCGTTTCAGTCGGTGTGAAGCCTTGTTGCGATCGCGATTGTGAAACGCTAGTCAACATTTCCCGGACATCTCGCCACTGTGCTGCCTGAATATTGGTCAAGTTACCTTGCTGAGCGGCGATGCGAAGCAAACTGAGGAATTCCCGACACTCCTCCTTTAGTTCGGCTTCTTTAATCAAGCCTCTGCGAAGATTAACAGCGGCTAACTCCTGAATCCAATCTGACAGCAGGTCTGCCTCATAGGTTTCAATGATCTCCGGTATCTTGCTCTTGCTCATCATTTTTATGAGGCAATCTCTTTGATTAGTCCAAAATCAGTGTACGACTAGTTCCGCCCTACGTGAAAGCTGAAGTGGAAAGCAATTTTTTGGGGAAGCCGAGCGACATACAACGGGTTATACCGTTTGATTTTAAGGTTGATACAAATAGGCATAAGTGGGGCAGCGGTGGCTTCCCACTTATGCTCTGATTAATTTGTCAATCCCTTTTACTAGACTAGCGCTCTGGAAAATTGTTTGTATCGATATTAACAAATCTAAGTAGGTGGACATAATTAAACGTGAGTTCGGCGGATAGAAACAGCTTTTTACCTTCTGCCTTCTGCCTTCTGCCTTCTACTTACCATTCGCCATCGGTATCTTTAGAGAAGTCGGAAATCTTGTTTAAAATTGCCTTAGCAGTAGCGATCGCATCAACTACACTCTCAACAATATAAACATTCTCTGGCGACAGCTTTTTGAAGAACACTTGGCTTTCTGCATCATCATTCAGCAAAATTATTGGCTTATTTCCTTTCAAAGCCAAGGCAATTTCTGAAGCAGTTCCCGCACCCATTCCGCAAGCAATTACCACATCGCTGGAGAGAACATTAATATTATTTCGAGCGTTTCCCATGTCTGTGAAAATGGCAATATCCACATCATTAGAAATGCTATCTCGATCGTTTTTGGAGAGAATACCAAGCGTTAAACCATTGGCAGATTTTGCACCCTTATTTGCGGCATCCATCACTCCCGCATTTCTACCACCAGTGAGCAAAATCCATCCTTGCTGGGCAATGAGACAACCTAATTCATAGGCGTTTTCCAAATCATTTGCTGTCGCCTTTTCTCCCGGCCCCATCACTCCAACAATAATCTTTCTCATAGCGATGCAAATTCATTTTGCGCCTTTATACCCTCTGCCTTCTACCTCAACTACCATTGTTCATTCCAATAAACAATTTCTGAAGCTAAACTATCAATCGCTACCCCATAGCTATCACCATGATTCCATTTAAAGCCAGGGCTACCTTTGTCTTGTGCATCCAAGACTAATATTTCGTAGCTGGGTGGAAAGGATTCTTCCGATACGTCACTAGTATAAAAAAACGTTGTCGGAACTCCGTTAGGTAGGTTAGCGTGGTCGTTGGTATTACCACCTCTATACTCATGTTTAGCAACAGTTTTATATTGCGCAAGTAATTTTTTTATCTTTTCTGGTGACTCTTTCACTCTGATCTGAAAAAAACTACCACCTTGTAATGAGCCTGGTGAGTAAGCAATACGAACATCCTTGGCATCAGCAGGAATTGTATTAGGGAAATGTTTTACTTGGTAGTTATTAGATATTAGCTGATTACGTATTTGCGTATAACGAGATGTATCAGTTACTATCTCAGGTTCAGATGAGCTGCTAAAAGCTTTTCTTAGAAAAAAACTCCCCCCGACAACACCAAGACTGCCAAGGGAAAATAATACTATCATGGCGATTTTGACGAGATGCGATCGCTTCATGAGTTGGGTACGTCTGAAAGTTTAGAGTTATATATTCAACTACTAAACTAAACTCGTACTATTTCGGATATCGCCTGAGAAATATTGATAAAAACTTTGTCTACTCAGGGAAAATACAGTTTATTTGTAAAAATTTGATGAAGGTATTCAAGAATAAATAGTCAAAAACCGTAACTGTCAACTTCACTCCCAGCAAATAAAATTCACTCACCAGGAGATGGCATTTCTAACAACAAATTTAAAGCTCAGTTGACGTTTTACCTTGCTCAGTGCTGAGTGCTGAGTAAATAAAAATACTCAATAATGGTGCACTTGGTAAAAGCCCCACCCCAAGCGATGCACTGAACTTGTTGAAGTGTGGGAGGTCTTTCAACTCAGCACTCAGCACTCGTAACTCAGCACTCTTTATAAAGAGCCAGCAATCATTCCAGCCAGTAAGATAAAACCAATCCAGACATTTTGTCGAAACATCTCACCATAAACAGGGTTGGGTAAATATGGCTTGCTTAACTGTAGTGACTGCCAAACCCAGCCAATTGTGGCAATTACTAGGCTAATCCAGAAGGCAGCATGAAGGTGGATGGAAATACCTAAGCAAGCCAGAAAAGCAATTGTGCCAGCAAAGAAAATCCCAATCGCCAATGAAGCGTAATTACCAAAGAAGAGAGCGCTAGAATTAATCCCAATGCGCCGATCATCCTCGCGATCGCTCATAGCGTAAACAGTATCAAATCCTAATGTCCACAATACAGTTGCGCCCCAAAGTAACCAAGTTGGTTGGGAAATATTTTGAGTTACCGCACTCCAGCTAATCAATACGGCAAAACCCCAAGCAATTGATAGCACCAATTGCGGTATGGGAAAAACTCGCTTTGCCCCTGGATACAGCAAAATTACAGGTACAGCTGCCGCAGACAACCAAAAAGTTAAGGGGTTCAGATAAATCGCCAGAACGGCTGCACACAACAGCGCCACTATTCCCACACCAATCCCGACTTTAATCGACAGTGTACGGGCAGCTAGGGGGCGATCGCGCGTTCTTTCCACTTGTGGATCGATATCCCGATCCCACAAATCGTTGACAACGCACCCAGCCGCACTTGTGGCGAGAGTTCCCAAGACAATCACGCCAACTAAAGGCAGAGGTGGTTTACCTGCGGCTGCCAAAAACACAGCCCACAGGGCAGGAATCATCAAAATTAATCTTCCTTCTGGTTTATGCCACCGCAAAAGCCGAAAAATCACAAGCCATATGGGTTCGGAGCTGCTTTCTGGCGTCTTTAGCATAGAAGTCAAGAAATCAAGTAATTACCTTAGCTAGATGAATTCACACATCTTTACATCTATAGAATATCTTTATTTGCTATTTGTAAAAACACAACCTAAACTGGCATCTTTAGATACATCTAAATGGTCACTTTAGTTGTGAGCAGCAGAGTAGATCTTCTGAAATCTGGTTGAGTTACTAACTACTCAACCGTGATTACCCCGACATACCAGTTTTTACTATCCTTCTTTAACAGAGAGAAAACTAGATGCTGAGTTTAGTTTCAGCTAACTGTGTGAGCCTTCCTACTCAAACAGTTAAGCAACACCGGATTATTGCTGCCATTGACCTAGGGACCAATTCTCTGCACATGGTAGTGGTGAAAATTGACACCAGCCTACCAGCTTTTAGCATTATTGCCAGAGAAAAAGAAACTGTGAGACTAGGCGATCGCGATCTGGCTACGGGTTATCTTAAACCAGAGATTATCGAAAAGGCGATCGCGGCTCTAGGGCGCTTTCAAGAAGTTGCCAAAACTTTTAACGCTGAAACAGTAGTGGCTGTGGCAACTAGCGCTATTCGAGAAGCGCCCAATGGAAAGGATTTTCTCCATAGAGTAGCAGTTGATTTAGGTTTAAGCGTTGACTTAATTTCTGGACAAGAGGAAGCGCGACGCATTTACCTGGGTGTGCTGTCGGGGATGGAATTTCACAACCAGCCTCACATGATTGTTGATATTGGTGGTGGTTCCACAGAATTAATTTTGGGGGATAGTAACGAGCCACGCACTCTCACCAGTACTAAAATTGGCGCAGTCCGCCTGACCGGCGAATTAATTACCACTGACCCCATTAGCAACGCTGAGTTTCAGTACCTCCAAGCTTATGCACGCGGAATGTTAGAACGTTCTGTGGAAGAAGTGCAGGCAAATCTCAAGTTTGGCGAATCGCCCCGGTTGGTTGGAACCTCAGGTACGATTGAAACCTTGGCGTTAATTAATGCCAGAGAAAAATTAGGTTATGTTCCTTCCACACTCAATGGCTATCAACTCAGCCTTAAAGACTTGCGGGATTGGGTAAATCGCTTGCGGAAACTGGCTAACGTCGAAAGAAGTGTCATACCCGGTATGCCGGAAAAGCGGTCTGAAGTTATACTGGCTGGCGCAGTAATATTACAGGAAGCCATGACGCTTTTGGGCGTTGAGTCGGTAACAATATGTGAGCGTGCCCTTCGAGAGGGTGTAATCGTGGATTGGATGCTAGCCCACGGTTTAATTGAAGATAAACTACGTTTCCAAAGTTCAGTTCGGCAGCGTAGTGTGCTAAAACAAGCTAGTAAGTATCAAATTAACTTAGAACATAGCGATCGCATAGCCAAATTTGCCCTAGCTTTATTTGACCAAACTCAAAACAAATTACACAGCTGGGGAGAAGAAGAACGGCAACTGTTGTGGGCAGCTGCAATATTACATAATTGCGGTCATCATGTCAGTCATTCATCTCACCACAAACACTCTTACTATCTAATTCGCAATAGTGAATTACTCGGTTATACCGAAACTGAAATCGAAATTATTGCCAATTTAGCCAGGTATCATCGCAAATCTGCTCCCAAAAAAAAGCACGAGAATTTCCGCAATTTGTTAACCAAACAACACCGACAAATAGTCAGTCAATTGAGTGCAATCTTAAGATTAGCGGTTGCTCTAGATCGACGGCAAATTGGCGCTATTAAACGAGTACAGTGTGAGTACTACCCCAATACTCAAGAAGTTAGGTTGCGAGTTTTTCCATCTAATTCTGATGATGATTGTGCCTTAGAACTCTGGAGTTTAGATTATAAAAAAGGAGTATTTGAGGCAGAATTTAATGTTAAATTAGTGACTAATTTAGAACCTTATGCAATGGCCATTAGCTCATAACTGAGGCTATAAATATTCACAGCAAGAAGCTTTCTCTAGGCTTATCGTCCCAAAATTTGCCTAGCTTCTTGCTCGGCGATCGCACTTTTGCGTCGAATTAAGGTATAGGTGGTAGTCAAAGATATTCTTTGCCCAATTTTCAGTGTTTTCAGAGGACTGAGAAATTCTAGTTCCACAAAAGCATCGGGGTCAGCGCTGGTAAATATTTCGGCGCTACTTTCTTGGTCGGGATAATTAACTCCTTGTACTCTCGCTGAGTCAACACGGACTGCAACTGTTTTGCCAAGCCACAACAATGTATCAGCATCGCAGCCAATCTTGTGAGATTTTTTCGGGTCGCGTGTCAGTGAAAGTATGCCATTTTCTACCTTTAAATTAGCTGGTAACTCCTTGGATTGCCTGTTGTAGCCTTCAGGGAAGATTGAAGGTTGGGGTAAAGCAGCATATACCGATACAGGATCACGCAATTGTGTAATTACCCATACAGCAACATCCTTTGGTTGACCTTTGACTTTTTCATAAGTTGTAGAAATGGTCATCACAGCTTTTTTCGGATCAAGTTTAATTCTGCGGTAAGTCCGAATGCCGTAGAACGGGTCTATAGAAGAAATTAGTGTCACCTCATTACCCTTAACCTGTGCCAGAACTGGCATAGAATCAAATCCAAGCGGTGGCGGCCAAACTCTTCCTATGATTTTGTTCCAGTCAGATTGAGGCGCAGGCCAAGTTTTATCACCACCAAAATTACCCCATTCTTCAGGCTTAGGGTTGGGCGCTTGACCATAGAATTTCGGATTTTCCCAAAATGTATTTTCTCCATCCTTAAATCGAAACTGCATGATTCGACCTACTGCTGGCACTATCACCACTTCTACTTGACCATTACTCAAAACCCAAGAGTCTGGCCAGCCTTGGTAATTGGTCTTGACTACCGTAATTTTTGTATTTTGTGATGAGGTGTTTTGGTTAGAGATATTTGCTGGTGGTGACTTCCCACCCACAATTAACACAACCAGAAATAACTCCATGCAAAACCGTTGCAAAGTTTGAGCGTTCATGTTTAATTCTTAATCCTCAAATATCACCAGCAGGTTTTAGAATTACTAGAAGGTGAAAAGTGAGAACTAAGACCGATATAAAACAGCGTTTGTAGTAATTTAACATAATCAAATTTTGAGTAACCAGTCAGGGTTTAAAATATTTCAAGACAAAGCAAATAGCATAGAATCGATGAATTATTGGCTAATCAAGTCAGAACCAGAAGCTTATAGCATCACTGATTTACAACAACAAGGTGAGACTATCTGGGACGGTGTTCGCAATTATCAAGCTCGCAACTTTCTCCGCCAAATGCAGATGGGAGACTTAGCTTTTTTCTATCATTCAAATAGTAATTTCCCAGGCATTGTTGGGTTGACACGCGTTATCAAAACAGGTATTGCTGATCCGACCCAGTTTGAGCCAAGCAGCAAATACTATGACCCAAAATCAACTCCTGAATCTCCTCGCTGGCAAACAGTTATTGTAGAATTTGTTGAGTATTTTTCTCAGCCTATCTTGCTATCAACGCTCAAAGAAAAATTTAGCTCCGAAGAATTAATTTTAGTGAGAACCGGAAATCGGTTATCAGTAATGCCAGTTCCTGAAATAGTAGCGCAAAAGATTCTGGCAATGAAAAAACTATAAGCTCTTCTAAAATTTAGAATATTCTGGGGAACGAACAATCTTTCTCACTTTACCATCGCTCTTAGAGGTTACATAAATTTCCCCCTCTTCGTCTATCCCAAATCTGACATCAGAACGTTTTTTGCCAATGATTTCTAGAAAAGAACCTGCTTTTTTACCATCAAAAAGTCTAAGTTCTTTAATCTTTGCCTGTTTACCATTAACAAGCTCATCTACAGGTACATGGAAAAAGCGTCCATCGTTGCCAAAGTCAGCAAAAATATACTGACCTACCAATTCAGGAATTGCTTTACCTCTGTAAACATAACCGCCTGCGATCGCAATTCCGTAATAGTCTGGCCAATCTTTTGGGATATGATGGCTATATTGGGCAACAGGGTATGTGTAACCATACTCAGAATCATTTTTAGGTAAGGGAAATAGAACATTTTCATTTTTTTGTTCTACAACCCAAGTTCCTTCACGCTTTCCCCATCCATAATTAGCACCTTTGATGCCAAGATTGACTTCTTCAATAAAAGCTTCGCCAGTATCGCTAATTAACATTTTGCCCTCACCGCCAGTATCCCAACTAAAACGATGGGGATTACGCAGCCCGTAAGCCCAAATTTCTCCTAATATATTTGAATTCTTATCCCTCACAAAAGGATTATCTTTAGGAATACCATACTTGCCATTGGCACTATTTTTACCAAAGGGATCAATACGAAGAATTTTACCAAGGGGGGTGCTAAGATCTTGCCCATTATTTAGAGGATCTGTATGGCTAACGGGGAAACCATCACTTCCACCATCTGCAACAGCAATATATAAAATGCCATAATCGACATCTCCTGGTTTAGTATTAGGATTAAAGCCTAATTGCCCTACATTATGATCTGGGTATGGCTGTTCAATACGCAGAATCTCCCTAGATATTCCAGAAAACTGATTAGCAGCAGGCTGATCTGCTTTCCATTCACGAATTACGTCATGGTGGGAGCTTTGTATAACATCACCTTTGTTATTAACAATCTTTTTCTTAACTGTAAAATCAGGAATGTTATCATTTTTATCTTCACTATTTACAGTATAAAAAATCCCATTTCTAGCAAAATCTGGATGAAATGCAAAGTAAGAAAAACCCTGTTGCCCAGTTTCATAAGTAAAGCCTGAGCAAATCAATCTTTTAAAGTCTGCATATACTGTGACTCTGCGATTATTAATTACGTAGAGTTTGCCACGCATATCATTAACAAATAACCTGCCGCTACCATCACCTGCATGAGTTAAAAAATTCAATCTTGCAACTCTATTAGCTCCGGTTCCACTGATAGGAATTTGTACAACTTCTTTTAAACCCACAGAGAGTTTTGATTTTTCAACTTTTTCAGGTATAGGATCTGTGATTTGGGCAAAGGAAATATTGGATAAAGTCACAATTGAAATTAGACAAAAGCAGACACAAAATAAAATGTAAAATTTTTTCATATTTATTATGAATTTAGACATCAAGTTTATACTATCGCTCCAAATATCCTATGTACTGAATTTTACCAAACTCAACTTTATTAAGTACTACAGCTTCTACTGTTTAGGCTGGATCTATTTCCTCAGCTACTGCTTTTACATAGCTGTTAATTCTGCTTTGCCACCAGTACACCTCTAGTACGTGTAAATAAGCAAATATTATTGAGTATGCTTCTGGAATTATTTTGTGGTAAGCTCTAGATAGCTTCAAACCTGAAAACTCTTCAATTAATTTAGCTGACATGAAGTAGTAACAAAGAAGCGTTGCTGGTAGGCAACAGTTTCAACGAAAAATAATTCAGAAATTAGCAAGTTGGCTCAAAGCTTTCTTGCTACCAAGTTTTACTTACAAGCCATCATCTACACTCAACTGCTGTTAGCAGGGTTGTAGAGCTTATTCTGAGTGTCAAACAAGCTAATGATTTAAAAATTCTCAGCACTATACTCTTTATTTGCTTACAGGATAGTCGGCTGGCTTGCCTTTAATTAGGTTTTCATAACTAGCTGGCATTACCAGCATTTCACTGCGTGGTTAATTGGACGCTTCATTGGATTAATATGCATAGAAATTCAATTTTATTAGCTGAGAACGTAGGTTACGAACTCGGCTTAGAGCGAACTCTATTTCAGGGAGTTAATATCAATATTAGTATGGGCGATTGCATTGCTTTGGTCGGTCGCAATGGGGTAGGCAAATCTACTCTGCTGAAGATACTTGCAGGGCAAATTATTCCTAATCATGGAGCTGTATGGCGTAAGGATAATGTTTACTACTTACCCCAAATCAGCACCATCAGGCAAAAAATTACAGCAGATTCAGTACTAGATTTTTTGAGTTCTATCTCTGATGAATGGTGGCAGATTGAGGAAATTTTGCAGGCGCAATTCCAGACTATGCTTGATTTATCCCTACCAGTTATTAACTTAAGCGGAGGGGAACTGACAAAACTATTTCTAGCTATTGGTTTATCTCAAGAACCAAATCTGCTATTGCTGGATGAGCCAACAAATCACATGGATCTATCGGCGCTAGAAAGTTTAAGGCTATTTCTTCAAGATTTTGCTGGTGCATATATTATTGTCTCCCACAAGCCGTTTTTCTTGGATCAAGTAACAGAGGCTACCTGGGAATTGACACCTGAAGGAGTAAAGGTATACGGAGGTAATTTCTCTTACTATCGAAAACAGAAAGAAATAGAGTTAGAAGCAGCATGGCGATCGCATGAAGTCGCCAGAAAAGAACTCAAACGTACCCAAGCTACAGCTATGCAAGAACAGCAACGCGCAGCGCAATCTCAGCGCCAAGGGCGTAGCCAGTTTCTCAATGGCAGCATTGACCGCGCCTCAGCCGGACTGATTAAAACCAAAGCCGAGGCTTCAGCCGGAAATGCCAAAAAGAAACATGAACTTGCAGTAGCGAAAGCTACTCAAAAGGTTGCAGACACCAAAGTGAAAACAACTAAAGCGACAAGTATCCAGTTAGCAGAAAGGGGTCAAAAACACAGAAATCTGATTGATATTCAGGGTGCAAATCTTTGGGTGTCAGAACGTTTGCTGATTAAAAACATTCAGCTGCATATTACCTCAGGCGATCGCCTGGCAATTGTTGGTGCGAATGGTTCAGGTAAATCGACTCTCGCCAAAGCAATCTTAAGAATGGAAGAGCAAGCGATTTTAGATTCGGGTGAAGTTTTGCTTTCGCCAACGATGAAAGCCGTATATCTCGACCAAACCTATGAACTGGTAAACCGTCAGCAGACGATTCTAGAAAATATGCAAGCCGCCAATCCCAACCTCAGCTATCAGCTGCTACGTCAGCAACTGGGACATTTTTTGTTTAAATACGATGACGTTCACAAACCAGTATCAGTGTTGAGTGGCGGTGAATTGGCAAGATTAGCGATCGCAATCATCAGCATCTCTGAAATTGACTTGTTAATTCTTGATGAGCCGACTAATAACTTGGATATTGAAACCGTTGCGCAGATGGTTGCAGGTATTAATGAGTACCAGGGTGCGCTTTGGGTAATTTCCCACGATCTAGATTTCCTCAGCCGTATCAACATTACTCAAGGTTTCAAGTTAAGCCAGCAAACTTTGCAAGTAACGACCCATTTACCCAGTACACCAGAGCAATATTATCGAGAATTGCTGGCTTTTTTAAATTGATGCTTGACGAGGACTACCATCGGTTTTTGGAATGACCTAAGGTAAACATAGCCTTCTTGCGTCATTCCAGATTTTCTTGCTTCAGCGCCCGGCGCGCTAATTTTACGTAAGTTTTCACAGTAGTATAGGGCATCTCCAAATCTTGAGCTATTACTTGCAATGATTCCCCCATTTCCCGCCGAGCCAAAATCGTTGCCCATGTAGAAGCAATTTTATCAGTGCGATCGCCTCCTGTGCGTTTTCGTTGAGCAGTAAATAGCGCTGTCAGTTCGGCAATACGTTCACCCAATATATTTGTCAGCAACTCTGTGGGTGTAGTTGGTTCTCGTTCTAGCCACTCTAAACGCGTTTGCCCCAGCCCAAAGGTGGTTTTGTGTCCTGTACCGCAGTAAGGCGCAAGTCTGACTAAGGCATAAAACAACTGGGTAAATTCAGCATTAGCTAAAGCGGCTTTACTTAAACCACAGGAAATTGCTCCTGTGAACCCAGTCACCGAACCGCGTTTACCAGCTGCCACTTTTACTGACTCCAAGCGATGTTGGTGGATGATTACCCCTTCGTCTATCCATTCGAGAAAAGATTCTGGTTCTACAATCATTCCCGAAAAGTCATTCCAGCGACGCAGGTAGCTATGAAAGAGATTTACAGGCACAGGGAGAGGGAAATGATGACCTTTGCGGCGAAAGCTGGTGGGTGAGACAAAGCTGAGACTGACGTTAGTTTTTTTCTCTATAGATGACTGCAACAATTGCGCGTAGGTGGTTGGTGGATGGGCAATACTTACCTGTTTAATTTGTAAAGGTGCATCTCTTAAAGCTAAGGTTTGCGGCAGTTGAGTTAACCATTGACTGATAAACTGCGCCACCCTTTGAGAAAGGGCGTTGACGTGCCAACGATAAATTTGCTTTGCTTCTAGTTGCAGTTGTTTCCCACTAGGAACAAGTTGACCTTCCAGCGCCGAAATATTGAAGGGCTTTTCTGACTCGCCATCATGAAGGTAAGCCGAAAGTTCCGGATTGAATTGCCGTACTTGATCCAGAAACCAGGCATGGAGTCCAATTGTGTACTGAGAATAGAGGGCACTAGAATTAGTTGCCTCAAGGTCAAACACCAATCCTACCAATTCAGTGTCAGCTGTCCAAGTGGGAAGAGAGGAAGCTGGCACAGACTTGGACTTGGCTTTGCGACTGGTAGATGTAGCTGCTCTTGCCATCGCTGCTTGCTATACAAATAACGTTAAATATTTTACCTTGTTTCATCTCCTCATGGGGACGGAAATGAAGGCAGGGGCGATAAAAACAACTCTTTTCTGCCCAAGCTAGTAGAAAATCAGACTCTGCAAATTACTTATGATTTGTGATTGATGAATTTTGCCTTCGCGCAGCGTCTCGTAGAGAAGCGGTACTAGTCGCCAGGGAATATATGTGTTCTTCATGCCAAAATCCTCTAATTTAAGCAAATAAAATCGCTAAAAAAAGGTAAAAACCTATGCTAATTACAGTCGTTGGACATAGAACTAAAAATAAATGGGGATCAACTTCAACATAATTCGTAATTACTAATTACCCCCTAGATTATTTAGTTTTGTAAACTAAAAAGTGCATTCCTATGGTGGCTGTAATTGCTGAAATTGCTTATTTAGCTGGTAATTGGCAAAATATTACAGATTGTTAAAATAACTGACTTAATGAGCAGTCAGTATTTTTAAACTTCGCCGAACAATAAGGTAAAACTCAGAAATAAAAAAGTTTTTTGAGTTGAAATTTTCGGTTTTTAGGCTGAAATTAGCGTTATTAAGCGTAATCGAGAATAATAGCAATGTGAGTTCGATGAACCTCTCCCCAACCGCTCTCCGATGCCGAGAGGGGCATACAATTTCTTATTTTGGGGAGAAAATTAAATTTAAGTAGTAAAACATAATTAATTAACGTCAGTTCGGGTTAAGGAGGTTTATTCAACGTTAAATGGCTGAAACAGCACAAGCACGTTGACAGATCCTAGAATTAAGTAACAGCGTAATGAGGGTTTCAGCTTATCCCGAACTCAGGTTAATTAATTTTGCGTGGTTACTTATCACAACGGAAACATCAGCTTTTTAAGCCTCTCCCCGCAACGGGGAGAGGAATGGAAGTGGGGTTCTTTGAATACATCGAACTCCCGTTATTACCAATTCAAAAAATAAGGCGACAGATGCATTTGTAGGCGTGGGGTTTCCTCGCTTTTTTTAGCGATATTCATCAACGCCAAAAACTTATACACGGGAGGACTCAACTTCCAAGTGAACTTCACAATTTAATCTTTTGAGCAGCGATATTTTATACACATCGCCTTGATTCATTTCACCTGGTGTCTGCATTTGACTCAAAGCAGTAACAACTTCATCAGAATTGGCAGTGAGAACAACCACAGGGCGATCGCACGCTATGGGAAAATCATGCCAGGTGCCAATATGCAGCAAAAGTCCGTAACCAGCAGGAAACCGCAGTGCTTGTACTTGATTTAAATTAGGCAAGTTTTCGTCATTTTCATGATTAGGTGGTGCCATCACCATAATAAATGGTGCTTGTCCCAAACCAATAAACATTTGGGTCATGTGCATATGACGTTCTAACCAAATAATCGGCGGATATCCTGGCAGAATTTTTGCTGTTCTAAAAGTAGCTGTTCCCCGATAGGTAAAGTCAATATTTTCGCCTTCTAATACTCGTTCTTGATAAAAGGGAATTCCTAAGCCAGGCTTACTGACATCATCGCCTAATAGATGACCATAGGGTTTGGTGTTTTCTATATTGGCATCAATTACAGGGATTTTTAAAACATTAGTAGGAGAAATATTCATAATTCTGGTTGTAGAAGTTTAGATAAATAAAGATTTTTAACCGCCGATCAAAACCAATAATTTGAATAATTATCTGTATTTATCTGTGTTCATCTGTGGTTTATTAATCCATTCATAAATACCTTCACCTGTAGTTAACCAGGTATCAGATTTATTTTTAATATGTAATAAACATTGCTTTAAATACTTTAGCCGTAGCGGTTGACCCACAATAAATGGATGTAGTCCAATCGCCATTACCCTTGCTTGATTTTCTCCTTCCTGCCACAGTTGGTCAAATTGGTCTTGAATAGCTTGAGCAAATTCTCCACCCGAAAACCGATTACTTAAACACAAACTGATATCATTTGCTTCTATAGTATAAGGAATAGCCAACAAACGACCATTAGGTAAAGAATACCAATAGGGCTGGTCATCATTTACCCAGTCAGCAGAGTAAACAATTCCGGCATTATGTAATAGTTCAAAAGTTGATTCTGTAATCGAAAATCCAGGTGTTAACCAGCCTTTAGGAGTTTTAGCAGTAGCTTGACGCAGTAAATCTAAAGTTTGATTAATTATCTCGGTTTCTACTTGCAGATTCATGCCACTGTGTCCAGTAGAATTATTAATCCCATGCGCCATTATTTCCCAACCATATTGCTGCATGGCTGTCATAATCTCCGGATAAAGCGGGCAAATTTCGCCATTCACTGCTGCTGTTACGGGAATTTCTAACTCAGCAAATAGTTCAAATAACCGCCAAATGCCTATACGATTACCGTAGTCTCGCCAACCATAATTAGCTATTTCTGGGTAACTATTTAAATGGGGTTGAATTGCTGTTCCCAGTTTGCCAAAGGTGAAGTGTTCGACATTCATTACTACCCAAACAGCAACTCTGGCATTATTAGGTAATTTTAACGCTGTGCGTTGAGTAATTGGTTGAAAAGATGGAGGTTGCAACATTCAAAATTAAAAATTTCTGAACTGCGTAAAGTAGGACAGATAAAAACCCTTTTTTTCTTAGTGCTTTAGTGATTCAAGTTTTTGTACACTAAACTTATTCCATTCATCAATAGGTAGCACAGAAATATTTTCCAAATAGAAGCAGGCATTCTTGTTGAATGAGCTTTCTGCCCTGAGAATATCACTATTGATGAGGCTGATTGTTTGCAGGTTCATTCTTTGTAACCGCAGGTAAGGCTTTCATTGCTGTAGCTTCTTCTTTAGCTTGCATTTCCAGCAGTTCCGATACTGTCACACATTTATAACCCTTGGCCTTAAGACCAGCAATAATACCTGGTAAAGCTTTTACAGTCCGAGAATGATTTCCACCACCATCGTGCATCAGCACAATTGAGCCTGGTTTTGCAGCATTAACTACATTTTTAATCATTCCTGCCACCTGTGGGGAATGACGGTCAGCATCCCCTGAAAGACTTGACCACATCATGACAGCGTAATTCTGATTTTTGGCATAGTCAGCTAATCCATTATGCAGATAGCCTCCAGGTGGACGGAACAAAGCGGTTTTTACCCCTGTAGTTTTATAAATAATATCTGCTGTGCGATCAATTTCACTGGCCGCCGTAGCTGTATCCATCTGACGATACCAATGGTGCCAAGTATGGTTACCAAGATCATGACCATCAGCCACTACTTGTTTGGCAATTTGAGGATAAGCTTGCACCATTTCCCCAAGCACAAAAAATGTAGCTTTAATGTGATTTTTCTTTAAAATCTCTAATACCTGTACGGTGTTTTTCGGGCCTGGGCCATCATCAAAAGTTAAGGCAATCACTTTCTCAGTTGCTTTCAGCTTCGCTTGATAAATGGTTTGTCTCTGAAATGGTTTTGGCACTTCTACAATTAAGTTTTTGGCGGGTGTAACATTTTGGGACGTTGCGCTGTTAGACCCACCTTTTACACTCTTATCCGTTGGCTTTTTGATTGCAAATTTTTGGTGCAGCCCACCATTGAGCAGACTCAGACTTAAAGCACCAGTAGCAATCACTACTATAACTATTCCTACTTGTAAAACTTGCGATATCCTCTGGGTAGCCACCTTAACACTCCTTACACTTCAGTCATGAATTACACTTGTTGTCTTACTCAAGCCCAACTTCCCCCTTTTGTAATCCTGGCCTGTTGAATAGTACCTTAAATTTTTGTTCCCGCTTGCCTAATTTGCAATCGATTGTAAATTAATATATCCGTTACCAAAAGAAAAAAGAATAAAATCTACCAAAATATTCCAGCCAAAGGCTAAGGGTAGCCCCAGTTTAATCTGCAATTCGCTGTCTACCGATAAACTGCCATGACTAAACTAGATAAGATTGCATCAAGTTAATTTAATTGACCAATAAAAGTGGCAACGATCGCAGCATAACCGTAGCCTAAAGAAATACTGAGGTATAGATAACAAATTTTACCTCAGACTTCGCATACACCATCTTAAAAGGAGATTTAGCCAAAAAATGCGATCGCTATCTCTTCCAGCATCAATAGCTACTTTATAACTTGCATCAACTACTCGCATACTTAAGCCAAAAAATATTTTCCGCAATTTAATTTCATAACCCTGATTCTTGCGTGAAGATTCTCAATAAATATTGATAGATGTTAATTAAAATTACAGCAGATAGTAGGTATATAAGGTACAAAAATTAATCATATACTTCTTGTGGTGCGGAACGGAAAGCCCGCTACAGGTGTACCTCACTCAAATGAAATTCGCTGTAAATCTTTAAATCTGTATAACCAAGATTTCTAATTATCAAAGCATTTATGAAATCAGGCTTACAAACATTTTTATATCAAAAAAATAATAGCGCTTCCCTAACTACTAGGTAAGCGCTAACTTCTTAGTTGGATTCAAAACTAAAAAATCGTTAAACTGATTCCCCGATGTCTACGATTAATAGTCCATGACTTTATTTGTTTACACAGCGCTGTGGCGGTTTAGTAAGTTCCACAAAAAGACAGCAATAATTGCACCAAGAACTGCCACTAAGATACCAGGAATGCTCAGAGTAGGAGCTGCTAAAGCTAATCTTCCTGTAGTGAAGAATACACCCAGGCTACCGCCAATAAAAGCACCGATGATGCCTAAGATGATTGTTGCCAGAATGCCACCGCCTTGGCGTCCGGGATAGATAGCTTTAGCAATAGCGCCAGCAATTAGACCTAAAACAATCCAAGCAATAATGTTCATAAGTTCACTATTTATTAAAGGTTTTTTACTGAAAAAAATAGTAACAGTCGTATCATGAGCAACCAATCTATCAACAGAACTAATTATTGAATACCTTGAGGAATACATAACTTGCTAATATATCTTTCGATAGATACCACCTTGAAGTTAAGAAAAAGCTTCTAGCAGGTCTTTTACTAGAAGCTTGTCAAACTATTGCTTGGTAATTGCAGTATATGCATTTCTGATTAACTATCTCTTCTACTAGAAGCATTAGAGGATGGTTTAAAATTCCAATTTGCTCAAAAAATATGCGAGTTATCTGACAGTGCATATTGACTCATCAAAGCCGTTCTCTGTTATTGGCTTCCGACGCCCTCTGGGTTCGCCAGTTTCCTACGGCGGGAAACCCGCCTACCCTACCCTGCGGGAACCCTCTTTGAGGGAACGGGAACGGCTACTCTGCGAGAACGCCTCCGGCGAACGCCGAACAGGACTGGACTCACCACTTACTAATCTGCGGGAAGCTAGACTGATGAGGATCTACAAGTCTTGTCGTTACTCAAATTTTTCTAACAGTCAAAGTATGACGCTCTCGTGTTATTCTTCCCAGATCTGAAGTTCCGTGATAATAGCGCAAGTCTACTCAAGTGGACTGCAATCGGGTGCATCCTAGTTTTTATTTTGCAACGATAATATAATCGTCATTGCGAGGAGGTACGACGTAGGCGGAGCCTTCCCGTTCGACGTTCGCCGGAGGCGTTCTCGCAGAGTAGTCGTTCCCGAAGGGTAGGGTAGCAATCGCATAGATTTGTTCGTCATGCGAGATTTTGCGATTGCTTCACTGCACTTCGTTTCGTACCCTGCGGGAAGGCGTTCCGCCAACGCAATGACGTTGTAAAAAAGTGAGATGCTCCCACTGCAATCTTTGCTTAGTCTATTTCAGTAGACTGCAACTATTAGCCTAAGAATGCCATTCCGAAGTCCTTTAGCAACGAAGTGGAGATTTATCACATGTGGGTAATAACAAGCCTTTTAGGGCTAACAAGCGTTAATCGACTATGCTTGTAATTCCTACAAGTATATTCTTGAGTTTATGCTGAGGTCAGGTGAACAGCAAAAGTAATTTTATTCTTTATTACCTCTATTTTCCTGAATTATATGAATAATCGATGGTATTAAAGAAACAACTATAATCAATCCAACAATTGGTAATAAATATTTATCTACTTGTTCCGGTGGCAAAGATTTTCCTAAGAAAAATCCTAGAAAGGTAATACCAAATGTCCACACAAAGCCACCGATTAAGTTATATGACATAAACGTCCGATACTGCATAGCACCAATGCCTGCAACAATTGGGGCAAAAGTTCGCACAATCGGTACAAAACGCGCTAAAACAATTGTTTTCTTACCATGTTTCTCATAAAAATCTTGGGTTTTAATGATATGTTTTTTATGAAATAACCATGAATCTTCTTTACTAAATAATTTTCTACCAAATCTGTATCCAGTAGCATAGCCAACATTATCACCAAGAACTGCACAAACAAAAGAACCAAAAATCAGCACCCAAATATTAAGACCTGATTGGGGCAAAGATGCTAAAAATCCAGCAGTAAACAGTAAACTATCCCCTGGCAAGAAAAATCCAATTAGCAAGCCAGACTCAGCAAATATAATTCCCCATACACCAAAATAGCCGAGTGATTTAACTATTTCTTGTAAATCGAAATGCATAGAATATTTTACCTTTTAAGCATAAACATACAACATCTTAACGTTTGGTAATTTTTTGGAACGCAAAATAATATTAATTTTCCGTAAATATATTGTTTTATCTACAAAATATTAATGACAAACGCTAGATTTTGGGTTAATGGGGCAAGATGCAGAGATATTTGAAAGTCCTGAAACTATTTTGGAGTACTGCGATCGCAGCTGAGATGGAGTATCGCGTTAACTTTATCGTCGCTACCATCACCAGCTTGGGTAATCTCGTTGGTAGCCTGTTTGGGCTATTCTTGTTTTACCGTACTGGCTACACTTTTGCTGGCTGGTCATGGAACGCCGCTTTAGTAGTGCTAGGGATTTTTACTCTGTTACAAGGTTTTTCCTCTACCTTTCTAGCTCCTAACTTGAATAGCATTGTCCGCCATGTGCAGGAAGGTACTTTAGATTTTGTCCTCCTCAAACCTATCCGCAGTCAGTTTTGGCTTTCTACTCACACCCTTTCCCCTTGGGGTTTGCCAGATTTAGTTTTTGGTAGTGCGATTATTGCCTATGCAGGTATGCGCCTCGGCTTAACTCTCAACAACTATTTAGTCAGTGCAGTGCCCTTATTGTTGGGCTTGGTAATTCTTTATAGCCTGTGGTTTATACTGGGAGCCACTAGCATCTGGTTTGTGAAAATATACAACGTTACCGAAGTGTTACGGGGGTTATTAGAAGCTGGAAGATATCCAATTGCAGCTTATCCCGCTGCTTACCGCTTTTTCTTTACATTCGTAGTACCAGTAGTTTTTTTAACTACAGTCCCAGCAGAAGCTATGTTAGGCCGAGGACAAATTACCTGGTTAATAGGTGCCGTAGTGTTGGCATTAGGGCTATTTTTTGTCTCCACCTGGTTTTGGCGGTTTGCGTTGCGTTTTTATACTAGTGCTTCGAGTTAAGACTGAGGCGAATAGCTGCTATTTCTGGCAATTTTTGTCTAAAAATAAAAAACATTTGTCAAAATATTAGAAAATCTTCAGGAAATTTACATAGCAGATGTGATTTCAATATAAATATTGCGGAAATCACTGTTGACAGTCAACTGCTTAAAACCTGAAAGGATACAAAATGAGTTCTGAATCTAACGTCAAACTGACGATCGCTCTTTCCAATCCCGACTTAGATGCAGAAGAGCAGGAGCGAGAAACGCGAAATTTCCTGAGAGAGATAAAAGACTTAGATGTAGAAAGTGCAGAACTCGTAGCAGTGACAGACACACCCGAAGGAGCAAAGTCTGTTGGAGGTTTTCTGGTAGGAGTGCTGCGAACAGAGGTAAGCCTTGCCAATTTTAAGAAAATGTTGGAGTTTTTGCGCGATCGCTTGGGTAATAAACCAATTGAATTGGAAGTAGAAGCTAACGGGAAAAAGCTAAAAGTAAAAGCCAATAGCCAGCAAGAGTTAACCGCAATCATTGAACAAGCTCAAAAGTTCGTCGCAGGTAAATAGGAAATTCCATTAACAAGGAAGAATAATGAGATGGCGAAAGTAGCACTGCTAATAGGAGTCAGTGAGTATGAGACTGGTATTACCCCATTGCCTGCGGCAACTAAAGATGTTGAGAAAATGCAGCAAGTTTTAGAGAATCCAGAGATTGGCGGTTTTGATGATGTAAAAGTACTGCTGAATCCTCAACAAAATGAGATGGCGGAAGCTATTGAAATCTTGTTTGCTGATCGTCAAAGAGATGACCTGGTTCTGCTATTTTTCTCTGGTCACGGAATCAAAGATGAAAGCGGCAAACTTTACTTTGCTACTCGCAATACTCGCAAAACAGATAAAGGAGTACCGATTAAGGCAACAACAGTACTAGCTAGCTTTGTGCATGAAGTCATGAGCAATAGTCGCTCCAAACGCGAGGTAGTAATTCTCGATTGTTGCTTTAGTGGTGCGTTTGCTGAGGGGATGTTGGCAAGAGATGATGGTTTTGTGGATGTCAAAAACCAATTGGGTGGCGAAGGACGGGCTGTTCTCACATCTTCGACTTCAACCCAATATTCTTTTGAACAGCAAGGAACAGATAACTCAACTTACACCCGCTACATAGTGGAGGGGCTAGAAACTGGTGCGGCAGATCGTGATGAAGATGCTTTTATCTCTGTTGATGAATTGCATGAGTATGCTACCAAGAAAGTGCAAGAAAGCACTCCGGCTATGAAACCGGAGATATACGCTATCAAAGAAGGTTATAAAATTAAGCTTGCTAAAGCACCAAGTAATGATCCCATGCTCACATATCGTCGAGAAGTTGAGTATTGGGTAGAGGGAGGTAACGGTGAAATTTCTGTTGCTGGTCGCGCTGCATTGGTAGGTTTACAAGAGACACTGAAACTAACACCTGAACAGGCTGCTGCAATTGAAACTCAGGTTTTAGCACCTATAGAAGACAAAAAGAAAAAATTGCAGCAATATGAGCTAGCTTTCCGCGACGAGATTAAAGATGGGTTTCCTGCGAGTGATAGAACTCGCGCTCGTTTGAAACGTGTTCAGCAAGTTTTAGGACTCAGAGATGAAGATATAGCCCTAATTGAAGCTTCTTTAATTACCGAACAGCAACTTACTGCACCTCCGGTAGTTATTAATCCTCCACCTCCCCAAAATAGCAATTTTTCATATTACATAGGAGCGTGCATCATTGGAGTAATAGGAGTAATTATTGGTGGTACTATAGTCTACTTTTTAAAGTCTCCAGATCAACCTCAAACTCCAGTTCAGGCTCAAGGATATTCCTGTGTCAAAAAAGAGTATAATTTGGGCGATAGAATTAGCTTAGGTGAAGAAATTTTATTAAAACAATATACAAATGCTGATAAAGAAGCTGGAGTTAAAGCATTTGCTAACAGTGATTGTAATACTGCTATTAATAAGTTTGATTCCTACCGGAAAACTAATTCAAGAGACCCAGAAACATTAATTTACTTGAACAATGCGATAGCTCGTCAAAAAGGAGAACAACTCAAAATTGCCGTTAGCGTACCCATTGGCACTCAAAAGAATATAGCAGAAGAGATGCTACGCGGTGTGGCTCAGGCTCAAGATGAAGTGAATCGAAATGGCGGTATTAATGGGAAGCTTTTGGAGGTAGCGATCGCTAATGATGATAATGCTCCTAGCGAAGCTGTACAGCTTGCTACTCAGTTTGTCAAAGATGCTAGTATTTTTGCTGTAGTGGGACATAATGCTAGTAGTGCTTCCATCTCCGCAGCCCCAGTGTATCAAAACGGTGGCTTAGTTATGATGTCTCCTACTAGTTATGCCCAAAATATTACTAGTATTGGCACTTATATCTTTCGTACAGCTCCTAGTGTTAGCTTAGTCGCAGATAGCATCTCTCGTTACGCTATCAATAACATGAAAAAAACTAACTTTCTTATCTGTGTCGATCAACATTCAGATAATCTTTCGGTTAAGGATAGTTTGGTCAAAGCAATAAAAGCGGCTGGTGGTATTATCAATACTACAGATTGCAATATTTCTGCTTCTAAATTTGACCCTAGTGTAGCTATTTCTCAAGCTAAGAATAGTGGCGCTAATGCTTTAGTATTAACTACATACATAGACAAAAGTAGGGATACCGAAAGGCAAGGTCTAGCCCTAATACAAGCTAATCAAGGGCAATTAGCTTTATTTGGTACGCCTGCATTGCTCACCGAAGAAAGCTTACAGCAGGGTAAATACATCAATGGAATCATCATACCTGTACCTTGGCATCCGGCAGCGTTTCCTAATAATCCTTTTGTGAAAAATGCTGATGTATTGTGGTCGAAAGCTCCGGTGAACTGGCGAACAGCAACATCTTATGATGCAACTAAGGCAATTATTGCAGGATTGCAAAAAAGTAATACACGTGAAGAGTTACAAAAGACACTGTCTAATCCAAATTTTTCAGTAGATGCTGCAACGGGAAAGATTCAATTTGATTCGTCGCGTGATCGCACCAATAACCGCCTTTTTCCAGTCCAAGTTCAACAAATACTTGATAATGAATATAAATTTGTGCCGATTCAAATTTAGTTAGCGTTAGTTTTATAATGAAGTCAAAGATGCGATCGCAACTCAATTTAAATAACTACAAATTATTCTTCACCCAACTTTTAAAATTACGCATAGCTTGACTTCTGCCAATCGTTAAACACTGCTGAACATATTCATTGACTAATTCAATAATTGGGATACCAGGAAAATTAGGGCTAGATTGTGATTTGATATATTTCCCTTCTCGAAGCAAATTAATTTCTAACCCTTGTTGTGTATATCGCCAAAATTCTGGAATTCCCAAAAGCTCATAATTTTCAAATCGAGTACGGGATGTAATATCAATTTCAATGGCTAAGTCTGGTGGCGGATCTACATTTAAATCTATCCGATTTTTGCCAATTACAGCAGCTTGATTTTGAATATAAAAACAAGTATCTGGTTCTACGGCTTGCTGCATTCGCTCATTTTTCAGTGTTGTGGAACCAAAAGGTTCAAAATCTATTTGGAGTTTATCTAATAAAATTTTGACTAAATCACCAATCAATTCTTTATCTTTTTCATGTTCGGGTAGCGGCACCATAATTTCTAACCAGCCATGACTATAGGAAATGCGGGCGGCACGGTGTTCTCCCATTTCTTCTAAAATATTTTCTAACTGCTGCCAACTAACATCTTTGAGCAACATTTGTTGACCTGGTTTGACGATAATTTGTTTTAGTTCTAAAAGCATATCGCCTTAAAAAGTGGGTGTAGATATTATTCTAAATCTGTAGAGTAGGGAACGCGATCGCACTCACGCTTACCTCTTGACCAGCATTTCCGGTAAAATCAAGATCCTAAAGACTGTGGATCGGGAGAAACTAGGGGTGTCTACACTCGGCGTAAACATTGACCATATTGCGACGATTCGGCAAGCACGGCGAACGGTGGAACCTGACCCCGTAGCGGCGGCGGTGCTGGCAGAATTAGGCGGTGCAGATGGGATTACGGTGCATCTGCGAGAAGATAGACGGCATATTCAAGACAGGGATGTGCGACTCTTACGGCAAACGGTGAGAACGCACTTAAATTTAGAAATGGCCGCTACAGAGGAAATGTTAGGGATTGCCCTCGATATCAAACCTGATTATGTAACTTTAGTACCAGAAAAACGTGAAGAAGTTACAACAGAAGGCGGTTTAGATATTGTTGGGCAAATTGCTAAAATAGGTGAGATAGTTGATAAATTGCAAAGTGCCGACATTCCAGTTAGTCTATTTATCGATGCCGAACCGTCACAAATTGCAGCATCTGCCAAAGTGCAGGCCAAGTTCATCGAACTGCACACTGGGCAATACGCTGAGGCTGTCGATGAAACAAGTCGCAAGCAAGAGTTAGCCGTGTTAGCTAAAGGGTGCGAGCAAGCGATTCAAGCTGGGTTGCGAGTCAATGCTGGTCATGGACTTACCTACTGGAACGTTTATCCTGTGGCTAGTTTTCCAGGGATGGAAGAACTAAATATTGGTCATACTATCATCAGTCGCGCAGCTTTAGTAGGTATAGAAAGAGCTGTTCGTGAGATGAAACAAGCTATCCGAGGAGAATTGTAAACAGTTAACTAAATAACTGTTTGAAAGCTTAGAGGGGTCATAACTGCGAAATCCAGAAATTGGGGACACAATTTTAAGCAAAGACTTCTATGAGCGCAACACAATCTAACAGCCTGCCGCTTTGGGTACAGGATCGAGATAAAGTTATTGAAGGAAGTACTGATACCCAATGGCGCTATCAGACACCTCCTGATTATTCTCGGTCTAAAGAGAATTTAGCCCAAGAAAGTACACGCCATCACATAGAGGGTACTCTAGAAGTGATCGTGCAAAACTTGGTAAGAACTTTCGAGATGGAAGTGTCTTTCAAAACTAACCCACAGCAGTGGTTGTCTGTTGTTAATGACAAGTTTCGTGTAAGTACTAATGGAGGTCCAGAATACACAGTTAAAGATTTATCAGCCCAAGGTACTTACAATTTATTTATGGCTGATTCAGAGCATTACAAAGCATCTGCTGAAAGCTTTGAATCATCAAGTGAAATCTTCCATACAACATTTCCCCAAGGATTTCCTTGGGAAGTTCTGGAAGTGTTCTCAGGTCCACCAAATGTGACATTCAAGTGGCGACACTGGGGACATTTTAATGGTGCATATAAAGAGTTTGCACCAACTGGAGAGACAGTAGAAATTATTGGCATGAGCATTGCTAAAGTTACCGATGACTTGCAAATAATTTCCTTAGAACACTACTTTGACAATACGCTGTTTTTAGAAAAACTAACAGCTGGCGGCAAGCTGCCAATGAGTGACAACAAAGGAAGTGCTTGTCCCTTCAGTTCTTGGTTTAAAAAAGTCAAGAAAAGTTAACTTTTAAGGGTACAGCGTATACACTGTACCCTGGGATTAATCATTAACAACCACAGGATGAAAATGCAAACATACTATTACGTATTGACAAGTCAAAGATTTTTATTACAGGAAGAACCTATAGAAGAGGTTCTCAAGGAACGTACTCGTCACTATCACGAACAAGAAAAAGAAATTGATTTTTGGTTGGTTAAACAGCCAGCTTTTTTAGAAGCACCAGAAATGGCAAAGATCAAAGCCAAGTGTCCTCAACCATCAGCTGCAATTATTTCTACCAATCAGCAATTTATTACTTGGCTAAAACTGCGATTAGAGTATGTCATCACAGGAGAATTCCAAGCTCCTTCTGAGACAATTTCCGATCCTATAGCATCTCTAGCTACCGTATCCTAATATACTGTTCATTAGGTGTGTTCATTAGGTGGATAGACATAAATATCACTTATGAGGATTGGGCATTGGGCATGTAGGAGAGATGGGGAAGAGAGGGAAGATGAGGAGATGGGGAAGAAAACTCCCACACTCCCCGCACTTCCTCGTCTCCCTTGTCCTCCCTTTCCTCCCTCTCTCCCTTCCCCTGCTCCCTTGGTTCCCATTTGGGGGAACAAAATATATTTTGATGAAATCTTTTAAAAAAATCCTATTTATGTCTGAGACTGTTGTGCAGAGATTTCCGAATTTACCACATGCTGTAGTATTAGCGATCGCAGGTTTGATGGGTGGTATGAGTTCTGTTACCGCTCAACAAGCTCTTCCTGTTTGTCAGCCTCCTAGTGCTGGTGAGTATCTTTTATTGATAGTTAGCCCCACAGCAGATAATCAGAAGCAACTGCGCAATGCCTTACCTCCTGAACTCAAAAGTACAACCTGTCAATACTTAACAGAGACAGTAACGCGGATAGGGGGGTTTAATAAAATTGACGATGCCAATCGTTGGGCGAGATACATCAACAATATTGTTGGGTTGTCTGGGATCATTACCACTAGACCGGCAGATGTGCAACAACCTCAAGCAGTGACCTATAATCCTCAAGCCTTGGGAGTAGGCTATGCTGTATTAGTAGATTATTTTAACCGCCCAGAACTTGTCTCTAATGTAGAACAAGCGGTAGGAGGTGATGTAGGTTTTGCTTCCTACGGACAACGCCCTTACTTGCTGGCGGTTTACACTACTAACCAAAAAGAAGCATACAGCACATTGCAAAAGCTCAACGAACGCGGCTTTGTTGCCTATCTAGTAGATAGTCGTAAGGTGATGCTATTGCGGTCAAATGTGCGTTCACAGTAGTTACTCAAAAGTTAAGGGTCAATAGTCAACAGTCAAAAGGCAAGGTTTTAATTCCTCCTTGTCCTTTATGCCCTCCTTTCCCTATTCCCCTACTTTTTCATCAGAACTACCTTGCTGCACTATAAGCTAGTGGCTAAAAAAGACCTCGCTAACAAAGAGATGGTTATACCTAAAGCCGACCCAGCGATGACTTGAACTGGTGTGTGTCCCAGCAATTCTTTGAGGCGGTCTTGGCTAAAGTCATGCTTTTCATCAAATAATTCATCAATCATTTGATTAAGAATTCGAGCTTGCTTTCCAGCGGCTTGGCGCACTCCAGCGGCATCATACATGACAATGATGGCAAAAACCGTAGCCAGGGCAAAATCAGGAGATGCCCAGCCGAGAGTTTGCCCTACACCTGTGGCTAGAGATGTAACTAGAGCCGAATGGGCACTGGGCATACCTCCAGTGGTCACTAAAACACGTACATTTAGTTTGCGATTTTTGATTAGCTCGATGACGAGCTTTAGAGATTGAGCAATTAAACAAGCTACCAGAGCAACCAGCAGCACCCGGTTGTCTAAGATGTTGCCTATGTCCTGCATGGTATTTTGGCGAAGTTAGTAAATATTAGCAGCAGTTGTTTTTTTTGGAAACCTTTAGATGCGACCCAACAAAATCCAAAATCCCCAATTGACCGTCGCTAGGCTCCCAGTCAAAATCACCTTAATTCTGATGTTTAAAGCTACCCTACGGGCGAGTATGTGGGCAGAATCCAAAATTGGTATGAATTCCCCGTAGGGATTGACTTAGTGATTGCGACTGATAATAAAATGAGCGATCGCTTTTAGGGGTTGTGCTTGTTCTCCAAATGTATCTAATTCCGCACAAGCTGCCTCAATTAGCTGTTGAGCTTTGGAGCGCGATTCTTCAATTCCCCACAAGCTGGGATAAGTTACTTTCTGCGCTTTGAGATCCTTGCCAGCAGTTTTGCCTAATTGTTCTTGAGTAGCAGTGATATCTAAGATATCGTCCACAATTTGGAATGCCAGACCAATATTCTGAGCATACCGAGTTAGTCTTTGCAAATCTTCAGGAGATACTCCAGTTAAAATTCCACCACAAACAACACAAGCCTCTAAAAGTGCAGCTGTTTTATGGTTATGAATGAAATTCAACGTTTCTAGGGAAGTATCTGATTTACCTTCCGATTCGAGATCGACCACTTGACCACCAACTAACCCAGCTGCGCCTAATGCCCTGCCGAGACGGGCTACTACATGCAATACTCTATCTCTAGGAACATTTTGCGGAGTCTCGGTGGCAACAAACTCAAAAGCATAAGCTAATAAGCCATCCCCAGCTAAAATCGCTATATCTTCACCATAAACCTTGTGATTTGTCAACTTACCTCGACGGTAATCGTCATTATCCATCGCTGGCAGGTCATCATGAATCAAGGACATCGTGTGGATCATCTCCACAGCACAAGCTGTTGGCATAGCCATCTCGATTGTGCCTCCAGTCATTTCACAGGTGGCAAGGCACAGGATGGGACGTACACGCTTACCACCAGCTAACAGAGAGTAGCGCATTGCTTCATAAATTTTTTCTGGATAAACGATGGGGATCGCCCGATCCAAAGCTGTTTCACAAAGCTGTTGGCGCTCTTTGAGATAAGCTGATAGGTTAAACTTGGTTGTCTCTGGCGTCTTTTGAAACTTATCAGTTGCTACCATTCTTAAAATTCCTGAAATTTTGGTATTTTTGTCATATACGTCACAATTTTAAGGGGCTTTGGAGCTGAAAGAATCACTATGCCCAGAGGATTAATAATATCGTGCGCGATCGCTATTCAATAAGCACAAAAACAGAACGAAATGCGATCGCAAATTATTATCTATCACTCTTAACTCCATACCGTCTTAAATAGCTGGCAAATGTATTTTGCAACAACATAGCGACAGTCATAGGACCAACACCGCCAGGAACTGGGGTGAGAAACTCCGCCACGCCAGCTGTTGATTCCCAGTGGACATCGCCGACTAAACGACTTTTACCACTGGCATCGGTAACGCGATTCATCCCCACATCTACCACAACAGCGTCCTGTTTCACCATTTCTGAGGTAATCAATCCTGGAAGACCTACAGCTGCAATCAGAATATCGGCATTTTGGGTGATGGCTTTTAAGTCGTGCGATCGCGAGTGGGCAATGGTTACAGTCGCATCAGCTTCCAGAAGCATCAATGCCATTGGTTTACCCACTAAAATACTACGTCCCACTACCACTGCTTGTTTTCCTGACAAGGGAATTTTATATTCTTCCAACAGCCGCATCACACCCGCTGGAGTACAACTGCGTAAACCTGCTTCTTGGCGCACCAGCCGCCCTAAATTGACTGGGTGCAGTCCATCAGCGTCTTTATCGGGATCAATTTGATTGAGCAACCTAACAGCGTCTAAGTGTTTGGGTAGAGGTAACTGCACAAGAATGCCATCTACCTGTTCATCTTGATTGAGCGCAGCAATTACATCTTCTAGTTCTGCTTGGGTAGTTTCAGTGGGAAAATGTTTGCCAAAAGAAGCAATACCCACCTTAGCGCAGGCTCGCTCTTTATTACGTACATAAGCAGCCGATGCTGGATTGTCGCCAACCATCAATACTGCTAAACCAGGGGGACGCCCAATTTGTGGTTGTAACTTTGTAATGCGCTCTAGAATTTCTTGGTGAATTTTTTCAGCTAAAGCTTTACCATCAAGAAGTTTGGCAGTTTTTGTTTCCATAAGAATTTCCAGCTATATTCGCCTTGAGTCCAAAGTTCCACATCTAGCCATTTGTAGCTTGGCTATTGACTATGATTGTCTTGCTATTTTATGCCGTAGCTTCGCTCAAACAGCAAAATCATCCTGTCTTATCTTCTCAGATCAACTGCATCATCTCAAATACGGATGTGGGGGATGAGAGAGAAAAAGTAGGGAAGCAGGGGGAAAGAAATGCTTGACCCTTGACTCTTTGACTCTGGACTCTTGACCAATGCCCAACGACAAATGACAAACAAACACTAATGCAAAAATTTTCTCAAACTCACAGCATTTTTTCCCATCGCTTGGGATTGTTCTTTCTGCTTGTACTGGGACTTTGTAGTTGTGGTAACTTAACACAGTCTGGCTTAAACGTCGGTAATTTCCGTATTGGTAGTAATGTCACACCAATCCGGGAAATTAAGCCAGAACCAAACAAACAGGCTACAGTTTACATCCAAGGTAAAGTAGAAAGGCAAGTGCCCCTTGTAAAACGGTGGGCGTATCAAATCGATGACTCCACAGGCAAAATCTGGGTTGTTACTCATCAAAATAAGTTGGCAAAAGGAGAGCAAGTTGTAATTAAAGGCAAAGTTCGCTATCAAAGCATACCCTTGGCGGGTAAAGAGTTGGGAGAAGTATATGTAGAAGAAGATTCTTAATAATTATGTTAAATAGCTAGACAAAAATTTATGAAAAATCATCAGGTACAGGTTGCGATCGCAATTCTCTACCAAGAAAACAAGTTTCTCATGCAACTGCGGGATAATATCCCTAGTATTATCTACCCCGGTTACTGGGCGCTGTTTGGCGGACATCTTGAGTCGGGAGAAAGCCCAGATATTGCTGTCAAGCGAGAAATTCTAGAAGAAATCGGCTACGATTTTCCTACATTTTCTGAATTTTGCTGTTATTGGGATGACACAGTTATCCGTCATGTCTTTCATGCACCACTGTTGGTAAGTTTAGATCAACTGGTTTTAAATGAAGGCTGGGACATGGGTTTCTTAACACCAGAAGATATTCGCCAAGGTAACTGTTATTCGCAAAATGCTGGTGAAGTTAGGCCTTTAGGGCCTATGCATCAGCGAATTATGCTGGATTTTCTGGACAGCAATCAATAGTTAATTGTTATTGAGCATGGGGGATTAGTCATTTGTCAAGAGTCAAGAGTCAAGAGTCAAGTATTTCTTCGCCCTTGCTTCCTGCTTCCTTGTCCTCCTTGTCCCCCTTACTCCTACCCAATCCCCCAATCCCCAGAAGCAAAAATAAATTTAGAGCCTTTTGTGGAGTTACCACTCATGCAATCAGTAAACAAACTGCCGCGATGGTTAAGTATAGGATTGGCATTTCCCATTGCCATTCTCAACGGTTGGCTATTACTCCAGGTTGTGCAGTATTTTCAACCACTAGTCAGTATTTTTGCCGCCGCGATCTTACTGGCTTTTGTATTGAACTATCCAATTCAGTTTCTTCAAGAACGTGGAGTACAACGCAATCTAGCTATTGTGGTAGTTTTACTTTTGACTGTGGTGATTTTAGTGGCTTTAGGTATTACCTTAGTTCCGCTGATTATACAGCAGTTGAATGAATTAGCTAACATTCTTCCCTATTGGATTGATTCTGCCAGTCAACAAATCCAAGTTTTCCAAAATTGGGCGGCGACACAGCAACTTCCTGTAAATTTAACTGGTTTAGCTACCCAAATATTAGAGAGATTGTCTAACCAACTTCAATCTTTCACTGGCAGAATTCTCAGTGTTGCCTTTGATACTATAGGTGTGGTTGTAAACGTGTTGTTGACAGTGGTGCTGACTGTCTATATGGTATTAAACGGTGATCGCCTGTGGGATGGAGTTTTTCAGTGGTTACCTCCTCACATTGGCCCAAAAGTACGGGAATTACTGCGAGAGGATTTTCATAATTATTTTATTGGTCAAGCGACATTAGGTGCTGTGTTAGGTTCAGCGATTACATTGGCATTTTTGACGCTACAAGTTCCCTTAGCGCTACTTTTTGGGATTGGTATTGGCTTTTTCTCACTCTTTCCTTTTGGTACGGGGATAGGCATCGCCATAGTGAGTTTTTTGGTAGCTTTGCAAAACATTTGGTTAGGAGTAGAAGTATTAGGTACAGCTGTAGCGATTGACCAAGTGAATGCTAATTTTATCGCGCCTCGGATTTTGGGAAATTTGACTGGCTTAAATCCTGTATGGGTAGTAATTTCCTTATTAATAGGAGCTAAATTAGGAGGAGTGTTAGGTTTATTAATTGCTATACCTATAGCCAGCTTTATCAAAGACATAGTAGATAGCTGGCGTGATGGAGCATTTAGCCACGTAATTGTATCTAATGACAATATCAAACATCCTTCTCCTGTTGAGGTGGGTGACTAAGCAATTCAAAATGCGATCGGTTAGTCACGAATCAAGTTGAACAGGAATTTTAATAATAAACTCAGTGCCTTCTCCTAGCGCAGATATGCATTGTAGCTGACCGCCATGTTTATCTACAATAATTTGATAGCTGATAGACAACCCTAACCCTGTGCCTTTACCGACGCTTTTAGTAGTGAAGAAAGGGTCAAATAAGCGTTTTTGTATATCCTTGGGTATTCCCAAACCATTATCGGCAATGCGAATAATTACATCGTCATCATCTATAAGTTCAGTACGAATCCGAATTAGAGGATATTTTTGAGGTGAAGATAATATACAACTCAAGTCTGAATTTTGAAAATTATTAAATATAGCATCAATAGCATTTACCAGAATATTCATAAACGCCTGATTAAGTAGACCAGGGTAGCATTCCACTAAAGGAAGTTTTTCATACTCTTTAACAACGGTAATTATTTGACCTGTTTGCTGATTTTTAAAACGGCTTTGTAATAGTAGTAGAGTACTATCAATTCCTTCATGAATATCAACTCTTTTTTTCTCAGATTCATCAAGGCGAGAGAAATTCCGTAAAGCAAGAACTATCTCGTGGATACGTTCGGTACCCACCTTCATAGAATTCAGTAGATGCAGAAAATCAGCCGTTAAAAATTCTAGTTCAATATCAGCGATCGCAGTTTGAATTTCTGTTGCTGGTTCAGGATAATACTTTTGGTATAGGCTAATTAAATTGAGTAAATCCTGGCTATAGTCGATTGCATAGACCAGGTTACCTGCAATAAAGCTGACAGGGTTGTTGATTTCGTGAGCAATACCAGCAACAAGTTGTTCTAAAGCAGCCATTTTTTCATTCTGAACCAATCTTGTATAGTTATGCTTGAGGGTACGAAAACCTGCTTTGGTAATTTTAGATTGTTCTTCTACTTGCTCTAGTTGAGCTAGCGTTAAGACATTAATCTGAGAATAGGCTAAAAGTAACTGATGGAAATCGACTAGCTGATAATTACACGAGTTAGTTTTGACAAGAATCGGCTCATAAACAAGTTGTGGTACTCGCTGTAATGCTATTTGGATTGCATCTACAATCCGCATTTGCTCAGAAACTATGCATACCTCTGGCTGGAGAAAGTTAATTAGATTTTCGATAGGACGTGTAGCAAATAGTGACAAACTATAGGGGCGGCTCATATGCTCAAAAAATCTTTGCCGCGAAATCATTCCTTGATATTGATGATTTTTCGTCAGGATAATTCCTGGTAGTAAAGGCTCTTGCTTAAAAAGTGTAGTTAGATCGTTAACTAGACTCTTTACCTCAACGTAAACTGACCAAAGTGGCAATTCTTGCAAAGTTGACTCTAATTGCAAGTTCAACTCATTAGCACTTGTCATGCTATGCATAGCCTGCATACTCTCATCCTTTACTGTTGAAGTAAGATTTCTAGTAACAATCCAAATAACGATTGCAGTAATTGCAAAGTTAATCAAAAGTTACAAATTTAGAATTCCCTGATTACTAGCCAAAATCACAGGAAAAGTGGAAAATCATTGAGAATAGAATCTCCTATGCTGGTGTTAACTAGGGTAAATGATTATTGACGGCAAATAGCACCAACTTTCAGCTTTCAGTAAAAATCAACCGTGATACCAGCCACACCCAGGCAAAGATGGCAAAGGATGAAAAAACCTTGAGCGATCGCAATTCAACTATCAATCAAGTTATCATCAGATCCTGTGGCTTTTCCGTGCGTAACTCCTAGCATTTATGACCGCTTCTGACTTTGAAATTCAGCCAACGGAACCCAATCATCCGACTGCGCCTCATGCTGACACGCGACTGGTAGACCGCAGCAGGCTGAGTAAGATGTATCAGCATTATGTAGAAATGAAGGATAAGTATCCTCATGCGCTACTGCTGTATCGGGTGGGAGATTTCTTTGAAACTTTTTTCCAAGATGCTGTCACTGTATCTCGGGAACTAGAACTGGTTCTGACTAGCAAACATGGCGGCGAAGTTGGTCGTGTGGCGATGACAGGTGTACCACACCATGCTTGGGAACGCTACACTACTCAACTGGTAGAAAAAGGCTACGCTGTGGTGATTTGCGACCAAGTGGAAGATGCTTCCGAAGCTGTGGGTTTAGTACGGCGCGAGGTAACACGCATCCTCACACCAGGAACTTTGCTTGAAGAGGGAATGCTAAAAGCAAGTCGCAATAATTACTTAGCTGCTGTGGTAATTGCGGCTAATCATTGGGGGCTAGCTTATGCAGATATCTCGACGGGGGAATTTCTTACGACTCAGGGAAGTGATTTAGAACACCTTACCCAAGAACTAATGCGCTTGCAGCCTTCGGAGGTGCTGTTTCCTACCAATGCTCCGGATTTTGGTAGTATACTGCGTCCAGGAGAAACTTCACCGCATCTACCACAATGTTTGCCGCCAGCGTTTTGTTATAGTTTGCGATCGCAAGTGCCGTTTTCTCAAGGGGAAGCCAGAAGTAGATTATTGCAGAAATTTAAGGTGCGATCGCTCGAAGGTCTGGGTTGTCAACATCTCCCCCTCGCCGTCCGCGCTGCCGGCGGTCTTTTAGAATACCTGGAAGATACTCAAAAGGAAAATTCTGTTCCTCTCCAGTTGTTACGCACCTATACCGTTACTGACTATCTAATTGTTGACCATCAAACCCGCCGTAACTTAGAAATTACCCAAACTGTTCGTGATGGCACTTTTCACGGTTCCCTGCTTTGGGCATTAGATAGAACTAGCACAGCAATGGGTGGGCGTGCTTTACGGCGGTGGTTACTGCAACCGCTAATCGATATTAAAGGCATTCGCGCAAGGCAAGATACCATTCAAGAATTGGTAGAAAATACGGCGTTGCGTCAAGACTTGCGGCAGTTACTACGTCAAATTTATGACCTGGAAAGGTTAACAGGGAGGGCTGGTTCTGGTACTGCTAATGCTAAAGATTTAGTGGCTTTGGCAGATTCTCTCTCACGCTTACCAGAATTATCCGAGTTAGTGGCTGAGGCTCATTCTCCCTTCCTCAAGGCTTTGCAGAAGGTGTCACCTGTATTAGAAGAGTTGGCACAAAAATTACATGCCCATATTGTAGAGTCGCCACCCATACATATTAAAGAAGGCGGTTTGATTCGCCCTGGCGTGAATACCCTGTTGGATGAAAGAAAGGCAACCGTAGAAGCGGATCAGCAGTGGATTGCTAATTTGGAAGTTGATGAGAGAGCAAGGACAGGAATCCCAACCTTGAAGGTAGGATTTAATAAAACTTTTGGTTACTACATCAGCATTTCCCGTGCCAAATCCGACCAAGTACCCACCAATTACATCCGCAAACAAACGCTGACGAATGAAGAACGTTACATTACACCAGAGTTGAAAGAACGAGAAGCCCGGATTCTCTCAGCACGTGATGATTTAAATCAGTTGGAATATGAGGTTTTTGTCGCCTTACGCGAAGAAGTCGGAGAACAGGCCGAGGTAATTCGCAATCTTTCTCGCGCAGTGGCGGCGGCAGATGTATTGTGTGGTTTGGCGGAGTTGGCGGCGCAGCAAGGTTATTGTCGTCCGGAAATACTGCCAGGACGGGAAATAGCAATTGTCGATGGGCGACATCCGGTAGTGGAACAGTCTTTACCTGCGGGGTTTTTTGTACCGAATTCCACGCAGTTGGGTCAAGAGTCATTAACAAATGACAAGGGACAAATGACAAATGACCACCCTGACTTAATTATCCTCACCGGGCCAAATGCCAGTGGTAAGAGTTGTTATTTGCGTCAGGTAGGGTTGATTCAGTTAATGGCGCAGACGGGAAGTTTTGTGCCAGCGAGGTTTGCTAAGTTGGGAATATGCGATCGCATTTTTACTCGTGTGGGTGCAGTGGATGATTTAGCCACTGGTCAATCTACCTTTATGGTGGAGATGAATGAAACGGCGAATATTCTCAATCATGCCACGTCGCGATCTCTGGTGTTATTAGATGAAATTGGCCGGGGAACGGCAACGTTTGATGGACTGTCTATAGCTTGGGCAGTGGCTGAATATCTTGCAACAGATATTCGCTCTCGCACAATCTTTGCTACGCATTACCACGAGTTGAATGAACTGGCAGGGATGTTACCCAATGTCGCTAATTATCAGGTAACAGTGAAAGAGTTACCCGACCAAATTATCTTTTTACACCAAGTTCAACCGGGAGGCGCTGATAAATCCTACGGTATTGAAGCGGGACGGTTAGCAGGTTTACCATCTGTGGTAATTCAACGAGCCAAACAAGTCATGGGACAGATTGAACAACACAGTAAAATTGCGATCGGTTTACGAGAAGGTCTTTAGGAGAGGTGAGGAATTAATCTTCAATTCCGCTTCTGGGTTAAATAAACTATCGAAAGCTGAGATTATCAGGCAATACAGTTCAGTTAAGAAAATTCATTGACAACAAAGTTCACAAATAATTACTAAACAAAAAACCGAACAATTATTTTGGAGGGGGCTTGGGGGACGGTTGCGTCCCCCAATCGGGGGTTTTGGGGATTCTCCCCCAAATCTTGGTTTTTGTTCGACAGTAACTGAACCGTATTGGATTATCAGGGTGAGGAGCAAGTACTCTACACCCGTTTAATTTGCTATTTTTCAATCCATATCAACTTATTTTTGGCGACACCGACATTAAATAATTGCCCGATCTGACTAAAAAGTTAGATCGCTCTTTAGCTTGGGAATACTTAAATTAAGCTTGTAGATTTGTTGCAAGCATTTGAGTAATCTTTAGTCTGAAGGTAAGGAGCTTATAAATTGTTGTATTGCTCGATTATTGACTGCGTAAATAGAAATTTTATTATCTTATAAAACATTAGTTTTAATGAGTTTTTGCTGAACATAATTCTCAAATTGGCAACTTTTTAAATCTCATTACTCTAAACCAAGAGAGACAGGAAAATTATGGACTCTCGAATTGCTGCAAGGTTGAAAAAATCTGCGATCGCTTACCATATATTGGCTTTGCGACCACGACAATGGACAAAAAACTTAGTTGTATTTGCAGCACCGTTATTTGCCTTTAGTGTTAATTTGCCATCACTATTAGGTAGCTTACTAGCATTTACACTTTTTTGTTGTGCATCTAGTGGTTTTTATTTAATTAATGACATTGCAGATGTAGAATCTGACCGTCAACATCCAGTAAAATGTCGGCGACCAATCGCATCTGGCGCAGTGAGAATTCCAGTAGCGTTGGCAATGGCAGTAGCGCTGTTAGGTAGCGCGCTAACTATTTCATGGTTGCGATCGCCTCAGTTGGGTATTGCTATCACTGCATATGCTCTATTGCAAGTTGCCTACAATCTGCGATTAAAAAAGACAGTGATTTTGGACATTGGTGCGATCGCAACTGGATTTGTTCTCCGAGCTTTCGCAGGTGCGGCTGCTACTGGCATTGTTTTATCAAGTTGGTTTTTACTATGTACAGCCATGCTGGCGCTATTTTTGGGAATTGAAAAGCGCAAAGCAGAACTGCGGCTAGCACAAATTAAAGGTAGCAAGCTCCGTTCTGTACTCAAACGCTACTCTCCCGCGCTGTTAGGCCGCATGGAAAATGTCGTTACTACGGGGACGGTTGTCACCTATGCGCTTTGGAGTGCTGGCCCCTACCTACATGGAGCGCCTACCTCCTGGATGTTACTCACCTTACCATTTGTTTTGTATGGCGTTTTTCGCTATCAACTACTGAGCGATCCTCAAGAAATTGCCAATCACAGCAAAGACGATTTAGAGCAAGGCGGAAGCAGCGAACGACCTGAGGAAATTTTATTGAAAGACTTACCAATCTTAGGCACCGTTGTCGGTTGGGTAGTCACCTGCTTCACAATTCTCTGGCTAAAAAATCAAGGGTTAATTCAATAAATTTATTGAATAATTTAACAGCAAAATCTTCGGGAATTTGCAGATGAAGAATTTTAAGACTTTGTTGAGCAAGCTACAGCAAGCAGGTTCTAAAAGAAAATTTCCAAAATTACCAAAACAAGCTGACACACTAGCTAAAATCCAGATTCAGCAGCTAAGAGCATCTGGAATTAAAGGAATTATTCTCGATTTAGATAACACAATTGTTTCTGAAGACGATCGCTACTTATCTCCTGGGGCAGAAGATTGGATTACACAAGCAAAATTAGCAGAAATTCAATTTTTTATCTTATCGAATGGGAAACGTAGCTATCGAGTTAAATTTTGGTCCCATCGTCTGAATATTCGCGCTCTTAACCCTGCTAAAAAACCTTTTCCGCCTGCATTCCGTCAGGCGATGGCTTACATGCAACTACCATCTAAACACGTGGTCGTAATTGGAGATAGTTTACATACTGATGTTGTCGGAGCTTGGCTTTGTGGATGTCATTGCATCCAAGTTGCCAGCTTACCTCATCCGCCTCGATGGTGGGAGAAACTTGCGGGTAAATGGATACAAATACCATATCCAGATCATGGAGAACTTTGGGAATTTGATCCTACTGTCGGCTATGATGATTTTTTCTAAATTGGTCTTTTTATAAAAAAATCAAACATCATGAGTAACCAGTTGGTTTTTATTTTAGTGATTTTAATTACCGTGGGATTAAATACACTTGCCCAAACTTTATTAAAACTAGGAGCAGGTCAAAATCCCCTAAATATTTATTTAATAGGAGGAATTGCTAGTTACGGGTTGAGTACTATTTTTTATATATTAGTTTTAGGTAAATTAAATTTATCTGTCGCCTATCCATTAGTCATAGGATTAACTATAATAGCTACCACAATATCTGGTTCGGTTATTTTGCAAGAGAAAGTATTAATCTCCCAATGGTTAGGTGTAGGATTAATGTTGAGTGGTATCGGGGCGATCGCTTTCGCAAAAAATGTTTAAAATTAGCTAGTTAAATCCCCGACTTCTTAAAGAAGTCGGGGATTTAAAATTACTTAAAATTTCTCTACTTTAAATAGCGGTGGTTGTAACCGCTTGACTTTGTATTTATTCTCTTTTTCAACTTGAGTTTTTAAGGCTTTAGAAGGATTATACAAAAATATATCGTCAGAGCTATCGGCAATTTTCAATAAATCCGGCTGAGTTACTAACTGAATATGAACATCTTTATTTAGCCCATAACTAAAAGACAGAATATCGCTTGGTAAGCTAGTATCACTAATTACTAGTGGATTGGAAGCTTTGTTTACTATCATTGTTAACTGAGTATTATCTATCCCTAATTTGTTCCACCAAACTGCTGCTTTTGAACTAATGACGCATGATGCAACGCCGCTAGTCAGAAGTATTACCATAATTACTTGCCAAGACTTATGTTGCCATTTTTTCAGAGAAATGGAGGTAATTTGAGTAGCAAACAAGTAAGCAACAGCTAATTGCACACCTAAGTAACAAGGAATTATATAGCGAAGTACTCTAGAGCGTTGCCCTCCGGAAATCAAATCTGGTAGAACTAAGGCTAAAGCAGTAATGCCAATTAAGGTGAAGATAAAAAGCCACTGCCGTTCACTAGTGTTACGCCAGACAAAATAAAGAGAATATACGGCTAAAATCAGAATTGCAATGATTACTAAATAAGGAATAGGGCTATTAAAACTTAATCCATAATTCCAATCGACAAAAATGCGATTAATATTAAATATCCAGCGAGTTGCTAGTTCGATAAAGGTAAATCTATAACTAATCCAAGACATTGATTTTTTGAGTTGCTCTAAGTTGGTAATTACAACTACAGCCCAAGGTGCAAACAAGAGAAATCCAGAAGCGGCGGCAATTAAATAAGCAACAAGAGTCTTAGTTAATTTAAAGCGTTCGGTGATAATGGTATATATGCCATGACTAACTGCAACAAATGCAAAAAATAAATAAGAGTAGAAACCCAAGGCTAGATTAAGCGCGTAAACTCCCCAACTTTGTTTTGTTTTCAAACGCATAGCTCGCAATAATGCGGCACTTGATAGCAAAATTGTCACTGTCCAAAAGCTGTACTCTCGTGCTTCTTGGGCGTACAAAACATGAAACGGCGACACAGCGACAATCGCCATAGCTATCCATCCTACTAAAGGCGACTCAAATAATTCCAGGCACAGCCAATAAATCGCCGGAAAAACGAATAAGCTAAGTAGCACAGATAAACTTCTTGTCGCTGCTATTGAACTGCCAAAACACTGCACCCATAAACGCGACATCATGTAATACAGTGGTGGATGTTCAGGAGTTTCTATGGCTAAAGATTTAACTGTATCGATGACACTGCTGTTAGGCTTAATCTGCTGATACTTTTGTAAATCTGCAACAGTAATTATTGAGCCATTAAAGGCTTCTTGTAATATCTCTGTTTGGGTGTAACCAGAAATTTGCAGAGAAGTTAGAGCCTCATCGCGCCAGTAGATTTTTTTATCAATGTTAATAAAGCGAAAAAATACGCCCAGTACTATCAAAATTATTAGGAGAAATTTTAACCAATCGAATGGCTGGAACCAACTTAGAATTTTTTTAGTATCCATCAGCTTGATATAGTCCTCATCAAAAGCAGCTTTACTAGCCAAAAGTTAGGCTTGTATTTCAGTATTCCCAAACCATAGGCTAGAGATTAGCTTTTTCATGCTCTGGCTGAGACGAGGTATTCTAAGCTGATAGTGAAGTTTTAACTTGACCGAAACGGCGATCGCGTTTTTGGTAACTCAACAAAGCCTGATGAAATGCTTCTCGGTCAAAATCTGGCCAAAGAATATCGGTGAAATACATCTCTGTATATGCCATTTGCCACAAAAGGAAATTACTCAAGCGCATCTCACCGCTAGTACGAATCAGCAAATCTGGTTCGGGAGTGTCGGCTGTGTAGAGGTGTTGTGTTACAAAACTTTCATTTACCTCTTCTGAACTGAGTTCCCCCCGTTCCACTAGTTCCGCTACTTGACGACAAACTTTGGTAATTTCGTTGCGACTACCGTAGTTAACTGCAACAGTAAAGTGTATTGCTTGATTGTGCAATGTCTCTGCCATTGAACGTTGCATTTGGGTTTGTAGAGACTGGGGTAAAGCCGATAAATCGCCAATGAAGGAGATTCGCACGCCTTCTTGATGCATTTGGGCTAACTCGCGCCTCAGAAGTCTTTCAAATAAAAGCATGAGAAAATCTACTTCTTCAACCGGACGTCGCCAATTTTCTGTAGAGAAAGCGTAGGCTGTCAGTGCTTTGATTCCCCAATCTTTACAGCAACGCAATAATTCTTTTAGGGTTTTTGCGCCTTGGCGATGTCCGGCTATGCGGGGTAATCCTCGGCTTGTTGCCCATCTTCCGTTACCATCCATGATGACGGCAATGTGTTGGGGTAAGTGTTGCGGGTTTAAATCTGGAGGTAATAAAGTCATAAATTTTTGGTGTTGATAAATGTATAAAAGGCTCACGCAGAGGCGCAAAGGCGCAAAGAAGAGGGCAAAAAGAGTAATATCTAACTTCTTTTGGTTCTTCCTTTGTGTACTTTGCGTACTTTGCGGTTCGTTAAATTAGGTATTCTTTGGCTCAACAGGAGTAATTCCAAATAAATCTTGCAAGTACTCTGGTGTCAGGCTATTGTTCCAACTCCACAGGTGATGCATTGTGTAGGCGAAGGTAAAGAGGAGAGTGCCTTTGTTGCTCAAAGACCAAGCTTTCCAGTTTAGTGTACCCATCATGCGGCGTAGGGTACGCATAAGGTTGTTGCGCTGATAGTTCTGAGAGCGTGTTTTGATTAAGGTACGCCCAATGCGCATCAGTCCAGTATCGGGAAAAGCCCAGACGCCAAACCCCCAGAATTTGGTCATGTGGTTGATTTCGTCTTGTGCTAATTCCTCTAGAACATCCTGGAGTGGGCCTGTGGTGTAAGCCATCAGCCAAAGATAAAGACAGGTTGCACCGTATTCTGTGGCTACGCGGTGTAAGCCGTGGCGATATAGGTCTTCGTAAGGGTCATCTGTTGGGAGATAGCCGCGAACTATCCGAAGTTTGGGGGTAATTTTTTCGCCTGTTAGTTGGGTGTAAACCTTAATTAATGCAGGTGTATGCTGACGTTCTTCTTTTTCCCATAAGCCAGGTTCTAGTAGTTCGCCATCTTCACCGACACTTCCACCAACAAACCGCGCCATCTCAGGATGCAATTTTGCCAAATACTTTCTACTTGTTTGGGTATAACCGCGAATCGGGGCTTCTGTATCCATTGCACCTATCAAGATAGATAGAAATACTTGTGAATCTATGCCGATAATTTGATTGGAGTTAATTGCTTGCCAATCAATGAGTTTCCAGGGACGCGGTTGGGGATTGGTAAATTGTATCGGTAAATCCTGCAAGCGATCGCGTAGTTTTTCGACTCCGAGGTATTTGTCGATGAGAGAACGAATACGGCGCTGTGTTTGTAAGTAGTGAGGAGATGTATAGCTTTGTCCTGCCAAATCTTTTGCAACTGGGCTGAGGGTGTTAAGCATATTTTTATACTTTCTTTTTTATTTCTATGCCCTAGCCTAAGCGATCGCACTTTCTCTTGTCAGTCGGCTGAAGTCGGCAGTTTTATCTGATGTAGTTAAAGAAATCGGAGGAAAAGTTGGATGGGATTCTCACATTCTGCTTAAGAATAGGCGTTTGATTCGTTTCAGGTAATTCCGTCCCCACCATATTGCTGCTAAGGTCAGTAACCCTGGTGTTGAGGAAAATTCAAAGGGAACGGGAACAGCAGTTGTATACGTTTCAAAGCTAGTAAAAGTAACTGGATTTTGTCCCGGGTTACCTGGGCCTATTCCATTGCCAATAGCTTCGTCAGAGCGAAAGCTGTTAAGTGGATTCAAGTATGTTGCGACAAATTTGAATGATGCTCCTGAGTTAGAAGTCAGACCAATTTGACTGACATCGAAGTCAGAAGTGTAGTTGGTTGAGGTTGTATTGCCTAGCGGCGCTAAGTTTACTGAGTCAATATAGATTAGGCTGTTATTACCACCATTGGCAAGTTGCCAAAGACCTCCGAAGTTGAAGTTAGGATTAACTCCCAGAGCAACAGCAAAGTCAGCATTAAATCCGCTAGGGAAGAACACTGTACTTCTTACACTACTAGAAGCTCCTGAAATGGCTTGTCTTAAACCATCATTTTGATCGTTAAATCCACTAGTATTAGCAAATCCTCCAGCCACTGAATCTATATAGATAACTACTGCATCATTAAATCCACCTGTCCCCTTGTTGAAAGTTGCTTGAATAGTTGATCCATTGTCTGAAATCTGAAGACTACCAGTTCCCAAAACTCCACCAAAACCGGAATTGCCATTCCCAGAAAAAGATAAAGTTAATGCTTGAGCATCGGATAAAGCCAGGAAAACACTGCTTCCCACTCCCAATAAGGTGACAATTAGTTTTTTGATACTCACAGGTGATACCCTTAATTTGAGGTGAACTCATCAGTTAGACAATTAGTTTTGAGCGATCTCTCATCTCTAAAAATTGAGATCTTTGATAATAAGTTGCGTTTTTGAACTGACAGATAGTGCCATAATTAGATATATAGATTTTCGAGGAAATTCTCAGTATTTATACGTAAAAATTAGTTATTGGATAAATATTTTACTACATTAGTAGTTTTTAACATTGGAAACGTGTAGCTTATGTTACTTTGTTACTTTTATTAACAAGTATTTCTTTTATTGGAAAGATTTGGATCTTGCTGTCTTAATGGTTCCAGATTTTTGTAAACACCGAAGCATTTAGGGAATATCACCTTAAATATTGATAACTACTGTATGTAATACGGATGAACCTAAAAGCGATTGTAAACTCCAGTCGGAGACGCTACGTGGTAAGCACAGCAGGTATTACAGGTCTTTACGGCACTGCGATCCGCGTAATAGCTTGTGACCGTGATTACCAGCCCCAATAACATTGTCTGAAACCCTGATTCTTCCGTTAACTTTCGATTTCAATCTACTGAAAATAGCAAATACGATCGCCGAATAATAATTGTGACTACCGATGAATAAAGTCGGGAAAAAAGTCGGATTTACAAAATCTTATCCGAAAATTTGAGAAGCATAACTGTAGAGTAATTTATAGTGATTACTAAAGTCTGAACTACCCTAGTCGTTACACAATGGACGCTGAAGCAGCATTAGCATGGTTAGACACCATAATTCCTGCTCAGACCGGGGAACGGTTGAGCGATTTGCAAAAAGTTATTCTTCAGCAGGTTTGGTTGGATAGAAAGTACTTGGATATCGCGCATTCTTACGGTTGTACGGAAGGACACGCTAAGGATGCTGGCTCACAGTTATGGCGGTTGCTTTCTCAGGTATTGCGAGAGAAGATTACTAAAAGTAATTGTCGTGCTACTTTGGAGCGTGTTCTGAGAAAAAGTACGGCGATATCCAGTCTCATTGATTATACGCGATCGCCTCGGCAACCCATCCCAAAACCAGAGGATACTAATTTTATTGGACGACAAGATGCGATCGCTCACCTGAATACTTTGGTAAATCAAGGGTCGAAGGTAATTGTCATCCAAGGTGAGGGCGGTTTAGGCAAAACTACTCTGGCGCAGCAATATCTCCACCAAGATTTTGACTTGGTGTTAGAACTGCTGATGGCGAAGGAAACGCAGAATATCACTCCGGCGGAACGGGTGGTAGAGGAATGGCTGAAACAAGACTTTCATGAAGAACCTGGGGTAGAATTTGGGGTAACTTTGGGACGATTGAAGCGCCAACTCCACAATCGGCGGATTGGGGTATTAATTGACAATTTGGAACCAGCATTAGATCAACAAGGACGGTTGATTGCTGAACACCGTAACTATGTAGAACTATTGCGGGTTTTGGCTGATGCAAGGGTGCAGTCTGTGACTTTAATTACCAGTCGCGATCGCCTTTGTGAACCTGGGCTAAATGTTGATCGCTATCGGCTTCCTGGCTTGGATCGAGGCGCATGGGAAGAGTTTTTTCGCCATCGTGGGTTAACCATCAACTCGTCAACTCTGCAAATGATGCATCGCACCTATGCTGGAAATGCGAAAGCAATGGGAATTCTCTGCGGTTCGATTCAGGAAGATTTTGACGGTGACATGGCACTTTATTGGCAAGAAAATCATGCCGATCCGCTAGCAACAACCGACTTAAAAAATTTAGCGGTTAGTCAAATTAATCGTCTGCAAATCCTCGATTCCCAAGCTTATCGCCTGCTTTGCCGTTTGGGATGTTATCGTTACCAAGATATCCCCACTATCCCATCACAAGGATTGTTTTGCTTACTGTGGGATGTGGCACCTGAACAACATCGGCAAATCATCGCCTCCCTGAGAAATCGGTCTTTGGTGGAATACCATAACGGTGAATACTGGCTGCATCCGGTGATTCGTGCAGAGGCGATCGCGCGTTTACGCCCCAGCGATGAATGGGAATTGACTAATTATAAAGCCGCAGAATTTTGGACAGCTAGCGTTCAACAAATCGAAACTTTTAAAGATGCTTTGCAAGCTCTGGAAGCATATTATCATTACATAGAAATTAGCCAATTTGAGTTAGCAGGTAAAGTCATTCTTAAAAGCCGAAATAATCAATGGCAGCAGTTTCTACCTCTTGGTAGTACGCTGTATCGTATGGGTTTAATTCAACCTGTACTTACTGCTATTAATCAAATTGTAAACAATCTTGAGCATGACCAAAATCTCAGCGAACTTTACAATATATTGGGCGATTTATACTGGATAACAGGCAAAATTAATCAGGCGATCGCCTGTCAAGAAAAGACTATCGCTCTAGCAACCCAAGCACTCAAATCACTTGTACCTCAGCCAGAAAATAAACATACAGTTTACTATCTGCGGATGCTAGAGGTAGATTCTTTATTAAGTATTGGTCTGTACAAAATAGATTTGTGGGAACTAGAAGCGGCTGCCAAGTTATTTCAACAAGTAATTTACCTCGCTCAAAATACCGAACATCATCGCTGGGCAGAGAAAGCTTCTGTGTGTTTAGCTTTAGTATATTCTTATTTAGGTTTGCGTGATGCTTCCTATGCCTTAGCAGAAGTAGCTTATCGAAATATGACAACCGAAAAACTGGTGGAACAGACTGGAAGATTTGTCTATTTCATGCAAATTTTGGGGCAAACATACGTCAATTTAGGAGAATTTGATCGGGCAAATCAAATATTTCAACAAGCTTTAACTGTTGCAGAAGAAAGTCACTATATGCAAGTGAAAGCAAAAACACTGAATGGTTTAGCAGAAATTCATCGCCGACAAGCAGAATTTGATTTAGCTCTGGCTAATCATACAGAAGCAATTGAACTTTTGGATCAAATTGGTGCTAAGTGTGATTTAGCTGAAGCTTATTTTCAATTGGGTTTAACTTATCAAGAGATGGCAAAGCTTGATGAAAGTCAGATGAATTTTTATCTAGCAATGCAGCTATTTACTGAAATAGAAGCACCCAAGCAAGTGGCAAAGATTTCCAATTAAGGGCGATTGCATCCTATATTGCGCATCTATTCAACTTTCAGCTTCTTCAGATTCAAACTGCACTTGTCGGTACAAATCAGCGATTGCTATTTCTACATTTACCGATTCAAGTGTCAATCTATCTTCCAAACTATACTCCGACAGCACCCATTTTCCCTGTTCGTTGCGCCGAAACACTTCTACCCCCGGTTGCGCTACTTGTACTAAGACATATTCTTGCAAGGTTGGAGATTGGCGGTATTTGGCAAACTTCTTACCTCGATCTGCGGCTTCCGTTGAAGGTGATAGCACTTCGACAATTAAGCAGGGAAATTGCACTAATTGCGGATCGTTTTCGCGATCGTCGCAAGTCACTACCACATCAGGATAAAAATACTTTTGCCCAGGTTCCACCTGCACCTTCACATCTACAATGTATACTTCACAGGAGCGATCGCCTAAAGCATCATCTAGAAGCTTAAAGAAATTGAGACATACCCGATTATGGTTGCGTGTACCACCACTCATCGCCACAACTTCGCCATCCCAATACTCGTAGCGTTGTTCTTGGGTGGGTTCCCAAACCAGATATTCTTCTGCTCTCATCAAAATGGGATCGGGTAAAGCAACCATCGGCGCGATCGGTGAATGATTTACTGTTCTAAGATAGCGAAAAAGGACATCTTTTTTGTACAACTCTCGCAAAGGAGAGACATTGAGCCAAGCAACGCACCACGTTTCCTACTACATATATGGCTAACTATCTAAGCAACGCCGTAATCTGTGTACTGCCTTTTATACGGAGGTTGCAATCCCAAAACAATATCGTCTTTGGCAACACCCATTTTAACTAACTCCTCAGCAGGATTCTGATCTGTTAAGTTCTGCTGAAGCCATATTTTTCCATTTTTAATATCAAAATGCATAACACATCGATAAATACGATCAAATTGTTGCCAACCCACATTCATCCACTGATAATGATCTCGCTTTGTATCAAAGATGAGTTGAGTTTCTACTTCATTATCTGAAACATCATCATTGGCATAATGAGTTAGCAAGGTTTGAATATACTCTCGATACTTTGCTATTTTATCCATTGTACAATTACCTCATTCACTGGGTCGTAGACAACTAACAAAACTTGATATTTTTGTACTGCTGTCTGCGTGAACTCAAGTTGAAAGAAAGTTCGATAGGCATCTACTGGAACTGCTAAATATAATACTCGCTCTGGCTCAGTTCCTTCCAAAGCTAAGCGATAACTAAGAAATTGACCTAAAGCCGCATAGAAATCTGTAATTGCAGAAGCATTCAGAAAGCTCTTAATCTCAACTGCTATTTTCTCACCTGCTCTCTCGGCTGCAACCAATCTTTCTGCGCCCAAATCAATCTGAAAATTGACGTTACCAAATTTAAATTTAAGTGGATCATCTGTAATTACCCATTGCTCTTTTTGCAGAGCTTGCTTGACTGCTTCGTGAAAGATGTCCTTTGCTGACACAGATAAAATTAAATATTTATACACTCACGATCGTACTCTTTTTGCTGAAAAAGTAAACGCCTGTGTGAACACCAGATATAATATGACATCACCTCACAAATCAATCTGTGAGAAAATAATCTTGTTGTCCTACAGGCAATGCGATCGCTGACGACTTATGATTTCTACCATCAAGCGCCGCTACACTTTGGATGAATACCGCGCCATCGAAGAAAAAGCAGAAGGACGCAGCGAATATCGAGATGGAGAAATTGTACCTGTACTCGGAAGAACGCTTAAACACAGCCGCATTAGTGGGAACATTTTGGTTTATTTTACCTATGCGCTGCGTGATACTCAATTCGAGCCAATTAATAGCGATTTGCGGCTATGGATTCCCGAATATCGACGCGGAGTATATCCAGACGTGATGGTTTTTGATGGTGAACCACAACTGAATAATGAGCGTTTAGATGAAGTCTTAAATCCTTTGGTGATTGTTGAAGTTTTATCTCCTTCCACCGCAGATTACGATCGCCAAAATAAATTTCGCATATATCGCTCAATTCCTAGTTTTAGTGAATATTTATTAGTCGAGCAAGATGAACCTTTTGTTGAACGCTATAGCAAGCAAACTCAAGGTTGGTTACTCAGCGATTGTAGCGGTTTAGAGCGATCTATTTCCCTAGAGTCAGTTGGGATTGAATTGCCAATGGCGGAAATTTATCGCGGTGTTGCTTTTGAGTAAAATAGCTTTGGTTAAAAGATGCGATCGCCCAAGTTCTGCAAACACCATTCTGCTGGTCTGCTTGTATTTAGTTGATTCCTATGCGTTGCGGTTGCGTCTCGCCAATAAGCGATCGCGTATCCCAACAGCGTTAAAACGTCTCTCAGCTTCTTGATGAACATTACTAGCAAGACGCTGACGTTCTAGAAGATATTCATCTACTTCGGCTTGATGTCGTAAGTAATAGCCAATCACAGAATAAATATCGGACAGTTGAAGCGATGGATACTGCTCCTTGATTTCTTCTGCTTTAGCCCCTTCCAGAAAAGCTGTAATAACTGTATCTAAAGTTACGCGAGTTTTACTAATACGGACAACGCCATTAGCATCAGTGACAAGCGGAATCGGGTCAGTAGTTGGGACAAGTAGCATTTGAGAGCAAGATTCCTCTAGTCTTACTTTTCTAGTATATGCTGAAGCCCTAACTCCTCTTGAGGATTTAGAGTTATATTTAAGCGATCGCTAGCTTCAAAATGAGAGTTGCGGTAATTTGGCGATCGCTTTGCGACTTCGACTTTTACCAATAACTTTTATTCCATAGAAACGCAGTACAATTCACCATAATATCTGCACAGGATAACTTTCAAACACACTGTCTCTAGTAATTATAGGTATGCTCTCTACCAAACTTTGAGAAATTATGAGCCGATCAAATGGATCTTTATGGTAAAAAGGCAGCTTTGATAACTCATCTAAATGTTCAGGTCGTATTTCAAGCAATTCAATAGCGTTACCATAAACTTGTTGCTTGACCAACTCAGTAAAAGTTATTTCTAGTTTTAGCTTGTCAATACTGACCTTGATAGAAATTTCCCAAAGACTCGCAATGCTCAAAAATCTTTGATTTCCTCGATCCTCAATCAGGTTTTTTGCAGTATTACTGAGATTGAAATTGCCTTCAATGAACCATAAAAACGTATGAGTGTCGAGCAGGAGCCTCATGGAGCGTATTCCTCAAAATCTGCCAACGGCTCATCAAAATCATCTGACATTTTCACTAAACCTCTAGCACTACCAAACTTGGGGCGTGCTTCTATTCCACCAAGCGGCACAATTTTGAAAGATGTCCCATCATTGCGCGTGATGATGACTTCTTCTCCAGCAGCCGCCTCTTCAATTAGTTCTGCTAGGTGAGTCTCAGCTTCTTGCAAATTAACTTGGTGCATTGATAGTCTTTACCAAAACCCGATGTTTTGAATATAACTTTTTCGTCAGTTATTGACTCAAGATCTTTTCATGTGGGCAATAAAGATAGAATGCGTTAGCGTAGCTTACCGTAGGTATCGCTTTCTGTAAAAATATTTGCAGGTTAGCGATCGCGCTTGGCTTGCACAGGTTTTATAATCTGATAGTTTTGCGATCGCTTAAGTTGGATTGTAGGCGACATCCACTTTGTTAATAGTATCAAATTGCTAGTAGAAGGGTGCGTTGTTGCAAGATCAAATCCATTGCATTGGAAGAAAACCAGTTTTGGCGATGGGCCGATATCCATCGCGCATTAGCGTGATGAGGAGTATATAACCGTTGCATTAAACTGGACTTGCCAGTACCGTTAGCACCAAGAATGAATAGGTTTTCTCCCACGCTGACAGTAAGGTTGAGTGGTTCGCCAGCAGAACGAGGAATAGTCAAATCGAAGGTCACGGCGTGTTACTATTTAGACTTTTGTAATTATAGACAATATAAAAAGCGAAATAGGATGGCAGTCCGCCTTAACTGCCTAACTAGTTCTAATACAGCAAATAGATTGTTTTTTGTTTTAGCAAGAATATCACAGGACTCTGCTTTAAAGCCTGAACCATAACTGTCACATTATAGTTCGACCAAATGGCAGCAAAAGTATTAAGACCAATTCACAAAATGATTGATATAGATAGATTGACAGAACATAGCCACAGACAGCGATTCTGAATCCAAAATCCAAAATCTAAAATCTAAAATGGTATAAGACAGAGGCATCCCCTAACCAAACAGCGATCGCAACCAGTTTAAATTTGAGATTATGGCGATCGCTATAACTGCTCACTATATCGAAAAATACCTAAATTTTATTTAAGTCAGCAAAAATGGTCTATTACTTTAATATTTTGCTTAATTAAGTTCTTGAAATGGCATTTCAAGTAAGTGAAATACTTTAACGAGTTCATCAAATGCCTTAACACCTTCTCATTTTGGTGTTTTCCGCAAGTAAAATGCCTTAACGTCTACTCAAAATGCCTTAACGCCTACTCATTTTAGTAAATCACGCACTCATTTTAGTGTTTTCCGCAGTTAAAATGCCTTAACGTCTACTCAAAATGCCTTAACGCTTACTCATTTCGGTAAATCACGCACTCATTTTAGTGTTTTCCGCAAGCAAAAGGCAAAATACATTCTCAATTTACTTGTTTGCTAACTCATATCAGTAATTCTTGCACTCGCGATCGCGATATTTTTGCCTTCATACTCTTCATTAATAGCCCCAAGCTTCCAGCCTGTGGGCTATTGTTGGGTCTATGAGAAAACTGTTTAAGTAGTCACACACAATTAATTACACAACTTTTTTCACTATTCCCCGTTTCCTGTTCCCTCTCTCCACCATTGAATTTAAATTTGTGCAACTACTTATATTGACTACTTCAATAAAAATTCTTTGACAAACATCACCGTTGCATAGAATTGGTAGTCAATATTTTTCTTCTTACTAAACCCGTGTCCTTCATCCTTCGCCATCAAATACCAAACTGGCACTTGATTATTTTTCACTGTTGCCACAATTTGTTCAGCTTCATTAAGGGGAACGCGGGGGTCATTCTTGCCGTGAATCACGAATAGCGGTTTCTTAATGCTAGTGGCATTATTCAAAGGTGAAATCTTCAACAAGAATTCTCGCATTTTGGGGTCGCGTTCGTCGCCGTATTCTACTCGTCGTAAATCACGGCGATAACTTTCGGTTTTTTCTAAGAAGGTGACGAAGTTAGAAATGCCCACTATATCTATAGAAGCACGAATTCTGTCACCATATTTAGTCGCAACTGCCAAGGACATATAGCCACCATAGCTTCCCCCTGTGACTAAAATCCGGTCTTTATCTAAGTCTGGTTGAGTCGCAATCCAGTCTAGTAATGCGCCGATATCCTTAACTGAGTCTTCCCGTTGATAGCCGTTGTCTAACTTTAAGAAGTTTTTGCCGTAACCACTCGAACCTCTGACGTTGGGAAACAGGATCGCCACACCCAATTCGTTGAGGTAGTAATTAATTCGCCCTAAAAATGATGGACGAAACTGGCTTTCCGGCCCCCCATGAATATCAATAATTACTGGGCGCTTACCTTTAAATTTAGCGGGGGGACGATACAAAAAGCCGGAGATGGTTTTATTATCGAAACTCTTCCAGCGTACTAGTTGAGCTTCGGGGAAATTCTCTGTATTTAAGCCGCCTGTCTCACTTTCTGTCCAGCGTTCAATTTTGTTGCTGAGGATATTTAAGGAGTAAACATCGGCAGTTGTTCGCGCCGAAACTAAGGTAAAGCCTAAATCTTGGTTATTGCGATGCCAATTAACACCATATATATCTCCTATAGGTAACTTTGGCAGTGGCTTTTCTTTACCTGTGGCTGTCTCCAAAAGATGCAGCACACCAGCCCCGTCTTCATTGGTGACAAAGGCAATGTGTTTACCATCATAAGAAAGGTCGAAGTCTTCTACATTCCAAGGAATGTTACTGGTGAGATAGGTGTGCTGTAATGTTGCTAAGTCAATGTATGCCAATCGGGAAAATTCAAAGTCGCGGTCAGTGATGGCATACAAACCCTTACCATCTTTACTAAATGCGCCACTATAATAGGCGACTTTTTCCTTACCTCCCTTGGGTGTGACTAATTTCTTCTCACCCGACTGAGTATCAATCAACCAAAGATAGCTTTCATTAGCGGAAATGTATTCCTGCGCTAACAATTGACGGTCGTCTGGTGACCAATCCAAAGTACCCCAACCGCCGCCTTCTACCTGCGCTAACAAGCGATCGCTTTGCGGATTTTTTGGGTCGATAATGTAAAAATCATAATCTTTCCCTGTGCGGCGGGTGGAGGTGTAAATCATTCTATCTCCGCGATTCGACCACACACCGCGACTATTTTTTGACTTACCATCAGTTAGGAGTGCAATCTCCCCTGTCGCTAATTCATAACGGTAATTTTGGTTAAACTCATTACCACCAGTATCTTTACTAAAAACAAAATACTTGCCTTCAGTGGGTTGAAAAGTTCCGCCGTTAACTCGTTCTGGGAAGAACGTCAACTGCTTGCGACTTCCCAGAGGAAATTTCACCAAATGTACTTGGGGTACATCACCAAAACGCGTCGCAATCAACATTTCGCGGCGGCTAGGATGCCAACTAGCAAGACCAGCTGAGCGAAACTGAGTGTAGCGGTCTACAGTTTCTGTCAGTGATGTAGGTATCGGTAGGATACCTTCAGTTACAAGGTTTTCTCCTGGATTAATCGTAGGATTTTGGGCAGAAACCATGAGAATGGGCAGTAGTAATACTGCAATGAAGGTAGTAAAAAACTTGGAAAAAAATCGCATTTGCTGATTATCGCAAATTTTTGCAATAACAGAAATAAAGTTCGATATACCAGGTTATTATAAATGTTGCAGCTTATTAACGTGACAATAATACGGTTTATTATTCTAGATGCTGGTTAGTTCTAACTATATTCTTTTGGGTTTGTAACGAACAAATACATAATGCATTTTATTAAAAATTTGAATATACTTATGAAATAAAGTTAAAATATATTTGCTTTTAGGCTGCTAGATTTAATATATAGTTAAACAACTTCTGCTAATCTTAATAAAAGATGAGGTTGAAAAAAATCCTGTGTTTTTAAGTGAGAAAAATAATGCAATATCAAATTTTGCATCTAGAAAAGACTTAGAACTTTCTCGTAGATCTTCTCCAGAAGCAAGACTTTTAAGGCTCAAGAGTATTGTGTCTTATTTTTCCTATTTAAATAAAAATGGAGAAATTAGCGATCGGGCATTTGAAGCTTTAGTTCATTATGCTTGCTCTATTTTTATTGAAAATGAAGTAGAAGCAAGAGTTCAAACTGTGGTTGAACAGAAAATAATTGATTTTTGGGAATCAAAGTTGTCTTTTGCGATAGAAAAGTATCTTACTAATAAGTAAAATTAATTTTAAGAGGAAGCTAACTATAAAGTTTTTAAGTTAAATTGATATGTCTGAACAAGAAAATGAACTAAATAAAGATAATCAGGCTCTTGAAAGTGGATATATAGAGAAACTTCCTGAAGAATTAGAAAGTCTTCCACCAGAAATCAAGAGGGAAATAAAAACATTTCTCTCAATGAGTAGATTATCTACTTCTTCTAGTTCACCAATTCTAGATAAAATTAATCAACAACACATCACAAAAATACTTGAGAGCGTAGATAAAGATAGCGAAAGAGCTTTTATAGACGCACAACAAGCCAGAAAATATAATTTAATTTCTATTTTTATTTTTCTAGCTGTTTTTGTATTTTTAACTGTTTTTTTAGTAAATAAGGATGTAGCAGTTTATCAGGATATTCTTAGAATCCTGATAATATTTGGTGGTGGATTTGGCAGTGGATTAGGCTTCAAGATATACCTGGATAGAAAAAATAAATAGCAGGAAATGGCAAATAAATTGTGAATGTAGACTTAAAAGAAGCAATAGATAAATTCTCTTAATTACCGCGATCGCGTTCTAATTCTGTAATTACTTTTTGCAAATACCACTCTTCTGGCATCTGCGGATAGTAATCTTTCTTTTGCTGAATTAATCTTTGGGCAATTTCCCACTGTCCCCCAACCAGACGCAACAATCGCTGACGAAGAAGATTATATTTGTGGTTTTTGGTTTCAGGAAGAGACTTCTGAATTTTGTTAAGACTATTTAAAACTTGTTGATAGTTGTCCCAATCTTCTTTTTCGAGAAAAATACTTGCTGCTTTTTGATAATTTTCAATCGCTTGTTGCATTTCTTCTAGAAGAGTATGGGCAATACCGCGATTATAGTAAGCTTGGGCATCTTCAGGATTAATTTGTAGTGCTTGGGAATAATCTTGAATTGCACCAATATAATTGCTGATTGCGCGATAAGCGTTACCTCTGGCAACATACACTAAGGCATCCTGGGGTTGAATTTGCAGTGCAGAATTAAAATCTGCGATCGCACCTTGGTAATCACCTAACAAGGAACGTGCTTTACCTCGGTTGCGATAGACAATAGCGTCTTGAAAATTTAATTTAAGTGCTTGATTAAAATCGGCGATCGCACCTTGATAGTTACCCATTTTGCAACGCACAACTCCACGACAGCAATAAGCTTGGGCATCTTGCGGATCGGCTTGCAACACCCAGTTTAAATCTTCAATCGCCTGGCGGGTGTCTCCCTTTTCTGCCTTGTCTAATAGTTGCGTAAAATAGTCCTTCTCGGATTTGATGGTGACGCTGGGAGAAACTGCTGGCTGAACAGTCGGTTTTTCTGGTGGTTGTAGCTGTTTAATTCTTTCCAAACACAGACGACAATTTTCTTTATCCTTTTGCGCTAGATATAATTCTGCCGCTTTTTTAAAATTAGCGATCGCATCGTGAATATACCCCTGTTTGCGCCGTATCATCCCCCGCAGGCTATAAGCTGCGGCATAATTAGAATTAAGGCGAATAGCACGTTCCACATCTTCCAACGCACCCGGCAGATTTTTCAACGCCACCCTTGCTAAGGCCCGAGAATAATATGCTTCTAAACTTTCGGGGTTCATTTTTAGGGCTTCGGTGTAATCAGAAACAGCCTGGAGAATTTCCCCTGAGTCATAATATGCCAAACCCCTTTGCAAGTAAGCTTCGGGAAAGTAAGGTGTCGCCTGCAAAGCACGATTAAATTCCTCAATGGCTCCAGCGTAGTCTTTTTGCTTAGCTTTCTCCAATCCTCGATTATAGAATTCGTCATACATAGCTTTTATTCACTTAACTCAGTCAGTTATGGCTATAGTAAGTATTCACCGTGACTCTAGCTTATTTCCTATGTTAATGACACAGTTCATAAGCGTCAGGCGTTGCACATTTGCGAGATCATTTTTATTTCTCTCCTTCTTGGAGAAGTCAGCACAAAAACATCCCTGAGCCTCAATCTCTGGTTAGAAGAGAGTCAAGCTTTGATACCATTTCACCTTAATAATGATACAAATACGCGCTTCAGGGTTTAGCAATGCTCATTGGTGTCAACTTAACGCGAAACCCTGTTACCGCAAGGAACTGAAGTTCCTTGCTAATAGCAAAAGTCATCTAAAGATGACTAAATATCCTCAAAATCTTGAGTCTACTTCAGTAGACTTGGACTATTAGCCTGACGCTCTGTACCATATCCACGATTGTTGAGTACGATGAAAATCGGATTCAATCCATAGCGAGCGATTGTAGACAATTCCATTCCCGTCATTTGGAATGCGCCATCGCCAACCAAAATTAATGGATGGACGTTAGGATTCACAAACTGAGCACCCAAGCAAGCGGGAACGGCAAATGCATAATATGAAGATCGGCAAGATTATTTCCCATTCCAAATAAAAAAGCTGGGGAAATGACTACATTCAATTCCCCATATCTTACTTGATTGTCAAATATTTCAAGTTGATTGAATTATGTACAAACACAGATAAGCACCAATGGATTATCTCTATTTATCTGTGGTTGTATTTCTAAATAGTATTAATCAGAAAGCAAACTTGGAGAAGTCAGCACAAAAACATCCCTTGTTCCTTGAGCCTCAATCTCTGGTTTAATAGGAGTAGTAAAGTGTAAAAATTCATGATCGTTGACTAATAAAAGTTCGCCAGGATTGAGAACTTTATTGAAAATGGGCTTTTCCTTATTAGCAGTATATAAATGTGTTTCTCCACCGACAATATTGTCTCTATCAACAGAGAAGATACCGATAAAATCTGTACCATCTCTATGGATACCTTCAGGCGCTGGATTACCCAAATTATCAGGAGAACAGCTAATTCTAATCTGATGAACTCCTATTTCGGCTTCTGGATGAAGTTTGCAAGAATCAGTAAATGCTAAAACAAGGCTTTTAAATATATCCAGATCTAGCATTGCATCATCTAATTCTGCAAACTCTCTTTTAATATCTCCCAATAATGGATTGTAATCTTTGCTTTGGTAGAAATAACCGTGAGGTAGTTTAATTAACCTATCCCCAACAACAGTAAATCGAGATAATCTTCGAGAGCGATAGTTGCCTTTTATGTAAGGATCAACAGGCAAAGCGTTAAAAAATGGTTTGAAACCTTCTAATTTGATGGAATTTACCTTTCTTAGAGTAAACAGAAAGGCATATTCTAATTCCGTTACTCCTCGGACTGTTTGCATAGGATTTACCTACTTGCAGATTGCAACCCTCCTAACTTTTTTTCTTTTAGGAGGCTGATAAGATCTATTGTATGCTACTTTTTATTAAACTGTCGTGATAATAACTACAGAAATTACCAAACTATGGTATAGAGGTATTGTCTTACTAAAGTATGAGCAATATTATTTAGAGTAGTAGTGCGATCGCACGCTTGCTGTCCCATCGAATGCAACATTTATTAGTGAGAGAGTTTAGCGATCGCTCACTGCTGTGATAAATCTACTGTGGGCAGCGCAGGTTCGTTATACCCCAGACATAGTTATAGGTATAGATATTGCACTGTTTAATCATGCATGGCAAATCAGAAAAGGTTATAGCCTCCCACGTAGAATTTACTGATTATTGGAGCCTACGGACACAGCCATATTCGGCACTAATTATTGGCACTACTACAGCCCAAATACTACGCAGCAGCCATATTCCTGTCTTGCTGTTTAGGTAGGTTTTTGTCGAACACAACTAAAAAGTTTACTAAAAATACTTAATATCAGAAATTAACAATAAAATTAACTATCTAATGAAGCACCAAATAAAGAATACTGGTGGCTTTTTCTATCTGTATTTCCTCTGATTTCTTGTAGTTATTTATTTAATTAATAGCTGATGCTTGCTAGTATAATTTATGTCTTAAAATTAGAATTTAACCAATGATAAAATCATAGCTTTTGTAGAATATTTATATTTTTTGTTTAAACTTTACTCTTTCTTTACAATACTTTCGTAAGTCTCTTTTAGGATGGTGAAAGCACACTACTTGTGTCACTATAAAGGCGCTTTAGTGAATATGTAAATTCTCTGTGTAAGTGATGATGACAACAGCAGCAGACTATCAAAACTGGCTGCAAGAAAGCCGTTATAGTAATCGGGGAAGTATTTATTTGTTTGCTCCGATGATTAACTTCAATGTGATGGCTGAAGTTGGAGACACTCCCCCCTAATTTAACGTGCTTGTACTTGCTTGGAAATTGTAGAGTAATTCAAAAATTACATCTTGAGGGTAGCGAGAAAATTTTCTTCTCGCTTTGGAAAAGCATACAAAGATGTAATTGCAATAACTACTTTGATATTGAATAACTGATAGCTGAATTTTATTAGCTTATGAAATTGCTCAGTAATACACATCGAGAGTTAGGTATTTGATGTTGTACAAAAGTAGTAATATTCAGTATTAATCAGTTTTAAATATAAAGATTACTTTATTGGGTTTCCAACAAGTACACTTAACAAATAATAATCACAGAATTGGCTTGTAATTGAAAAAGAATTCAGAAAAAGACTCACTAATAATTGAAGGTTACCAATTCAAAGTTTTCATGGATGTGTGAAAACGCTGTTATTCATCCGCATTGCGGGTTATGCTTTGGCTTTGGCAGTACAGATGACGCTCGTAGTCATTTACAGAAGAAATCTTCTTGCTGTGCAGGCTCACCAATCACACAAAAATCCCCTTCTGGTATTCTAGTGAGTGACTCCTAAATTCTTCTTTGATAAATACAATATTTGTTGTATAGCCATTTCTAAAAATTAAATAAGCCCTATATTTAATAGCTTCTAACATTAAAGCTTGGCTTGGGTTTTGCAAACGTTTGAAAAACTTTATCTTAGCCATCTGTTTTTTCATTAATCTGCTAATAATGCAGATATAGAAATCTAGATGCTATATAGCAATACTCAAGTATAGAAGACTATTACTTAGGCATTTCCCAATTCCACAAATCTCTAAAAGCAAAATCTAGATAAAAATAATAGAGCCATGAATGACTTGAAATATTTTTCAAAATTGAAGCGGCTTCAACAACTTCTGTTAACCACTTTTTTAGGCGATATCCCAACAATTTTTGGAGGCGTAAAGTTACGTAATATGATATATCGCACAATTTTTGCCCGGCTAGGTAGCTCAGTTTATATCCAAGATGGTGTTGAATTTATTAGTACTAATTCTATTGAAGTTGGAAATGGAGTGTATATTTTCAAAGGTGTTCGTATAGATGGAAAAGGACACGAAAATAATAAAATCCATTTAGAAAATGGAGTTGTCCTTGAGCGTAATGTTTTAATAGGGGCACTCAATAACACCTATATTCACATCGGTCAAGATACTTTTATTGGCCCTAGCGTTTGTATTGCTGGCCCTGGAGAGATCAAAATTGGCAAGCACTGTTTAATTGCAGCCCACACTGGAATATATGCCAATAATCACAACTTTGCAGATCCGATGGAGCTAATCAAATACCAAGGTATTAGTTCTCAGGGAATCGTGATTGAGGATGATTGCTGGCTAGGACATGGGGTGAAAGTATTAGATGGCGTGACAATTGGTAGAGGATGTGTTATCGGTGCTGGGGCTGTTGTTACTAAAGATATTCCCCCATTTTCGGTAGCTGTGGGTGTACCTGCACGAGTAATCAAAAGCCGTAGCAATAAAGAAGTTGCTAAGTCTACAGAATTATCTGTCTCATCTTAGAATTAAACTCATAAAAAGTTTGCCTGGGTCGTTTTATTCGCGCGCAAGTAATACCAATTCAAATAATGTTTGCGACACATCAATATATTCTAGAGGTCACGGCAGTGCCGTGCCCCTACAATCTGTCGCATTCTTTTTTCAAATTGGTATAACCACTGGCTAATACCATGTGCAGTTAATTTGTCACAGAGGATAAGAGAATATAAAACTTTGTAATTAAATAGAAAAGTGACACACCAAGCACAGTAAAAATGGTAATCCTTTAGAGTTAAACTTGTTTAGCTCTTAATAATCTCCTTGCCTTGATAGAGGAGAGGGTCAAAATTATGGATTGGCTTTATCGCTACCCAACTTTATATCCTGGGATTCTACTCAAGCGCTACAAGCGCTTTTTTGCTGATGTACAACTGACTTCTGGCGAAATAGTAACAGCACACTGTCCCAATACAGGGCCGATGACTGGAGTATCTACTCCTGGTAGTGCGGTACAGCTATCTAAAAGTGCCAATCCTAACCGTAAACTAGCTTACACTTTAGAACTGATTCAGGTGCATGATCATGAGCCGACTTGGGTAGGCGTAAATACTGCTTTGCCAAATCAGATAGTAAAGCTAGCTTTAGCAAGATATTTATTTCCAGAATTGGGTGAATATAGTCATATCAAGGGCGAAGTGGTTTATGGGCAAGACAAAAAAAGTCGAGTAGATTTTTTCTTGACAGGAAATGATGAAGATCGCCCAATTTATTTAGAAGTGAAAAATACAACCTGGACCCAAGATAATTTAGCACTCTTTCCCGACACAGAAACGACAAGAGGGCAAAAGCACTTGCGGGAACTCATGGCGCTGCTACCCTTCAGTCGCGCAGTCATGCTGTACTTTATCAATCGAGGTGATTGTACAGAGTTTGCCCCTGGTGATAGTAAAGACCCTATATATGGTAAGTTATTGCGCGATGCGATCGCTCTCGGTTTAGAAGTGTTACCCTGCCGTTTTGACGTTTCACCAGAAGGTATTCGTTATTTAGGTTTAGCAAAATTAAAAATCTGAATAAAATTACAACAACAGATGCACACAAGTCAACAGGGGTGGGGTGAGATTCGTCGAACCTACGTTAATGAAAGAATAGACCTGCCTTGAAAATAGAGGCTGAAACAACGCAAAATCGTTCCAAGATCATTTTCATTATTCCTTGTGCGCGCAGATCATGGAGTCTCTTGCATAAGTCAAAGTTTTGAATATCAAACCACAGATAAACACAGATAAACACCGATATTTATCGGTGTTTATCTGTGGTTCCTTTTTTGCTGATTCGTATTTTTGCAAGAAGTCTAAGTTTGAAGAAAATAGGAGGGATTTATCCCTTCTGCTCTCTGCAGTTCTTGATAAAATGAAAGCAATATAATTAAAACCTTGTTTCATACTCAACAACAGCGCGACCTTCATCTCCGAAATTAGTACCACCACGTACACGAATGTCGTCATTTAAACGATAAATTACGTTGTAAAGTAAGGGTTCATCAGTAGCAAAAACCCGCGACAAAGAAACAGAAAAATTCCTTGATACATCAAATACACCCTCGGCTGCTAAACCGAGTACAGAAACATTAGTATTTCTATTAGTCACTAGAGTTGGAAATAACCGCAATTCACTTAAGCCAATAGTTTCACCAATTTGACTAATAGTACCTTGCAAGTTGGAAAAAATTGCCGAACCAGCTATGTTAATCAGTCCTAAACCTGTATCACCTTGCTGCAAAGTGTTAAGAAATGAGCCACCTAGTAAAGCTACGATTTCTCCTCTACTACGGCGAGGTTCGCTAGTTAGCACAAGATTTCTAGATAATTGACTGGCTGGCCCTTTTGCTATAGCTTGAATGCGCACAGTGTTTAAAGTGCCAAAGTTTATTGCAGAAACATCTTGAACCTCACTAGATATGCGTGAGGTTCGCGATAAAGTGCGAGTTGCCTCTGGGACAATTGTTACTAGGCGGACATCTAAAGTTGGGTCAAATCCCTGATTGGGAGTAAATACTGCGGTTTGGTTGTAACCACGAGCTAAGGTAAATTGACTGGTAAATAAATTTATTTGACCTCGTCGCAGTCGAACCTGTCCTTGGGGACGAGGTTTAGCCAAGGTTCCATTGAGAGTGATATCACCTTGAGCGACAAAGCTAAATAGCGGTTGACGCGTCACGCGAACATTGTTAGCTAAAGCTAGTTGTAAATTCGCAAACTCTATAGGTATTCTCGCTGTATTGCTGGCTGTGGGTGTTGTCGCCGAATTAGTAGCAGTAGCTGATTCTGGTGTTGTGACTGTAATTTCTGGGGAAGTTGATGTACTTTCAGTGGTAGGGGTTGTTCCAGATGTCTTAGAGGTGGCTTGTCCTAATGATACTTCACCATTATTTAGCTCAATTCTACCGCCGAGTTTGGGACTAAAGGCTGTGCCAGTAATGACAGCATTACCGCTAACTCCGCCTTGATATAATCCTTGAAGATTCACCCTCAAGTTCTCTAAAGCTACCGTGAGGGGATTAGCAGCTGCTTGTTGTTGAGCATTTTGACTAGCAAAAATCGGTAGAATTCCCGTCGCCGTTAATTGTCCGCGACTATATTGCCCTTGAAGATTATCAACAATTAAGCGATCGCCTGCAAACCGCGCTGTCCCTGTAACGTTGGTTAACGGTTCCGAAAGGCTTTGCACATTGATTGTGGCATTATTAATTGTGGCAGTACCAGTAGTCTCTGGTCGAGCTAATGTTCCCTGCACTTGTACGTTTACTTGTCCTTGACCATCTACCCACTTTACTTGATTATTAAGTACATTTAATACTGCCAAACCTTCATTTTGAACGTTCGCCTGGATGCTAATTTGATTGCTATCTGGCTGTGCGGAAGCAAAGGGTAATTTAGCCGGAACACTGCCATTAATTTGAATTGGTTGTGTGCCACTAACTAAAATGTTGCTGTCAAAATTTAACTCTGCATTATTATAGTTAAAAGCAACTTGGGCTGACTGTATAGATTGATTATTTAAGTTGCCATTTACCAAAGCTAATTCCCCGACAGCTTGAGGATTATTTAAATTTCCGCTGAGGGTAGCATTAGCATTTACATTACCTGTAACATCTACAGGTAATTGAGGGAAGAAAGGTTTAATATCTGTTAGCGCTAAATTTTGGACTTGAGCTTGACCAGATAATGCTTGTTGGCTCAATTGTCCATTAAAAGCTATGAGAGAGTTATTGAAATTAACTTGCAGAGGTTGTAGGGTTAAATTACCATTCTCATAATTACCACTCGCTACAATTTGGTTAATATTATAGTTACCCCATACCCAATTATTACCTGTAAAATTAAAACCAATATTCAAGCCCGATCGCAAACTGCCTGTGACTCCTAACCTACCACTGATAATGCCTTGCAATTCTTCTAAAGTTGGTATACGGCGAGAAGCTTGTTCCTGCGTTCTTTCTTGGGCAACTTGGTTTTGTATTTTGGATACATAAGCTATTTGCCCTAATAAATTAGTATCGGGCAAACTTACAGGCTGAGTTTGTAATACTTCCGCACCAGCTAATTTTGGAGGTTGCAAGCCAGTACGTACATCTTTAAAATTGTAAATATTGAGCGTTTGCAGTAAATTTTCAATTCTAGCTTGGTCAAAGCTAACGTCAAATTGCAAGGGTTTATTACCTGTGGTTGGTAAATTTCCACTGAGTGCATAACGAGTTGCACCTTGCAGCAATTGCCCATTAGTTAAACTGAAATTACCATTGCCATAACTAATATTGCCGCGAAACTCATCTGCTTGAATTCTGCCAATTCTAGGTTGAGCAACTGCTACATTGCCAACTAAACTATAATCATTTAAATTAACTGCTAAATTTCCTGATAATTGTCCGTTAATTGTACCTAAGTTTGCGTTAGCAGGAATGAAACTTTTAGCTATAGATATGGGAAAGTCTTGAACGTTAACTGTTAAAGTATCTCCAACTGTGTTACCAGTCGCGATAGTTTTATCTCGTCTAATATTAAATGTAGTTGGACGATTATTTGCACCTAAAGAAACAGCAATTAGGTCTTGTCTACCAGCAACTTGAAATTGGGTTCCCTGTCCTTGCTGATAACGGACACTACCAGTTAACACCGGGTCAAATGCTAAACCGTTGACAGCCAAATTTTCTAAACGAATATTGCCATTAGCAATAGGGGTAGTAGGCGTACCCGCTACTTGTCCGTTAAAATCTACCCTCCCTGCCAAAGCAATATTACCAGGAAGCTTCACTGGCAGACTTTGCAGATTATAATTTTGTGCCTGAACATTTAAGTTTAACCCGGTAATTTGGGGAGTTGGTTGCAACGCCACAGCAATATTACCAGCCGCCCTTAAACCTGGTGCAGTTGCTTGGACAATTTGCAAGCCACTACCATTCCATTGAAATTGAGCAGTTAGTGGTTGTGTGAGTGCCGCTAAACCTTGAGAAAATCTCACTGTACCTGCGGCTTGAATGTTTTGTGGTTGAAAGGAAGCGGTAGTTCCCGCTACACGCACATCACCATTTAACCGCCCACGCAAATTTTGTGATAAATTATTCAGTTGAACTTGGGAAATATTGGCTAAAGCTTGCCAGTTACCACCACTCAAGCTGATATTTCGGACATTAACATTCCCTTGAGCCAAATTCAGCCGCGCCTCGCCAGCGGCTTGAATGTTATTTAAGGCAAAGGAGTTAGTATTGCCTGTAATCTGGACATTACTATTTACAATCTGTCCTTTGACATTTTTGGCAAATTGATTGAGTTGTACTCCGGACGCATTCGCTACAGCTTGCCATAAACCATTATTCAAGCGGATATTATTGAGGTTAACCCTACCTCCAGCGACATTCAAATTCGCCTGTCCAGAAGCTTGAATGTTAGGTAGTTGAAATGATTTTGTAGTTCCCGCTAAATTGAATTCACCGTTTAAAGTGCCTTGAAACTGGGGTGGTAAAGTTGCGTTGGGGTTTTCTTGAGTGCGCGTCGCTTGGGCTAAACTATTGAGAGGAACTCGAGAAGCATCAACAAAAGCTTGCCAGCGATCGCCTATAAGTTGTCCTCGTGCTGCAACTGTACCCCCTGCTACTTGAAAAGCTGTATTTTGGATTTGGATATTTCCCTTGTTAACCGCTAATTCGACTTTACCCGGATAAGTAGCTAGAGGTGCTTGGATTTGCACCAGGGTTTGTAAATTAGCGAGAGTTCCCGAAACTTGGGTATTTGCAGAGACTGTACCAATGCGAATATTATTTAAATTTGCGTTGTAAGTTTGCGCGATCGCATCCCCCGGTACATTCGCCGCCTGCAAGTTTATCGCAACTTTGCTCTGTTTTCCTAAGCCAACTCGACCTTTACCAGTAATTTGTCCGCCTAAAGTTGGGGTAGCTTGAATTTGGGAAATAACAATTTCCTGAGGTGTGCCGCGAAACTGAGTGGTAATTTTCTCAAAGCTAACACGGTCAATAACAGCAGGTTTAATGGTACTTACCGCACCTACTAACACTGGCTGTTTAATTGCACCTTGCAACTTGATATTTGCAGTGAAGTCGCCAGCAGTTGCGATCGGTAGTTTAACGTTAAAGGTTTGTAAGAGGTTTTGAGTGCTAACAGCTTTCACATCAGCTGTCAGGTTATAACCCGTTTGAGTATTTATAGAGCCGTTGATTTGCGCGGGAATGTTACCCAAGCTTGCAGTAAAATTTTCCAGTGCAACCTGCTCACCCTGGAATTGTAATTTACCTGTAGTGTTAGTTATTTTTGTCGGAAAATTATTAAGTTGTGCTACTACTTGATTAACGCCAACTGTGCCAAAAATACTAGTTTTCGGCTGATTTCGTTGTAACTTAACTGTCAAATCACTATCTATACTTCCAGCTTGCAAGCTAACTGGTGTCTGCACCAATTGCGTCAGATTAGTTGCGAGTAAACTAGCTGTACGAACTTTCAGGGTTGTTTGAGATGTTTTCGGAAGCGTCTCTCCAGCAATCTGTACACTTCCCCCAGTAAGAGCTTGAGTGCTAACATCAAAATTAATGCGTTGATTTTGCTCTAAAAAATTGGCAATACCGTTAAGTTGATTGAACCCAACTGTTACTCTCGGCTTACCTTGGGGAATATATGGGGCTAAGATTAAACCGCCATTTTGCAACCGCAGTGACTCTAGTTGAGTTTGAATAAAACCTTTGCGTTCTTGAGATGCAGTATTGAGTCTAGTTGAAACCCAGCGCCCTTGTTGATCCTGTTCGATATAAACAGCAGGCTGAATTAATGTAACATTTAGCTTTAATGTCCGGTTGAAAACTAATTGCCAGGGATCGAATCCTACATCTACCGCTTGTGCTACCACTGTATCTGGATCTGTTGTAGTTGCAGGGACTGATGTTTTACCAAAACGCAAACTATTCGGCGAAAAACCTTGAACTGCGCCTAAGTTTACAGGTCGTCCTAGCAACTCTAAAAGATTGCTTTCAATTAACGGTGCTAACTTTTGATGAATAAAAATATTAGCCCACCAAATGCCCCCCACAATCCCAGCGATTAAAAGCACTCCTAAAGCAATGCTGGTACGACTTAATAACAGCAGCCATAAACGCCGATTAGAATTCGGAGAGCGTGTCATCTCTCATCCTCTGGTGATAAGCCTGGCAAATAAACTAGCAGTATTACTGCTTCTTACATGCCCCTATGTATAGAGTCTACTTTATTAGACTGCCTTAAAATGGTGATTCTAAAATCATCTCTGCGGTAGATTGCATTTTTTGCACAAATTTACTGAAGATATAGGACGGACATCCCAAGAGTGGAAAAAATTTAGGCTCCAGGTTTGAAATAATCGAGGAGGCGATCGCCGGAATCTGCTCGAATTAATGCCACAACTACATCAGGTAAAGCTGTCAAGCTAGGGTAAACCAGGTAGCGTGGTTCCCAATGGGGACGAAACTTTTCTTTATAGGCGTGTAAGCCTTTGAAGTTGTAGAAGCGATTTAAATGTTCGTAAAGATAGCCTAATACTCTCTCTAAACGGCGTGATTCTGGGGTTTCACCAACTCCCGCCAGCGCAGAAAGCGCAAAATTAAAGCTATCGTAGTCTTTCTCCTTAAAATGCTGGAGCATGGAAGTAAATAAAACATCCATTGTCCCATTCTCCATTGATGGACGATGCCGCATCATATCGAGAGTTACTTCATTAAGTTGATACCCTGGCACAATATTGGCAAAAGCCCTAATTTTTCCTTCAGGATCGTAAACCGCAGCAATTACACAGTCTCGCAGGTAAGCTTCGTCAAACCAACCCAGAGAAAACTTTTTTTCTGAACCTTGCACCATTCTCAACCATTCATCACTCACAGGTTTCAGCTGACGTAGCAATTCATCAGTAATTGGTGGTTGGTAAAACTGGACTTCATATCCTAGTTTCGCCAATTTATTGATAGCAGGTCGGAAGTTTTTACCAGCTTTGCCTTGTAAAGTAAAAGTTTTGAGGTCAACGATCGCTTCTTCCCCAATCTTCAGTACCCTAAAACCCAGAGAAATGTAGATGTCTAGATCATCTGGCAAAGTTTGGTAAAAAGCCGGATACCAATCGTTACGTTGGCAAAACTGCCCAAAAGCAACGATCGCCTCTTTGCGGTCTTCTATGGGCCCAATGGGATCTCCTAAAGCGATCGCACCTCGTCCTTTAGGAACATAGGCGATCGTACTACGACCAGAAGGACTAAAATAGTAACTTTTATCATTTAATAGCGTATAAGCTGCTAAAGAAGACTTACCATACTTTTCGACAATTTCTTTTGCTTTCTTTCGTTCATTTGGGGTAGCTGAATTACGTAAAAAAACTGGCTGCAACAGCATGACAAAGGCATATGTAAAGGTACAAGCTGCAATTACATAAATAGAATCAGCAAAAAAGTCGCCAAACCTAGTTTTCGGTTGCAGTCCAGCATTATCTTCTGTAAAGAACATTGCTAAAGTTTGAACTATAGCTTCACCCCAATCAAAATTTACCGAAAACTTGCCATCTAGCAAGTAAAAACCAATTGTTCCATAAGCCAAGGTAAACAATAAAGCACCAAATAATACTCTCACTCCCCGCGCAATTGAAGGGCGGTCTGACTGCGCTGTAAAAACCTGGCGCATCCAAATTAGTTGCACTAATAAGACACCTGATAGTAGACTTTCTTCATAGTCCAAACCCTTCAGTAAGTGGCTAATAATAGAAATTACTAATAAACCGACTGTCAGCACCCAAGCAACTCGTTTTCGCCGCAATAAATTAGTTGCCAGTGCTAGTAAAGCAAACCCAGCCAAAGCTGCAAAGATATGACCACTGGCGCGAATTTCAAAGGGCAAAAAATGCTTAAGCCAATGATTGCGTTCAGGTAAAGTAGGAGTTACTGCTGAGATTAAATTCACCACTCCCACCAACGCTGTCAGAAAAGCGGCACTTTGAAGTCCAATCTGAGTTTTTATTTTATGATTCATCGGTCATTAATTATTGGTATTTAGTTACAAAAAATTATTAATAGTATTTAATTATTTTTTTAATTTTGAATTATTAAACTGTTTTCCTACATAGGAAAGTGAATCTTTGAGATGTTTATGAAAGTAGTTCCACCCCACATCAGCACCAGACAAACCATGACCTCCGGGAAATGCAGAGAAGACATTAGCAATACCTAATTTATTTAAAGTTTCGTGAAAGGCTTTAGTAGAAGACAGTAAATTAGTATCGCTAAGTCCTGCATCAAGATACACTCGCAATCGCTTTCTGTCTTGAATTGATAACTGTTGCACAATCTGTTGAGGGCTATTTTGCGGGCCGCTTTTATCTGTAAAATAACCGCTATGACTAAAGAAAATATTGAAGTTGTTTAGATAGCGTAAGCCGATATTAAATGCTCCCCATCCTCCAGAGGATACACCTCCTATCGCCCAAAAATGTGGGTCATCCAAGGTGCGGTATTGCGACTTCACTACTTTGACTAATTCTGAACCTATCCAAGTTCCTACTTTACCATTAGGCCCATCAAAATAATCTGGATCGTACAAAGGACTAGAACCTCGATTATCATTGCCATCTGGTGTAATCAAAATTGATGGAGGCAATTGTCCACTTTGATAAAGTTCATGCAGTACATTCAATAGTGCATATTTATCAGCATAAGCACGAGCATCATCATGACCACCGTGCAATAAAAATATTACTGGATAACGCTTTTGGAGATTTTTATTATAGCCAGGAGGTAAAATTACTCCATAGTTACGGACTTTTCCCATTGCTTGAGAATTAAAACTTTCTAACTGAAAACTCAGTCCTGTATTGGCTTGCTCTTGGGGTCGATCTAATTGTGGCGCACCTAAAATAAAGACGTAGTAGTAACCAGCAGCAGTTAAGAGAGCGATCGCTCCTGCCAAACTAATTACAACTTTAGAAATTCTCATATTTATTTAGAGCTTGATCAACAACATATCACAATATTTAACTATAATTAATATTTATTAAATAAGCAATATGTAGTAGTTGTAGAGTGGGCAATGCCCACCCTACAAAAGTTTAACTTCAATAATTATAATTCTGAACTATGCTAATTATTCGGAGGATTTTTAGCCCGATCAAAGCCTAAATTATCAGCAGCATGAGCTATTTGCGATACGCGGAATTGTTCACCTACAAAGGTTAAAGAATCTACTAGGTGTTCGCGCCAGTATTCCCAAGTATGACTGCCTGGAAATTGATGAAATATATTATAAATCTTCAATTGATTGAGCACTTTAACAAACCGCTTGCCTTCATCGAGTTCTTCCGTATCTGATATACCCGAATCTAAATAAATCTTCAACCTTTTTTTAGCCTGTGGAGAAATATTTTTGATATAAATTATCGGACTATTTTGCGGGCCACTCTTATCTTTAAAATAACCACTATGACTAAATAGAATTGAGAAACGAGGTAAGTTATGCAATCCTACATTGATTGCCCCCCAACCACCAGATGATAGTCCACCCATAGCCCAAAAATCGGGATTTGGTAGTGTTCGGTAGCGGGTTTTGACCACTTTTACTAGTTCATCGCCAACGGCTGTAGACACATTACCTTGAGGCCCATCGATATATTGAGGGTCCCAATAGGGGCTAGTGCCGCGTTTGTCGTTACCATCGGGGGTAATAATAATACTAGGTGGTAACTTGTTAGTGGCATAAAGTTTTTCTAATGTCTTGAGAGCCTGTCCTTTGTTTTGATCGAACCAGGAATTAGGATCGCCGTGTCCACCGTGAAGCAGAAAAATTACGGGATAGCGTTGTTGAGTATTTTGCTCATAGCCAGGAGGTAAAGAAATTCCATAAGTGCGCTTTCCTCCCATCACTTTGCTATCGTAAGTCTCTAATTTGTAAGTGAGTGGTTTAGCTAATTCATTAGTATTGGGCTGTGGCGGTAGGATTGAAATAGTTGGCTGTAATTTTTGGGCTGGCTGTGCTGCTACATCTTGAGAGTAACGACAGCTTATCAGCGTAAGTAGGGAAACTAGTAGTAGAATTTTAGATGATTTATAGTTCATTTAAGTATAAGTTATGAATATGCATTTTTATTACTCAATAGAGTAGCTGATTGAGGAGAAATAAAAATGCATAGCTAAAGTAAATTGCTAGTAAATTACTTTAGCTATGATTTTAGTAGTTAACCGAATGGACTTTATGTAAAAGAGCTTATAGTAAAGATGTGTAGCTTTTGTGTCAATTTAATGGAAACATTGCGACTATATTCATCTATATAATCGCAATATCAATGTGTAATTTTTTTAATGTAAATCAATAACCTTGAGTTAGCTCAAGATGTGATCGCGCTACTATCTTCTTGAGTTTCTAGGAAATCCTTACTGCATTCTATCGATTGTGCGATACTGAATGGCTTCGGCTACATGATTGGCTTGCAGTTTATCCTCTGCCGCTAAATCTGCAATTGTCCGTGCTACTTTGAGAATGCGATCGCTTGCCCTAGCCGATAAGCCTAATTTTTTAATTGCTGCTTCTAATAAATTACGACTAGCATCATCTAGCCTGCACCATTTGGGGAGATGACGACTCTGCATTTGCGCATTGCAACGCAAGTTTGGTTCTGCTTGAAAGCGGGTAACGGCGCGATCGCGTGCTTGCTGCACTCGTTTGGCTACGCATATTGATGTTTCTCCTGTAGGTTGTTGAGTAGGGTGGGCATCGCCCACCGAAACCATTACGTAATATTTCAAACATCAAGTATGAATTTTAGGGAATAATACTAGGTAGTTTCATCAGACTTAACAGCCGCTTGCTCTGCACCAGTTTTTATCCGAGTGTTAGTGCTTTTGCGAATGCGCTCGCTCTTACGCACACCACCAGCCTTGACATATTCGGCGCTGTCTTTGCCGTATCTGCCTGCAACTGACATCAGCATATTTTCACACAACACACTCAAGCTTTTTTCTAGCTGTTCAATATCAGTTCTAGAAGCATCAATTACAGCCAGAGCATTATTATGAGTGTTCAGCTTGGCGCGTAATTGCTCAATTTGTTGTTGCATATTTTGCAAGTTGTTAGAATGGCCAAAATCAAGATTCTGATCGATGGTTTGCATTCCAGAAACTCTCTGTTGAGCTTTTTCGAGAATGCGAGATGAACGTTTGGCTAGAGTCATAAATTATTCCTCATAAATTTTTCTCGTACAGCACGGCGTAAAAAAATTAACTTTATTTTGGATTTCGCTTCGCGGTACTACTGTTAGCTTGTCTTAAAACAGCAGTATTCCGGCTCAGGGAAAATCACAAATATTTGGCTTTTTTTAACAATATTTTAGGGATATAATTCTGTAATTATGCGTAATTTGTAGCCATTGCCCCTTGGAGTTCTCTAAGTTGTAGCAGCGCAATTTCTTATCACCTAGTGCAACCTCTTGACGCAGAAAATTAACTCGTTGGTTACAAATGAGATGATGTTCTTTATGGATGAGTACTCATTGATAAACAACCCGATCTAGTTGGTCACAAATGGGTTGAGCTTCTCTATGGATGAGTACTCGTTGATAAACAACCCGATCTAGTTGGTCACAAATGAGTTGAGCTTCTCTATGGATGAGTACTCATTGATAAACAACCCGATCTCGTTGGTTGTGAATGCGATCGCCTTCTCTATGGATGAGGTGATTTTGCGTAGACGCTGCATCGGCTTGTCGTAGACATCGCAGTTGTGAACAGACAGAGTGCGATCGCCATTACCATATAGTTTGAACAGAATACTGAGTGATTTGCTGGTCATATCATGTCCGCTAAATTAGTTGCGATATGTCATTGCGAGTGGAACGTTCGCCGAAGGCGTTCTCGCAGAGTAGCAATCACAAGAACTCTGCAATTGGTACCCTGTGGGAAGCCACTACTCTACCCTTCGGGAACGACTTCGTCGAACGAGAAGCCGCTTCGCGTCTACGTGTCTACATTCCGCTCCGCTCCATAAAGCCCTTCGGGCATGGCTTCGCTTAGCGCAATGACATTGTGTAATTAATCTTGTTTAACTACTTACCTGGATCGGCGATCGCTTTTGTGGAAAAATCACATTATCTCTAGTAGTAGGCATTGCCCACCAAAACCCAGATATATTTGAGATTGCCCACGCTAAACTGAAAGCAAAAGTCTACGCAACCAAATTCCTATATAAATTTTTATGAACACTGCCAAACTCAGCACTGATGGCACTCACCAAGTTGTTATTTTGCCAGAAGATTTTCAACTCACTGGCACGGAAGTTTATATTAAAAAAATTGGTAATGCAATTATTCTGATTGCTAAAGATAACCCCTGGCAATCTCTGATCGACAGTTTAGACAATTTCTCCGATGATTTCATGACTAATAGAGATCAGCCACTAATCAACACCAGAGAGAGTTTTTAAATGCGATACCTGCTTGATACCAATATCTGCATTTACATCATCAAGCAAAAACCTCAAAAAGTGCTGGATAAATTTCAAACCCTGAGCATTTGTGATGTGGGTATCTCTTCCATAACTGTTGCTGAACTGGAATATGGAGTAGCCAAAAGTCAACAGCAAGAGAAAAACCGCACCGCCCTGCTACAATTTTTGCTACCCCTAGAAATAGTTGATTTCAAACCAGCAGCGGCGACAATTTACGGCAGTATTAGAAGCGATCTCGAAAGTAGAGGAATTATCATTGGTGCAATGGATATGCTCATTGCTGCTCACGCTCTAAGTTTAGGAGTTATCCTTGTTACTAATAATGTACGAGAATTTTCTCGCATTCCTACGCTGTTATTAGAGAACTGGGTTGATTAGCTGTCAATAGGCTAGCACTTTGCCTAAAACTATAAAACACTGCGTCCCCGCATCTGTTCACCGCCACCATCGCCCTACATCAATAATCGCACGGGCAACTTCTGCCGTTGCAGCTTCATTACCTAATGCAAATATAACTGGAAATAATGCTTTGATACCTGACAGCAAATGAGGACGAGTGCGAACAGATAACTCATCAAGTGTATCTTGCCACAGGGGGAAAAGTTTAGCATTTGGCATTTTTGACAGACCAGAAGCTAAGGCACTGAGGTCAGAGGTGCGATATTCCTCATACTGAATAGCCCTGGCGGCGGTGAGTGCTTCTAGCAATACCTCTGGCAGTTTGTCGGCTAAGGCACTGAGGGCATCGGCGCGATATGTCTCATCCTGAATCGCCCTGGCGGCGGTGAGTGCTTCTGGCAATACCTCTGGCAGTTTGTCGGCTAAGGCACTGAGGGCATCGGCGCGATATGTCTCATCCTGAATCGCCCTGGCGGCACTGAGTGCTTCTAGCAACAACTGTGGTGGCAGTTTGTCGGCTAAGGCACTGAGGGCATCGGCGCGATATTCCTCATCCTGAATCGCCCTGGCAGCGGTGAGTGCTTCTGGCAACAACTGTGGTGGCAGTTTGTCGGCTAATGTACTGAGAGCCTCAGCACGATAAAACTCATCCTGAATCGCCCTGGCGGCGGTGAGTGCTTCTGGCAACAACTCTGGTGGTAGTTTCGCAGCTAATGCTTTGAGGGCATCGACACGATAACGCTCAGACTGAAGCGCTATAGCGGCGGCAAGTGCTTTTGGCAACAAATCTGGTGGTAGTTTCGCGGCCAATGCTTTGAGGGCATCAACGCGATAACGCTCAGACTGAAGCGCCATAGTGGCGGCGAGTGCTTCTGGCAATATCTTTGGTAGTTTCGCACCTAATGCTGTGAGAGCATAGGCACGTAAAGACTCATCCTGAATCGCCCTAGCGGCGGCGAGGGCTTCTAGCGACAACTCTGGTGGTAGTTTCTCAGCTAATAGTGTAAGAGCATAGATGCGAGAAGACTCATCCTGAATTGCCCTAGCGGCGGTGAGGGCTTCTGACAATACCTCTGGTAGTTTCTCAGCTAATAGTGTAAGAGCATAGATGCGAGAAGACTCATCCTGAATTGCCCTAGCGGTGGTGAGTGCTTCTGACAATATCTCTGGTAATTTTTCGGCTAATGCTATAAGAGCATAAGTGCGAGAAGACTCATCCTGAATTGCCCTAGCGGTGGTGAGTGCTTCTGACAATATCTCTGGTAATTTTTCGGCTAATGCTATAAGAGCATAAGTGCGAGAAGACTCATCCTGA
>NZ_MTAW01000160.1 GCF_002154725.1 Nostoc sp. 106C | reverse complement strand
TCTATGCCCTATCCCTTATGCAGCAACCTTTATAGGTAGGTTGTCACCCTCTGAGAAATTTATGTTAAATCTAATCTGGCTGATAACTCTGGCAGGGAAATTTTGCTGATACAAAATCGTTATCGTGTACTCCAGCTAATTGGTCAAGGGGGATTCTGCAAAACCTACCTCGCTGTAGATGAGAATCAATTTCCCCCAGTTCCTTGTGTTATTCAACAATTATCCTGCCAAAATCAAACACCAGAAAGCTTTGTCCAAAAAGCACAACAGCTAAAGCTACTAGGCCAGCATCCTCAAATTCCTGCTTTACTAGCACACCTCCAGGATGAACAACACTTTTACTTAGTACAGGAGTTTATCGCAGGTAGTAATTTAGCTACTTTGTTGGAAGATGAAGGAGCTTTTAGTGAAAATCAAATTTGGCAACTTTTAGTAGATATATTGCCAGTTTTGAAATTTATCCACGATCGCAACATTATCCACCGCGATATTAAACCAGAAAATATTATCCGCAGAGCCTCCGGGGAATTAGTTTTAGTTGATTTTGGTACGGCTAAACTTGCCCAAGAACTTGACCAACTAATAGCTGAAAATTGCATCGGTAGCCCAGAATATATTGCACCAGAGCAAGCAAAGGGAAAAGCAGTTTTTGCCAGCGATATTTACAGTTTAGGTGTAACATGCATTTACCTACTAACCCAGATTCCGCCCTTTGATTTATATGATGTTGCGAATGATTGCTGGGTCTGGCAAGAGTATCTTAGCACCAGAGTAAGCGATGTCTGGCGACAAGATGCGAGGGGCCTAAACCTCACAAAAATCCTCAATAAACTGCTGCAAAAGTCTATCAGCCAACGCTTTCAATCAGCTGATGAAGTCATGCTAGCAATGGGTATCGAATCTAAAATTCAAAATTCAAAATTCAAAATTCAAAATAATTTATGGCAATGCATAGATACCTTGAGTGGGCTTTCCAGTGTATCTGCTGGGATAAACTGTGTTAGTTTCAGCCCTGATGGCAAAACATTAGCTAGTGGTGATGACAAAATCATTAAATTGTGGGACTTAAATACTCATAAAGTCTTAGCTACCCTATCAGGGCATTCCCAAGCAGTAAAATCATTAGCCTACAGTCTTGATGGCAAGATATTAGCCACGGCTAGCGACGATCACACTATTAAATTGCGGGATATTAATCAATTTCAAGAAATCTGCACTTTAGTTGGACACTCACACGCCGTAAAATCAGTAGCTTTCAGTCCAGATGGACAGATTATCGCTAGTGGTAGTTGGGATAAGACAGTCAAACTCTGGAATGTGAATACTGGCAAAGTAATTTGTACTCTCACCGGACACCAATTACAGGTGACTTCAGTGGCGTTTAGCGTGCAAGGGCAACTTTTAGCCAGCGCTAGTTTTGATCGCACGATTTGCCTGTGGCAGTTACCTACTACTGAGGTGTTATTGAAATCTCAGGAAGCAACAGGAGAATTTAAAAACCGCCCAGATTGCACCTTGTTAGGCACCCTTTCAGGTCATGCATGGGCGGTTTTAACGATCGCTTTTAGTCCCGATGGGAAAATTTTGGCGACGGGTAGCGATGATAACACTATTAAATTATGGGAGGTAAACACTGGTCAGGTAATTACCACACTGTTGGGCCATTCTTGGTCAGTTGTAGCAGTGGCTTTCACGCCTGATGGCACAATGCTAATTAGTGCCAGTCGCGATCGCACTGTTAAACTTTGGAAAGTTAGCACAGCAGAAGAAATTGCTACTCTTTCTGGCCATGCAGACTCTGTATCTACCGTTGCTGTTAGCCCTGATGCACAACTGATTGCTAGCGGCAGCAGGGACAAGACCATCAAATTGTGGCAACTTGTAGAACAGCAGGGAGACTAATTGAGAAATTTCAAGCGCTACCTGTAAAGGCAACTTCAGGAAATTTCAACTGCGCTTCTGCCATTGGACGGTTTCTGCCTTCCTCTTGCCAGTAGTTAATTACTTCTGTGGCTTTATTGAGTAACTCAACCCGATCCAAATCGCTAATCCAGTGTTTAGACTCCAGTTCCTTCTTTAACTCTTCCCAAGCATCGTTTCTAGGCCAGAAAAAGTACTTGGTTAGAGGACTTGTGCCTTTGCCTACAATTTGATCGACAGCAAGAGCAACGTTCTCGTCTAACCACAGAATTTTTAAAATAAACTTGGTCAATCAAACCTCCGGGGAATATCCAAGCATTACTTACTAAGTTCGCGATCGCTTATTTTAACGCAATACCTCACCACATGGCTAAAGAGTGATTGCTAATTAGCAGCCAGGATTAGATAATGAGCTTTTTTGAGTTTTCAATCTATACCATCTTATGACAGAACAACTTTCACCAAAAGCGATAGTAGTTTTCGATATTGACGGCGTGATTCGCGATGTTAGCGGTTCCTATCGTCGCGCGATCGCAGATACTGTTGAGTATTTTACCAATCAAGCTTATCGTCCGACACCATTAGATATTGACCAGTTGAAATCCGAAGGTATCTGGAATAACGATTGGGAAGCATCTCAAGAATTAATTTACCGTTACTTTCAATCTCAAGGACAGCCGCGCGAGCAACTTCAACTTGACTACAACACTATTGTTGCTTTTTTTCAATCCCGTTACCGAGGTACAGACCCCGAAAATTTCACTGGGTATATCTGTGATGAACCCTTATTATTACAACATAGCTACTTAGAACAACTAACACAAGCTGGAATTGCTTGGGGATTTTTTAGCGGTGCAACGCGTGGTTCGGCTAACTATATTTTAGAAAAACGCCTAGGCTTAAAGTCTCCAGTGTTAATTGCGATGGAGGATGCACCAGGCAAACCAGATCCCACAGGACTTTTTGCTACTGTCCAAATTTTGGAGAATGGGTGTAAGAATTTACCTCCTGTATTATATGTGGGAGATACGGTAGCTGATATGTATACAGTTGAGAAAGCCAGAAATTTGCACCCACAGCGCACTTGGATTGGTGTAGGCGTTTTACCACCTCATGTACAAGAAACAGCAGCCCGTCGTAATGCTTATGCTGAAACGCTAAAAAAAGCGGGAGCAACAGTAGTTTTGAGCAACGTGGAGGAATTAACCCCAGGACAGATTCAGGAATTGGTAAAATCTTGATCTAAAAGATGGGTGCGATCGCCCATTGCTTCTTAAAATAAACTACTGGGAAGCACTTACCTGTATGCAAAGCATTAAGTATTGATACTTCCCTAAGAAATCATTGGAGTTTCAAAAACTTATCCAAGGCTGCTACCAAGCTAGGCGGCCAACGGCGAGTATTTGTTACCCAGTTGATATCTTTGTAACGGCTATCCAATCCGACGGCTGCTACCCAGTTACTTTCGGCTTCGCCTTTTTGTCCCCCCACCCAGTATGCAGCTGTCAAAGCAGCACGCACATCAGCAAAGTTAGGATATTTGCGGGTGATGTTTCGCAATTCGCGGATGGCTTGGTCAGTTTGACCTGTTTCATAAAGCGCAACAGCATAGTTAGCGCGAGCAAAGGCGAAATTTGGAGCAATTTCAAAGGATTTTTTGTAATCAGCGATCGCATCTGACCATTTTCCCTGACCTGCTTTGGCATTGCCGCGATTGTTATATGCCATCGCATCCTTGGGATCTAGTTCTAGGACATGATTATAATCTGCGATCGCATCTGACCATTTTCCCAACCCTTCTAAGGCTGTACCGCGATTTAAATAAGGATCGGTAACGTTCGGGGCAAGTTCTACGGCTTTGTTGTAATCTGTCAGTGCTGCTTGTAATTTGTTCTGACTTACCCTAGAGTTGCCGCGATTACTCCATGCACCGGCATTGGTAGGAAATTGCTCAATTATCTGTGTCCAGTAACTTTCAGCTGTGGCAAAATCACCTTTATTGGTAGCCGCAAAAGCTTTATTCGCCAACTCATCCCCTTGTTGTAACTGCTCTTGAGTCACACTCGGAGGTTGGGATAGTGCCATGACTGGTGTACCCCAGCCAAACACAAGCAACAGACTGAGAAAAATGCTAATTAACTGAATCATTTTGCTTTATCTGTAATGGAGCATGGGGCATTGGGCATTGGAAGAGGACAAGGAGGAGGCGAGAGAAATAACTGAGAATTTTTGACTCTTGACTCTTGATCCTTGACTTCTATCTAAAATCATTACAGCAAAGACATCTGTCCATTAGGCGGCTTAAAACCTAAATGCTTGTATGCTGCGGTTGTCGCTGTTCTGCCACGGGGAGTCCGGCTTAAATAGCCAATCTGCATCAAATAAGGTTCGTATACTTCTTCTATTGTTTGGGTATCTTCACCTGTAGCGGCGGCTATTGTTTCTAATCCCACTGGACCACCATTAAATTGCTCAATAATTACACTCAACATCTTGCGATCTGTCCAATCTAAACCACATGGATCTACTTGGAATAGTTGTAATGCTTCGGCTGCAACACTTTCATCTATTTCCCCAGATGTTTTAACTTCCGCATAATCACGTACTCGCTTCAGTAATCTATTGGCTATCCGTGGCGTTCCCCGCGATCGCCGAGCAATTTCTGTGGCTCCATCTTCTGTAATCGGAGTTTGGAGTAATTGAGCAGTGCGCAGGACAATTTTGCTCAGTTCGTCAACTTCATAGAATCGCAGTTTTTGCACTAAACCAAAGCGATCGCGTAGTGGTGAAGTTAAAGCGCCTACTCGAGTTGTGGCTCCCACTAGAGTAAATTTTGCCAGGGGTAAGCTTCTAATGCGCGCGCTGGAGCCTTTGCCAATGGTAATATCTAGGCGATAATCTTCCATTGCGGGATAAAGAATTTCTTCCGTCATCCGCGAAAGCCGATGAATTTCATCCACAAATAGAATATCTCCTGGTTTTAAGTTCACCAGTAGCCCTACAATATCCCGTGGACGTTCTAGTGCTGGCGCACTGGTAATTTTGTAGTTAACCCCCATCTCAGATGCTAAAATCATTGCCATTGTGGTTTTACCCAATCCCGGCGGTCCGTATAGTAGCAAATGATCCAGCACTTCACCCCGTGACTTGGCAGCTTTGATGGCAATATCTAGCACATCTTTTAAGTCTTTCTGCCCAATGTAATCGGCAAATCGCTGCGGCCGAATACTTTCTTCTTGTTTACCTTGTTCATCAATTGCAGCTTCGGGTTGCAAAAGTTCTTGATCTAGAGAAGCTTTCACTGACTCTTGAGACTGCTTTTTTGGTTGTCCATTGGGGTCTTGAGGCTGTTTTTTCGAGGAGATAATCGCCATAATTCAGCTATCAACTTTGACTTGGGAACTGTGTGAGCGCCATTTGGGCTACAAAACTAGACATAAACAAGGCATACAAAGATTTTCGCTTGAGAACACGCACGCCCATTTAAAATTTAAATTCCGGACAATTACCCAGGAGTAAAAAAATTATTATGTTATCTAAAAGAATCTTACCGTGCTTAGATGTGAAGGCGGGACGGGTTGTAAAAGGAGTTAACTTTGTTAACCTGCAAGATGCAGGCGATCCGGTAGAACTGGCAAAGGTTTACAATGATGCCGGTGCGGATGAGTTAGTATTTCTGGATATTACCGCGACTCATGAAGACCGAGACACGATTATTGATGTAGTTTACCGGACTGCTGAACAGGTCTTTATTCCATTAACTGTTGGTGGTGGGATTCAATCCTTAGAAAATGTTAAAGGTTTGTTACGAGCTGGAGCAGACAAGGTTAGTATTAATTCTGCGGCAGTACGTGAACCAGACTTGATTAATCGGGCAAGCGATCGCTTTGGTAATCAGTGCATAGTTGTTGCTATTGATGCTAGACGCAGAGTTGACCCAGGAAATCCAGGTTGGGATGTGTATGTGCGAGGTGGTAGAGAAAATACGGGCAAAGATGCCTTACTTTGGGCACAAGAAGTTGAAAAGCGCGGAGCTGGAGAACTGTTGGTAACAAGTATGGATGCTGATGGCACTCAAGCTGGTTATGATCTGGAATTGACAAAATCTATCGCTAATACTGTACAAATTCCTGTGATTGCTTCTGGTGGTGCTGGCAATTGCGAACATATCCATGCTGCACTGACCGAAGGGAAAGCAGAAGCAGCATTACTTGCATCACTTTTACATTATGGGCAATTGAGCGTAGAACAAATCAAAAATTATTTGCGCGATCGCTCTGTGCCAGTAAGAATGCTTACCTAAACTATTATTTCTCCTTATATGCACATCCATCCTAGGTCAGAGACGCTTCCTCAAAACAGTGTTAATATAAATTAACTAGTATGAATAAATATTAATAAATATGTTGATCCCTATTTTATTATTTGATGTGGCGCTGGTGGCTTGGTCACTGCACCTAATGGAGAAAGCCTTTGAGCATAAGGAGTTCTCTTTGATGTTGGCAGGCACCTTAGTTGCTCTTGCTGCTGCTGCTATGTTAGTAGTTTACTTTTTAATGGGGCACTGTATGAGCTACTTGCTGCAAGTATCTTAGTAAAGTGCTGAGTGTTTAGTTCTGCACTACAGCTATCATGCTTTACATTATATTTATAATTGACAAACGTCATCTGTTTAGGCATAATAGATAACGCATCTCAAGGGGTTATAGCTCAGTTGGTAGAGCGCTGCAATGGCATTGCAGAGGTCAGCGGTTCGAACCCGCTTAGCTCCATTTGTACATTAAATTCAGCAAATTGAAATCATTGAATAGTGATATTATTCACCATCGCATTCTTCGCTTTCATAAACTAAAGTATTTGTAGATTGGGCAACTGTTCTGATTTAACACCAACCAGACTACCCAACCCATTTTCATCTTCGGATACAGACATTACTATATTCAGTAGTAACACGTAAAATTATATTACAAAAGAGAATTCACTCTTTTGATAGATGGCAGTGGAGCCAAGAGCAAATGAATTATGAATTGTAATTGCAAGTATAACAATGGCTAAGAATGAAGCGATCGCATACTCTCTTGACTCCTCCTGCTGACACATATACAATGCAGATCAAGTAGAAGGGGAGTAGCTGCTGGCTTTAAATTGCCAGCGCATCTGAATCAACATACTGGCTTCAGCCTGGTTCAGATGACAAATATTAGATATTTGGAAGCGAGACCTTCACTAAGTTCACACCAAAATGTGTGCAGCTTGGTGAAGTTTTAGCGCTTTCATCAAGCTTCACATCGTTCAACGATTTTTCAGGAGCTTGAGAGAGTGCTAACAGCTTTTACCGCAGGATTGTTACTAATTACAGTTTCAGAGCTAGGTGATAAAACATTTTTTATCGCCGTAATTTTAGCAATGCACCACTCGCGGCGGTTGGTATTCATCGGGGTGATAGCCGCTTTAGCTGCAATGACAATCCTTTCGGTGATGTTGGGACAAACAGTGTCTTTGTTGCCAAAAGTTTATATTCATTATGCCGAAATCGCTTTGTTTATTGCCTTTGGTATCAAGCTTCTGTATCAAGCTAGTAAGATGTCTCCCGCCAGTTGTGATACGGAAGTAGTAGAAGAAGCCGAAGCTGCGGTGAAGCAAGCAGATTTAGAATTACCACTACGCAAAACTCCACTAGCAATTATAATCGAAGCCTTTGTTTTGACATTTATGGCCGAGTGGGGCGATCGCACGCAAATTGCTACCATTGCTCTAGCAGCCGGGAATAATCCGATTGGGGTAACTATAGGTGCAGTGTTAGGACATGCCATTTGTGCTGCGATCGCAGTGATTGGTGGCAAAATCATTGCTGGCAGAATCTCTGAACGTCAACTTACTTTGATTGGTGGATGCTTATTTTTAGTCTTTGGTGTTGTTGCTGCTATTGAAGGAGCATAATCAAAGGCAAAGTTCAACTTAACTTAAGCCTGTTAAGGTGTCATACCATTTCACTTTAATAATGATACAAATACCCGGGTAAGGGTTTAGCATTGCTCATACGTGTCAACTTAACGTGAAACCCTTGTTAAAAGGTGATTTTGTATTCACTCACCTACCATTACGATCCTCGTCACCCCACCCCAGTTTTGTCTAAAGCCAAAACTTCCCCTCCCCGCCTGCGGAGAGAAGTTGCGTGCGGGGGTTCCCCCCCGTTGAGCAAACTTCGGGGGAGGGGATTAAGGGG
>NZ_MTAW01000098.1 GCF_002154725.1 Nostoc sp. 106C | reverse complement strand
GTAGTTTCTCGGCTAATGCTGTGAGAGCATCAGCGCGAGAAGACTCAGACTGAATTGCTCTAGCAGCGGAGAGTGCTTCGGGCAATACCTTTGGTAATTTCTTGGCTAATGCTCTGAGGGCAGAGGTGCGAGACGACCCATCCTCAATCGCTATAGCGGCGGCCAGTGCTTCAGGCAAAAACTCTGGTAGGTTCTCGGCTAATTTTCTCAAGGCAGACGCGATACCTCTCGTCCTGAATCGCCCGAGCGGCGGTGAGTGCTTCAGGCAAAACCTCTGGTAGTTTCTCGGCTAATGCTGTGAGAGCATCAGCGCGAGAAGACTCAGACTGAATCGCCCAAGTAGCGGAGAGTGCTTCGGGTAAGACCTCTGGTAGTTTCTCTGCTAATGCTCTGAGGGCAGATGCGCGAGAATACTCATCCTGAATCGCCCGAGCAGCGGAGAGTGCTTCGGGTAAGACCTCTGGTAATTTCTCTGCTAATGCTCTGAGGGCAGATGCGCGAGAATACTCATCCTGAATCGCTCGAGCAGCGGAGAGTGCTTCGGGTAAGACCTCTGGTAGTTTTTCTGCTAATACTCTGAGGGCAAAGGCAAGATTACTCTCGTGCTGAATCATCCGTGCGGCAGTAAGTGCTTCTGAAAGTGCTAGTTTTGCTAAATTTGGCGGCAAATAGTTGACTAGTTGTGCCAGGGCTTCTACTTTCTTACTTAAATCTGGGTTTTGCAAAGCGTAAGCTAATCCTTGTTCAGCAATCCACAGATGATTTTTGACTAACGCCATCAGCAGTTCTATTGGTACATTAGCTGCCAAACTATTCAGGGATGCTGTAATCAAAGCATAGCGACACTGTAAACCCACCACTTGCGGCAATGTTGACTCATCCCAATTCGCTTGGGCTAATTCCCAAGCACGAGAAATATCTGTAATGTAACCCCCAGTTTGCCCTAGTTTCTCCCGCACTTCATACCAGCCATTATTCCCAGTTGCCGACTCTTCCCGCAATAAAGAGTGAATCTCTTCAACCCACCCCGCCTTCTCCAAATGCCAAACTAAATGCTGATGAATGTAACCATCATCAGGCAAGGTATGCCATAAATTATTTTGGGTTTTCTGCCGATATTTCTCCAAAAAAGCAGCGTGAGCATCAGTCAAATTTAAACCTAACCCTGGCAAATCTCCTGTCCGCCTTGGCTGTGGCGCAGCCGTTAACAAATTACAGGCTAAGTCGTGGAATAAGTCATGTAACCGATAGGTAGGCGTACCATCAGCAAGCGGTACTCCTGTTAATAGCAATGCCTTATTTCGTAAATATTGCAATGTCTTGGCAGCATTACGCTCATCCATTGCCCACAGCGTCGCCGCCATCATCTTATTAATGTTGACATCCTCCGGCAAAACCCCTAACCAAGAGAAATGCTGCTGCTTTTCTTGAGGCATTCGCTTGACACTCAAGTTTAATGATGCCGTTAAACTCAGGCGTTTTAAACTCGCCTCATCGGTAATTTCGCCCGCTTCCGGTCGGTCAAAACTTTTTAATCTCGCTACCTCTTGCCGAATATCCGCCAATAGTTCATCCCAAGTCGTACCACAGGCAACTTCGGCGGCTGCAAGTTCCAACGCTAGGGGGAGATAACCAACGCCTTGAGCTAAATTTTCGGCTGACTGACGTTCTGCACCTGTAATTTCACGTCTTAATTTCTTCGTCAGCAACGCCATCGCCTGATCTGGTTTCATAATATCCAAGCTGTAGGTACTGGCTGCTAAAGCATCGGCAATTGCCGCTTCACGAGTTGTTACTAAAACCTGACACCGCGCACCACCAACATTAAATGCTTGGGCATCTTGCGTATTCCAAGCATCGTCAACCACTAGCAACACGGCTTTGTCATAAAGCAGCGTCCGCAGATGGTTGGTAGTTGCTTCCACACTGGTAGGTTTAAAGCTATAGTCTCCTAGTGCTTGCACCCAGCCACTAACAAGAGAAAGCACATCAGGCTGTTGACCTAATGTTGCCCACAAAATACCGTCATAAAACCGAGTTTGTACCTCTGCATCTACTGCTAACGCTGCTGCTAAAGTCGATTTACCTACCGAACCCAAACCGTGAATCGCAGTAATTACCAAGGTGCGATTACCTGTGACAAGGCGAGTCTTTAAATCATCGCTGTATTCTGGGCGTTCTACAAAGTGTGCAGGTAAAGGTGGTGCTTGAAATATCGCCAGTTTAGTTTGGGGTACAACAGCAACACCCTCATCTTGAGTGTAATTAGCTTCTAGTTCTTTAGATTTCTGAGGTTTGTTGCTTTGCCATACTTCATCAAATCGTTTCAGGCTCTTTTCTTTCTCTGTTGACCATAGCTTTAAAGTAAAGTGCCACTCATCAGAACCCTGGGTTTGCAGCCGATTATCTTCCAGAATTTTGACAAAATCCTTGAGTAAATTCAGCGCTTCGCGGATTTGCGCTTTAGTTAACTTACCTGGATATTCGTCTTTTTGCGTCAACAACTCCAAAGTTACCAGAGTTGTTTTCATAGTCAGCTTGGGGTTAGGACTATCTTCTTCTTTCCAGTCGTACTCAATATTCAAGTTATCTTCCGCAAATTCCCCAGCCGCAAAACCAAGCAACGCCGCCAACAGACGCTTAACTCGCTTTTGAATTACAGGGCCTTTACTAGGTTCTCGCGCCATTGCATTCCCAAAATCGATCGGGAAGTTTAGGGCTACCCCAAATAAAAACTCGCTACCCCAAGCTTCTTAAATCCTGATTTTAAAGCATTTTCTCCGAGATTGGGGTATTTGCTTACGGTCATACCCTCAACGAGATGCTTTAGCTACCAACTCTTTGAGGGACAAACACATGAAACCCCAACGCCAAGATATTCTCGGTAAAACTATTGCTTTGTTACTGGCAATGCAACTATTCCTAATTGGCTTACAAGCCAAAACCCGTATTGACCAAGGTAACTCAACGCTTGAGACTGTAACTTGGCTGATTCAACAATATATTCCGGTGTTGGTCAAAGTCAAAAGCTTAGAGGAGAAAAAGCCGAGAAAGGATGAAAGTAAGTCAAAGGTTAAAAGATAAATCCGGCTAAACCTTGTCCATTTTGAAACCTGGAGTAGTGCGGGCATCTTGCCCGCTACGAAGAGCAGGGAGCAAGATGCTCCCACTACTTTTAAAACTATGGTTCTCAAAATAGATGTGGTTTAAGTAGTTAAACATAATTAATTACACAATGTCATTGCGCTAAGCGAAGCCATGCCCGAAGGGCTTTATGTAGCGAAGCGAAATGTAGACGCGCAGCGGCTTCCCGCAGGGTAGCAATCCCAGCCCTTGCGATTGCTTCGCTACCCTACTCTTCGAGAACGGCTTTGCCGAACGGGAACGCTTTCAGCGAACGCTCGCAATGACTGTAATTGATTTTGCGTGGTTACTTAAATAGCATCTTTGGAGCGTTTATCAATTACACGGTAGGGGCACGGCGCTAGTAATTGGTGTCAACTTAAGCTCGAACGCTTATCCCACATACGTTTTACCCCACCCCTTAATCCCCTCCCCGCCTGCGGGGAGGGGAAGTTTTGGCTTTAGACAAAACTGGGGTGGGGTGACGAGGATCGTAATGGTAGGTGAGTGAATACAAAATCACGTTTTAACAAGGGTTTCACGTTAAGTTGACACGTATGAGCGCTAGTAACATTGTGTTGTTGTGAAAAATATTTCGGGTGCCGTGCTCCTACAAACATCCTTGGATGACATACACCAACACATTGTGAGCGATCGCCAGTTTCATTGGCTTTACTGAGATGCGATCGCTTGAATAGCTTTACTGAACTACTGCATTCTATCGATTGTGCGGTACTGAATAGCTTCGGCTACATGATTGGCTTGCAGTTTATCCTCTCCCGCCAAATCTGCAATTGTCCGTGCTACTTTGAGAATGCGATCGCTTGCCCTGGCAGATAAGCCTAATTTTTTAATTGCTGCTTCTAATAAATTACGACTAGCATCATCTAATCTGCACCATTTCTGGAGATGACGACTCTGCATTTGCGCATTGCAACGCAAGTTTGGTTCTTCTTGAAAGCGGGTAACGGCGCGATCGCGTGCTTGCTGCACTCGTTTGGCTACGCATATTGATGTTTCTCCTGTAGGTTGTTGAGTAATTTCTTCGGGTTTCAAACGATTCACTGCAACTTGTAAGTCAATTCGATCCATCAACGGCCCGGAAAGCTTTGCCCAGTAATTTTCGCGTTGCCTTGGGGAACAGGTACACTGTTGGATGGTGTCGCCATAGTAACCGCAAGGACAGGGATTAGTACTCGCCACTAAGGTAAACTGTGCCGGAAACATAATCGATTGTCTGGTGCGAGAAATTGTCACATAGCCATCTTCTAAAGGTTGACGAAGAAATTCCAACACATCGCGTTTAAACTCCGTCAATTCATCCAGAAACAAAATACCTCTATGAGATAATGAGATTTCCCCAGGGCGCGGAAAGCTACCACCACCAACCAAAGAAGGGCCAGAAGCCGAGTGGTGAGGACTGCGAAAAGGGCGATCACGTACTAAGGAACCGCGATTTTTTAATAACCCTGCAACCGAGTGAATGCGAGTTACTTCTAAAGCTTCTGCAAAGCTCAATGGTGGTAAAATACCCGGTAAGCGTCGTGCTAGCATGGTTTTTCCACTTCCCGGCGGCCCGACAAAAATTAAATTGTGTCCACCCGCAGCCGCAATTTCTAAAGCACGACGGGCATGAGCTTGTCCTTTAACGTCTTGTAAATCTACACTGCGAGAATGTACAGCAGCACCATGACTAGCCACGACAGTTTCATCCAGTTGCGCTGGTTTGTGGCGTAAGGGATTATTTAATAAATCAGCCACCTCAGATAGATTTTTGCAGCCGTAAACAGTTAATCCTTCCACCACTGCTGCTTCTTGAGCATTATCAAATGGGACGACTAAACCTGCAATTCCCATTTTTTGAGCAGTAGCAGCAATGGGTAAAATACCAGCCACAGCACGCAAACTACCATCTAGAGAAACTTCCCCGGTGAATAAATAATCACCTAACAAATCGGCGCTAACTTGCTCAGAAGCCGCTAGAATGCCTACACTGATAGGTAAATCGAAGCTGGGTCCTTCCTTACGTAAATCAGCAGGAGTTAAGTTAATCACAATCTTGCGCATAGGAAAGGAAAAACCAGCATTCTTCAATGTCGCTTTCACCCTTTCTTTGGATTCCTGAACTGCTGAATCTGGTAGTCCCAAGACAACAATTCCTGGCAATCCACCGGATACATCGACCTCCACACCTACTTTGATGGCATCGATCCCCACAATTGATGCACTCCAGACTCTAGCAAGCATTTCTTATATCAGAGTAAACCTTTAAAATCTCTAGCAGATGAGTAAGTAAATTGACATGAGTGAAACCACAGAGACGATTTTCAGCAAAATCATTAATCGGCAAATTCCCGCCGACATTATTTATGAGGATGATTTGGCTTTGGCTTTCAATGACATCCAACCCCAAGCGCCAGTTCACATTCTCGTCATTCCCAAAAAGCCCATTCCCAAGCTAGCTGATGCGGAATCTCAGGATCATGCGCTTTTAGGACATCTTTTGTTAACTGCCAAGCGCGTTGCCGAACAAGCTGGACTAGAAAACGGTTATCGGCTTGTGATCAATACTGGTGCTGATGGCGGTCAAACTGTGTATCACTTACATTTGCATATTTTGGGAGGACGGCAGATGAAATGGCCTCCTGGTTGATTATTGCTCTTCTCGATTGGTTTGAGTGCTTGAGTCGGGCAATTTTGGTGCAGTAGTCCCAATTAAGTAACTAGAATACCCCCAACTGGGGGTTTTTTTGCATGTGTGGATGCGATCGCGCTGCAATTACACAATAATTATTTACTTTATAAAACTAATTTTAGTATTTTTTAATAATAGCCGAAGAAACAGAATTTTATTAATAAGCAATAATTGATAGAACGACTATTATAGCTGAGTTTTTCTGCTGGTAATAACTTCTTTTGAATAACATCGTATTAGCTGCCCATGAGTAGATTTTGCCATCTATAATTCAAGATATACATGTTACTGCTTTAGTCGTTTGTATATTACTCATCTAATGAATGCGCAAATAGATACTATTTAATGCTTCGCTTAGATGTAGTTGTTATTTATGGAATATCGCAGTAATAACTATATCTGCGTTGGCTTATACCAGATAAAGCCAGAAAGTTCTTAGGAAGAATTAATTCATCTAAACCTTAGGTTGAGGTAAATAGCTATGACTGCACGCGGTCGCATCCTCACTAGTGATGCTTTAATAAGGCTTCAAAGCACAATTATTAAGAAATTCTCATCGAGGAAATTCCCAAGAATTTATCAAGGTACATCAGGCTCTGAGTATAACTTTGCTGAATTAATCAAGCAGACTGAGTTATCTAATGGTAATCATTTTCCAATATGCTCTGATACTTTGCGAAAAATTTTTCGTAGAGAAAAAGTGGATAAAAGTTCTCTGAAAGCTTTATTTGATTTTTTTGAAGAGCCTTTTGCAGAAATTGACATGCTTCCTCCTCAAGAATATGCATCATCTCAAGCTAATAATCATGACTCTCTATATCGTGAGCGTACTGATTTGCTGCAAAAACCATACTGCAATTTACCACGAGTACCTTATACAGAATTTATTGGTCGCTCTCATGAATTAAGGAATTTGTTGCAATATATATCTCTAGATTATCGGGCACCGATTATCACTATAGACGGTGTTGGTGGGCTTGGAAAAACAGCCTTAGCATTGGAGGCAGCCTATCTTTGCTGGGAAGCTAAACATGGTCAACGGAAAATGAATGCACCAATCTTCGATGCAATTATCTTTGTTTCTGCCAAAGAGAAGAATTTATCTGCTGATGGTTTTGTTGATTCTTCATTGAGGCATTCTACCTTAAACGAAATCTTTCGCACTATTGCTTCTACTTTGAATGATGAATCGATTAACAGAGCGACTTTAGAAAATCAGTTAATTCGTGTATACGAGAGTCTTAACAGACAAAAAACTTTATTAATTGTGGATGACTTACAAAACATGACTTTGGAGGAACAAAATAAAATCATGAGTTTTTTAGATAATGTTCCTTATAGTACTAAAGTTTTAATTACTACTCGTAGGAGAAGGCAATCTTATAGCCCTATTCGTTTAGGTTGTTTATCGGAAGAAGAAAGTTATCAATTAATTAGGCAAAAAGCTGAGGACAAAGGTATTACTATCAGCGATGATGACGCAACTCGTCTTTATGAATGTTTTTTAGGTTTCCCCATTGCCTTTATCTATGCAATTGGCAAGTTAGCTAGTGGTCATTCTATTGATAGTATAGTCTGCAAACCATGTCCCATCCGCAAAGAAATAGCTTATTTTTGTTTTGATAATTCAATTCAAGTAATTCGTGAAACTCCTGCTCATCGCTTACTAATGTCAGTGGCACTATTTCATAATGCACCTACAAGGAATGCTTTAGTAGCCGTAGCTGGTTTAAATTTAGAGCCTGAGTATGAAGTTGACAGCAGCCTGGTTGAGTTAAATCAACTTTCTCTTGTTTCTGTTCAAGAGGGAAGGTATGTAATGCTATCTGTTACTCGTGACTATACATTGGAAGAACTCTCCCGATATCCTGACTTTGAAACAGATGCAAGAGAGCGTTGGATTCTCTGGTATCGTAATTTTGCTCAAGAAAATGGAGGAATGGCTGACTGGGGAGATTGGTACATTACATACGATCGCCTCGAAAGCGAATGGGAAAATATTTGGTCTGTTTTACGTTGGTGTGCAAATCACGGACGATATGAAGATGTCAAACTTTTATGGAAAGATTTGAATCATTTTGCTGACTTATATGGATATTGGCAAGACAGACTAGCTTGCTTGAATTGGCTATTGGATAAATCTAGAGATTTTGGTGATGTCGAGACTTTGGTATATGCCCTTGCCAGAAAAATATGGACATTAACAATGATGGGAAATTATGATGGCGCAGAACAATTGATCGCGGAAGCCTGGGAATTACATGCCTGCACAGACACAATACTTCAAGACTATTTGGCGCACAATACTGCCGTGCTTTATATTCGTCAAAAGCGCTATCAAGATGCACACGAAGTGTTAGATAAAAAAGCAGCACTAGTAGCAGATATGAATGGTATTGAGGAGCGCGTGATAATTCGCTGCACAGTTAATACTATGCGAGATAGAGCGAAAATATTTTTAAAACAAGGAAGATTCGATGAAGCTAAGGCAATCTATGAAAAAATCTTAGATGCCACTGAGAGAATTGGTTGGAACCGACTGTATTGTTACACTCATAATATCTTAGCTAATATCGCGATAGAGCAATGTTGCTGGAAAAAAGCTCAAGAACATTTAGATGCAGGACTACCTATTGCTAAACGCAATAGAAATAAGCGCCGTCTTGCTTTTTACAAGTTTTCTTCTGCTAAGTTGGAGAGAGCTTTAGGAAATACTGACTTAGCTTGGAAGTTAGCTAATGAAGCAAAGGATGATTTTAATCGTCTGGGAATGATGCGGGAAGTTGAAGAAATTTCTACTTTGTTTGTGACTCCTGAGTGATTGAAAAATCACGAATTAATTTGGACTAATTTGAATAAACTAAGCCGAAGATTGCTCCCTCTGGTTTAGTTTGACAACTTGGTATAGCTTTCCCAAAGGAAATCAAATGAATACACAAAATAACACTAACATTGGATTGCAATGGTTTCAAGAACGTTGCCGTCAGGCTAATGCAAGCTTTAACGTTGCTGTTGGTTTTGCTGGTGCAACTGCATTATTGAGCATTGTGGTTGCCATATCTGTAAGTATGGGCAAAACTTCAGAAGCAACAGCAGCGGCAGCTTTGGGTTTAACGTCAGGTGCGGTCAGTGTATACTGTTTTAAACTCTCGGATGATGCCAATAAACGCTTAGATGCAGCGGTAAAAGAACTATTAAATGAGGAATAAACAGATCCTTCTCATTAATGAGACAATTCCCCAGACTTATCACCTGGGGGTTCCGTTTGTGGTTGAATTTAGGAGCGTTGTCAACACGTAGATACTCCCTGATTGTGCCATCGCTTTGGACGTTGGTTGCATGAGTGCATGAATGTTATACTCCCGCAGGAGGTTTTGATGTGGCGATCGCATTCAAGCATTCAAGTTGAGGAGGTAAAATCAGGTAAATCATGGGATTTATTCAAAATGAATAAACTGCCATCCCCGCCCCGCCCAATTCTTAAGGTTTCATCCAAATAAGTAATGTCGAGTGTGGGAATTCTATCCCTAGGATTATTCGCTGGCACAACCTTAAATGGGTTAAGTTGAGGGGTGTTAATGCCGACAATCTTCTCAATTGCTAGATAACGTGTGTCGAAATAGACGTTGATGCGTTTGTGTGCTGGTGGCGATATATCTTCCTTAGCAGGCTCAAAGCTGGCTGTTACCTTGACATATCCTGAGATTAGCCCAAGAGGATGTTTAACATTAGCGAGATTGAAAAACGATTTATTGGCAACATTAATCACTTGAAAGACTTTACCCACTTTCAACCCCAATGGTAGGGAAGCTAAAGAACGGATTTCTCTAGCTGTGGAGTATTGTAGTTGCCAAGCTCCATCCAGCAAAGCAGTAGCATTGAGTAGTGGATATAGATTGGGATTGACGCTTTCTAGTTCCGTCGTCAATTGTTCAATTTCTGCGGCTATGGTTTCTTCTAGCTGCAAATTCGTCACAGGGCCATCGCTATTGGTTTGAATCTTCTCAAGCGAGGCTTGTAATTTTTCCTTTAAGAAGAGTCGATTGTTCAAGGGTTATTGATTTTCCTTTGATAGCCTATAGATTTTATTAACCACCATTTCGTTGCTTTTTGGAGGTTAACTTTTTTATTGTCCCGCTAAAACGGCATCTCGGCTTTACGCTTGCTATTGCTGAGATTGGCTTTAAGAAAATACTACTGCTGGGTGCTGTGGTAAGCAATCAGAATTTTGACTTATAGCAATAATTGAGGGTTGAGATTTAAACGCAAAGGAACGCAGAGGTAAGCGCAGAGGAACGCAGGAATAAACTTTTTCTTCCCTGTCCTCCCTGCCCCCTTCTAATGCTAGAAATTGGAAAGTAGCATGAAATGGGTAGAACAACTATGATTGCACAGGGGCCACAAGCACAACAAATACATCCGCGAGATTGGTCATGGCCGTTTTGGCCTGCTGTACCACTCTACCCCTACGGTAAACGGCGGACAGTTTGCACTGAAGTAGTAAAGGATACTATCTGGACATTCGACCAGCCCCACGGCATTCTCTACACCATCGTGCCAATTCGGATGACTGTGGTCAAGCTGGAAGCAGGTGGCTTGTTTGTCTATGCACCCGTCGCGCCGACTCCTGAGTGTATCCGCTTGCTTAACGAGTTGGTGGCAAAGCATGGTGATGTTAAATACATTATTCTGCCTACTAGTTCGGGTTTAGAACATAAGGTTTTTGTTGGTCCCTTCGCCAGACGCTTTCCCCAAGCGCAGGTTTTCGTTGCCCCTCACCAGTGGAGTTTTCCTATAAATCTACCCTTGAGTTGGCTTGGCTTTCCCCAAAGCCGTACCCAGGAAATCCCAGAAGACAACAGCCAATTTCCTTTCAGCGATGAGTTTGACTATGCGGTGTTAGATATCAATTTGGGACGGGGATCATTTGGTGAAGTGGCAGTTTTCCACAAGCGATCGCGTACTTTATTGCTCACTGATACCATACTTTCTGTGCCAGAAGATCCACCTGCGATCGCTCAAATAGATCCCTACCCCTTACTATTTCATGCCAGAGAAAATGGCTTGGAGGTAATTGAAGATAATCAAGCAAACCGCCGCAAGGGATGGCAACGCATATCCTTGTTTGCCATTTACTTTCGTCCCCATGCCCTACAGGTGGCTGGATTGAGGCAGGTATTTGCCGATATTCTTAAAGCACCAGATCGCTCAAAAAGAGCTTATTTTGGGTTATTTCCCTTTCGATGGCAAGAAGATTGGCAGCAGTCATTTGCAAACCTCCGAGGCGATGGGCGTCCATTTGTCGCGCCGATTTTGCAAACTCTGATTCTTCCCCAAGGGCCAAAACAAGTACTTGACTGGGCTGACAAGGTTGCAAACTGGGATTTTGAGCAAATTATTAGCTGTCATTTTGACTCGCCAATCAAGACAAATCCGCGCGAATTCCGCCAAGCATTCGCTTTTTTGGAGAAGAATGCATCTGTAAGCCAACCCTTACCAGAGGAAGACGTGCGATTTATCAAAGAACTGGAGGCTGGCCTACTTAAGCGTGGTATTGCTACACCACCTAAAGAGAAAGTATGAAAGTAGGCTACCATCTTCCAAAAAAGCGATCGCACCTCATCCCGACCTCGAGCATTTTGCATTCCACGTAGCGAGTTTAGGGTTACACTCATATATTGCAACAGATAACGTTTACCCCCATGATTGGAGAACGATACCTTGGGAATAGAACTACGCAGTTTCGTATTTCTCGACAACCTGCAACCTCAACATGCAGCATATATGGGAACAGTAGCTCAAGGTTTCTTACCATTACCAGGGGATACATCTTTGTGGATTGAAATTTCACCTGGGATTGAAATCAATAAAATTACAGATATCGCTCTGAAAGCGGCCTCTGTGCGTCCGGGAGTACAAGTAGTTGAGAGACTTTATGGTTTATTAGAAGTTCATTCTAGCTCCCAAGGAGAAACGCGATCGGCTGGTCAAGCTATTTTGGCGGCGTTAGGCGTTAGAAGAGAGGAATGTATCAAACCGCGTGTTGTTTCTAGCCAGATTATCCGCAACATTGATGCTTACCAAACACAGCTTATCAATCGCACGCGACGGGGACAGCTATTATTAGCAGGGCAAACTCTTTATGTCTTAGAAGTTGAGCCTGCTGCTTACGCTGCACTAGCTGCAAATGAAGCGGAAAAAGCAGCCTCAATAAATATTCTTGAGGTGCAAGCTGTAGGTAGCTTCGGACGGCTGTATTTAGGTGGACAAGAACGAGATATTCTTGCAGGTGCAGCCGGAGCATTAACAGCAATTGAAAGTGTTACAGGTCGTACAAATCCCCAGAGTGGTCGTCAGGAGTAAAGGAGAGACAATGGCCAATCGAGAGCATCTGGCTTTACTCAAAGCTGGTGCAGTCCAATGGATTGAGTGGAGAAATCAAAATCCCCAGATTGAACCAGATATTAGTAGCGCAAACCTCTCTGGAGATAACCTCAGAGGTGCGAACTTCCAAGGGGTAAATTTCACTAGGGTAGATTTAAGTCATGCTTTACTCGTGCGAGCAAATCTCAGTGGTGCTGACCTGAGTAGCGCTAACCTTCATAGTGCCAAGCTGATAGAAGCTAACTTAAGTACAGCTAACTTTAGTGTTGCTAACTTGAGCGGTGCTATTTTAACACAGGCAGATCTCACTCATGCTAACCTGATTGGCTGTGACTTGAGTGGGGCGAATCTTAGAGGTGCGACGATCGCAAATGCTAATCTAATTGGGGCTGACTTGCGTGGTGCTGACTTAAGAGATGCCGATTTAGGTACAGCAAAGCTAATTCGAGCAAACCTTTGTTTTGCCAACCTGATTGAAGCTAACTTGATTGCAACCGATCTCAGCGAAGCCAACTTGCACGAAGCGGAAGTTATTGGAGCTTACCTTTACAAAGCTGACCTTTATAAAGCTAATCTCAGCAAGGCTCATCTAAGTAGTGCATATATGTTTCGAGCTAACCTTAGTGAAGCTGATTTGCGAGGTGCAAACTTGGCATGGTCTAACCTTCAAGGTGCAAACCTAGCAGGGGCAAATCTTAGAGGTGCTAACCTTAGAGGAACTAATCTTAAGGGAGCTAATCTCAAAGGTGCAATTCTTCAAGATGCTATTATGCCTGATTCTTCAAAGTGTGATTTTAAAGGTTGAACAGTTATTTACTCTAAAAAAATAATTTGAGTCAATCTCTGAGAAATTCAGATTCTCTTGATAGAAAAAATAATCAAGGACAGCCTTTAATAAAATTACTATAACTTTAATCGGGCTACTATATGTCAACTTACAAAACTATTCTTTGGTTCAATTGCTTAGGTTTATTACTAATTATTATTCTCATCTTTTCTACTAAACTATTTGAGGTATCAACAGGAGGATTATTTTTACCACCTCCGGCTCCACAGTATCCTAGCGCAGGGTTATTAACGCACACTTTTCAACTATTATGTTGTATACCTCCGTTAGTTTGTACTTTTAGTTTTGGCTTGCTCCGGAAAATTAAACCTTCGGGTAAAAACAATAAATTTATTCTTTTTTCTGCGCTTTTAACAGCAGGTTATTTAATTAACGAAATTTATCGTATTCACATTATTGCTCTTCAATTTCATATTCCTAAACTAGTAACTATCTTAATTTATTCTAGTATTGCCTTATCCTACGGATTAGCTTTTAGACGACAAATAAAATCAACTTCTTACATCATACTTTTAGCTAGTGTAGGCTTATTATTTATTGCTGTGACAGTGGACTCACTGCACCTAAGTGGTGATGGAACTCCTAACCTACTAGAGGGAGTACCTAAGTTGTTGAGCGGTCTGAATATGGCACTTTATTTTTGGTTGGTCTGTTATGAAGAAGTACTACATTCGTTCCAAGGTAATTATCCCTCAAAATGAAGCATCAGTCTATTTTAAAATATATTGTATACAGAATTGTAGCGGCACATTATATCTTCTTAAGTAACTAAATCTGCAACTGCTTCGTCTGAGTACATTTAGGTAGGAAAGCAGCAGCATTTTTAAGAAGCTGTACACACTTATGACTAATTAAATGTCAACACGCAAGCCGATGGTATGGGCAAATAATTAAGAACGGAAAGTAGAATATATATAGTTAGAATTTCGCCAAAGCAAAGAAATGAAGCTACCAAACCTCGATTCTGCAACCATCGATCGCATCATTGAAATGGCATGGGAAGATAGAACACCGTTTGATGCCATTGAAGCTCAGTTTGGGCTGCTGGAAAAACAGGTAATTGCGTTAATGAGGCGTGAAATGAAAGAATCCAGTTTCCGTATGTGGCGAGAGCGAGTTACCAAACGCAAAACTAAGCATATAAATAAGCGAGAGTTTATTGCAGGTAGGTTTAAGTCGCAAAATCAAAAAGCATAAATATAAATGAGTGACGAGTGTAATTAATTCAAGGTTACTTTACACTAGGAATTCATAACCGCTTAGTAAGTATCAGTACTTAAGCTACTAGAATTTTCTTGACCGACAGCGCCAGCAACTACAAGATTAAGGACGAATGAGCTTTATCTGGAAAAATTTGGATAAAATGTCCCATGAAGAATTACAGACTATCTTCCAACAAGCTTAAGATTGGTATCCTCATTAATGCCTAGTCCCTATCTCCAGGTCTTGTAGTCAAAACAGCTAGAGTATGCAAATTTGACACTTCTAAATCAGGTTGAGCAACTACTGGTAGGTTTGCACCAATTCCTTCTTTACCTGCTCTTCGGTTGACCCAAACTGTGGATATTCCTAAAGATTGGGCTGGAACAATATCATGATAAATACTACCAGCAACGTGCAATATCTGCTCTAGAGGTAGGTCAATTCTCTCAATTGCAACTCTAAAATTGTTGAGAGAAGGTTTATAACTTTTTACTTGCTCTGCTGTAATAATCCAGTCAAATTCAACTTCTAAATGTTGTGCAGAAAAAGCAAAGAGATTGTCATCTACATTAGAAATAATTGCCAGCTTAAACTTTTTTTTGAGAGATTTCAACGCCGCAACTGTATCTGAAAAAGGTGACCAATACTTAATAGAATCAGCAAGAGAATATAATTCTTGAGAAGCAAGGGTAAAGCCAAAATATTCACTAAACCTTTGGGCTACTTTTCTGAGAACTTCTTTATATGTTATGTATTCTCCTTTCTGAATTTCTGCCTCAAATTCTGCATAAAGTTGCAGAATATGTTCATCATTTAAGTTATGACCGTAGGTAGACAGAAGTGGCTTTAGGGCTGCTAAAATCCCGCTTTCCCAATCAATTAGGGTGCCGTAACAATCGAATGTTAAAACTTTGTAGCGATTGAGGTTAATCAATTTCTCTACTCCGCGCTCAGTTTTCAGTTGTCGGGGACATACGTACCAGAAGCTTCTTGCCTAGAAGTACTTTAGTATTTTTTACCATGATTGCCCGTATGGTTTTCTTTGATGTCCCGACGTACCCCAATAGCTTGAACTTTTACCTGAATATAAGCTCGAAATTATCGATAATTTGCAGAAAAAGCGTCAAATAGTAGCAATGGTGCCAGATAAGTAGGTCGGCGTGAATATTTATCGTTGGGATGAGGCAGGAGGCAGAAGGCAGGAGGCAGGAGGGAAGAGGGTTTAAGCCTATTTGATTTTTCTTAACATAGTTTTGTTTTTCCACACCGTTCTACTTAGCATTAACGACGCACCTGCTTTAACTCAGGCTGTGAGCATTGCAATGGATGTATCTGGCAGTAATGTCGCTTTAGAAACAGCAGATGTCGGGGTGATGGCAGATAGATTAGAGAAAATTGTTGTGACGATGTATTTGAATAAGCGATCGCAATGTATAGTCAAACAGAATCTAACTGTAGCCTGGAATTTTATTCTCTTGCTGCTCATAAGCGACTTTCTCAGCAATATTAATTTAGCTATCGGTGTCATTGGGCATGAAGGTTCTACGGTCTTAGTGACTTTTAGTGGTTTAAGACTGCTTAATTAAGCCAATATCGATATATACACTACTTTTTCTTCAACTTACTGGCATCATATTAGACTAGTAAAAATTATCTAGGAAAAAGTAAAATTACACACTAGCAAAAGCACGAATAGCATAAGTTAAGACTACTTCTACCAATGGTCAGTTTCTGGCATCAGTCAATTTATCGAACTGTCACAATGCGGCTTACCCAACAGTTAAAGATGAACCTATAATACACACCTTAGATGGCTTGTTCAGGAATTGCTAATAGTAACACTTAAAAATAGGCTTTTAAATATATTGTATTAACTTCATTTTTTATAAAAAAAACAAATATCTCGTTTTTTTGATTAGCCAATGGCAATCCGGAATAGCTGTAATAGCAAGTGTTTCCACATATATGGCTGAGGTCACAAAAAATTTACAACCTCACCATGTCGCAGTTATCTCAAAAATTTAATAATTATTTCAATTTATTCTAGCCAAGCTACTTCTAGAGTAATTATTCATCAACATGGCAATGAGGATATTTAGAGCTAAATTTACACATAAGTTTTGTTATGTTACGCAATTCAACCATATATATATATTCGTAAAATTTCTAATATTAATGCCAGAGAATATGAGTTATTAATAAAATCTATCTATAGAGTGATGAAATTAGGAACGTTTATATTAGCAGTAACGTCTATGCCCACTGTTGAGACTGCATCAAAGTCGAGACAACATAGAAAAAGAGCGCATTGCTCACCGAATTTCTAAAAATTGGATTTTATCCTACCTCAAGCTAGCTCCTAAATACAGGTATGTTTACTCATGGCCAACTTATCCGTTCACGATTTTCAAAACAATCAGGCGCTGATTGAAGCTACAGACTGGAACGTTATTGAAACAGAATTTGACCCAGCACAGCTGCATCATAAAGAGACAGTCTTTACCCTTAGCAACGGTTACTTAGGAACGCGGGGTACTTTTGAGGAAGGCTATCCTCAGGATTCTACAGCAACACTCATCCACGGTGTGTATGACAAGGTTGTAATTGCCCATACTGAACTTGTTAACTGCCCAAGCTGGCTGCCATTGGTAGTCAAAGTGGCAGGCGATCGCTTTAGTATGGACAGTGGTGAGATTCTCAACTACGAACGACGGCTAGACTTGCGTTTAGGTATAGTTAGCCGTGATGTCCGCTGGCGTTCTCCCAAAGGACATACTCTAGACTTTCACTTTGAACGGTTTGCGAGTCTGGCAGATCAGCATGTTTTAGCAATTCGTGCTCAGGTTACATCCTTAGATTTTGAAGGTGAAATCTCTTTTACAGTTGATTTAGACCCAGAACCCCATACACAAGGCGTACCACATTGGAAAATCCTCAATCAAGGTGGTGTAGAGCAGATAATCTGGCTGTATAACCAAACTCGCCACTCAGAAATTAAGTTAGGGATGGCAACTAAGTTGGTTGTAGAAGGTGAAAATCCTCCACCTGTCAGCCTAGAAAATGCTGAAACTTCTCCCAGCTTAACAACCACCTTCCAGGTAATACCAGGAAAAAGCGTGACTGTAGAAAAGATTGTTACCGTGTTTACATCACGGGAAACAGAAATTCCGATCGCAGCAGCGCTACAGAGATTAGCAGATGAACCCCGTTACTCAACGCTGCTAGCAGCTCACATTGCAGCCTGGGAAAAAGTATGGCAAGACAGTGACATTATTATTGAAGGCGATCGCCAGGCGCAGTTAAGTGTCCGTTACAATTTATTTCAATTATTAGCTGTAGCACCGCGTCACGATGACCGTGTGAGCATTCCGCCCAAAACCCTATCTGGTTTTGCTTATCGCGGACATATATTTTGGGATACAGAAATTTTTATTCTTCCGTTCCTGACCTTAACTCAACCTGACCTAGCGCGTAACTTGCTCACCTATCGCTACCACACCTTACCAGGAGCGCGACGTAAAGCCCAAGAAGCGGGATATCAAGGAGCCATGTTTGCTTGGGAAAGTGCCGATACTGGTGATGAAGTTACTCCTCGCTGGGTACCTCATGCTAGCGGTAACGGTGAATTAGTCAGAATTTGGTGCGGTGATATTGAAGTACATATCAATACAGATGTCGCCTATGCAGTTTGGCACTATTGGCAGACTACAGATAATGACGATTGGATGCGGGATTATGGCGCGGAAATTATTTTAGATACAGCAGTTTTCTGGGAAAGTCGGGTTAGTAGGAATCAAGAGCGTAACGGTTACGACATCTTGGATGTGATTGGCCCTGATGAAAACCACGATCGCGTTAATAATAACGCCTTCACCAATTTAATGGTGCAGTGGCATTTGCAATCAGCTTTAGCACTTTGGGACTGGCTGAAGCAAGTTTATCCGGAAAAATCTGTACAATTGGCGCAACAACTCAACTTGACTACAGAACGCTTACATCAATGGGCGGATATTCAAGAGCGTCTATATGTTAATGAAGATAAATTGACTGGCTTAATTGAGCAGTTTGAAGGCTTTTACCAACTTGAAGAAGTCAATCTTGCTGACTACGAGCCACGCAGCCAATCCTTACAAGGTTTATTGGGAATTGAAGCGACAAATGAAAAGCAGATTCTCAAACAGCCAGATGTTTTGATGCTCCTCTATTTGCTAAGAGAGCGCTATGACTATAAAACCTTAGCTATCAACTGGGATTATTATACCAAGCGCACCGACCATACCTATGGTTCATCTCTCGGTCCAGCAATTCATGCTATCTTAGCTTGCGACCTCAATCAACCAACTCACGCCTACACACATTTTCTCCGGTCAGCTTTGGTAGATTTAGAAGACGTCAGGCGGAATGCAGCCGAAGGAATTCATGCAGCAAGTGCTGGAGGCGTATGGCAAGCTGTAGTATTCGGTTTTGGCGGCATTAGAATGACTCAATTTGGCCCGGTTGCTTGTCCTAATTTGCCTCCAAGTTGGAAACGCTTGAAATTCCGGCTGCAATGGCACAACGAATGGTATGACTTCGACTTGGGGCAAGAAACAGAGATAGAAATTGCTGACAAACAAGCAGATGTGAATCTGCAAACTTCACACCCACAAATTAAGGCTGTCATCTTTGACTTAGATGGTGTGTTGACTGATAGTTCTGAGTTGCACTATTTGGGTTGGAAGCGAGTAGCCGATGAAGAAGGCATTCCTTTTGACCGAGAAGCCAACGACGCCATCAGAGGATTGCCGCGGCGAGAAACCCTGCTACAAATTTTAGGCGATCGCTCCGCCACTGAAGAGCAAATTCAGGAAATGATGGAGCGCAAGAACGGTTACTTTTTGGAATTAATTCAGAAAATTACCACAGACAATTTGCTTCCTGGAGTCAAAAACTTGTTGCAAGAACTACGCACTGCTGGAATTAAAGTCGCTTTGGGTTCTTCCAGTAAAAATGCTCAGACAGTAATTCAACGCTTGGGTATTGGAAATCAGTTCGATGCCATAGCCGATGGCTACAGTGTCTTACAACCAAAACCTGCTCCTGACCTCTTTTTGTTTGCTGCCCAACAACTTGGTGTTTCACCATCTCAGTGTGTTGTTGTGGAAGATGCCAAAGCTGGAGTAGAAGCAGCTAGAGCCGCTGGGATGTGGTCTGTTGGGCTAGGACCAGTAGAGCGATTGGGTAGAGCTAATGTAGTATTATCCAGTCTAGAAAGAGTAAGTTGGCAAGACTTACAACGGTATATAGCCAACAGCGAAAAGCAAGCTGTATTAGTAGAAGCAGGGGTTTGACGATCTCTGTTGTAATGCAGGCAGAATCTCTCAACAAGAGCAATCCATCAATCCCATAATTTATTTTTCAGTTCATCCCACTCTGTGTAAGGGTGGGATTTCGTTTCAATCCACCTTGTCGCGTCAAGAACAGTTATCTGGATTTACATTAACAGCAGGCCAGGAAAGGAGATTAATAACGATCAATACCCAATGTGTGAACAAATGTAACAATATTAGCGTCAAAACGTTTTGCTGGCTTGACAAGCCAGAAGGGAACCGATAACGTAATATACATACCCGGGTAAGGCCGTCAAAGAGTTATATGCAAACTAAGCAAAAGGTTACTTTGTATTTGTCACCAGAACTGCACAGAAGGCTGAAGATTCGTTCAGCGGTTGATTCTGAGCCAATGTCAGATCTTGCGGAACGTGCCCTATTTTTTTACTTATCTAATTCAGAATTAGTTGAGGAATTTGAAGCTTCTTCTTATGGAAGAAGCCATAGAGTATATTCTTGTCCCAACTGTGAAAGTTCGTTGGTGTTACGTGATGGAGAACTAATTACCTTAAATAATCAACCAGGGGTAATTGGTCAAGAAGATATTTCCATTGATGAAATAGATAAAGAAAAAACCCATCCAATGGGTGAGGAAGAGTTAGTCCCTTGCTAGATATGAATTATGAATAATTAAATTCATAATTCGGTTGTCGTTACCAACAAAACGATGTCTGTACTGTACTAAGGTCTCAAGTAGGTCGATATGAAAGAAGAGCTCAATATTTTAATTCAAGCTCAATACCCTCTAATCTACCTTGTGACCTCCGAGGAAGAGCGGGCTGAGCAGGCAATCTCCACAATCGCCCAGTTATTAAAGCCCCAACGCCGAGTATTTGTTTGGACAGTAACTCACGGCATCGTGGAGTATGGTCAACCCCGGAATGTCACCCAACACAATACTGTTTCTCCAGAGGCAGCAATTGAGTGGATTATCCGACATAAAGAACCCGGTATATTTATACTTAAAGATTTACATCCATTTATAGATGCGCCTGCGACAGCAAGATCGCTACGTGATGCGATCGCTAGTTTTAAAGGTTCACCTAAAAATATTATTTTAATGTCGCCGGTTCAGCAAGTGCCTATTGAATTGGAAAAGGAAGTTGTAGTTCTCGACTTTCAATTACCAGACATGGCTGAGTTAAATAAAGTTTTAACTCACCATTTAGATCAAAATCGTGGGCGACGGCTGACAACAGAGGCGAGAGAAAAGCTTCTAAGAGCAGCTCTGGGTTTAACTAAAGATGAGGCTGAAAAAGTCTATCGGAAGGCACAGGTAACTACAGGGCGGTTGACGGAAGATGAAGTAGATATAGTTTTATCTGAGAAAAAGCAGCTAATTCGGCGCAATGGTATATTAGAGTACATTGAAGAAGATGAAACCATTGATGCTGTAGGTGGCTTAGAAGAACTGAAAAAATGGCTCAAGCAACGCTCTAATGCTTTTACTGAGAAAGCTAGAGAGTATGGTCTACCTCAACCAAAAGGAATGCTAATTCTAGGAGTTCCAGGTTGTGGTAAGTCGCTAATTGCTAAAACTACTTCCCGACTCTGGGGGTTACCAATTTTACGCTTGGATATGGGTAGAGTTTACGACGGCTCAATGGTGGGTCGAAGTGAAGCCAATCTGCGTAATGCCCTGAAAACAGCAGAATCAATTTCTCCAACGATTCTGTTTATTGACGAGTTGGATAAATCTTTCGCTGGTAGTGCTGGCTCTGGTGATTCAGATGGCGGTACTTCCAGTCGGATATTCGGTTCTTTCCTGACCTGGATGCAAGAAAAGAAATCTCCCGTGTTCGTGATGGCAACCGCTAACAGAGTGGAACGCTTGCCCGGGGAGTTCCTGAGGAAAGGTCGCTTTGATGAAATTTTCTTTGTGGATCTGCCCACACCCGAAGAACGTCAGGATATTTATAACATCCACCTGACGAAGCGTCGTGAAGACATCTCGCGGTTCGATCTAGGACAATTAGCTAAGATGTCGGATGGTTTTTCTGGGGCAGAAATTGAACAAGCGATTGTTGCGGCAATGTACGAAGCTTTTGCCCAAGAGCGTGAGTTCACCCAATTAGATATTATTGCTGCACTGAAGGCAACCCTGCCGCTGTCTCGAACTATGCAAGAACAGGTCACAGCTTTAAGAGACTGGGCCAGACAGCGTGCACGACCCGCAGCATCCTCCGTTGCTGAGTATCAGCGAATGGAGTTTTAAAAGCTTTCTCCTGCTAACCCAGGGGGAAAGGCTAGCAGTCAATGCTAGCAGTTATAGAAAAAAGCCGCTTTTAATTTAAGCGCGGCTTCCCCAAAAACAAACCGTTGTCGTTTTTCTCAATCTTCTCTTTGGAGGAAACCCAAATGTCTCACTTTAGCACCCTGCGCACCAAGATCACCGATGCAGAAATCCTCAAAGCATCCTTGCGCGACCTAGGTATCAGCGTAAAGACTGAAGCTGATGTCCGTGGTTATAACGGTCAGCGTGTACGTTCTGACATCGTTGCCGTGTTAGAAGGCGAATATGACCTCGGTTGGTCTCGCAACAGTGATGGTTCTTTTGACCTCATCGCTGACCTGTGGGGCGTTGCTAAAAAGCACAATCAAACTGAGTTGATCAACTCCATCAACCAAAAATATGCAGTTAACAAGACCTTGGCTGAAGTAAAACAGCGCGGTCTGCAAAATGCCAATGTTAAGTTGGTATTGCAATAGTAATTTCTCTGCGCGTTCCCAAAGCTGCACGGGTTAACCATGTAAATAGCGGTTAGCCCGCTTTTTTGGCACTAGGTTAATTATTAGGCCTTTGTCAACCGTCAACTTTCAACGTTAAAATCCCCTGTACTGGAGTTAGTCAGGGGATTTTTGTGTTATTTGTACTTGAAACTCTACTGTAGAGATCTAGTAAATTAGCATTTGAAGAATAGAGATTTTGTAATTGCTCACTTGAGGCGATGTCAAGTATTCCTGGGTTCTTTCCGTTGTGGGTTATGAGGCCACAATTAGAGCTATGTCTGGATTCATTATCACCTCGCTTGGGCTAGCGATCGCAGCCAAGGTTAGATCACAAGATGTCATATTGTGGGTACTGCTTGGCTCTATTGTTGGCGCAAGCATTGGGTTTATAAGTGTGATTGTATTTGGCGATTATCCCAAGGGAACTCAAGCCGATTTAACTTTTCCATTGTTAGCTCCGATAGGTTTGGCGATTGGTACAATCTTAGGAATTGTTGTCGCTGTAGGAATCTGGAAATCTCGTCATCGTTGATTAACTAAGCGCTTAGGTTCATTTGTTATCCAAGAAAGGAAGCGCATAATCAATTTTATCAACAACGCGCAGAACGAGGTAGCATAAATTTTTGCTCCTCTGCGGCAAATTTACCACGCACCATCAACACAGCTTCATCAATTACGTAGGGAAAGGCTTGCACATTCTTAACATTGAGAAGTTCTGGACTAAAGTAAATCAACACCTCTTCAATGGGTTGAGGTATCCTATCAAGGATTTTCTGCAAAGGATATATTTGTGTTGTAACTAAATCAAATAGATGAAGTCGAGTATCTTCTATCTCCATACAGGCGATCGCATCTAAATCTTTTGCATAATACAAAGGACGACTTCCTTCATTAACCAAGAATACGGCTTTTTCCTCGACTACTCCAACTATATTAGAGACAGGGACGCGTGTTTCTAAAAGTCTGTGCAGTAAAGTCAAATCCTCGACATCTGCAAAATCTAGTGTTCTCCAGCCATCAATGCTACCTGTAGAACTACACTTGACTTTGAAGATGTGTTCTTCAACTACGCGAAAACCAAAAGGTAGGTAAAATTCTGGTTGCGATGTTGTCAGTACCAGGGTTTCATAAATTTGATCGCAATATTCCAGTACTTCATTCATAACTTCACGATAATAACCTCTTCTGCGAAATCCCTGGCGGGTAGCTACTGCATGGATTCCACCAACAGTCACTCTTTGTCCCATAATTTGCATGGGAATTTCTACTACTCCCACATGGGTAGTTGCTTGATCATCATCAAAGCGAATAAAAGGAGTCGAAGCAGCTTCCCAAGATGCACCTAGTTTTCTGCCACATTCTGCTGCACTGCTGATTCCAGGAAATGTGATTTCCAACAAGTCAAAAAGCTTAGCGCTTAAGGAAGGGTCAACAGCAAATGATTTTTTGAAGCGATCACAACTCATAATCCAAATGTTATGATCAATTCACTTTTTGATACTACAAGTGTTACAAATTCAATTCCAGCAAATTCAGCACAGGAAGCGCAAGAACTTTTGCCCTTGAAAATATTTATAGGGATTTGCAATTGATTTAACTAGTTTCAAACAACACCAAACCAAATTCCTCACCAGTAGCTCGAAAACCAATACCGCGATAAGCTGCTTGTGCTGCCAAGTTGTCTCGATTTGTAAATAAGATAGCGCGTTCTACTCCTTGCGATCGCGCGTCTAATAATGAGCCAGCCACCACGCTTTTAGCATAGCCATTACCCCGCAAGGCTGGCGGTGTCCATACTCCACCAATCTGTACAATATCAGGTAGGCGAGCGTTGAAGCCACTATAAGCAACTGGTGTATCTCCAGCTACCAATACCCAATGCATAGCTTTAGCTTGACGCGCTTCTATTTCACGGCGGCAGGATGCCTGTAAATCAGTACTTTCTGATTTTTTCAGCGCTTCGATATTAAAGGCATACCACCATTCACTGAGTAAATCAAATTCTTCTTGATGTGGCAATCGGCACTTTAGTTTTCCCGATGCTAAAGCTGGGGGTATCTGCAAATCTCGCAACTTCAAGGAAAATAATATTTCACGCTCATCTAGATGAGTTGGTCGATTAGCTAATCCCAAGACTTTCTTTGCGGCTTCGACTTGTGCAGCTGGGCCAGCAATTCCAGAAATAGCGCGATTAGACTCTGCTACAACTGCTTGCACTACTTCCTTGAGATACACTGGTGCTTGCACAACAACCATCCCATTCCAATAATGAGCGGCGACTGCGACTATATCTGCATTTGCGATCGCCGCTACGTATGTTCCTTGAAAGCGTGCTCCTTGGTCACCTAATCCCGCCTCTCGCCAATTGGAACGCAGAAACATTGAAGTATCAATATGTTGCAAAAGAAAACTCTCTAGCAACATTTCATCTCCAGGTTGTAAGGTTTTCAAAGTAGGCATATTAAAGATAGGGGAGCACGAAAGTAAGGGAAGGGAAATAATCAATGACAAAGGACAAAGGACTATTGACCAATGCCCCATTCTCAATAACTAATAACCAGCTACACCCACACGACGCCAAGGGGCGAAAGCATTATTGACGCCGAATAAGGCAGGAGCCAAGGTAGGAAAATGACGTTGCAGGACAGTTAACATCCCATTATTGTCAATCCAGTCTAGACCGAACAGAGTATAGATTTCAGCCCGATAGTCCTTGGTAAAGAAGCGATCGCTTTTTAAGCGTCGAGAAGCCATCAAGATAAACACGCGAAAGGCGGTATCGCTAAAGCCAAAGCCTTCTGGTAAGTCTTCTGCAAACATACCAACAACTAAATCTACGCTGTTGATATCATTGTTGTAAACTTCGCGCAGTTCTTGTGCCCAAACTTGATTACTTGTAATCTCTTCAAAGGATTTGACTCGACCTCGACCAATAATTTCGCGAAAATCGTTGTAGCGCGGAACTCCCCGTTCGCGATCGCGCAGAATATCCACAGCTGCTAGATCGAAAGTTTCGCCATTGTCCCGTATTAGTTTTTGTAAGGCTTTGGGGTAATTGTGTAAGGTAATTGCGCCTGGGTGGGCAATTCCTAAAGAATAAAATAGATCTGCCAATCCGATTTCTTCTACTACTCCCCTAGCGCGTTTACCACCTACTTCAAAGAAATCGCCTCTTCGCCGCAATTGACCATTTTTGTGGGAATAAAATTCAAATTCATCGGGAATCAGGGGATGTAAGCGATACACGGTGACGAATTCCTCTGTCATGTAGTAAGGAGCTGTATGGTGATCGGTTGGTGAACCAATAATCCCACTCAGTGTCTCATCTTCGCTGACACGTCCCCAAATCCTTTTTACGTGTTGACCCAGTAGCCCCCACCAGTTAGCACTCATAGCAAGTTGTAATGCAGGATGGGCAAGGATACCAGGAGTCCATTCGACGGTATGAATTTTTGCCATCAGTGCAGCGTTAATCAGTCGGGCATGATCGAAGAGGTCATCATCTTGCCATTCTGGGTATTGCTGCTTTAGGCGATCGCAGATAGTGTTATGTTCTCTGACAAACAGGGTATGCAATAAACTCAACCCTATCCACCAGTTGTCATTAAAGCCTGTGCGATCGATACCAATTGCAGGGTCAACAGGTAGCAGTCCATCATCGCCAATAGTTAGCTTGCCATCGATATGAGAGCGCAGTTGATCGACTTGCTCCAGATGACTACCATAGATTTGCGAGCCATCCCACCAATGAGTCACTTTATTAATAAATGTTGGCGGCTCTGATTTCTCTGCTTGAGGACGGCTCTCATCTACTAAGCTTTCTTTAATAGCCAAAGGTCGATGTTCTTGAGGCCAGGTATCATCTTCTGCTAAAGGAATGACAATTTTTTTATCTGGTCGATTGTCACCGTGAGCAAACCAGTCATGGTTTTGAAACTGAATCCAAGCAGCAGCTAAGATATTTAAAGATGTCGCCGGAATAAATTCATCTCGCGTCATCAATCTCTGGCTAATGACACGAGGATTGGGGTTCAGTAGATTTTTGTGATCTACTTTGACCTTTGTCAGAGGTACATTTCGACCTAAGCGAGTGCCAACCATACCCATTTCTGGATGCAGAGGGTCGTTAAAACTACCATCTGCGGTACGAGCTACCAGATGACGACCATCAGGGCTAGGTTGGGGGTGGGGAAGCTTGTCTCTATCCGGGAGTTGAGACGTATCGTGGAGATTTTTTTGTCTGAGTTCTTTGCGAAACCCAACTAGTTTTAATAATGCTAATGGTGTAGGTAAGCGATGCCAGGGAATTCCAAACATTTTACAACTTCCTTTAGTGCGTTTTTAGAAATTAATCTAGCTTTTTTAGCTATTCTTACTTACACCTTAATTGCGTAATTTCCTCAAGATATAACTATTTTTTTAGATACTGGCTTCAAAAAAGATTAGATAAAGTCTAGAAGAAATTAAAGTTACCTGAGATTTAGAAGCGCTCGCAATTAAAATTTATGCAACATCAAATTTTAGAGTATCTCTGCTCTAATTTATTGCATTTTTTATAGATGAGATCTCAATACTTTTCGGTTAAGAATTAAGCAGTATTGATTGTGGAAAAATTAAGTTGCTGACGATGAGTACCAGTGCCATGATGAATAGGTTTCTTAGACGGAAATTTGAAACGAGTTTTTTTCACTAAGCGAGTATTACTTCTGTGCTGCCGAGGCGGAATTTTTTCGTCCAAAATCTCCATGATCAACCATGATCAAAAAAAGGGAGTTATTCGGTTGAAGCATTTTGAAACTCACGTATTGCAACGAATAACCTTGAGAGTACCAGTAGAACCTAAACGCACAGGCGAGATCCCGGCTTGTACTCAAGCGTGGAACATGAGAGAGCGTACTGCCCAATGCCCTAAAAGCTAACCATAAACTTCTTGAACAACTTCACAAGGATTCAGCGAGCGGATAGGTGTTTTTCACCCATTAAGATGAGTTTTGAGTTCATCGGCTGAGTCAGCCAGTGAAGGAACTATTCAACCAAGAATTGGTTCATCACACCGATAAATAATACTAAACTAGTAAAGCTTAAACACAAAAATACTATCTTTTAACCTTATCTTTACTTTATTACGGTTTTAATTATTTATATATTGGCATAATTCGTGCCTCAATAGCTTCTAGATTGGCTATGACAAAGTGACTTCGACATACTTTCAAGTTACTGCTTGAAAGTTGTAGATGGCTCTCAAATTAAAATGGAATCAACTATTTTCGTTAATAATTTTTCATCTTTTTTGTCATGAATAATTTATCTTTACTAATAATTGATGTGGTGTTAATTTTGTTTTTATAATTTATAAAAGCAACACTTGGCTAACGCACCTAAAAACTTAGAAGATAGCTAATTAAATATGTCGCACTACCAAACGAAAACTGACACTAAATATTCAGGTAGCTTTGATGGTAAGTGTTTAACATCTTTTCAGCGCAAAATGCTGCAAAAGAGCTTACAAGAAAATCTACCTGAGTCTTATCGTCAGCGTATTGAAATTATGTTACTGACAGATGAAGGGAAATCTCAAGCCACAATTTGTCAGATATTGGGGTGCTGTCCAGCAACAGCTAGACATTGGATGCACATAGCGCGTACTGGTATGGCGCATCAATGGCAAGATTGTGCAATTGGTCGTCCTAAAGCAATAAATGAGGAATATTTAGAGCGTTTAAAAGAACTTGTAAGTAACAGTCCCCGTGATTACGGCTATGGTTTTCAACGTTGGACAGGTAACTGGTTGAGTCAACAGTTAGCGAAAGAGTTGGGAATCAAAGTCAGTGGTCACCACATTAATCGACTGTTGAAGCAAATGGGGTTATCGATTCGACCAAAACCTGTCACTACTGAAGACAAGACAGCAGAAAAAGCGAAGGGTGCCAAAATTTTAATTGCTGACCTCAAATCAGCCAATACGCCAGATTATACTGAATTTTTGCCTATTAACTTTACAAAATTAGGAACAGACTCAGGGATTCATGGTGCAAAATCTATCAGATCCGTTAGTGTCTCTGGAACAGTTCAGCAATATTTTGGGGTATTCACTTTCCGAGGCAGAATTTCAACGCTGTCTGCAACAAGTTAAAGTCCTTAATCCTAAGGTTGGTAAGTTTTGGCAAGGAACTGATGTTGAACCAGGTATCTACATTGTGATTGCTGGTAAGGTAAGGTTGCTTGACAATGCAGATAAGTTAATTACCACTTTGGAGTACGGAACTTCATTTGGTGAATTTACATTGTTCCCGAAGGCTGAGTTAATGCCTTATGCTGCTAGGGCTTCGATCAATTTACACTTATGCTTTGTTCCAGGTGAAGTGTTGCAGCCATTAATGGCTGATCATCCCCAAGTTAAAGAGCATTTATGGCAAAAAGCACTATCCCGTAATTTGCTACAGATAGGCTCGGATAATTCTCCAGAAGCAGCGATGTCTACGACGGGCTACGCCTACGCATCTAATCCAAGCAATAAAATAGATACTTTGTCAACGTCTGTCCCCCAAGCGCAGCAGAACAAAATTAGTAAAGCTTATTTTCCTAACCCTAGCCAGCGAGTTGGGCATTTATGGCAAAAGGTAACTCGGCGCTATCCATTTTTTGCCCAGCAAAGTGCATCAGACTGTGGTGCAGCTTGTTTGGTCATGGTGTCTCGCTATTGGGGCAAACACTTTAGTGTCAATCGTTTGCGGGATATCGCCAATGTAGACCGCAATGGAGCATCTTTACGGGGATTATTGACGGCGGCAGAAAGTCTTGGCTTTGCTACACGACCTGTAAAGGCCAGTCTTAACCAATTAGCAAAGCAAAAATTGCCTGCTATTGCCCACTGGGAAGGCAAGCATTACATTGTGGTGTACGAAATTACCCCTAAACACGTCATTGTTGCAGACCCAGCTATTGGTCAACGCACCTTGAGTCACGCAGAATTTCAAGCTGACTGGACTGGTTATACACTGCTGCTACAACCGACAGCCATGCTCAAGGATGCCAAAGAAAGTTCTACTCCCTTTTGGCAATTTTTTGAGTTGCTTAAGCCTCATAGCTTGGTGATGCTAGAAGTATTTATTGCTTCGGTATTTATTCAGATATTTGGACTGATTACCCCCCTATTTACCCAGTTAATTTTAGACCGCGTAGTCGTACAGCGATCGGAACTCACTTTAACAGCGGTGGGGATAGGGTTACTAATGTTTAACCTCTTCCGCGTAGCAATGATGGGGTTGCGGCAATATCTGCTAGACCACACAGCAAATCGTATAGACTTAGCACTCATTGTTGGGTTTATTCGCCATACCCTACGATTACCCTTGAGTTTTTTTGAGTCTCGTTATGTTGGAGATATTATTTCTCGTGTCCAGGAAAATCGCAAAATTCAACGCTTTTTATCTGGCGAGGCATTATCTATCCTACTAGATTTGCTTACCGTCTTTATCTATGTAGGATTAATGTTCTGGTATAGCTGGAAAATGGCGTTGCTAGCACTAGTAATCGTACCACCTTTTGCCTTATTGGCATTGATCGCCACGCCCTTTTTACAAAAAATTTCCCGAGAAATATTTAATGCGATCGCCAATGAGAGTAGTTATCTAATAGAAGCTCTGACTGGTGTGCGAACTGTAAAAGCTACAGCGGTTGAACATACAGTACGTTGGCATTGGGAAGAGTTATTAAATAAGGAGATTAAAACTAACTTTTCTGGACAAGTAATTAGCAATCGGCTGCAAATTTTTAGTAACGGAATACAAGCAGTTATAACTACTGCCTTGCTTTGGTTTGGCGCATACTTGGTAATTCACAACCAATTAACTATTGGGCAACTAGTAGCATTTAATATGCTATTAAATAACATTATTACTCCTTTTCAACGCTTAATAGTTTTGTGGAATCAATTACAAGAAGTAGTAATTGCTGTGGAACGTATTAATGATGTACTAGATACAGAACCAGAGGAAGATTTACAATACCAAGCACGACAAAATTTACCATCCATTCTAGGAAATATTCGCTTTGAGAATGTCACATTTCGCTATCATCCAGACAGTGATATCAATATTATAGAAAACCTCAGTTTTGAAGTGAAAGCAGGCCAAATGGTGGCACTGGTAGGACGTAGCGGCTCTGGAAAAACGACTATTTCTAAGTTAGTTTTAGGCCTATATCCTCCAACTGATGGCAAAGTACTGATTGATGGACAGGATATTACTAGTATTTCCTTGCGCTCCTTACGCCAAGAGGTTGGAGTAGTCGATCAAGATACTTTTTTGTTTGGCGGAACTATTAGAGAAAATATTAGCTTAGGGTATCCTGGGGCACCTTTAACAGAAGTTATCGAGGCTGCACAATTAGCGGGTGCTGATGATTTTATTAAGAAATTACCGATGGGATATGAAACCCAAATAGGTGAAGGTGGAGGGTTATTATCTGGCGGACAAAGGCAGCGGATAGCTATTGCTAGAGCATTATTAGGTAATCCGCGATTGCTAATTTTAGATGAGGCGACCTCCCATTTAGATACCGAGTCTGAAAGAATTATTCAGCAAAATCTGAACACAATTCTTAAGGGGAGAACTACTTTAGTAATAGCCCATCGACTTTCTACAGTACAGAATGCAGATATGATTTTAGTCTTAGACAGAGGTGTGTTAATTGAAAGCGGAACCCATGATGAATTGATGTTGAAGCGAGGGCATTATTTTTACCTCAATCAACAGCAGTTGCTAGGAGTAGCGTGAACAATGGACTGAGGAAATAAAGAATAGGTAATAGTAAATAGGAAGTTACGATAATTATTACTTATTTTTAAAGTAAATATCAAATCCACAGTTCAAAATCGTTATCAGAGAATAATCATGACAGATTTATTAAATGGACGGGTTAAAACGCAATTAATACAAAATGCATCTTCTCCAGAAAATTTACCACCCCCATTACCAGTAACAACGAAAGATGATTGGTCTGAAATAACTAAAGAATCGCTTGAAAGTCTGCCACAGGTTTGGACAAGAGGATTGCTGTATTTTTTGATGATTATTGTATCTATAATTTTACCTTGGGCAATATTATCTAAAGTAGATGAAACTGGTACATCTAGAGGAAGAATTGAACCTAAAGATAAAACAATTAAACTCGATGCTCCTGTAGCAGGAACTGTTGCTGAAATTCGCGTTAAAGAAGGCGAATCAGTTAAATCTGGACAGATTTTATTACTGCTGGAATCGGAATTAGTAAAGGCTGAGTTGCGTCAAGCTCAGGATAAGTTAGAAGGACAATTAAATCGGTTGTCACAGTTAAATTCATCTCAAAATCAGTTACTTGTATCTTTGACAACTCAACAACAACAAAATCAATCTCAACAGTTAGAAAAACAGGCTCAAGTTGACCAAGCACGACAGAATATTAATACTTTAAGAAATTCCTATGAATTACAGAAAGAAGAAAAATTATCCCAATTAAATCAGGCACGGCAAACTCTTGAAAACAGCCGAACTGTTAATAAATTGATGGAGAGTAGTTTAGCAAGTACACAACGAGAAGTAGAACGTTATAGAAAGCTAAAACAAGAAGGAATTGTTCCAGAAATTAATCTAGTAGAAAAGCAAGATATAGGCAAAGATAAACAAAAATTATATGAACAAAGCAAATCAGATATTGAACAGTCCAAGTTACGTCTAGAAGAACAACAAAGTAGTTACGAGCGAAATCTTCGCCAAGCTAGTGCAGATATTGAACAAGCATATTTACGACTTAAAGAACAAGAAAGAGGTTATCAGTCCTTAACTCGTTCTGGTCAGCTAGCCTTACTAAAAATTGCCGATCAACAGAAAACATTAGATACAGAAATTACTTCTTTAAAAGCAGAAATTGCTCAAACTAATAGTCAGATTGAAGCATTAAAATTTCAATTAGGACAACGAGAGATAAGAGCTACTGTCAATGGTACGCTATTTCAGTTACCAATTCAAAAAGCCGGCTCTGTAGTGCAATCTGGCACAATGGTAGCGGAAATTGCACCGAGAAATTCGCCTCTAATAGTTCGGGCACAAATGGCAACTACCGAAAGTGGTTTTTTACAAAAAGGATTACCAGTAAAGTTAAAGTTTGATGCTTATCCATTTCAGGACTATGGTATCGTCTCAGGGGAGTTAATTAAGATTTCTCCTACTACAACAGAGATAGATACACCTAATGGAAAAGTGGCAGCTTATAACTTAGAAATTGCTTTAAAACAAGATTGTATTCCTTCAGCTAATAAATGTATTGCCTTACATCCAGGAGATACTGCTACAGCTGAAGTGATTGTACGCCAGCGCCGTATTATCGATTTTCTTATAGATCCGTTTAAAAAGTTGCAACAAGGTGGAGTAAAATTGTAAAAATTTTACTTTAATTATGCATTTGTAAATATTCTTTTTTAAGTTTTTTTATCTGCAAATATGAAAATTTAAATATTTGCTAGTCAAAATAATCAAGCAATAAACTTAACTTAATTTAGGAGGAATATGTCACATCCTATTACTATTAATAATGAAGATATTGTTCATCAAATCAAGCTAACTTGCAAAATTCCTGAGATAGTTGAACAAATTCTTAACCGTAAGGTAATTATATCTGCTGCTGAAGAAGCTGGAATCAATGTAGAGGTTGAAGAACTGCAAAAAACAGCAGACCAAATAAGGTTAGCTAATAAACTCAATAGTGCTGATGATACCTGGGCATGGCTTGAAAAGCATAGTCTTTCACTAGATGATTTTGAAGAGATTATTTACCAAACTATTATCTCTAACAAATTAGCTCTTTATCTGTTTGCAGATAAAATCGAACCATACTTTTTTGAACATCAACTAGATTACTTTAGTGTTGTGATGTATGAAGTTATCTTAGATGATGAAGATTTAGCAATAGAACTCTTTTATGCCATTCAAGAGGGTGAAGTTAGTTTTTATGATGTTGCTCACAAATATATTAAAGACACAGAACTAAGGCGAAAATTAGGATACAAAGGTAGAGTACAACGCAAAGATATGAAATCGGAAATTTCCGCTACAGTATTTGCTGCTCAACCACCACAGCTAATTAAGCCAATTGTAACATCTTCTGGTATACATCTCATTCTTGTAGAAGAAATAATTCAGCCACAGTTGGATGATAATATACGTACTAAAATATTCACCGAATTATTCTCTGAATGGTTAAAGAAAAAGACTGAATCTATAAATTATTTATTATCAGTTCCACTAGATTTAGTTAAAGCTAATAACTGAATAATAAGCTTTATCCCACTGATACAACAGGTGGGATAATTTTTTATATTAAAGTTAAAGAAAATTGCCTAGGTTGATGCTACTAAGGCGTAATCTAGGAAAACGCGTCTTTATAAATTTGGTAGATAACTAAACAGGTAAATGTTGTAATCATCGCCCAGACAAAGAGAACTTCAGGTCTATGCAATTGATTTAAATTGTTAACTCCAACTCTAGGTACAACAAATTGTCCTAAAGCTATTATTAGGAAAATACCAGCGAGTACATAATTACCAAGAATTATTTGTGAAATTCCCATAATGACAAATATGGGAATTGTAATATCCAGAGGGTTAGAACGATTGCTGAACATAAATTTTACCTCTTTTGAGTGTTGACAAAATCTTTGTTTACAGCCTCATCTTTGCTGAGAAAGCAGGAGTCAAAATTAATCCTAGACTTATATCTTTGTGACTCCTACTTTTAATGATTTCACAATTTAACAACTTGAGAAATAACCATTGATATAATAATCAATGGTTATTTGAAAATTGCGGTGATTGCTCTGCCTACACCATAGCCTGCGGAGAACACGATCAGGCTTGTAATTACTGGGGTGATTCCACCTTTATTCAAGTCTAGATCGCTATCAGTGAGTTCATCTAAGAATGTTTCTTCGTCAGCAATCAGTTCAAAACCTGCGCTTAACTGTTCAATACGAATTGTAGCCATTGTTTACTCTTCACTTTATTTCTAGATTATTTTTTAACTGCTGTATAAATACCAGCACCAACACCAACAGCAAAAGCACCGATTACATATTCTGATGCGATTGCTACACCCCAAATTACTACAGGTGTTAAACCACCGTTAACTGTGTTTAGTTCAGAATCAGCTAAATCACTCATGAAATTTTCAGAACCAGCAAATAAATCTGCACCAGCAGGACGTAAGTCATGAACTGTAATAGCAGCCATTTTCAAACTCCTAATAATTTTGAAGGATTTTGGATAGGTAGAAGTTTGCTAAAATTCGTCAATTGAATTTTTAGTCTTTTATTAACTTCTATTAATAAATTGCCATAAACAAATTGATATATCTAGAGATAATGCTCCATTTAATGAACATAAAAGTTACTATTATTTTCCAAGTATCTAGCTAAGACGACATCAAATTAAGTAGCTTATACTATCGGACTTATAGCCAGAGATTAAACAAACAAAGCTTAGATATACAGACTAAATGAATAAATCTGCTTTCTGTCCTAAGCTTTTCAATTAAATACACTAAAAATTTGTGGAATAGACTTATACAAATTCTCTGTGAAGCTGCACATTAACACTCTCAGGCTGGAAGCCCAGTGCTAAATAAACAAAGCCTGCGCAGGCAGGCTAAATTATATGCATCTTCATATTAAATTGGTATTATTAGCTAAAAAAATACATAAATAAAATAAGAGCAGAAAGTCATGTTAAAACATAACTTTTGCTCTTGCTATTGGTAATTTAACCTTTAGTTATATCAACGGTTATTTGAAAATTTCACTGATTGCTCTGCCTACACCATAGCCTGCGGAGAACACGATCAGGCTTGTAATTACTGGGGTGATTCCACCTTTGTTCAGATCTAGATCGCTATCAGTGAGTTCATCCAAAAATGTTTCTTCGTCAGCAATCAGTTCAAAACCAGCGCTTAATTGTTCAATGCGAATTGTAGCCATTGTTTACTCCTCAGTTTATTTTTAAATTACTTAAGTGCTGTATAAATACCAGCACCAACGCCTACGCCAAAAGCACTAATTACATATTCTGATGTGATTGCTACACCCCAGATAACTAAAGGTGAAATACCACCATTAACTGCATTTAGTTCGGAGTCAACTAAATCACTCATGAAGTTTTCATAACCAGCAAATAAATCTGCACCAGCAGGACGTAAATCATGAATTGCAATAGCAGCCATTTCAATCTCCTGAGAATTTTGAACAATTTTTGGTTAGAGATATAGATCGCTGAAACTCATCAATTGAATTTCTAGCTTTCTATTAATAAATTGCCATAAATAAATTCATATATCTACAGATAAACTTCTATTTTATGAACATAAAAGTTACTTTTATTTTCATGATCTCAAGGTAAAAATAATTACTTGATAACTAGAGATATATGAATAAACCCACCTAAACAAAAGTTATAGGTAGGCTTGATGATTTTCAAAAAAATTATTTTGCTATGCCATCAATTAAAATTATAAGTTTCTATTAAAGTTGTTTGGTTTTAACCAAGCTTGAAATAAAGACTCTAAAATTTCTTCTCGAATTTCACTTAAATTTGCGGGTATCCACTTCTCAATTCGGAGGATATGATAACCCATTTGAGTTTGAATTGGCCCAACTACTTCACCTTCCTGTGCAAAAGCGATCGCTCTTGTTATTTCTGGCAATAATTCAGCCAGAAAGCGGATTCCAAGGAAACCGCCATTTTCTTTTGATTGTTTCCCTCGTGAATATTCCAATGCTAAAGCAGGGAATGATACCCGATTTTCTTGTAGAAGTTGAACAATAGTAGTTGCTGCTGTTAAATCCTTGACTAAAATTTGCGACAAAGCTACACGCTTATAACTATCGCGGTTGTTAATGTAGTGAGCATCAACGTTCTCACCAAAGAGATGTTCTTTTAATTTTTGAGCGAGTAGAGATAAGCGAATTCCTTGAGTCCAATCTTCTGCGCTAATTCGTTGCTGTGTCAGCCATGCTATGGTTTCTGAAACTCCTAGCAGTTTGTGCTTGTGGCGAAAAGAGTCGCCTGCTGCTTGCAATTCTTCATCAGTAACAGTAATTCCCAAGCGATCGCACACTCTAAGTATGTATATATTTTGTTCCGCAGCTGCTGCTATTGTCGCAATTGTAAAAGAATGACGTAAGTAAGCCAGGATTTCCTCATCTGAAGCGGGTGTAATTTCTGGGAATGTTAATTGTGGTATGGAATCTAGCATAAGCTGTAGTTTATTTTTGATATCTAGGAACGATAAATTAAGCGTTCTGGTGGAATATCCGCCAGCGAAAGCCTATTACGATGTAAATCTCCGTATAGATTGAGATAGTCAATTTCTGCTGGGGAAAGCTTGCCTTTTTGGATTCCGGCGATCGCAGCATCAATTTCTTCCCGATATCGCCATCCGGCTAAACAAACATCGACACAATTCTGACTTAAAGAGTAGCGATATAAATCGGGTACTGATGGTTGCCAACAACCTGCTGGTAAGCTTTGTGGCGCATCCCAAAGAACTCCTGTATGAGAGCCTGTAGATTTAAATGTGACGATACCAGGACGATGAGGGTCTTGGGGATCTAGCCGATCAAATACCTGCGATTGTGCAGACCGATGAGCAACATTGTGCCTGACCATGACTACATCCAACAGAGGGCTATTAGACCACTGTTGAGCAAGATTGAGATCGTGAAAAGAAGCACCAATATAGCGAACTGCTCCCATTTTTTTCAGGCGTTCTGAGATGCCAAGCATTTTTTCAATGCTGCGCTGATATACAGAGTTAGGCCCTCTTAAATCAGGAGAAAGTTGCAAGCAATCTTGTAAAGCCGACCCATCTTTAACGCCAATCCAGCCCCAGAAAAACACATCAATATAGTCAATTTGTAAATCGACAAATTGATCGAACAGAGCAGCGATCGCCATTTCTGGACTTTTGATATAAGTTACTGTTGCGAGTATAACTTGCTCTCGCTTTGCAGAACTACGTCCACACAGTTGGCGCAGTGCCCCAGCCATTGAACTATAGATATGGTGATGCAGGTCGCTGGAATAAAAAAAGTAGTTGATTCCTTGGTCAAAGGCGTAATGGGTATCTTCACTAGAAATATGACCGCCGCCTCCTAAACCTAAACAGCTAACTGTGAGGTCAGTTCGTCCCAGTTTTCGATAGAAAGGCAAATCTGTTTCTGGGAATTTAGGATTTGCAGAAGCATTTTTATTTGTTGTGACTAAAACCTGTGGAGAAAGATCAGTTATTAGCATCAGTTCAAAAACTGGTAAATGTCTTCAGAATTAGCATTTAAGTAAGTACGCTGCAAATCAATTCCCATGAGCGAAAATTCCTTATGGATAGCTTGCATCCGCCCTTCTGGAGAATTATCACTTTGATACCAAGCTGCCAGTAACCCATTGGCTACAATTTGGCAGCGATTCATGCCAAAGCTTTCGTGTTCGGCAAACTTTTGATCTGGTTCTTCTGCTAAACCCAATCCAGGTTTAAGCTGCATTGTAAATAAGGGAACTTCCGGCTGAAAATGTAACTTATTTTCCCGATAAACAATTTCTAAAACTCCCCGAAATACTTGATAATCGCTTTTATCAAAGTATAAAACTCCAGAATCATATCGTCCGTAATCTTTGGGATTATATAAAACCTTAAAACTAAAATAAATCGCTAACTCATTTAACCTCTGTGTCAAGCTTTGCATAACTGACACAGCACCTTCCGGCGTTAAATTGAAATAGATTCGTACAGTCGCTAGGGAATTTTTATCCTTGGCAAGTCCAGGAAAACCTAGATTGCCAACTGCCATATAAAAACCATTTTGCACCCTGTTTTTAGGCATTCGGATAGCTACTAGATCGCCAACTACGGCGGCTTGTTCAATAGCTTGAAGATGCTTATGTCGCTGAATATGTAACCTCAAACCACCTTTAGTTACAGCTAAACTACCATCTATTTCTTCTCTAATTACAGACCAACCAGGATCGAAATAACCTTCTCCACAATTACTTTCATGTAATTGCTCATAAAAACTGATATCTATACCCAAGACAGTATTATTTTCCAAATCGAGAGGCAAAGCATTTCCTTCACTATTTAGTGCTAGCGCAGTGCGCATTGAACCGTTGTAATAAATCCCATAAAGAAAACTCCGCAGTTGCAGACTCAGATATTTCTGCTGCATCTGAGTTGGCATTTTTTGAAACCGTTCAATGATTTGAGATGGTAATTCTAAAGGTTTATAGTCTGGATGGTGAATGGAAAAATCAGATTTAATTTCAATTTTGCGAACAATATCTTGCAGTACATCCAGTAATCGCCCAGTTAAAGTTAACTGAGATTGAGTAGAATTTAATAATTGCATAATTATTTAGTTGCAATGAAATGATTTATATAACCGTAGCAGTACCAAAAATTGTTGGCATTGATTGTACAGGACGACATAATAATGTTTTAGCAACCTGAAGCATCGCAATTCCTGTATTGCCAAAGTATTTTTGATATTGAATCATCGCCTGAATTTGTTGAATTAAGGCAAAACCTGTAAATTGCACTACCCGCTGTAAAAAGTCAGGGCGATGTTTTTCAATTTCTGGAAAGCTATTTAAATAAGCTTGAGTTAATGCGCCAATTGAAGGCTGAAGTAGTTCTAAAGGTGTCATTGCTAAACGCAGAGATTCTTCAATACTCAAAGAATTACTGATGACTAAGCTACCCAGCCAAATTTGTACGTAGCTACCAATAAGTGTTCCCAAATCAAATGCTGGATCTCCCCAAGCAGAACGTTCCCAATCAATTAAGCGGATTGTATGATTGCTGGAGGACTGCCAATCTTTTTGCAGGAGGATATTATTCAGTTTTAGGTCATTGTGGGTTAAACAAGAAGGAATTACAGCATTACCTAGTTCTGCGATCGCTTCTCCCAAACTATCATAACGCTGATAGAGAACAAAGAACTTTAACCCATCATCAGGTATCAAGCCAAAAATCTCTGGTTCAACCCTTTCCAATCTCCGCACCAAATACGATACTTGGTCAACCATTAAATTATCTGAAGATTTAGAGAAAAATTCTTGATATTCTTGGTTGTTAAAAGTATCGCGATGGATAGTGCCTAAGATAGTACCAATTGCTGTGGCAATTTCTGTAGGGAAGGAGTTTCCTTTTGTGTAAAAATCCATTAAATCTTGATAATTATCGAGGTATCTGAAGATAATAATGGAATTGTATTCATCAAAATGCAGTACCTCTGGTAAAAAATGCTGATAGTTATTCAGACTTGGAAATTGCTGTAAAAACTTTTGAATTCTCCACTCAGCCAAAAACTCACCAGCAGTTTTCCCTTCTTGGTTATGTCGTTCTTGCTTCACAAGAAGCTTACGATTATCTGCAATAGTTAGCAATAAATTAAAGTTCTTTGCAGTTATTGGCTCTATCGTGCAGGGAATTGCATCAGATTGATTACATACGTACTGCTCAATTAAATAAGTCAAAACATTATCGGAGTTTAAAATGAATTTCATAACCTTTAAATGTCCGAACAAGCTTTATAAGTTTAAATGTTTGTTTTAAAACCCAATATTGCTAGTGAAATATTTTTTTAAAATTATTAAGTAATAAACTCTCACTAGCCATGAGGGTTTATTATTATAAATAACCTACAGCAAAAACAAAACAATAAAACCTCTTATGCTATGAATACTGGAGGTGTTGGTTGAATTATTGGCCCTGTTCCTATGATGGTGTATGGTGTGGTTACTATAGTTTTTGTTGTCAATACTGTTGTATAGTTAATTGTTAAATATCCTCCTTGAATGGTGAGAATATCGCTTTCTGACAACCGATCCAAATAGCTTTCTCGATCGAGAACAATTCGCTTCCTTTAGGAGCGATGTTTTCAATTTTAATGGTAGACATTGGTGTGGTTTTTGAGTTGAGTTGAAATTTGTTTTAAAATTATTCCATCAGTTATCCAATCGCTATATTTATAAGTTTGACATTTAACTATTGTTAAAGCAACTAAAACAATTATTTTTTTGGAACATAATTGTTTTAGTATTGTTCAGTAATCGTGATTCTTCAGATTATGGTTAGGCAGGTTTTTACAGAGGTAAGGTTAGAGGCAACAATAGCCGCTAAACCAGTCATCAATGTTCAATCACCGAATGAAAGAAATAGACGGAGCAAAAATATCTTCGGAGATAGGAACGTTAATTACGCTGATATTAGTGGTAATAAAAATTCCACCATATTGCATACAAAGTTCATCATCTTTTAAGTCTAAGAGAAAAGTCTCAGAATCTTGAAAAAACTCAGAACCAGCAGAATTTAAATCGGAAACTTTTAGTCTAGACATAAACCAATGTTGAAGATTTATCAAAAAATTATTTGTTAATGCTCAAAATCCCTGCTTCTTTTTCGATTCGATCTAAAGCCTTTTTAGCTTTAAAGACAACTCGCATATATGCTATTTGGCTGTTCCAAGCTAAACGAGGTAAAAGAGGTTCTTGAGAGTCTAATTCCAATGGAGAGCGATCGCCATCTGTTGTAGGTAGATAATCAGTCGAGCTATCATTCATAAGATTCAGGTTGCCGAACTTGATTTAACTCAAAACAACTAAAGATGGTAGTGATGGTTCTTCCTGCCAACTGTCTGGCCATTGAATGCGGTCAGCAGTAAAGTGAAGCGGATCGTTTTCCGGCCAAGGAGCATTAATAGGCTCTTCTACTAAGGCGAATTCTCCATTATCAAAGGGATTACCATCAGCACTACGTTGGAGAAACACTCGTTCGCGGATGCCTTGTTTTTGTTGAGTGAGGGCACGATGATGGCAATAGGGATTATTACCTCGCTTGTCAAAAAAGACGTGTGCAGTCCAACTGCAACCACCTCGACATAGTTCGGCAAATTCACAAGTTTTGCAGAAACCCCACAAATGTTCTGTGCCTTTGGGAGTACCAGCGCCTAAATTAAACCGCAGTTCTTCGGTTTCTTCAATGATGCTGTGCAAAGAGCGATCGCGGATATTTCCACCGGTGTAAGCTGTAGTTGGCAGTGAAGGGCAACCTTTAATCGCGCCATCGGCTTCAATTCCTAAAGCAGACAATCCCGCACTGCACCCTTGCCAAAACGTCCAAGCATCGCCGCCTCGTAAAAAGCGCTCATAAGGGCCGTAGTAGCCGATGTTATTTCCCGGTTGTACTTGTACCCCTTCTTGCTTGGCTCGTTGAGCAACACGCGCAATCATCGGGTATACATCCAGTAATTCATAAGGTTGCAGCAGAATTTCGCTATTATCGGCTGCATTCCCCATCGGTACGGTTAATTGAATTTGCCAAGCGAAGATTCCCGCATCGCGCAGATGTTCATAGATACGAGGGAATTCTGGTGCAGATAGGCGATTGATTTGCGTATTGCAACCGAAGGGAATACCCGCTTGCTTCAGATGGCTCATGGTTTTAAACGCCCATTGCCATGAACCTTGTCTACCACGGATGCGATCGTGAGTTGTTTCTAAACCATCAACAGACACAGAAATCACATGAATTCCAGCTTCCTTCATTTTGTGTGCTGTGTCTAGAGTAATACCATAGCCCCCGGTAGTCATACCGCAAAGCATTCCCGCTTTGGTAATTGCTTGGGCAATCTCTAGCCAATCAGGACGCAGAAAAGCCTCACCGCCAATGATTGTTACTTCTGTAATCCCAACTTCCGCCATCTGTCTGACCAAATCAAGGGCTTCTTCAGTAGAAAGTTCTTTTGCCCTTGTATGGCCAGCGCGAGAACCACAATGCTGACAAGCAAGATTGCACTTCAGGGTAATTTCCCAAACCGCATAACTAATTCTGCGATAGGTCATGAGAATAAACTCCCTTAATCAATTGTTCTCGAAGGGGAGGGATGAGAGTTTATCCCTCCCCATAAACTTGAGCTTTTTTAAGTTGCCTCAAATATCAGTGGTGGTGACAACTCCATACAAAGGCTGAGGGTAAATAGGCGGCCATTTAATAGGAGGCCACACAATCACTCCATATAAAGGTTGAACTATGGGCTTACCAAGAATGCCGCCAAAAACGGCTTCTAGTTCTTTTTCGCCTAAATCTTTGAGATCACCTTCAGCAGCATTTGATTCTAATAATTGAGTTGTATATTCTTCAAACTCTTCTTGGGTAAAATCAAAGCCAGCACTTTTGACAACTTGGCTACATTCATCCTTACTTTCAACAGTTTGCATTTTGCTACGAAAAGCTTCATCAGATGCTAGCTTTTCGTAAAATGCTCTGACGTTCTCTAAAGACATAATTTTCTCCTTAAGAAAAACCAAAATTCTCCATCAGGAATTAGAGCAACCCACGAATTTGGGTAATTACGACTCCGTACATCAGGATTGGCAGAACACCGGGAAAAATTACAGGTATTGCTCCACCAAATACAGCTTCTAATTCTTGTGGATTTAAATCTTTTAAATCATCATTGGCTGCATTAGTTTCTAGCAATTGCTCTGTATATTCTTCAAATTCTGCTGGAGTAAAATCAAAACCAGCGTTTTGCAAAATTTCTCTACCCGCATCCTTGCTTTCAACACTTTGTATTTGGTTACGGAAAGCTTCATCAGATGCTAGTCTTTCATAGAAAGATCTAACATTTTCTAAGGACATAATCTGCTCCTGCGATGAGTTAAATAGCAGTTGGCATTGCTACTTCAATTGCTAGTTCAGAGGCATTGTAGTTATCTGTAATTACTTGAGGACAACGCATACAAGCTGCCTTACCTTCTTGTTGCCACCATCGGCAATCTCTGCGTATGGCACAAGGGGGTAATTCCTCTGCTATTGCAGGTAACTTTTCGACAATGCGCGTAGCTAGACGACAATCTTGTCCATCAAAATGTTGGCAACCTTTTATGGCACAAGGCGAGGCTGTGCGAAAAATTTCCGCGGGTGTAACTGGGCTAGCTTTGGCTATGAGTTCATCCGTGAGTGTTTGCGGCTGCTTAAGATAAGCTACACGGGGTTCTGCTACTGTTCCACTGATAAGACCGAAAACCACACTATTCTCAGGTTCTGGTCTAGCACTGGGGCAAAGTGTAGTTTTTTCAGCAGCAATGTTTTCCATTAATTGAGCCTCATTGAAGAGAATCTTTATGGCTAAATGGTTTCAGTGGGGATGGCGATGATGCCTACAATAATCGGAGGTTTAGCAATCAAACCAATGGTTGTAGTTGTAGATGCTAGACCACCTGCAACATTTTTGGCTTCTTCATCAGATACAGCTGCCAAAGCATCTTCTGAAACCAAACCTTGATTGCGTCGTGCGATCGCATTATTTACAGCATCATCAATTAGACTGTTTATTTCTAGATGACCGTTGTAGCTTTTTTTGTGCTTTTCCATGTTGATTCTCCTCAGAATTTATAACTGAATTTAGGCTTAATATCTGTTGATTCTAGTGCAGAGGAAAATTATTTAAGCGTAAGTTGTGGCTTTTTATTGAATAAAAATAAAATATTTATGTTCTAAAATTTTGCCGTCTGATTTCAATTAGCTAGCTTTAATCAAAAAAGGCGCTTGTAGGATTGGAATCTATAGGAAGCATAGAATCCAAATTTTCATCAGTATTTGGTGAGCATTCAGGTAGAAACCTTTGGCACAGGTAAAATGGATGATGAAGAAATTGCCGTAATTCTGGAAAAGAATTTTGATTTTCGGCTGGCGGGGATTATTCGCGAGTTTAATCTGAGATACTTACCTGCGATCGTTAAAGGCGGATTTTATAAAAAGCTTGCCGCCTACGGCCATGTGGGTAGGTTAGATATTGGTGTTTTGCCTTGGGAGGAAATTGATAAGGCATCGGTTTTGCAATAAACCTCTGAATATAAGCAGATTTGTTAGATACCGAACCACAGATAAAAACAGATGCACATAGATATATATCTGTGTGCATCTGTAGTTTTTTGATTCTTATTCTGATTTTTTACAAGAAGTCTATTATTCGATTTCATCAAAGTAGCGATAAAGCCTTTTTTTACGCTCCTATCTTTGCTAAATCTAGCCTTATTTAATTAGTTTATGCTTCTTCCTCCGAGCTACCGTCTTCACTGTCAAAGAGGTTTTTACCTATGTTGAGCTGCTTTTTGGAATAATCTAATTTTTCCCAAAGCGTTTTAATTTGTTCATAAGCCTCTAAAGGATTGATTTTCCCTCCAGTTTCTAGAGAGCAGATGTAATCGACTTTACTGGCAAATTCTTGTAAGTTAGCATTAAATAGCAAGTTCTCCGGTTTAATTTCGCCATAATAGCGATTACTTGTGTGCAAAAACTCATCTTTATCTGTCATTTTTTCTCCTGATTCAGAAATCAATATATCTATAAAATGTATATAATTTCAAAATTAACAAACTATAAGCAGAGGTTGAGCCTTAGATCTTCGACTCAATTAGAATACTTTGATTTTAGTGGCTGCAACTAAGATGTTAAGGCTGATTTGCTCTTGACAGCCAAAATAAGATTGATAATTAGCCAGAATCATATACTCATCTCTAATTAGTAGAGGTTATACTATTCTTCTAAACAAATATTTTATATTTAAAGACCAATTAAAATTGGGTTAATAAAACATTAAAGAATATAGGCATTCAGGTGATTTTTTGCTGGTAATGATTCAGCTTGTCTTTATCAAGTTTAGAGATAAAATTTTAGAGCCTCAATTATACTTTTGCTAAACGAAACTTGTGGTTGCTTGATGGAATTTTTGATTGAGGCTAGCGATCGTCGAACACAGGCTTTGTTTAGCCGAGGCATTGTGTTGTAAATGAACTTCATAATAATATGATTTGTTAGTTTAAGTTAGAAACCTTCTGCCTTATTAATAATATTTAATAGCTAAAATCACTAGTATACTTAAGTGATTACTATTTTTTAACATTAAATAGATATATTCTTTACTTCTCCTTATTAAAAGGTATTTAAATTTTAACTGCTGAAATTTATTTGGTTTCTGTAATTTTTACGGAAACAAGTACTTTGTTAAAACAAATCACGACAAATGAAGAAGTCTAAACTTTTCAGGGTCATTCTACCTATAGCTGCACCTGCAATATTTTTCACGCTGCTGAATTACCTACAAAAGCCAATAACTGCTCAAACATCAAGTGTACATTTGACTATGGGAAATCCGAGCGGTGCTGGCACTAGTTACAATAATTTGTTATTAAACAAAACTCAGTATGCGGTTTCCTATAACTGCTACAGAGGAACGCCAAATTGGGTAAGTTGGCAGTTAAACCCATCATGGTTAGGAAGTGCGCCTCGCCAAGATGATTTCCGTGCAGATACTACATTACCTTCAAGCTGCTATCGAGTAAGTGGCACTGATTACAGTGGTAGTGGCTTTGACCGTGGTCACATGACTCCCTCTGCAGATAGGACAAATACGATAGCCAATAACTCAGCCACATTTTTAATGACAAATATGATCCCCCAAGCACCCAATAATAATCAGGGACTATGGGCAAATCTGGAAAATTATTGTAGAGATTTGGTGGTTAATCAAGGAAAAGAACTCTACATTATTTCAGGTTCTTATGGCACTGGTGGAACAGGGTCAAACGGAACAAAAACTACTATCGCTAATGGTAACGTTACAGTCCCATCCAGAATTTGGAAGGTGATTGTAGTCTTAGATAGGCCAAATAATGGAGCTAGTAGCGTAACTACTAGCACAAGAGTAATTGCTGTAAACACACCGAATACACAAAGTGTTAGTGCAAATTGGAGAGACTATAGAGTTAGTGTTGACTCTATCGAAGTGAACACGGGTTACAATTTGCTTTCTAATGTCTCTTCATCTGTTCAAAGTACAATTGAGGCCAGAGTTGATACTTTGTAAGACTTATTAGTTGAAACTAAAGCCTGTCTATATCTAAAGACAGGCTAGTGATTTGTCAGTTATGTTTCCACAACTTTTGTTGCAATTCCAGCTAAATCACCAGATACAGTTTTACCGACAATATAGACATCAATACTGACTGTACCCAACCGATAAACCTTAATATCAATAAGATTATCTTTTAATGTTTGTATAAGTAATTGAAACTTTTGAACATTTTGTTTCTGTGTTTCATCGTACCAATCTTTCTCTTCAGCACAATTCCGAAAAAAATAGTCTAAGTCTACTGTTTCAAGAGATGTATCTTGAGAATGACTTGTTAATTGTAAGAGTTTTTGATTTGTCAAATCTTCTTTACCTCGATCGGACCAGAAAAAAACTTCAAAGGGATAATCTGACTCACTCATCATTAGCAAATCATTAGAAGCTTGCTTGAGCTTTTCAGTAATTTCGCTAGTCATAAACTGTTCTTAAAGGAGATATTTTTAATCGTGTTGACAGTTAATTGTTAACTGTTGACTGTCAACTCAAATGAAGATGTATTTTAGCTTAGAAACACTGGGTTTTGAGCTTACCGATCAGGGAATTAAGATTGATTTGGGTAGGCCAGCCTTGAGGAAGATTGCTTGAATTATATCCCCTATCTCTCAAATCTTGGATAAATTGGTTACGGATGTATGTGGTATCAAAAGTACTGAGACCATCAAAGTAAACATCAGTTAGGTGAGCAGGATCTAAAGCCATTTCACCCTTATATACTGAGCCATCATTTGAATCATCCCAACCCCAAGGTGCATTGGCAGAATTGTTACTACAAGTTGGCGTACCTGCACCACAACTACCACTAGAATCTCCCTTGAAAGTTCCCCAACTATTGTAGGTTAAAGCAGAAGAACTTGATAAAGAGGCTTCATCTAATTGATGCTGCCACATTCCACCAGAAGCAAATACATCAACTAATAAATATTGCACGCTGCGCTCGTTTCCGGAAGCAGGAACTTCAGCAGTAGTTTTAGAAGGATAGTATATAATTCCATCCTCGTTACTGGCTCCCGTAAAATCCCCAGCGTATGGCCAGGCTTTGAGTCCATGACCTTTAGCTTCCTGAGTTGTCAATGGATGTAAGGAACCATTATAGTTGCTCATGGTGAGCGTCCCATCAATACTTTCCGCACCATTTCGCAAAGCACTACCAGATGGTGTATACGAGTAGAAGTCGTTGTGAAATACAGTTACAGTTCCTTCTAACTTACCAAAAGTTGAACCATCTTTACGAACGATCGCCAGCTTACCCTCTAAGTCATTTTCATGCTCTTGGTCGAAAGGAATATCAGTCCAGTCTTGTGGATGAAAAAAGGAATACGTAATAAACCAATGAGTACAAGTCTCGACTACAGAATAATAGCCATGAGCATTCAGAGGAAATAGTTGAAGATTGTCCCAGTTATTTGTTCCTCGCCAATCTCCATCGTAATTAAATCGCGTGATATAGTCTCCGCTGTATTTAGTGCTATCTGTATCTTGATAGTGAATTGGAGCGTGATAAAGAGCTAAATCTAGATCGGTAGGAGATTGGGCTATTGCTTTTAATTCTGTCAAACTGCCAATTACTATTGCCAGAACCACTCCCATAGCCATTAAGAAAACTTTTTTCAAAAGCATTTGCTATCCTCTCAATCTATAAGACTCATATTTGATTTCTGAAATACACGTAGTACTTGTAGGGTGGGCATTGCCCACCCTATCCGGGTTTTGGTGGGCATTGCCACCCTATTTGATTAGATATTAAGTAGAACTAATCGGCTTAGTACCCCTAAATTCCGTACTTGCTGCGTAAGTTCTAGTTAAGACGATCGGTATCAACAGAAATAAAAACTTAATAAACATTACAAACTGAAAGCCAAAGCACAATTGACAACATGTGTTTGCTCATTCAAAATGTTTATCAGAACCGAAGCATAGGTTTAATCTGTTGAGTGATATTGCTTAACAAGCTGACGCTTTGTATTTTTAGTAAAGTGGTACCCCTCTGTTGTAAGCATCTAGGAAACTTGCATAGTCGTACTCAACTTGAGTTGCATAATCCAAGGCAAAGTTGACAATCTCATTTTTGAATGCAGCCTTGTTCCCACTTACCAAATCTGTTACTTCTTTGTCAACACTGTAGGGAACGATCGCATCGTTATAATCCTTGTCAGAAATAGCATGGTTTTTGGCTACAACTTTCCCCGCATATCCCATTGCATCCATAAATTTTGATTTGGTTGTGAGCAATTTATAATCAAAGTCCTCTTGGTAAGGCGATTTCTCATGCAGCATGAAGGGGATATTGTTTACCGTAGCGTAACCAACCAAGGGATCGGTATTGGAAAGCATCGCCTTCATAGCAATTGTCACTCTTGCTCCTTCATTGTTGTCATAGATAGAACTCGATAACAAACCCGGAACTGCGATCGCAACAGCGCTACTAGTTTCCTGCTTCATCTCTAAGATGCGATCGTCGTCAGTTACGGAACTGGGGCCTTCAATTAGTAAAAAATATCGGTATCTGCCAAGGCTACCAGTACCTGAACTCAATTTGAGCCGAATATCCTTGAGAGTGTAGTAACTATTGATGTAGCGTTTGCTGCTAGGAATTGAAGCGATATAGCTACTCATCGCAGCAGAAATATCTGCATAGGTAGTGCTAGATAGAGGTTGAAGTTCAGAGGTGGTTTGGAAGATGCGATCGCCATTGCTATTGAGCAACGTATACTTGCTTAAAAAGCTCGAACGGCTTTTGCTTGCAGCTGCTTGAATTAAATCTTGAACTACACCATTGGTATTACTGGATTCTAAGCGATAAGATAATTCGTCATTTGTTCCCTTAAAATCGCTCATTTTGTTGAGGTAAGTATCCAGAAAATTGCGCACAACATCTTGAGCATCAGAGGAACTTAGTCCATTTTCTTTAGCTGCTAAAAGAATAGACACAGCCATACGTCGCAAGTCCCAAACGTAGGGGCCGAGATAACCTTCATCAAAATCGGTGGTATCAAATACATTGTTGCCATTGTTATCTCTCATTACCCCAAAATTCTGCATATGCATATCTCCTTCTAGCCAAATGGCTCTTGTTGAAGAATTGACGAATGCTGAAGCTGGTAATGTCTGCATATCGCGATAAAAGATGTGCGCTGTCCCTCGATAAAAGGCGAAAGGGCTAGCTGTCATCTTTTGCATTTTTGTTGCTAGTTCTTGAGGTAATTGAGCAGCAAATGGATGATTATATTGATAAATTTCATTTTCAACCCAACTCGAACGGGGAGTTGCAGCAGTTGCATTAGATGCAAATCCTAAAGTTACGATTACAGAAGCGGCAATTACAAATATTCGTTTTAACATATTAGAAAACTTAGATTGTAAATAAACCACATCTATTTTGAAAACCATATTTTTAAAAGTAGTAGGAGCATCTTCCTCTCTGCTCTTCGTAGCGGGCTTTCCGTCCCGTACTACTCCAGGTTTCAAAATGGACGAGGTTTAATTTGATATCGCTAGATTACTATAAATACAGAAAATTATTCAACAACCATTTCTTAACCTATGAAAATAACAGCGATTATTTGATTACTCTTAAAGGATATAGGTTAAATAATTCTTAAGAACACAGCTAGTAATTTTGTATTAATTGCTTTACAAGTTGCAATAGCTGTTTCTCAATTTGCCCAAGAGCTTCAGAAGCAGATGTTTTGTCTATGTCGTGAACAAGCCAATATTCAATCATATCCACCCATTGGGGAAAACGTTCTTTCATCAAAAATCGGTGTTCTGACTCATCTAGTGCAATAATTTTGGCAGCTGTGCAAAAATCTTGTTCACTTGCTTGCAGTGGAAAACGTTCATCAGGTAGATTGATTAAACGTACAGCTAAAGCTACAACGGTATACTGAGAAATTGCCCCCACATTGTTGATACCCTGTTCCAGAGCTAGCCCTCGTGAATCAGCATACCAATCTAAGCCTTGTTTACTAGCCAGATGATTAAATAGATGTTGAGCGAAGCGACTGCGATAGTAGTTACCAGTGCAAAGAAACAATACTTTCTTCATTTTCTATATTTGCTTATGGATTTTATATAAATAATAGTATTGGGGTTTTTCTGAGATTGATTAACTACAATTTAAGGTTTGGTAATGAATATTAACTAAGAATTAAAAATCTCAGATAAATTATTTTTAATTCTTTATGGGATAAAATCAAATAAACAAGTTATACCAATTAATAATTTATTCAGCAGAATCAAGGGAGTTTTATTGAGTAGCATTTGGAAGTTCAAGAAGTGGTGCAAGGCTAGTATGGTCAGTTGAAGACTAAAGGATATTACTCTCATTAGCTCTCTGACTAAGAGTTTGATTTCTGAGATCATTTCTGCGGAAGTATATTTAAGGTTATTTTAAGAGAAAGACTTTATTGTTCTATATGATACTCTGCCAAAGCAGATGTAATGATTCAGCCTGACTGTGTGGCATTGTATCCCTAAATCAGCAAAAAACCTATCTATGTATAAATTCCAGGTTAGTGCATACACGCAAACTGGTGAATCCATTGGTCTAGTAGGTTCTACTCCCGAGTTGGGATTGTGGGACATCGCCAGATGTGTTCACCTGCGCACAAGTGGCGATCGCTATCCTTTATGGTGGACAGACACAGAAATCGACATTCAGCCATCTTTGGAGTCAGGCGAGCGCCAGAGAGTGGAATATAAATATGTACGTCTTGATGCAAAAGACCGTGGGCGATGGGAAGCTCTAGGCCCAAACCGTTGGCTGCCGATCAATCCTAACGAGCAGTCCGGTACTATTGTTGTGGATGATGGTGCATTTGGTTATTTGCAGCCTTACCCTTTCGGATACATTCAAGAGTCTGCCGTCAGAATACCTCTAGAAAAAGGGACTGAAGGGCTAAAAATCGTAGTCATTGGCAGTTCCGTCGCCTTAGGTCATAAAGCCTGGCTGTTGAAAGGTTGGGTTTGGCTTTTAGAACAGGCTTTGCAGGAACAATATGGGCACAGACTGGTAAATGTATCAGAGGTAGGAGCTAATGTCAGCAGAACGATCGCTCGGTTTGGATCGGTAGTTACGCCAGAACGACCGGATGTGGTGATTATTGCATTGTCATTGGGTAACGAAGGGTTAGCTCACTGTCTCCCTCACCAACGACGGGCCATACAAAGGCTCTTTGAAAGCGGCTTGCAGCAGCTTGTGCAAATGACGCGGGCATTGGGAGCACGTCCAATTCTGGGCGGGGTCTATCCCAACAACGACTATTCTCCCGAACATCACTGGCTCTTGAAGGATACACACGACCGGATGTTGAATTGGGGCGTGACCATATTGGATTGGTTAGCAGCCGTTGATGATGGACAAGGACGCTGGCGAGAGGGGATATCCTTCGATCCGGCTCACCCCAACACAATTGGTCATCGCCTCATGTATCAGGCGATCGAACTGAGTCTTTTCCAAATTGACAAAGCCGAATTAGCAAAAGAAAAACAACGCTTTTGGCAGCCGAATGAAATCCCAATTTATCTTGACAATGCAGGCTTCTATATTTGTGCCTGTATTGAAGAGAAGCGTTTGCGGATCAACAATCCATCAAAATATAGCTATACCGTTGTTCCCTATTGGCAAGAACTGCAAACCGTACTGCAAAGTAAAGCCGGATTGATCCCAGGCATTTACATTGCAAAAAATGCCCAGAAAGGTACACTCCCATTCTTTGCCGTGCAAGAGGATGGCGCGATCGCAACAACCGTGGAGATCCCCCCTGGTGTTGACGTGGAATATAGTGCTGCGTTTAATCTCTTTGCACCTAACAACTCACAAGTGTTGTTCTATGACGGGCATCTCGGACTTTTGCAACAAGACAAGCGCCACCTCTGGGCGATCAACGAATCAGATCACGAGTACAACATCCAACCTATGTGGCAAGAGGTACGTCTAGCACTTAAAGCTATGCCACCAGGTGTCTATGAAGATCCCTTACATCCCGATATCCCCTTCCGCACAATGATGATTGGCGATCGTGGGCTAGAAAGTCGGGTGAAAGTACCACCAAAATCTGCTGTGCTGTTCGAGTATAAGTGCAAATTATCAAACATCAGCCGTGTGGCAATCGTGCCGTTAGGCGATCGCTGTGCCGTTAGGATGATGTTATACAAAATGGAGTATGACGGCCCCGCCTTTCCCTTTGATTTGACACGCACTACCAATATTGCAGATATCGCAGATATCATCGAAAACCGCTTTTATGATATGTGGAACCCTGCCTTTCTGCATTACAATCCAGAAGCAGGCAGAATCTACCACAGCAAATGGACGGGTTTATCCTTTGCTCATGAAGTTGAGGACACAGACGACCCTGTTAATGATATGTCTCCTGTGCATGAACGAATGCGCATTCGCTACACGGCACGCTCGCAAAGGTTTTGGTACACAATTGAGAATTCCGACAAACTGCTTTTCGTCCGCACAGGTATTAGCGAGCGCAGTGGCGCGATCGATTTAGTCAACAAGCTGGAAAAACAATGCCAAGGGAAGCCATTTCACCTCCTGCTTCTTTCTCCTCAAGCCTCTGATGAGTTCTTAAATCTCTCTTATGTGCTCCATTACAATGTCGAGTTTAATCCCGATCGCATGTATGACGATTTGGGACACTGGATATACTGCACAGAGGTGATGCGCGGAATTCTCGAATCCCTTGGTGTGTCCAGCAAAAACCTCTTTTGGTGCCCACCGAATCACCCTAAGGATACTTTAAAAGGGTAGGGAAAAGCGATCGCAAGCTCTTAGACTTATTGAGAACTGACAAGCTAAAGGCAATATGGGATCTAAACAATACGAAACTATATGAAACTATATAGAAAGAAAAAAATGTATGAGGCAGCGGTTATGTTCTGTGGTTTTTGGTGGAATATTTTTGCTCATCGGCCTGTTATTTGTTTGGGAAGGGATACCTCATACTAATTCAGTCACTTGTAAGCATACACCAGTGAATCAAGTGGATTGTCAAAGGCAGGAAATAGTCTTGTGGTGGATACCAATTCACACAGTCCAGTTAAAAAATTTGCAAGCAGTTCGTATGGGAAAGGGGACAAATTATTATGATAGTACCCTGTACTTCATCTGTTTGAAAGGAGAAGGAAGTAATTTAATGTTTGGCAATACTCTATATTTGGAAGAGATTCAGGGGGATTTACTCAAAGCGCAACAATTTCTCGAAGATGGCAAAACACAATCATTAACTTTAGAGCGATATGAAGCACAGTATTTTTTTGCAATTTTAGGATTGTTCTTGAGTACATTGGGTTTTCAGATAATGACTTGGAAAGGAACAACCACATCTAAACATTCTTAAGTTATGAGAAAATTTGGGTAATTCGAGCCATTCCTTGCTTGGTTTTAGTTAAGCCAGATCGCCTACCCTCCTATGTCCCGAAAGATAAGCGGCGATCGCTTTGTTCCAAATTGCTAACTCTACGATGAAGATGCGTGAAATAACTCGACCACTGTCGGCTTAGTCACTTTCCCCATCGCGTTGCGCGGTAATTCTTCAACTGTGAGAATTCGGGTTGGGATCTTATAAACTGCTAATTGTTCTTTTGCCCAACTCCTAAAAGATTCTAATGTCAACTGGCGTTGCGGTTGCAATACCAACGCGGCACAGACTCGCTCACCCCACTCTGGATCGGCAACTCCAACCACTGCACATTCCTGAATATCTGGATGCGATCGCAGCACTTCTTCGATTTCTAAAGCTGAAACTTTATATCCTCCAGTTTTGATGATATCCACGCTCATTCTGCCTAGAATGCGGTAGTTACCGTTTTCAACTACGGCAAGATCTCCAGTACAGAACCAGCCATCTTGGAAAGCTTTTGCAGTTGCTTGGGGATTTTGCCAATATTCCAGAAACACTGTGGGGCCTTTGACTTGGATTTCTCCTGGTGTCCCTGGTGGAACTAACTCTCCACCCTCATCCACTAATCTGACTTCCACTTGCGGCAAAGGCTGACCCACATATCCTGAGTATCGTTGACCGTGTAAAGGGTTGGATAGTGCCATGCCAATTTCCGTCATTCCATAGCGTTCAAGCAGAAAATGACCGCTAATACTCTGCCACTTCTCTAAAACTTGAACTGGTAAGGCTGCTGAACCAGAAACCATGAGGCGCATTTTCGCACAGCCTGCTGTCATTCTCTTTTGGCGTTCGCTAGAAGCGTTTTCCCAAGCAGCGATCAACTTTACATAAATCGTCGGTACTGCCATAAATAGGGTTAAGTCACCTTCACAAATTCGGTTCCAAACAACTTCGGCATCAAACTTGCTCAACATATGGCACTCCGCCCCAGCCCATAAAGCACAAGTCAGGACGTTAATTATCCCGTGAATATGATGCAGTGGTAGTATATGCAAAATGCGTTCGCTTGATGTCCATTCCCAAGCGCTGATTAAGCTAGTCACTTGAGCTTGAATATTGTAATGAGTCGTAACTACACCTTTCGGTTTACCTGTTGTACCGCTTGTGTAGAGAATTAACGCGCGTCTAGCGATATCTACTTCTGGGAGGCGACAAACACGATCTGGGAGCGTTTCTGAGGTGAGGATAAATCGCAAATTTTTCTCTTGGGCGATTGGACGCAATATAGCCTCAAAATTGGGATGAGCAACAATAATTGATGCTCCTGAATTTGCGATCGCATACTCTAATTCAGGTCGCGGGTGAGAAACACACAGAGGTACGGCTATTCCGCCAGCGCGCCAAATTCCCCACTGTGTAGTCACATACTCAAAGCCAGGCGGAATGAGAAAAGCAACTCGTTGCTCTTGTAAATCTTCTGCATCCTTCAGAAGAAATGTTGCTATTTGACTGGAGGTGTGCAGCAAATCCCTATAGGTAAATGCTCTTTCATTTGTAGCGTTGGCGCAGCCTCTCGGAACGAGAATCGCTATTTTCTCGTTATGTTCTTGAGCACGAGTAATTAAAGGGAGATTCACTTTTCTTTACCAATTTATGGTTGATTCAGTCCAGTTACTGAAAGCTTATAGCAATCCCAAATGATTTTTTGAGCTTCTGTAATTTTATCGCTACCCGCAACATATCATCCCTTAGTAGTAGAGACCAAAATTTCTCTACTGCTATACAAGGGCGCTATTGGGATCTGACACCGAATACTTGTTACATATTCAATTACCACTGGCTGTAGAGTAAAGCCAACTATATTTTGTTCCATGAGCGATCGCCTCTCCAAAGATTCTAGAGTTTCTAGTAAATTAAGTTGTAGAACAGATGTCACTAAATCTTTTCGTAACTCATAGAGGGTAACTGGTTCTTGATTAATTGCTAGCCAGTACATCAAATCCTTCTCTAAGTCTGACAAACGCTCAAATTGCTGTTCTAACAGATCTCGAATTTCACCAAATACTGTTGTTTCTTGCTGTAAGAATTTAGAGATATGACCATTAAATAAATCTTTGATAGTGGTTGCTACAATTTTTAGGGCTAAGGCATTGCCTGTGTAGAGTTTAATTAATGTGCTGAATTCATTCTCTGAACCCTTCAACCCTTTGCTTTTAAGAATTTCCTTCCCTTCTGTCTCATTAAGTCCACCCAGTCGCAGAGTTCGCACTGGCAAGGTTTCTCCTTCTAGAAAAGCTACTTCTTTGGGTTTTTCCCGTGTGGTTAGTAATAAGCAGCTCTGGTGATCTAATTCACCAACTCTTTCAAAAAGTTCGCCATACTCCTCATACCCGGAAAGATATTGTCCTGCCCGACTCCCGCCACGTAAGACTGTATCTACGTTATCAAACACCACTAGACAGCGCAGATCCCGAAAATAGTCTATTAGTAGTGAAATTTTATCACTGGTTTTTTCTGGTAGTTCAATCTCGGTTTCTTTCTCTTCAGACAGAAACTGAATAAGGCTAATCAATAATGTATCAATTGAGGGAGCGTCACGCAGCGATCGCCAAATAATACAATCAAATTTGTCCTGCATTAACTCTGCTAATTTGCTAGACAGACAAGTTTTCCCCACCCCACCTATGCCTATGATGGTTACTAAGCGAGAACAATCATTGCTCAACCACTTATCTAAAATATTCAATTCCTGCCTACGCCCGTGAAACGCTGAGACACAAACAGCTTCTCTCAAATCTTGGCGTCTATTGCAATCTGGCACCGAGTAGTAGCTTTCGCATAAATCAATATGGAAACCGAGAAATAGGGACTCAAGTGTTCGCTTGTCAACTCCCTTAGTACAGTTAAGTACTTTCCGGATCGTTATAGCGTCTAGATTAACGCGCTGACTCAACTCTTCAAGAGTAAACCTCTTGCCAAAATTATTTTGAAATTCAAACTCATGCTTTACTTCCTGAAATTTTTTCAAACCTTCAGCAGTAAGCACTACTCCACGTTTACGTCTTGGCATGAATAATCTCTATAAAAATGGGAACACTTAAAAAAAATAACTAATGAACTGTTTCAGTTCACTCATCTATTTAACATTTTAAGTAATAAAAATCAACTGTAGCCGTAATATATAGGACTCTTATTTGATTTTTGAAAACATTCAGTACACCTCTACTTCCCTTATTTCCTTTTCCTTGTTCTCTGTTCCTTCCCTATCGCGCTTGCGCTGCGCGAAGCGCACTACGCAAGTAATTTCAGAAATCAAATCGGATTGCTATAGAAATCCTATCTAAATGATTTACTAGGTATAGGTAATTCGTATGGATATTTATCGTTAAGGCAGAATAGAAGAGGGTTTTAGCCTTCATGTTTTTTACATAAGTTATGTTTATATTTGCCTATTTGTTTAACTACAGAAAGGTTAGAAAGAATATTAGAATAAATTTGTTAAGCAAAAAAAATAGTTTACTAAACTTTATAACTTCTGTCTTTAATTAAATTTAACCAAACTTTATTTTCTATTTAATTTAACAGAGCGATTGGCAATGAAACATCAATTACCTACCTAAATTTTATTAAAAATACACCAAATAAAAATAATGAACATAAAAAATAATTGAGTTTTTATGTTCAAGATTGATAATACTATAGGCAACCAACCTGAAGCTATTTGAGCCTTTTACGCAGAAAAATTAACCAGATACTATAGCAATCTTAAATGAGTTGCAAACCAATCTATTGCCTATTACCTAGTGCCTGCCTCCACGAGTAGTTTGTAAATGAAATCGGATTGCTATAGCACTAACATTTTCAGAGTGAAATTGGTTTAGTGGTAGGATATTGGTTAAGTCTTGGTTAACAATAATTCAGTTTTAAGTTAATTTAAATTAGGTATTCGCTGCTCAAATATTTATTTAAAATTTTCCTTAACTTTTATAAGTTCACTGGTAAAAATCTACCTTATATAAAAAACTAAATATAGGAAGGCTGAATGATTAATATAAAGATTATAAATCATTCATGATAAGAATTCACAGCTTATGCCCTGAAAGCTTTTTTTATTCAACTACCCACTTTTCAAACATCCTTTTAAGGTTCTAGCCTAACCTATGGAAATGTTCGAGGTGGGAAATATTTTGAACTTTACGGCACACTGTGCGTTAGCAAAGATCCTTTTATGGAGCTACAGTACATGAAGGCATTTAGGCAGTTAATAATTTTTATAAATCAAAATGGAGATATTTATATAAAAGTTTTAGATTAGGCGATCGCACTTTTAACAAGTAGATGTATAAAGTTAAGCTCGGAGAATTTTAAAAACTCGTATTGAATACTTGAATCCTCATTTTAGGCAAGTAGGGAGTTATGTAAAAAGCGAAATCTGGGATTTTAAGCTGCGTAAAGATTCTGTTACCACTAAAATTTCGCCCTCAATCACAATAATATTAAGGATGAAACATGGACAATATCGTAGGTATTGGCGACATTCAAATGGCTGATGTGATGAAAATGGATCCATCAAAAGCCGTAAGTATGTTTAGAAATCGATTTGCAGCTTATAAAAAGCTAGCAGATGAAATTGGAGAGAATGCAGCTTATGAAAAAATGATGGAAGCCTATCCCGGACAGCAGAAGGCATTTATGGGAGCTTTTATTGATAACACTACCCTAGCACAAGGCTTCACGGATGCAATTCCCATCTTTCGCATCATGGGTTTCTCGATGGAAGTAGTAGATATTTCCCAAAATGGCAAAGATGCTGTATTAGAAATTCAAAGAGTTTGTCCTGTTCTCTCTTTAGCCAAAGAGTACGGTCTGGAAAGCCCCTGTCGCGTCATTTGTGAGATGGAGCAAGATGCTACAGTAAAAGCATTTCCGGGTACTAAAGCTGCAATTATTAGCAGACAATCCCAAGGCGATTGTGTCTGTCTGTTTAAGTATGAAAGACCAGCTAAAATGGTTACGCCTCAAACCCAAGAAACACAAACCTTTGTTTCTCGCCTATTTGATGTGATTAGACTCACTCCAAAAATTATCCAGATTGGGATTAATTTGCTCAAAAACCAATTCTTTAAAACCAAATAAAGTCAAATATTCCGACTTTAACGCTCAAGACAGTTAGTAGTTGATCAAACCAAAGGCCAAATTCTTTGATGAATAGCATCCTTTCCGATATCAAATCTCTAGTAGAAGGTGAAGTTACCAACACGCCAGAAATCTTAAGTAACTTTTCTCAAGATTTTGGTCGCATTATTCAAAAACAGCCCCAGGTAGTTGTCCGCCCGCAAAATTCCGTCGATATTGCTCAGGTAGTAAAGTATGCTAGTAATCAAGGTTTAACCATTTCTCCTAGGGCTGGGGGAAATTCACTAGGTGGTCAATGTTTGAACCAAGACGGAATCGTTTTGGACATGAGCAACTTCAATCAAATTCATGAAATTCAAAAAGAGGAACTGTGGTTCCAAGCAGATACAGGTGTTACTTGGAGAGAGGTCATTGTTAACTCATTACCTCATGGTTTAATCCCGCCATCTCTTACCAACTTCATTGATACAACATTGGGAGGAACCCATTCAGCCGGCGGCTTAGGTAATTCATCCTTTCGTTATGGAACTCAAGCTGATAATTGTCTTGGTCTAGAAGTTGTAACTGGAACAGGTGAAATTGTCTGGTGTACACCAGAAGAGAATAGCGAACTGTTTCATCATGTTCTTTGTGGTTATGGTCAGTTTGGCATTATCACTCAGGTGCGTCATCGCCTCAGACGTTATCGTCCTTCCACACGCACTTATTTTCTGCTCTACGACAACCTAGATGCTTTCTTAAATGATCAGCAAGTTCTCACACAACAAGGACGCGTTGATTATCTGTTATCCGTTCCTAACCCCAGTTTGGAATTATTTTCTAAAGCTGTGGGTAAACCTCTCATGCAATGGTTTTATTTATTGCAAGTGACGGTGGAAGCAAATTCTCCAGATAGCATCAATGACGCAGAAGTTCTTTCTGGATTGAATTTTTATCGTCATATTCATACAGAAGACCTGAATTTCGCTGAGTTTGTCATCCCTGCACTAAAAGTAGGTGTTCCTACAAATACTGTCCACCCCTGGATAGATTTACTCCTTCCAGGCTCTCAGGCAAAAACTTACATAGAGACGGTTCTACAGCGCTTACCTGCTATTCTTGACTGTGGAAATACGCTGATCGGCTCCTTCTGTCTGTTTCAAAAAACAACCAATATGCCCATGTTCCGTGTCCCTAATGAAAACTTCATTGTTGGGCTAGGAATTTATCCAATCATTCCTAAATCTCAGCTTCAACCTGTTTTAGCAGAATTGGAAGCGCTCACTGATTTAGGTTTGAAAATGGGTGCAAAACGATACTTGACTGGTTGGGTAAAATTCGATCTTCAACAATGGCAGGTTCAGTTTGGTGATTACTGGTCTACTGTTAATGAAATGAAGAGGAAATATGATCCTCAAGGAATACTCAATCCTGACTTTTTTCAGTACCAACAGGTTAGAGATTCACGGACGTATAAACACCAAACTCAGCTCACCGAAGACTTGATTAGCGAATCTCGAATCGCAGTATAAGTAGGTTCTCAATAACGCTTATTTAGGATAAGTTATCAGCTACCTTTATCGACTTCAGCCCAAGACTTTAGTTAGGTTAACTTAGCTGCTGCCAAAAAGTTTAGTGTTGCAACCTACTGTACTCACTCTGTAATTATAAAGTTTTCCAAAATCTGTGCAACATATTAGGCATTTGTAGGACTTGGTACTGCCAAGTCTGCACTTAAACTCTGTCGCCAAAATCAACCAAATTAGTCTTGCGCCTAGTTGAGAAGAGAACAAACTTCAGGGGAGGATGTATGAACATCACAGTCGTAGGTCTTAGCCACAAGACCGCTCCAGTTGAAATTCGTGAAAAGCTGAGCATTCCAGAGGATAAAGTTGATCAGGCGATCGCGTATTTGCGTAGCTGTACTCATATTGAAGAAGCTGCCATTCTTAGCACTTGCAACCGCCTAGAAATTTATATTGTCGCTAGTAAGACTGACCTAGCAACTCAGGAGGTCGCTGAGTTTCTAGCTGAACATAGTCAATTACCTTTTCATGACCTCTATCAACATCTATTTGTGCTACTACAGCGAGATGCCATTAAACATCTAATGTGGGTTACTTCTGGTCTAGATAGCTTGGTCATGGGAGAAGGACAAATTCTGGCTCAAGTCAAACAAGCTTACAAGTTAGGTCAGCAGCATAATGGCATCAGACGCATTCTTAATCACTTGTTCAACCAAGCCATTATGACTGGAAAGCGGGTGAGAACAGAGACTGCGATCGCTACAGGTGCAATCTCGGTTAGTGCGGCTGCGGTGGAGCTAGCCCAGATGAAAGTACAGAATTTATCAGCTTGTCGAGTGACAATTGTGGGCGCTGGTAAAATGTCGCGGCTGTTGGTGCAACATCTATTAGCTAAAGGAACGACCCAAATTTCCCTTGTAAATCGTTCGGTGGAACGGGCTAAGGAATTGGCAGATCAGTTCAATAAGGCTCAATTGCAATGTTATCCTCTCACAGAAATGATGTTAGTCGTTGCCGCCTCAGATTTGGTATTTACCAGTACTGCTTCTGTAGAACCACTACTAGATCGAGCCAAACTAGATACTGCTTTGGCAGCAAATCAGCCTTTGATGTTGTTTGATATATCAGTCCCGCGTAACGTTGATGCAGATGTCAATGAGTTATCTCAGGTTCAAGCATTTAACGTTGATGATTTAAAAATAGTCGTGACTCAGAACCAAGAACACCGCCGCCAAGCTGCATTAGAGGCACAAGTGCTGATCGAAGAAGAGTTAGAAGCATTTTGTTTCTGGCACCGCTCAATAGCAACTTTTTCTACAATTAGCTGTTTACGGGAAAAAGTAGAAACAATTCGCGAGCAAGAGTTAGAAAAAACTCTGTCTCGTCTAGGGTCTGATTTTGCTCAACAACATCAAAAAGCGATCGAAGCTTTAACTCGAGGTATTGTCAATAAAATTCTCCACCAACCGATGGTTCAACTGCGATCGCAGCGAGATATAGAAGCTCAACATCTTGCCCTCCAAACTCTTCAAGTTTTATTTGACTTAGATACAAAGGCGCAATATAGCTCTGTAACTGAAACATCTTCTCACACTTGATTTGATGCAATTGATCTGAGTGAAACAATTACTGTGGGAGGCTACAGAAGGCAGTGAAGTTACCTAATCGTCCGCGCACCCCTTGGTTTATGCAAGTATACCAATGGGGCACCCAGCCAACATATTTTCTCGATAGTTGTACTCAACGCTACGGGGATATCTTCATGACCCGGTGGCCAGGTTCTCCTCCCATTGTTTTTGTCAGTAATCCCCAAGCAGTTGATGAGATTTATACAGCTCCTTCGCAGATGTTTAACGTCGCTGAAACTTATGACATCTTGCGGCCGTTGGTGGGATCTAAATCTTTGATGGCTATGGATGGTAAACCTCATGAACGGCAGCGATCGCTAGTTATGCCCTCGTTGCACGGCGGACGTATGCGCTCCTACGGCAAGCTCATCTGTGATATCACAAACCAGATGATGCAGCAATGGCGGCCAGGAGAAGTGATTAACCTGACTTCCTGGGCAGATCAAATCTCGATGAACGTGATGTTTCAAGTCGTTTTTGGCTCGGATACAGGAGAGCATTTAGTCAAACTGCGGCAAAAAGTCTCGGAAATTCTAGATTATTTTAGCTCTCCACTTGTCGTATTGCACCTTCTGACACCATCTTTGCGGAAAGATTTAGGATCTTGGAGTCCGTGGGGACGCTTTCTTCGCCTACTTAAAGAAGTAGACGAGCTTCTTTATTCTGAAATTGCAAAGCGACGACAACTGCCTCAACCAGAAGGTACAGACGTGCTCTCGTTGTTGATGAAAGCTCGTGACGAACAAAATGAGGCCATGAGCGATCAAGAACTGCGTGATGAAGTCATGACAGTACTGAGTGGTAAAGGCGTAGCTGCCACAGCTATAATATTCTCCTTATACGCTCTTCTAAAACACCCAGAAGTATGCCGAAAACTACGGGAAGAGTTAGATAGCTTCAGCGACCCTTCAGATTTCTACGCTATTTCTAAACTTCCCTATCTCACGGCAATTTCCCAAGAGATACTGCGTTTGTACCCTCTTTCTGTAGTTGCTATGCGAGTAGCTACAACCCCATTCCAAATCATGGGTTATGAATTTCCCGCAGGTACACACGTTTATGCAAACATCCATTCGGTTCATCACCGTCAAGATTTATTTCCAGATCCCCACCAGTTTCAGCCGGAACGTTTTTTAGAAAAACAGTTTACTTCTTATGAGTATTCACCTTTTGGAGGTGGCCATCGACGCTGTATTGGTTATGCCTTTACTCCGTTTCAAATGAAGTTAGTGTTAGCCACAGTTGTGTCACGTTATCAACTGGAACTGACTGAGGAGCGTCAATTTAATCTTGTGCGTCATGCCGCCGGAGTAGCACCAGATAGAGATATCAAGATGATGGTGACTGGTTATTATCATCAAAATCTTGTGACTCAGCTAGTCAGTGCTTTTTAACTTATTAGAGCCATTTTGGCATTACTCAATCAAGGGTTGAAATTTTATGTATGGAAGTCTAAAACTCCTGATCCTCTGTGCATGAGAAATATCATCCCGCAAATATGTAACGCCGCCATTTTAAAACAAGAGCCATATTATGCAGCAAGACTATGAATCAAAACCAGTGGCAACAGCTCAGTCAAAGGTAAGTCGAAAGGCACTCGTATTTCTCTTAATTTCAGTTTTTTTTGATTTATTGAGTGTAGGAATACTGATTCCAGTAATTCCTTACGTAGTAGGGCAATTTAACAAAGATGCCCTAGTAATCGGACTACTGGCTGTGTCCTTTTCTGCCGCACAATTCTTTGCTGCTCCAGCACTGGGTATTCTCTCCGATCGCTATGGCCGGCGGCCTCTTTTGCTGATTAGTGTTGCGGGTACAGCATTAGGATACTTCATATTTGGTTTTGCTACTGCCTTGTGGATGATCTTTGCCGCCCGATTAGTTGATGGGTTAACGGGGGGAAATATCTCCATCGCTCAAGCGTATATTGCAGATGTTACTCCGGAAGAAGATCGAGCCAAAAATTTTGCCCTGATTGGTGTGGCCTTCGGATTGGGATTTATTCTCGGGCCAGCATTGGGTGGTTGGCTCAGTCTGATTAGTTTACAGACCCCTGTATTTGTAGCGGGAGTTCTGTCACTATTAACTTTTGCCTTCGGATTCTTCGCTCTACCAGAGTCGCTTCCACGTAACCGACGACGACGAGAAGCGATCGCTTTTAAAGAACTGAACCCCTTCAAAGTGATTGAAAGTGCACTTGCAACTGTCACCATCCGGCGATTTCTGCTAGCAGGCTTCGTTATCAGTTTTGCCCTCAGTGGTTTGCAAACGAACTTTGTGCTGTTCACCTATGTTCGCTTCAACTTGGGAGCGCAGCAAAATGGAGAATTTTTTGCCTACATTGGGATTGTTTCTGTCTTAGCGCAAGGATTACTGACTCGCCCTCTGCTGAAGCGATTCAATGAGCAACGGTTAACCATAGCTGGACTAGTATTAATGATGTTAGGGTTTGTGGGTATTGCTTTGGCTCCAGCCGTTTGGATGCTCTACCCAGCCGTGACTCTAGTAGCTGTGGGCGGCGGTATGGCAGAGCCAACGCTGACTAGTACTATATCCAATCGAGTTTCTCCCAGCCAACAAGGCTCAATTTTAGGTGCATCTCAAGCACTCGAAAGTATGGCATTAATTCTAGGCCCCATTTGGGCGGGTCTTACCTTCGATTACCTGGGAGCGAATATTCCCTACTGGACTGGTGCGGGTTGGTTGGCGATCGCGGCATTGCTGGCTTCAAGTATCCTCTAAATTTTAGCCAGTTAATTAAGTAAATCAATTGTAATTAGTTTTTTATTCAAAGCTTATGGCAACCTTGTTGATCACCACACTACCCCTTGCCAGTCACACCTTACCTATGTTGTCCTTAGCTGAAGCTTTAGTTAAGGGAGGGCATCGAGTTTTATTCCATACCGGACAGAGCGATTATGCCAAGGTACAAGCGGCTGGTGCTGAACTTGTGCCAATGTCTCCAGATTGTAACTTTGCTCATCGGTTAGAAAATCCTGCCGCACCTATGCCCAAATGGTTGCCTGAGTTTGTTCGGGGATTTTTGAGCTTTCGCAACGAAATATTAAAAATGATCCCATGTATGGTTGCAGAATTGGAAACTGTAATCAAACGAGAGCGAGTAGATTGTCTAGTCGCGGACTATCTTGGTTTTGGTGCATCTTATGCTGCAGAAAGACTTGGCATTCCCTTCGTGACTTTGACAATGGGATGGACGGTAACAATGAATGCGAATACGATTCCTTTGTTCATTTCCTCCACACCACTACCACCGCGCATTATCCATACCTTAGTTGACTTCATCTTTCCATTAGGTCGTGTTCGCCAACAAATCGGTCTCCCCCCACGTCCTCAGAATGCACCAGCCGAGTTCTTTTCTATAGTGGTTTCTAAGTTGCTCAATTTAGTCACCTTTCCTCAAGAATTTATACCTGCTGAAAAACTGCAAGAAAATCAAGTATTCATTGGGCCAACTGCTTTTCAGATGCCTGAGGTAAGCGATCGCCAACCCTTTGGCGCAAATCTAGAACCCGGCACCGTGTTGGTTAGTACTACTACTTCCGGTGATAGTGGGGATATGGGTTTATTCCGTCAGATGCTAGAGTCAATTGCTCAGATGGGAATTCCCATACTTGCGACTTCTGCTAGCGCTACTGATATCCCAGATGGGCTTGGGGAAAACGTGCGTTTAGAAACTTTTGTGCCTTTCGATGAAGTTTTGCCTTACATCAGAGCATTAGTTACACATGGTGGTACGGGAAGTGTGGGAAGAGCGCTTCAGTACGGCGTGCCGATGTTAATTATCTCCAGCTATGGAGAAACAGTAAATACAGGTCACCAAGCAGCCAAATTGGGACTGGCCTATCATTTACCTAAGAGTAAAGCTACACCCACAGTCATTCGCTCCACACTCCAAGCTTTGCTACAAGACCAAGCACTACACGCTCGTGTCAAAGCTCTGTCTGAAAAAATGCTGGCAATGGACTCTCAAGAAATAGCTGTCAAGGCAGTTGAGAACATATTGCACAGTGAAAAAATTACTGTAGGCAATTACAGCAGTAGATGAGCAATCTCAGGCAGTACAAACTTAGTACCTTTTCACATCAACAATCAAAATTGCAAAATGAAATTACCTAAAAGTCCTAGCAGCCCAGCTTTTGTGCAAATATACCAGTGGGCTAACCGACCTACAAAGTTTTTGGATAGCTGTAAAGAATACGGTGATATCTTCGTCTCTCAGTGGCCTGGTTACGGCTTGACTGTATTTGTCAATGATCCCAAAGCCATTGAGCAGATTTTTACAGCTCCTCAGACAACATTTAGTACCGCAGAAATTTACGAAATCTTGCGTCCCATTTTGGGAGATCAGTCTTTGATGCTCATGGATGGTAAGCCCCATCGTCGCCAGCGATCGCTAATGATGCCACCCTTGCATGGCGAACGTATGCGCTCTTACGGCAATTTCATCTGTGAGTTGACAGAGGAGATGATGGAGGAATGGAAACTGGGAGAAGTAATTAATCTCAGTGCATATCTGCAAGACCTCAGTCTCAAGATTATGTTCCGAGTTATTTTTGGCTCCGATGAAAGAGAACTATCAATAGAACTGCGGCAAAAAATCAAAGAAATGCTGGAGTGTAGTAGTTCTGCACTGACTGCATTACACTTTTTTGTTAAACCTCTGCAAAAAGATTTGGGGCCTTGGAGTCCGTGGGGACGCTTTATCCGTCTTCGCAATGAAGTAGATCGGCTACTTTATGCCGAAATTGCTCAACGCCATCAACAACCCCAAGCAGATGGCGCAGATCTTCTGTCATTACTGATGTCAGCTCGTGATGAAGAGGGTCAGCCAATGAGCGATCAAGAACTGCGTGATGAAGCGATGACAGTTCTAACCGGTAAGGATTCAATATTCTCAGCCATAATATGTAGCTTATACAGTGTTTACAAACACCCAGAAGTATGTCAGCGACTACAGGAAGAATTAGATAACATTAGCGATCCTTCAAACACCAACGCTATTGTGAAACTTCCCTATCTCACAGCAACTACTCAAGAAACAATGCGTTTGTACCCTCCAGTTGTCGTTGCTATGCGGGTAGTTAGAACCCCATTCGAGATCATGGGTTATGAGTTTCCTGTAGGTTCACAAATTGTTGCTGATATCTATTCAGTTCATCATCGTGAAGACTTATTTCCAAATCCTAAACAGTTCAATCCAGAACGCTTTTTGTCAAGACAGTTTTCTTCTTATGAATATTTACCTTTTGGGGGTGGTAATCGACGCTGTATTGGTGATGTCTTTGCTCCCTTTCAAGTAAAGTTAATGTTAGCAACAATTGTGTCACGTTATCAATTGGAGCTAACTGATAACCTTCCAATTAATCCTGTGCGTAGGGGTGCAGGAGTAGCCCCAGACAAAGATATCTATATGAGGGTAACTGGTTACCATCATCAAACAGAAAATTATACAAGTATTCCAACACCACTAAATGTTGGTTAAAACTCAAGAAAGACGCACATAATTAATTTCTTCTGCGTTTTTTCAGAAAAACTAAACTGATTGATCAATCTTAGCCGCACTTGATAGCTCATTCATAATAGGAGACCTTATGGATTTATTTGCAAAATCTTCTGGAACAAAAGCTAGAGAAAAATTGCAGCGTTATAACTAATATTTCTCTGGTAAAACTCTCAATATATTCAAAACAGTACTCCTTTTGAGGTCATTTTTTATGGTTCAACTTCTTGAAAACCCCACAACACAACAACCGAACATCAGCACAAAATCGGAAAAAGTGTTGCTAGATATGTTTGAGAATGTTTGCCAAGCTCTTGAAGAAATAGATGGTAATAAATTTACTGAACAACGATGGACAAAAGATGAAAAAGGTCAATGGATAGAAGGTGAAAACAATAACGGTATCACCTACATTGATAAGGCATTACGCAATGGCAATGTATTTGAAAAAGTTGGCATCAATTACGTATCAATGCACGGAGAGTTACCTCCTGGTGTGACTTTCCAAGGAGCGGATGTTGTAATGCTTGATCCAGCAAACGCAACGGGAAATGAAAAAAGTACTCCTTTTTTCGCCACGAGTACTAGTGTTGTGATCAATGCACATAACCCAATGGTACCGACAGCCCACGTCAACTACCGCTATTTCCAACTGGGTGATGGTACAGAACCTGGTTCTTGGTGGTTTGGTGGTGGAGGCGATTTAACGCCAATTTACCTGTTTGAAGAAGATGCAGTTCATTTTCATCAGGTGCATAAAGAAGCTTGCGACAAACATGACCTAGAACTTTATCCACAGTTTAAGAAGTCGTGCGATGGGTACTTCTATCTCCCCCATCGCGCTGAGTGTCGAGGCGTTGGTGGCATCTTCTTTGATTATTTACAAGACCGTGATGCAGAAACCCTATTTTCCTTTGTCAAAACTTGTTCTGAAGCTTTCATTCCTGCCTATATGCCTATTGTCGAAAAACGCAAGGATATGGAATTTACAGAGCAGAACAAGTACTGGCAACGCCTCAGACGCGGACGTTACGCTGAATTCATTCTACTGCATGACAGAGGTGTTCGCTTCGGATTGGCCAGTGGCATTGTAAGTACGCAAAGTGTCCTCAATTGTATGCCTGGAGAAGCTTTCTGGAATTATAATGACCAACCAGAGCCTGATAGCAAAGAAGCAATGCTTCTAGAGGTGGTGAGAAATCCTCGGGAGTGGGTGTAAGGATCTTCAAAAGTCTACTTGACAAACAGCAGCTAATGAAAATTGGGCGTTGCTGAAACAAGGGATGAAATTTTGGGATCAAGATCTCGAAACCCTCATTCTCTCTGTGTCTCTGCGCGACGGACACTTTGACGCCAGTTGCTACCCTGCGGGAAGCCACCCTCCGGGTGTCTACAAGCCGGGAAACCCGTCCAACGCACTGGCTCCTCAAGTCGGCAAAGCCGCCCACGCAAGTGTCCTCCTCTGCGTGAGACAAATCATCCCGCAAATATGCAACGCCGAAAATTGTTGGCTAGCCAAATGCTAAACAAAAAGGTGAAGTTTCTGTAGAAGCATTACTGAGAAATTGCGTGCTAAAAATTACTAAAGTATTCCGCAGGCAGAACTCAACTCAATTTTCCATATTGAAAACTGAAGTGAGCAAATCTTTTCATTCCCATTGGTTGAGCTATTTATACATCAAACCTATGGAGGAAATTGACATTGTCTTCTTCTTTGTTTTTGCTAGTAGATATATGGCATTGGTAGTTATTTTGCTTTGTATATGGAGTTCAATTCAGTGGGGCTTCCAAAGTTTCTGATGTGTAGTAGCAAGAAAAGGAGAAAAAACAGCGATTGTAATCTATTTACAATCTAAAAGTAACTAAAAAGATTTTTTTGTATTACTTGCAATATCTGCATTTCAACTAATAAAAGCCAATATTACAATTAATAATATTGGCTTAACTCAAAAACACAAGGAGCATTGTTTGAATTATGCATCTAGAAAAAAGGCTAATTGAACAACACCAAGTTATCGAAAAAGTTCCTAATCTTACCAATTATTATGATAAGATCAGCACTGAACAATGCCAAATTATTGAGCTTCCTAAGATTAACGATTACTACGGTAATAGGAGCATTGAACAATGCCAAATTCTTGAGCTTCCTAAGATTAATGACTACCGTGGTAATTTAACATTTATTGAGAACAACAAACATATTCCGTTTGACATCAAGCGTGTTTACTACCTTTATGATGTTCCTGGTGGCGCAGAACGAGCAGGTCATGCTCATAAAGCACTACACCAATTTCTAGTTGCTATGTCTGGCAGCTTTGATGTATTAATAGACGATGGTTATGAAAGGACAACATATCATTTAAATCGCGCATATTATGGTCTTTATATATGCCCGATGGTATGGCGTGAAATTACTAATTTTTCCTCAGGATCAGTTTGTATGGCTCTGGCATCAGATTTTTATGATGAGTCTGATTATTACCGTGAGTACGAAGATTTCATCAAAGCTTTTAGAGAGTAAGTATGAAAGTAGCATTCCTGAATTTGAAAGCAAATTATCTTGAACTTCAGCAAGAGTTAGACGCAGCTTATAGACGAGTCATGGAGTCTGGCTGGTATGTTCTTGGGCAAGAAGTGGAGGCATTTGAAACAGAATTTGCTGCATACTGTGGAACTCGGTATTGTATTGGAGTTGGTAATGGACTGGAAGCTTTACATCTGATTCTACGGGCTATGGATATTGGTCCAGGTGATGAAGTAATTGTACCAGCTAATACCTATATCGCTACCTGGCTAGCAGTTTCTTATGCAGGAGCTACCCCTGTTCCAGTTGAACCAGATGAGAAAACTTACAACATAAAACCAGAGCAAATTGAAGTAGCAATTACACCAAAAACGAAGGCGATTCTAGCAGTTCATCTCTACGGTCAACCTGCTAATATGGATCCGATTAACGAGATTGCAAAACGTTATCAGTTAAAGGTGATTGAAGATGCTGCTCAGGCTCACGGTGCACGTTACAAAGGGCAGCGTGTTGGTGGTTTAGGAGAAGCAGCTGGGTTCAGCTTTTATCCAGGTAAAAACTTAGGAGCATTAGGTGACGGTGGAGCAGTCACGACGAATGATTGTAATTTAGCGAATCAAATCCGTTTGCTTAGAAATTACGGTTCTCGTGTTAAATATTTCAATGAAATTAAAGGTTATAATAGCCGACTGGATGAGTTACAGGCTGCGTTTTTAAGAGTGAAGCTAGCTAAGCTTGATGAGTGGAATGCTCGCCGTGTTCAAGTCGCTAACCAGTATCTTCAACAACTCTCCGGTGTCACAGATTTAACTTTACCTTTTATTCCTACTTGGGCAGATCCAGTATGGCACTTGTTTGTTGTGCGTTGTCCAAAGCGTTCTGATTTAGAAAAGCACCTGAAAGATTCGGCAATTGACACGTTAATTCATTATCCTGTTCCACCTCATTTATCTGATGCGTATATAGAAAAACAGCATTTAAGCAGTTTTCCTATTACAGAACAAATAGCTCAAGATGTTTTGAGCTTACCCATCGGTCCCCATATGGCCAATGAAGAAGTCATGAGAGTGATAGAAGTTTTACAACAGGAAGGCGGAACTGCTGACTGTACTAAAGTTGGTTTATTGACAGGAAAACAAATGGTTACATCCTAACTAGAAGCTATTAAATACTATTCATGATTTACAGAGAATTGCGACTTAGTTAGGATGCAGCAAGATGCAAAAATTCTTAGTAACAGGTGGAGTAGGTTTTATTGGCTCTAACTTCATTTTGAAGGCGAGAAAAGAGCAGTGGGCTAATATTATTAATCTAGACAAGCTGACTTATGCCAGCAATCCTCAAACCTTGGCTCAATTACAGGATGATCCTGGATATCATTTTGTTTGTGGAGACATTAATAATATTGAGATACTGCATAGTTTGCTAGAGCAATATCAACCAGATGTAATTATTAATTTTGCTGCTGAGAGCCATGTTGATCGCTCAATTCTTAGTCCTCAAGAGTTTATCCAAACAAATGTATTAGGGACATTCCAACTTTTAGAAGCTAGCAAAATATACTGGGAAAAACTATCCCCACAACAGCGATCGCAATTCCGCTTTTTGCATATATCGACTGATGAAGTATACGGCTCACTCAATCCGGCAGATCCAGCCTTTCAAGAAGATACTCCCTATGCTCCCAACAGTCCCTATGCTGCTTCAAAAGCAGGGTCTGACCATCTTGTACGAGCTTACTATCACACCTATGGTCTCCCCACTTTAATCACTAACTGCTCAAACAACTACGGGCCACGCCAGTTTCCTGAAAAACTGATTCCCCTGATAATTCTCAATGCCTTGCATGACAAACCTCTACCAATTTATGGTGATGGACAAAATATTCGAGATTGGTTGTATGTGGTGGATCACTGCGAAGCTTTGTACCTCGTTTTGCAACATAGTCTAATTGGAGAGATTTATAACATTGGTGGCAATAACGAACAGACAAACCTAACAGTTGTGGAAAGAATTTGTGCAATTCTTGATGAACTGGTTCCTAAATCCAACTTCCGCCACTCCTCTTTGATGACTTTTGTGAAAGACCGTCCTGGTCATGACCGACGGTATGCAATTGATTGCAGCAAAATCAGCAGAAAATTAAATTGGCAGCCAAAGGAAGATTTTGATAGCGGTTTATTGAAGACAATTCGCTGGTATTTAAGCCATCCAACTTGGGTAAAGCAAGTTCAATCAGGCGCTTACCAAAGTTGGGTTAAACAAAATTATGCAGACAGAATCACAGTGCGATCGCATTAACAAAACCCTAAACCATCTGAGAAATTAACTATGAAGGGCATTATTCTAGCTGGTGGTTCTGGTACGCGGTTATACCCTCTCACGCAGGTAGTAAGTAAACAACTAATGCCAGTTTACGATAAACCCATGATCTACTATCCCCTGTCCACTCTCATGTTGGCTGGGATTCGTGAGATCCTCATTATCTCCACACCTGCTCACTTACCACTATTTCAACAACTTCTGCAAGATGGTAGTCAGTGGGGTCTCAAGTTTAGCTATGTCGAACAACTGAGACCTGAAGGCATACCACAGGCATTCATCTTGGGTAAAGATTTTATTGGTGACGACTCTGTGTGCCTCATTTTGGGGGATAATCTTTTCTATGGGAATGGCTTAATTGACGTGCTAACTTATGCAGCAAACTTGCATGAAGGCGCACTCATCTTCGGTTATCGCGTCGCTGAGCCTGAGCACTATGGAGTAGTTGAATTTGATGCCATAGGGCAGGTTGTGTCTCTAGAAGAAAAGCCCAAAGTTCCTAAATCTAAGTATGCTGTACCTGGGATTTATTTCTACGATTCTCAGGTTTGTGAGATTGTCACTCAGCTCACACCCTCAGCCCGCAATGAGCTAGAAATTACGGACTTGAACCAGTTTTATCTCCGTCAAGGGCAATTGAGAGTAGAGCTTTTGGGTCGAGGCTACGCTTGGTTAGATACAGGTACTCATGAATCGCTTCACCAAGCTGCTAGCTTTATTCAAACCCTAGAACAACGGCAAGGCTTCAAAATAGCTTGTATCGAAGAAATTGCCTACCGACAGGGATATATTGATGCGGAACAAGTCTATAAACTTGCTAAACCATTGTCTAAAAGTAGCTACGGAAGTTACTTAATAGACATTATTCATAGTGATATTAGTACTGCTCAGGTTCAGCAATTCAATCGCATTATCCCACTTTATGAAATAGCTGATACAAATAAAGCCTCTTAATTCTAAGGGGAATTCTTCTATGGAGATATGTATGGAGAACTATAGATTACTGCAAGCAGCTCGCGGTGAGGTACTAGACCGCCCTCCGGTATGGATGATGCGTCAAGCTGGTCGCTACATGAAAGTCTATCGGGATTTACGTCAGAAATATCCCTCATTTCGGGAGCGTTCTGAGAACGCTGACCTAGCCGTGGAAATTTCTTTGCAACCTTTCCATGCCTTCAAACCCGATGGTGTAATTATGTTTTCAGATATCCTGACACCGTTGCCAGGTATTGGTATTCCGTTTGACATTATTGAAAGTAAGGGCCCAGTATTTGAAAACCCAATCCGCACTCAAGCTCAAATTGATGCGCTCACTTCCCTCGATCCTGAAGCTTCCTTACCATTTGTTCGCCAGATCCTGAAAACGCTACGTCATGAGGTTGATGACCAAGCCACTGTCTTAGGCTTTGTTGGCGCTCCCTGGACGCTGGCTGCTTATGCGATTGAAGGCAAAAGCTCTAAAGACTACGCCATTATCAAAAGCATGGCTTTCTTACAGCCAGCAATGCTGCATCAATTTTTAGGAAAACTCGCAGATGCGATCGCCATCTACGTCCGCTACCAAATTGATGCCGGCGCGCAAGTCGTGCAACTATTTGACTCTTGGGCGGGACAACTCAGCCCCCATGATTTTAAGACTTTTGCTCTACCCTATCAGCAACGAGTTGTGGAACAGGTCAAAGCTACCCATCCAGACACACCTCTCATCTTGTACATCAACGGCAGTGGTGGCATCCTAGAACTCATGGCACAATCTGGTGTAGATATTGTCAGTGTGGACTGGACTGTTGATATAGCAGTAGCACGACAACGACTTGGAGCCAGTATTGGAGTTCAAGGAAATTTAGATCCGTGCGTATTGTTTGGTTCCCAAGAATTTATCCGCGATCGCATCCTCGACACTGTGCATAAAGCTGGAAATCAAGGACACATTTTCAATCTTGGTCATGGGGTTTTACAAAACACTCCCGAAGAAAATGTAGCTTTCTTCTTTGAGACTGTAAAGCAGTCTAACTACTTGTTTGATGATTTTAACTAAAAGATTATGACTTCATTGTCCTCTACTACATCTAACATTTCTACTCCTTCCCGCAGTATCCGCATCGGTTCTCGTAAAAGCCAACTCGCTTTGATTCAAACTTACTGGGTGCAACAAGAACTTCAGAAACACTTTCCTCATATCTGTTTTGAAGTCCAAACTATGGCCACCCAAGGTGACAAAATCCTAGATGTTGCCTTAGCCAAGATTGGCGATAAAGGACTGTTTACCAAAGAACTGGAATTGGCAATGCTCAACCAAGAGATTGACTTTGCTGTTCACTCCCTTAAGGATTTACCGACTCGCCTACCAGAAGGATTAGTATTAGCAACTGTTACAGAGCGGGAAAACCCAGCAGATGCTTTAGTTGTGCATGAAAAACACAAAGATAAGCAAATTGATACACTACCAGAAGGTGCAGTCATCGGGACATCTTCCTTACGACGACTGGCACAGTTGCGCCACCAGTTTCCCCACTTCACGTTTAAAGATGTGCGAGGAAATTTGAACACGCGGATGGCAAAGCTGGATGCTGGGGAGTACGATGCATTGATTTTGGCAGTTGCAGGATTACAGCGATTAGGGATGAGCGATCGCATTCATCAAGTTTTGCCAATTGAAGTTTCCCTATATGCTGTCGGACAAGGAGCCTTGGGTATTGAATGCCGTGCTGACGATATAGAAGTGCTGTCACTTTTAAAGGCAATTGAACACGTACCAACACGCGATCGCGTTCTTGCTGAACGTGCCTTCTTGCGGGAACTAGAAGGTGGTTGTCAAGTACCAATTGGTGTCCACACGCAGTTGAATGCAAATACACTCGCGTTAACAGGGTTAGTCGCTAGTGTGGATGGTAAACGGTTGATAAAAGACTCTGTGATCGGTGCAGTTAATAATGCCGAACAGTTAGGTATTCAATTAGCTCAAAGTTTACGAGAACAAGGAGCGCAGGAGATTTTGGAAGAAATTTTTCAAACAGTCCACCGAGGCTAAGAAATTCGCTTGTGAAGCATATTTGCGAAGAACGTAGGATCGCTTGCATTGTTTCGTTGCATCAAAGTCTGTTTGATAAATGACTAATTGTAAAGGCGGGTTGAGTAGATAAAACTTGAATCTAAACAAGGTTGCGATCGCAAAACTCACCTCTACAATCCGTCTTTTTTAATCTTGAATCATCACTATGTTTCCAATACATCGCCCTCGTCGCTTAAGAAATCATCCCCAACTCCGTCGGATGGTGCGTGAGACTGTTTTAACAACTAGCGATCTCATCTATCCTCTCTTTGCTGTACCTGGTAAAGGAATTGCCAATGAAGTCAAATCTATGCCTGGTGTTTACCAGTTATCGGTAGACAAAATCGTAGAAGAAGCTAAGGAAATCTACGACCTCGGCATCCCGGCAATTATCTTGTTTGGCATTCCTGAAGATAAAGATTTAGAAGCAACTGGCGCATGGCATGATTGTGGGATTGTGCAGCAAGCCGCTACTGCTGTAAAAGAAGCAGTGCCAGAATTAATTATTATTGCTGACACCTGTTTATGCGAATACACCAGTCATGGACATTGCGGCTATCTGGAAGTTGGTGACTTGACTGGGCGCGTCTTAAATGACCCAACACTGGAATTACTCAAGAAAACAGCAGTTTCTCAAGCTCAAGCTGGTGTGGATATCATCGCTCCTTCAGGAATGATGGATGGATTTGTGCAAGCAATTCGGATCGGATTGGATGAAGCTAGTTTCCCAGACACGCCAATTTTGTCGTATGCTGCGAAGTATGCTTCATCTTATTATGGCCCTTTCCGGGATGCTGCTGAGTCAGTACCACAATTTGGCGATCGCCGTACCTACCAAATGGACCCTGGCAATACCCGTGAAGCCCTCAAAGAAATTGAACTTGATGTTGCTGAAGGGGCTGATATGCTGATGGTCAAACCAGCCTTGGCTTATATGGATATTATTTGGCGTGTTAAGGAAGCAACTAACTTACCTGTTGCTGCTTACAACGTTTCTGGGGAATATTCCATGATTAAAGCTGCTGCACTCAACGGCTGGATAGACGAACAGAAAGTGGTTATGGAAACATTGACTAGCTTTAAACGTGCTGGTGCTGACTTGATTCTGACCTACCATGCCAAAGATGCTGCCCGTTGGTTAGCTAAAGGCAGTTGAACAAGGCAGTCCCTCGGAACTGGTTAACACAGATATTCACGTTTCAGGAGATTAAGTTGAGATGATTACCACTGCTTCGAGTGCGCAAATAACTGCATCCAAATCTTTACCTCCAGTTGATGCCAAGGCTAGAGTCAGCCAATTCATGCAGCAGTTGCAAGATAGTATTTGTCAGGGCTTGCAACAACTGGATCACTCAGGCACATTTCAAGAAGATACATGGGAACGTTCTGAAGGGGGTGGAGGGAGATCGCGTGTCTTGCGTGACGGTGCTATTTTTGAGCAAGGTGGAGTAAATTTCTCCGAAGTTTGGGGTGCCCATCTTCCGTCCTCAATTCTGGCACAACGTCCGGAGGCAGCTGGACATAAATTTTACGCCACAGGCACTTCAATGGTGTTGCATCCCCGCAATCCTTACGTACCAACTGTTCATCTCAATTACCGCTACTTTGAAGCAGGACCAGTTTGGTGGTTTGGTGGTGGTATAGATTTAACACCTTACTATCCTTTTGCTGAGGATGCCGCTCATTTCCATTCTACCCTCAAACAGGCTTGTGATGCTCACCATCCTGAGTATTATCCAGTGTTTAAGCCTTGGTGCGACGAATATTTTTATCTCAAACATCGTCAGGAAATGCGGGGAATAGGGGGTATATTTTTTGACTATCAAGATGGTCAAGGTCTGCTGTATCGGGGTCCGCATCCAGAGAATGCAGCAGCTGCTTATAGTAATCAAGTTGGTACTCTACCCTCGCGCACCTGGGAAGAATTATTTGCTTTCGTGGGTGAGTGTGGAAAAGCTTTTTTACCAGCATACGTACCGATTGTAGAGCGGCGAAAGTTAATAGAATATGGCGATCGCCAACGTAATTTCCAGCTCTATCGCAGAGGTCGCTACGTAGAATTTAACTTGGTTTATGACCGTGGCACAATCTTCGGTCTCCAAACCAATGGACGCACTGAGTCAATTTTGATGTCGTTACCACCTTTAGTCCGTTGGGAATACGGCTATAAACCAGAACCCAACACACCAGAAGCTGAGTTGTTAGAAAGTTTCTTAAAACCTCAAGATTGGGCTAGCTGGACATCTAGTCTTACCGCACAGGAAATTTGACTACTAAAAGCTCTTGCTATTAAGCTTTTCATCTATTTGACCACCAAAAAGAAGGGTCTTATTGACAGGCTGACGGCAATGAAATGGCTATGTCTAACGACAAGCACCTAGGCATATACGCTGAGTTTCAAAATTCCATTTTCTCATCAGATGTGTCTAGTGTTTTGGCAAAACAGCCGGATAATATTTTTATACGTAATTTGGGCAGGAATCAAGATGAACCTTCAAATATTATCAAAGCGTTCACAATGGATGCTTGCCCTGATTGCGGCTGCTGCTACTATCTCAGGTACAATCATTTTCTATGGCATTTCCCAATCAAGACCAACCAGTAAGCCAACGGTCGTTGTAAAAGCTGCTCCTATTATTCGGCAAATCACGGCTTTAGGACGACTAGAACCTGCAACGGAAGTTATCAAAGTCTCTGTACCTGCTACATTGAGCAACGATCGCGTGACGAGACTGCTGGTGCAACGGGGCGATCGCGTAAGAGCAGGCCAAGTGATGGCGATTATGGATGCACAAGCTCGCCTGCAAAATACCTTATTTGAAGCCCAAGCACAGGTCAAGGTATCCCTGTCAGAACTGGCAAAGGTGAAAGCAGGAGCCAAATCTGGAGAAATTGCTGCTCAAAAAGCTGAAATTGTTCGCCTACAGGAGCAGTTAAAAGGTGAAATTGCTACTCAACAAGCCACTATTGCTCGTTGGCAAGCTGAGGTGAGAACTGCCAATTCTAACTACAATCGCTATTTGTCACTTTACAAACAAGGAGCGATCGCTTCTTTAGAGCTAGAGCAAAAGCAGCTAGCATTAGAAACAGCACAAACACAGCTTAATGAAGCTAAAGCCAAGCAAAATCAAAGTGTAGATACAATTCGTCAAGAAATCAGCCAAGCTAGAGCCACCTTAAACAAAATTGCTGAGGTACGCCCAGTTGATATACAAGCAGCCCAAGCTGAGGTAGATAAGGCAATCTCGGCAGCTAATAAAGCTAAAGCTGACTTAGCTGAAGCATACATTCGCGCACCAATCGCAGGTCGGATTTTCAATATCTACACCAAACCAGGGGAAGTTGTTGGTGATAAAGGCATTGTTGACTTAGGACAAACTGACCAGATGCAAGTCGTGGCAGAGGTCTATCAAACTGATATTGGTAAAGTTCGTGAAGGTCAACAAGTCGTAATCACCAGCGAATCATTTCCCAATCAAATAGGTGGAACCGTTCGCCTTGTTGGACTAGAGGTGATTAAACAAGAAATTACTAGCGGTCAACCTGGAGAAAATCTCGATCGCAAAGTCATTGAAGTCAGGATTCAACTCAATCGAGAAGATAGTCGCCGGGTTGCTAATTTAACCAACTTGCAAGTACAGGTTGCCATTCAACCGAATGCAACATTAACTAACAATTAGTCAACGGTGTAACACCGATGAATCCATGTTTCGTCAATTATTCCGCAAAACACCAATAGCCTGGCTGCAAGTGAGCCGAGAAAAAGCACGTCTGCTAGTTGCCATAGCAGGAATTACTTTTGCAGATGTGCTGATGTTTGTCCAACTGGGCGTCCAGGATTCACTGTTTGATTCGCAAGTTCTCACCTATGCCAAACTTCGCGGGGATTTATTTGTTATCAATAAATTGTCTGATAACCTGCAATCTGTGAAAAAGTTCTCCAGAGACAATCTCTATCAGGCATCAGGTATTAACGGCGTAGCCTCTGTTAGCTCACTGTATATTGGTCAGGCAGATTGGCGAAACCCTGAGAACAAAACCAATCGGCAAATTTTTGTTTACGGTATAGATCCGAACCAGCCAGCATTTGACTTACCAGAACTCAGTCAATATTTGGATAAACTGAAATTCATAAATCGAGGGCTATTTGATCAAGCTGGGGGACTTCCCCTACTTGGGGATGTTCCTAGCTTGTTGGGAAAGCAGAGTTCGCTTTCCGTTCAGGTGAATGATTTTGAAATTAAAATTGTAGGATTATTTACGATTGGTTCCTCTTTTGCGGCTGAGGGCAATCTCATTACCAGTGATTCTACCTTTTTGCGACTCTTTCCCCAGCGTCAAGCCAACGAAATTGATGTGGGTATTATTCAAGTAAAATCCCAGGCAAGCGTTAAGCAGGTACAGGCAGATTTACAAGCAATTGTGCCAGATGATTTAGTCGTTTTAACTCTTGCTGAATTTGTCAATCGTGAACGTGTGTATTGGGAAACAGGTTCTATTATCGGCTACATCTTTGGTTTTGGCGTAACGATGGGGTTCTTGATTGGAACAGTTATTGTCTATCAAATTCTCTATACAGATGTTTCCGATCATTTGCCTGAATACGCTACCTTGAAGGCAATGGGCTATAGTGATGTGTATTTTATTGGCGTTGTCCTCCAAGAGTCTCTTGTGTTAGCAGTTTTGGGATTTTTACCTGGAATATTTATCTCAACTGGATTTTATGCCATTGCTCAGTCTGCGACGCTTTTACCTTTTGCCATGAAACTCAGCCGCGCGACAACAGTGCTGGGATTGACAATTATCATGTGTTTTGGTGCGGGAGCGATCGCTATACGAAAGCTACGAGCAGCCGATCCTGCTGATATTTTTTAAGCTTGGAGTTCTAATTCTCTAAAATCTGGCAACAAATTTAAACCTGAAAGCCCCGATTCAATTTGGCTATCTTATTTACGAATTACGTTAGCGAGTCTGCTCCCAAGGGGAGACGTTACGCGAACGAGCGTCATTACGAATTACAAATTTGTATTACCTTCAAATCAATGTCTAAAGAAGCTCTCTTAGAAATTCAAAATAATCCACCGCCAGAGCAAAAATCTCCAAAAGTCGAAATTCAAAACTCTCCCGAAAAGCTACTAATTTCAGTTCGCAATCTTAATCATTACTTCGGTACAAAAGAACTTTGCAAGCAGACATTATTTGATATCAATCTCGATATTTATTCAGGTGAGATTGTCATTATGACCGGACCTTCTGGCTCTGGCAAAACGACACTACTGACGCTAATAGGTGGATTACGTTCAGTACAAGAAGGCAGTCTGACAATTTTAGGACAGGAAATGCGCGGTGCAAGTAAGCGGCAACAGATGCAAAAGCGGCGACAGATTGGTTACATTTTCCAATCACACAACTTGCTTTCCTTCCTTACAGCAAAACAGAATGTGCGAATGTCTTTGGAACTACATGATGAGTACCTAAACCAAGATATAGATGGGCTGGCAATCAATATTCTTAATGCCGTTGGTTTGGGCGATCGTGTTGATTATTACGCAGACAGTCTTTCTGGAGGGCAAAAGCAGCGAGTGGCGATTGCCCGCGCCTTAGCTTGTCATCCCAAAATAGTCCTTGCAGATGAGCCGACAGCTTCCCTTGATAAAAAATCGGGCCGAGATATCGTAGAAATCATGCAGCGTTTAGCCAAAGAACAAGGTAGCACTATTTTGCTTGTTACTCATGACAACCGGATTCTTGATATTGCTGACCGCATAATTCACATGGAAGATGGAAGAGTGGTAGAAGAAGCGGGAAAAATGGAGAGTCAAGGAAATTGTTAGGCTAGGCAACATGAGCCTTAATCTCATTGATCATTTGGCAAGATTAAATGATTGTGTTTTTGCACTAGTTATGGCAATCACCTTTATGGGATTTAATTTGCCAGAAACTATTAAATCAATGCCAAATATTGAAATTAATCATTTTCTTCTTGAACAGTTAAAATCACTCGGTATTTATATTACCACTTTTATCTTGGTTGCATTTTACTGGATTAGTCACATTCAACAATTTAGTTATTACAAAAAAACTAATGAAATTCATTTAATAATCCATACACTTTACTTAATGTGTTTATTTGTCATTCCTTTTTCTAATGAGCTGATCTTGACCATTTCTAATAATGTTTTTGTTAAAGTTTGGTTTAGTGTTAATATTTGCTTGATTGGTTTTCTTTCATTCATAAGTTGGGTGTACGCAACAAACAAACATCGGCTAGTTGATGAAAATCTAGATCGTCAAATCATTCTCTTAGTAAAAGCAAAGGCTTTGATTGAACCTTGCTGTGCTTTAATATCTATTCCAATCGCAATAATCAGCCCAGATTTTTCAGATTTGGTTTGGTTTTTAATTCCAGTTACCTCTGCTATCGTCGATAAAGCCTTCAAGGTGAATTCGGGAGCAATGTGATTAGGGACAATTGTTGACTGGGAATCAGCGAACTTTTGATTCTCCTAAACAGGATAAAACCTTTGCTCCTTTTCAGGGCGTGTCTTTCACTCTAGATTCCAAAACCAGGATAGGTATTATTCTCAAAGTTTTCAAACCCATAAATCGTAAATGCTTTGACTACTTTGGCATTGGGTACAAAACTTTGAACAAGTTCACTACCGGATTTTTCACTCTTGAGTCCGTGAGCTAGATTCGCTCCAACTGGATTAGTACGGGAAAGCTGGGCAAACTGGAGGAATAGACCGTATCAGATTTTGGTGAAATAGTATAAGCTATTGATAGATATAGCAGTTCTATATCATTTGTGAAAAAATAAAGTACAGTTGTATATCCTTGTTTTCTGCCCCCTGGCTCAAAGAGTAATTTCACAAATCCTACAGGGATTGCTATAGTTACCATGCTGATATGTATATTCAGATCAAGGATTGTAAAAAACTCAATTTAGATGTTATAAAAATGCATGTTATGTTAGCAGATATTGTCTAATATCTGCCACGTATGCTACTTACTACTAACTAGTTAAATATTAAACTATTTTGATACTTAAAGTTGCTAACTCACATCGTAAAAATAGAGGATCTCTCAAGCGAAAGCCACAAAGGAAGTCTTTATCCATCGATGGCTTGCGGTTACTTGTTGTTGATGACAATAATGATTCTCTGAGTTTAGTTGTTTTTCTTCTTGAAGAGTACCAGGTGCAACTCAAGACAGCAAAAACTGTGGATGAAGCTATAGCAGTGATACAAGAGTGGAAACCAGATGTTCTCGTTAGCGATATCAGTATGCCTGGTAAGGATGGTTATTTTCTAATTAACTGGATTAGAAACCAAGAAGCACAACAAGGAAGGTTTTTGCCTGCTGTTGCTCTTACAGGTTATGTATATCCGGAATACCGTAATAAAGCACTCGATGCTGGGTTTGAGGAGGTTATTATTAAGCCTTTTCATCCAGATACACTAATTACAACGATCGCAAAACTTGCACAGCAAAGTGACAAACAACGACTTTTAACACAGGAACAGCGGCAGTTCGCTCAACACAGTCGGTTGTTAAAGAGTGAGTATTGCCAGTTTCTTGAACAAGCCCGACAGACAAAAAAGCAAGCTCATCTGGCAAGGGAGCAAGCTCAACAGGTTAGGAGGCAAGCCCAGTTGGCTATGGAGCAAGCCCGACAGGTTATAGAAAAAGCTCAGTTAGCTAGTAAACAAGCTCAACAAATTTGGCGCAAAGTGCAGTCTATTTATTAACCAACTTTTCGATATCAGAGAAAGAAACTTTAACGGTTACTGTCTATTTTTGTAGAGTTTTAATTTCTCTTTGTGCATCTTGATAACTATTTTTCTGCCCTTTTTTTTGAAATAGTTTTGCTGCTGCTTGAAAATCTGTGATCGCTCCTTTTTTATCGCCTTGTTTAGCCCGAATCAAACCTCGATTATAGTAGGCTAAGGCATAACTAGAATTAACTGTGATCGCCTGAGAGTAATCTGCAATTGCCGCTTTTTTATTTCCGCGTTCGAGATGAGCATTACCTCGGTTGTTATAAGCTGCGGCATTTTTCGGCTCTAGCTTAATTGCTTCAGTATAATCTGCTATTGCGCCTTGATAATCGCCTACAGAGAAGCGGTGCATACCTCTATGGGTGTAAGCTATGGATAATTTGGGATTAAGCTGTAAAACCTGATTATAATCTTCAGTAGCTTCTAGATTCTTTCCCATATCACTATAAACATCTGCCCGATTTAGGTAAGCTTCTATATATTTGGGATTTAAGTCAATGGCCCTGTTATAGTCCTGAATTGCAGCTTGATTTTGGTTATATGCAAATTGAGTTAAGCCTCTTTGATAGTAAGCTTGAGCATCATTAGGATTCATCTCAATTGCTGTATCAAAATCCTGAATTGCTGCTTGCTTATGTCTCAAGCGACGGTGGAGAATACCCCGTTGCAAGTATGCTTCGGTATACTTGGGCTTAAAGGCGATCGCTTTGCCGAAATCTGTCATTGCGCCTTTATAATCTTTGAGCTTTGTACGTGCTAGACCTCGCCCATAGTAATTATAGGGATTTTTGGCATTGAGATTAATTGCCTTGGTATAGTCAGCGATCGCTTCTTTATATTTTCCTAATTCATAATCAGAAAAGCCTCGATCGTAGTAAGCATTAGCATCTTGAGGATTTAGCTCTATAGCTTTGCTTGAGTCTGATTGAGCTTTTTGGTAATCTCCTAATCGATAAAAAGCATCACCACGTCGATTATAAGCTAGAGCATTTTGGGGATTAATTTCAATAACTTGACTGAAATCTTTTACTGCTTCTTTGTAATTTCCAGATTCATATTTTTCCACTCCTTGTAGATATAATAACTTTGGATCGTTGACAGATTTTGGTATGAGGAAAAACCAAGCTGCTACGCCAACAGTAATACAGCTAGCTATTCCTGTTAAAATTAACCAAGGTTTTTTATTTTCGTGCTTATCGTGCTTTTTCTCAGGATTGTTTAGCTGTTTTAAGTCATGTAAAACCTCCTGAGCAGTCTGGTAGCGTTTACGGTAATCAAAGCACACCATTTTATCGATAATTCTTGCTAATTCTCGGTTCACTGAAGGAATTCGGTGACGCCAAACAATTTCACCTGTCAGCAAATTTTTGTGACTTGGTAATATAGCTACTTCCTCTGCTGTTAAACCGATGAGCGATGCGATCGCCACTATTCCTAAAGCATATATATCGCTGTTATATTGGGTGTTACCATGCAATTGCTCTACAGGTATATATTCGAGATTTCCGACAATAGTAGTCACTATTTCTTTAATCGAACCGAAGTCAATCAAAACTAATTTTTTGTCTGACTCTCGACGAATAATATTTGTAGGTTTAATATCCTGATGAATTACCTCGTGACTATGTACGAATACCAAAATTTCTAATGTTTCTGATAAGAGACTGACCACTTGGTCTTCCTCTATGGGTGTTCCTAAGAGAATTTCCTCAGTTAAAGAATTACCAGTAATGAATTCTTGAACTAAATAAAATTCTTCATTTTCTTCAAAATAAGCAACTAGTTTCTGGATTTGATCGTTTTCCTGACCTAGTTTTTCTAACGTTTCTGCCTCGCCTGTAAACAAGCGCCCCAGTATTTTTAAATCTTGGGGATTTTTATTGGCAGGATGTAGTTGCTTCAAGACAAATTGACTGTTAGGAAGATTAGTATCTTCAACCAAATAGGTTTGCGCCAATTCTTCCACACTCAGAACCGCCAAAATTCGGTAACGTGCATCCAGAAGGTGACTATGCATGAAAATAAATATAGTTTTATCCGGAATTATTCGATTATAGCTTGCGTATTAATACTGACTAAAATTATTTGTATAGATAAAAACCTAAATAACCTATAGCCATCCATGTAGGAGTTGTGAAATTACTCGTTGAGTCAGGGAACAGGAAAGAAGGATTTACAAATGGACTTTGTTTCTTCACAAATAGACTTCTTGCAGAATTCGGTAAAAGGGAAAGGAACTCAAAACCCTTTCCCTTTTACCTTTTCCCTTTCCCCCTCTTGCAAAAATATATTTTTGCAAGAGACCCCATGAGCTGCGTTCACAAGGAACAATGAAAATCTTAACCCTTCCTTTTCTTCTGCCTCCTGCCCTATTTTCAAGGCAGTCAATCACGGGAAAATCCCACAACCAAGCATGAAAGTATG
>NZ_MTAW01000196.1 GCF_002154725.1 Nostoc sp. 106C | reverse complement strand
GTTGGGATTTTATTCTTGACGCTTTATTTGTATCAGGCTTTTCGTGAATTGGTATAACGCTCTTTAATCACTCTCGCGAGATAAAAATCTACAACCCTTATTATGCCGGACTTTTATAAATTTAGGCGTAGGTTGGGTTGAGGAACGAAACCCAACACCCAAAAACCTTGATCTAGTTGGGTTTCACTGCGTTCAACCCAACCTACATTTATTTTCTCTCCCCAAAGTGAGGGAAGAGCGCTAACCTTAAGCAGGTGCGATCGCCACAAAGTACAATTTGGCATCCAAGGCTGTATTCTCAAATAGGGGTATTCTGCATTTGTAAATTACTATATGTCTGCTGGACAAAAACTACGACAGTTATTGGCGCGTCCTGAAATTATTGTCATTCCTGGGGTTTACGATTGTCTGGGTGCTAAGTTAGCTGAAAACTCAGGTTTTGAAGTAGTGGCTACTAGTGGTTTTGGAATTGCTGCTTCTACATTAGGTTTACCAGACTACGGTTTTTTGACTGCTACGGAAATGCTCTACAGTGTAGGGCGAATTGCGCAATCAATTAGTGTTCCTTTGATTGCTGATTTAGATACTGGCTATGGTAACGCTTTGAATGCAAGCCGTACTGTTAAGGATGCTGTGCAGTTGGGTTTGGCTGGGGTATTGCTAGAAGATCAAGAATGGCCAAAAAAGTGCGGTCACTTTGAGGGTAAGCGAGTTATCCCCCTTGCAGAACACGCCGGGAAAATCCGCGCAGCAGTAGAAGCGCGAGGTGATAGCGATTTAGTCATTATTGCTCGCACCGATGCTCGTGCGCCTCTAGGTTTAGAAGAAGCGATCGCTCGTGGTCGAGCTTACATTGCCGCAGGTGCAGATATACTCTTTGTAGAAGCTCCCCAATCTGTTGAAGAATTAAAAGCGATCGCAGCTGCTTTCCCAGATGTGCCACTTGTAGCTAATATCGTTGAAGGTGGTAAAACTCCGCAAGTATCTACTTCTGAGTTACAGCAATTAGGTTTTAAAATAGTGTTTTTTCCTCTTACTGCTCTGTTAGCTGTCACCAAGATAATGACTGCTTGCTTTACTCACTTAAAAGCCCAGGGAAACACGACGAATTTTACAGATTTAGTAACCTTTCAAGATTTTCAAGAACTCATTGGTGTCCCCAACTATCTCCAAATGGAAAAGAAATTTGCTGCGGAAAACTATACATCAATGTCTGATACTACTCAAAAATAAAAATATCTATATTTCATAGGTATTGCCCAGCAAAATAAAATTATGTGGCAATAACTAGTTTACAAAGTTTCCACTTGTTGCTGAATCACCTAAAAATTAGAACTATAGATTATTTTCTTACGAAATGCAGAAAATAAAGCTAAAAAACTGGGTTATCGTTACCTACAATATGGGAAACTTGGCAATAGTTCTGAAAAAATAAATTTAAGATGAGTACCAAAATTTCTGACATTGCAGTCAAAACGATCAAAGGTGAGGATAAGCAACTTAGTGAGTACGCTGGCAAGGTACTCTTAATTGTGAATGTAGCTTCCTACTGCGGTTACACTCCTCAATATGAGGGACTAGAAAAGTTGAACCAAGAGTATAAGGAAGCAGGATTACGTATTTTGGCCTTTCCTTCTAATGATTTTGGCGCACAGGAACCTGGCAGCAATGAAGAGATTGTACAATTCTGCACGAGTAACTATGGAGTTAGCTTTGAACTATTCGATAAAGTTCATGCCAAAGGAGTGCAACAGCACCCGCTTTATGCGCGTCTTACCAATGCTGTTGAACCAACGGGGCCTGTAGCTTGGAACTTTGAAAAATTCTTAATCAATAAGCAAGGTGAAGTAGTGGCTCGTTTTAAAAGTACTGTTAAGCCTTATTCACCAGAATTAATTGCCACAATTGAAAGTGAATTAGCAAAATAGTCAACTCCCAAAGGGAGAATTTAAAATTCTCAATCAAAATTCAAAATAAAGTATCCCTATTCAATAAATTTAGGGGTTCTGGACTATGCTATTGATTGGTGTTTAAAAAATCATGAACATTGCAATTATAGGTTGTGGTTATGTAGGTTATGCAGTTGCTAAATATTGGCAAGATAAAGCGAATTTTACGGTTACTGCCACCACAACTTCACCTACACGTGTCTTAGCACTGCAAGCAGTAGCCCAAAACGTCATAGTAACTAAAGGCAACGATCCAGATGGTCTAAGATCGGTATTAAAAAATCAAGATCTAGTGCTGTTGAGCGTGGCTGCAAAAGGCGCAGACTTTTATGAAGAAGCATATTTGCAAACAGCTAAAACTTTAGTTTCTATCTTGCCAGAAATTCCTAGTATCAAGCAATTGATATATACAGGAAGTTATTCTGTATATGGCGATCAAAATGGCGCGTTTGTAGATGAAGAAACAACTGTTACGCCTAGCAGCCCTAATGGTAAAATCCTCCAAGAAACTGAAGAAGTTTTGCTATCAGCGTCCAGTAACAATCTTCATGTCTGCATTTTACGTTTGGGAGGCATTTACGGGACTGGTAGGGAACTGATAAAAATATTTGGTCGCCTTTCCGGGACAACTCGCCCAGGTAATGGTGATGACATCACCAATTGGATTCATCTTGATGATATTGTTGGTACTATTGAGTTTGCTCGGCAACACAATTGGCAAGGTATTTATAACGTAGTGGATGATGCACATCTCATTAGTCGAGAATTGTTTGATACTGTGCTAGCAAAACACAATTTACCTCAGATTATTTGGGACACTTCCCTCCAGAGTAACCGCCCATATAATGCTTGGGTATCGAATCAAAAAATCAAAAATGCGGGATATCAGCTAATACATCCACAAATGATTTTTTAGCAAATATTAAAGATAGGATTTATGCAATCATCATTTGTAACAGCATCTCCTACTCAATTTTACACTTGGCAGAATTATCGCTGTGCCTACGAAGTGCATCAACCGAATAATTCTCACCCTCAAGGTATTCCTCTACTATTAATTCATCCAATTGGTGTGGGATTGTCTCGGCAATTTTGGCAAAAGTTTTGTCGTGAATGGTATCAAACTGGGCATCAAAATCAAATTTATAACCCAGATTTATTGGGATGTGGTGAAAGTGATATGCCCCATGTAGCTTACACTCCTAATGATTGGGCAGAACAGTTACATTACTTTCTGCAAAAAGTGGTGCAAAAACCTGTAATTGTATTGGTGCAAGGTGCTTTATTATCAATTGCGATTAAATTAGTTCAAAAAGAACCAAACTTAATTCACTCCCTGATATTTGCTGGACCTCCAGCTTGGGCTACCATCACAAAACAATCACCAGTATGGCAGCAGAAACTAGCTTGGAATCTCTTTGATTCACCTTTTGGTAACGCTTTTTATCGTTATGCACGCACTCCAAAATTTTTGCGTTCTTTTTCAACTCGCCAACTTTTTGCCTCTAGCGATACTGTTGATTCAGAATGGTTGAATACATTAGTAATGGGTGCAAAAAATACTGCCAATCGCTATGCAGTATTTTCATTTTTATCAGGCTTCTGGCGACAGAATTATAGTAGCGAAATCGCGTCTATCACTCAACCAACATTAGTAGTTGTTGGAGAACAAGCATCGAGTATTAGCAGAGAAGGTAAAGCTGAAACCCCAGATGAACGTTTAGCCGACTACCTGGTCTGTTTACCTCAAGGGCGTGGAATTAAATTAACTGGGCGCAATGTTCTACCATATGAATCGACGGTTGAATTTGTTGCTGCGATCGCACCCTTTATTGATGAAGTTGCTTATAGCTCTTCCTAGCTGGTAAAATTGCACACTGGTTGACAGATACACTAGCCATCCCCTCATACTATCAATTGGTTGATTATTTCAGGAGGCCTAATGCTGTCAAATCGCCGAGGACAACGAGTTCCCAATGTTACATTTCGTACTCGTCAGAATAATCAGTGGGTAGATGTGACTACCGATGAACTATTTGCTGATAAGACAGTGGTTGTCTTCTCCTTACCAGGTGCTTTTACTCCCACTTGTTCTTCCACCCATCTACCTGGTTATAACCAGTTGGCTAATGTCTTTAAAGAAAATGGCGTGGATAACATTGTCTGTATTTCCGTCAATGATGCCTTTGTCATGAATGAATGGGCCAAAGACCAAGAAGCTAGTAATATCACTCTAATACCTGATGGTAACGGTGAATTTACTGAAGGGATGGGAATGCTAGTGGATAAATCAGACTTAGGCTTTGGTAAACGCTCATGGCGCTATTCCATGCTGGTAAAGAACGGTGTAATTGATAATATGTTCATTGAGCCAGAAGAGCCAGGAGATCCTTTTAAGGTATCTGATGCTGAAACAATGCTCAGGTATATTAACCCCCAAGCAGTAAAGCCCAAACTGATTTCCCTATTTGCAAAAGTGGGTTGTCCTTACTGTGCCCGTGCTAAGACCTTGCTCAAGGAGCATAGTCTAGATTATGAAGAAATTGTCTTGGGTAAAGATGTAACTACTCATTCTTTAAAAGCAGTTACAGGTGCGACAACAGTTCCCCAAGTATTTATTGATGGACAACTTATTGGTGGTTCAGAGGCGTTAGCAGCCTATTTTGGTGAAAACTAGATTGTAGTTAATGATCTAAAAAAGCGTTGCTTTGCCAAGAGCAACGCTTTTTTAGCAATTACTTATGAATTTCATTGCTTTTATAGAGTGTAACTACAGGTAAACCTCTTTTTGGGATACTGCTGATGAAGACTTGCTTAAAATCATCTAGAAACGAGGTTGATAATAAACTGAGGATTGATAAGATGATTGCGATCGCTACGAGTTTTACGGAAATGCCTATTAACATAAATACTAAGGTTAATAGTAGGAATAATCCAGTAACTATCTGACAAATAGTTCGCACTTGTTCTATCAAAAGCATAGAACCGCGACAATCAGGACAAAGCTTTGTATGCCTGTGCCATCTATCATATAGTTGTTCATTATTCAAATCTTTTGTACTGCCTTTTAGGCTATCTGCCCACGCAGGACTTCCGCCAGCAAATTCATCTAGCCATTTTCTAAAAGTGACAATTCCCACATCGGCTGGTGAAGGCATAAAGTATGCTTTTTGCCATTTTTTATGTAATACAGACTCAATTACCTCCTGAGAGTGCATTACTGTTAAATCTTGGTCAGTCAGCTTGTATACGGCTAAATGCTGTAAACCAGTTTGAAGATATTTTGGCAGTATATTAACCAAAGATTTCTTGGAAACCGAATCACCATCAGAAATAATCTTGCCAATATATCTACAGTAACCAGGTTGTGTTGGTACAAAATACAACTGAAATATATTAGTTTTCCCGTTAGGATAATGGTAGACCGTAGTATTGCTACAAGGCGGAGTAAACTTCCGTGTAGCTTCCATATCTTTGTTGAAGATATTGTAGCCTGTGTGCTTGAGAGTAAAACCTTCTTCAGCAGACATTTCGCCAACAGCTGCAAATTGTTGCATTGGTACTGCTGTTTTTGGAGAAAAAGGCCCAATTCCCTCATGCAAAAATTGGGCATGAGAGGGGTCAAAGCTACTTTCAACTGACACTGTGTAGCCAACAGGAACTTCTGACATCTGCCAGTCAGTGAAAGATATATCAAATTCACCTTCTGGTAATGTGGCTGGATGCTTTAAAGTACAATCTTCCAAGGCGCTGACACTATCATCTGGCCATACCCAAAGTAGTCCCTGAAGAATTTGAGTAGGATAAGTAGTAATATGAGACCTTAAACTATCGCAAGCTGTTTCTTCCGCTTCAGCAGTTAACATGGGAATTTTGGTGCATTTTCCTTCCCCGTTAAAACACCAACCATGATGTCTACACACGAGGTTCCCCTCTTCATTAATACTGCCTAAGGATAGCTGCGCTAGTTTGTGCGCACAAAAATCATCCATTACTATCCACTTTTGATGTGCATCTCTCCAAATCACCAGCTTTTTGCCAAGAAGTGTGGCGGGACTTGGGCTAGAAGGGTTGAGGTAGGTTAATGGACTAATTGGATACCACTGCTTAGTCCATGAAAATTGAGTTTCCATTAGCAAAATTTCAAATCAAAATTACAAAATTATTCATTCATCAAAAATTCACACATCTTAAATTTAGCGTAGAGGATATTTGGTAAGTAGTAACCGAATGTTTCTTATTTATACAAATATAAAAATAGCCTGTTATTTTTTAATCTCTGATTCATCAGCAATTATGCAAAAATACGCAATAACGAGCAAAAATTGATGAGTGGCTTGGTTGATTAAATCTAAAGTTTTTCTTATGAATAAGACTGCTGCAATTTTATATAAAAGAGAGGGTTACGATACATTTGAGTCAAGGCTTCTAGGTCTTCAAGCTGCGGGTGAAGGATTTCTGAAGGCTTTAGTGCAATATGGAACATTCGATTTACTATATTGTTTTGTTATATATCTGGCCAAGGAGAATTCGCTGAATTTTGCGATCGCATTCAACTTTGGATGAAACATCCTCGTCAGGTTAAATGGTTACCCACCAGTCACGATCGGGTACTTGCGCAAGCCGGAACAATCGATCGGCCATACCCCATATTATCTAAGGCAGAGACAGAGAGCATAAGCATTTTGACTCTACAACACATTTTCGGAACATGCATCTATCATTATGCTTGGTATTTAATCAGACATAATATGACACATTCTGCAACTGATTGTGTCAAGTCTGAGTTATTTTGCGCTAGCAAGATACAGTAGATAATCAATCATTTTGGTCTGGATAAATGTGGACAAAAGTTAGGCAAATACTTTGGCAATGGCGTAGCTTATGGGTTATCACCCCTAGTGTTGCTGGATTGATTATCTTACTCCGCTTTTCTGGATTTCTACAGTTCCCGGAGTGGACAGTATTTGACCAATATGTGCGTTTACGTCCCCTAGAACCACCTGACGATCGCATTGCAATTGTTGGTATTGATGAAGAAGATTTACACGAACTAATTGGACAGGACTACATTCCAGATAGTTTGCTGGCAAAGTTACTAGTAAAACTACAAGCGAGAAAGCCCAGAGCCATAGGTTTAGATATTTATCGCGATCTACCTGTGGAACCGGGACATACAGAATTAGTCAAAGTTTTTCAAAATAGTTCTAATATAATTGGTATCCAGCAAATAACTGGAGCAGGGGTTCCTCCTAACCCTGTGCTCAAAGCAAAGGGACAAGTAGGCGTTAATGGTTTACTTATTGACGCAGATGCCAAAGTCAGGCGAGGATTTTTGTCTATTAGCGATCGCCAGGGAAACAAGATTTGGAGCTTTGGAATGCTTGTGGCGTTACGCTATTTGCAGCCGCAAGGAATCAATCCTCCCCAAATTGACGCCCCAATATATCGCTTGGGAAAAACATTATTTCCGGCTTTTAGGGAAAATGATGGTAGTTATGTGCGGGCTGATGCTAGCAGATACCAGATTTTATTGAACTATCGAGGACCTAGACAGTCTTTTCACTCGGTTTCTATGAGAGATGTGTTGCAAGACAGGCTTCCGCCAGATTGGGGACGCGATCGCATCATCTTAATTGGTAATGTAGGTGAAATTTTTGAAGATTTCGTTTTTTCTCCCTTCAATAGCGGTTTTCCTTTGGGTATCGAACGCACGCCTAGGGTAGAAATCCATGCTAATCAAATTAGCCAAATTCTTAGCAGTGTAATCGATCGGCGTCCTTTAATAAAAACTTGGTCAAAGCCAGTAGAGTGGTTGTGGATTTTGTTATGGTCCGGAGTGGGTGCTACTCTAATTTGGGAATTACGATACACTGGCGGACTGAGCAAAGTTTCATTTCATAAGGTAATAGCGCCTTTTTTGGCTGCGATCGCTTTAATAGGTATATCTTATCTAGCTTTTTTAGGCGGTTGGTGGATACCAGTTGTACCGCCATTATTAGCTTTAGCGGGAAGTGCGATCGCTTTTACAGCTCACCTAGCCCGTACGGCGGGATCGATTCGGAAAACTTTTGGACGTTATTTAACTAATGAAGTAGTGGCGAATTTATTAGAAAATCCTGATGGGCTGAAGCTTGGGGGCGAACGACGCAAAATTACTATCCTTACCTCGGATTTACGCGGATTCACAGCTATATCTGAGCGTTTACCCGCTGAAGAAGTCATTAAAATTATCAATCTCTACTTGGGATACATGGCTGATGCGATCGCCCAATACCAAGGAACCATTGATGAATTCATGGGGGATGGTATTTTGGTACTATTTGGCGCTCCCACTGCTAGAGAAGATGATGCCATAAGAGCGATCGCTTGTGCTGTAGCCATGCAATTAGCGATGGAGCCTGTCAACGAAACTATGCAACAACTAGGATTACCCCTTCTAGAAATGGGGATTGGGATTAATTCTGGTGAAGTCGTAGTAGGTAATATTGGCTCTGAGAAACGTAGTAAATATGGAATTGTTGGAGGCCAAGTTAACCTCACCTATCGCATAGAATCCTATAGTCTCGGTGGACAAATTTTGATTTCAGAATCAACCTTCAAAGAGGTAGGTTCATTACTTAGAATTGATGAACAAAAAACTGTCCAACCAAAAGGTGTGCACCAGAAATGTTGAATGCTGATACAAAACTTTACATATTTAGGTACACTAAGTTTAA
>NZ_MTAW01000013.1 GCF_002154725.1 Nostoc sp. 106C | reverse complement strand
CCTTGCAACCCTTGCTATGCATTGCACACGAATTTTGTCAAAGGGGGAAGTTCAGATTAAGAAGGCACAAGTACGAAGGCAGAAGGCAGAAGGAGACCCTACGCATAAATGCGTTCGCGCAGCGTCTCCGTAAGGAGAGGAATTTCATAAAGTTGCTACGCATTTATGTTTCTCCATACTTAAAAGCAGGGGCTGTCTTACCGTATGGCAGAGAGAAGTTGCAAGGAGGGTTTCCCTTCGGGCAAACTTCGGAAGCACAGAGGACTTATGTTTGTATAAAAGCTTACAATATTTCTTTCTGCCCTCTGCCCTCTGCCCTCTGCCTTTCTTCAATAACGGGTTTCAACACAAAATCAAATTCCGTTGTGTAAAACGGTTTACTTTGATTCCGTGCCTTGAGTTCGTCTGGTGCTTCGTGCTTTTGTAATTCAATGATCGCTGAGCGCACTGCAAAGATTGTATCTGAATCCAGGTGAGGATCGCCAGCAATAAAAATTTGTGTTGTCAGCGACGTGTACTCTGGGGCACTGACTTTGAAATGGATGTGAGCTACCCGCCAGGGATGCCGTCCCAACAGTCGCAACAACTCGCCAGATGGACCACTGACTGGCACCTTGTAACCTATTGGCACCACGGTTTCAAATATGTACTTTCCACTCTCGTTCGTTTTGAAACGTCCCCGAAAGTTGCCCGGCTGCTGAGATGGATCTTGGATGTCATATAATCCTTTGGAGTTGGGCTGCCAAACATCAATCACAGCATTGGTGATCGGTTGACCGTTCAAATTTAAAACCCTGCCTGACAGGAAAAGCGTATCACCCTCTGGATCAATACCCAAGCGATCGCCCAACTGCCGTTCTAGTAAATTCGGCACATACAATGGTCCTTCTAAATTGCTTTCTGTACCACGATGGGCATCATGCAGCAATTCTACCAACTCTGAGATCCCTAATAGATCTGTTAACAGATGAATTTCTCCAGTGGGGATCTCCTGAGTGTGATGACTTGCAGAGTTGAGAAAATTACGTCCTTGCTGCAATTCTGACTCAGTCAGATTCACCTCACGCACAAACTCATGCAAATGTCGAACCAAGCTCGTGTAAATTTCATACAGCCGGGGGTGAGATTTGCCGCGATCGCCATGATTAATAACGGCTTGAGGATGGTGTCAAGCGTGATGTTCTGCATGATTGAACTCCTTTTTAGACTAATGATGGTCGTTTTAACGTGAGTTCGATGGCTTGAAAATGGCACAAAAAAGGCGCTCGACTGTCATATAAGCAAAAATAAACAAGAGACATCTCCAAAATATACTATTTTGGAGATGTCTAAAGTGTAAAGCAACAACGCTTGACCAAAACTTATTCTCTCGTGAATTTAGCTTTTACTTTGCGCTAAAAGAATTGCAAATATTGACCCGCTTCATTGCAAGTGACAGCTCATTAGACAGCACCGCGCACTAGGCAGTAGATGTAGGAAGGGAATAAGTAAAAATTACCATTTTTTCCCATTCGTGCAACAATGCTACTTATGTCTATTCAAGATTAGACACACAACGGAATGGCACGCTTGTTAAGCTGAAGGGTAGGCAGTGTAAGGATTGCAAAGGGGCCGGGGTGCAGGGGGGGGAATTTCTATTTCTTCTGGGGAGCAACGCGATGCAAGTGAGGTGGCAAAGCTGGGAAAGAGAAAGAAATTAAGTGAATTTAGTAAAGTTTTAGTAGCAAAACTTACTAAAACTTTCTCTTTCCCCCCCAGCTACCCCAGCTACCCCCGCTTCAAGAGATCATTTCACGACGATCTCACTTTTTCGCGTTGCTCCCTTTCTTCTGTTCGTATGCCTTGAACTTCTCCTTTCTCCCCTGCTCCTCCGCTCCTCTGCACCCCTGCTGCCTCAACGATTTTCTCTTTACAAGCGTGCCATTCGACACACAACGAATTAGCCAATTTCTCATCGCACGGTGTCGAACATGAACCACACACTCAAGAATAAACGCGCACTCGTTACTGGAGGCAGTCGCGGGATCGGGGCCGCCATCGTTAGGCGGTTGGCCAGTGAAGGTGCTGATGTCGCCCTCACCTATACCAGCTCGCCCGATCAGGCTAACGAGACCGTGCAGGCGGCGCAGGCGCTAGGCATCCGGGCTTTTGCCATCCAAGCCGACAGCGCCGATGCCAGTGCAGTGGTCGCCGCTGTTGAGCGCACGGTGTCCGAATTGGGGGGCATTGATATCCTCGTCAATAATGCGGGCGTACTGGTGATCGCTCCAATCGACGATTTCACGCTCGCGGACTTTGATCGAACCCTCGCCATTAACGTACGTGCCGTGTTTGTTGCGACGCAAGCCGCAGTCAAGCACATGAAAGAGGGCGGACGCATCATCAACATCGGCAGCACCAACGCCGAACGTATGCCATTTATAGGCGGCGGTGTTTATGCCATGAGCAAATCTGCTCTGCAAGGACTCGTGCAAGGGCTGGCTCGTGACCTCGGGCCGCGCGGGATTACAATCAACAACGTGCAGCCTGGCCCCATCGCTACGGATATGAATCCTTCAGACAGCGAGTTTGCACAGATGCTCAAAAAGCAGTTCATGGCGCTGCCCCGCTATGGAACTGTTGAGGAGATTGCAGGGATGGTCGTTTATCTGGCTGGTTCTGAGTCCGGTTACATTACTGGCGCAAGCCTGATGATTGACGGAGGGTTCAGTGCATAACTACCGTAGGCTTTCCTGGGAGATTCCAGCAAATCGAGTAATTTTTCCAAGACAGGCTGCTACAGACGAACACCAACACAACCTGGCGCTGCACCCGACCACCTAGAGCTTCGCTTTTTGGTTCCTCACTTTGTCGCTACCCTGATAATGGCTATGATCTTGGTCGTTATACGCCTGACTTATTCAAGTCACATCAATATTTAGATATGGTCATGGTCAGTCGCACTACACGTTATTAGGAGAACGTGGAATCGGCGTGTCAAACTCTTCTCACTTCATTCTTCTCCCCCACGCGTAAGCCGTACACAGGAGAAAAAGCCAGTGCTGAGCAAGGAAGTTAGGCGGTCGCTCCTCGCCTTTACCCTTATCAACAGCGCCTTTAAAGAAGTCAATTAATTCCGTTTCTTACTCAAGAGGCTTAAAAGCGCTCCGAACATAATTGATTCATGATTATTACTTGATGGGCATTGAGAAAAATCTATGTCAAGCGTTCGCTCTGAGGGTAGATACCGCAGACTCAGTGCCATGTTGGTTTCAGCTAAGGGCGTACAACTCTATTTCTATACAAAGGCAAATTTGTGCATCGGCAGTTACTTATACCGTTTCGGCACGGTGATGCCATCTGGAGTTGACAGCCCAACTTACTTACTAGTAAGATAGTAAGATGAATACAGCAGACACTCGAACCAAAATCCTGGATGTTGCCCAAGACTTGATTCAACGAGTCGGAGTCAACGCTATGAGTTACCGCGATATCAGCGAGGCAATAGGAATTCGCAACGCAGGCATTCACTATCACTTTCCGACAAAGGATGGGTTGATTTCAGCCTTGCTAGAGCGATACAGCGCTTACGTTTTAGGCTTATTAGATCAGACCATTGCATCACCTGAGTCAGCAGAAACTAAATTGCGTCGTTACTTTGCTCTGTTTGAAACAACATTATTGAGTGGCAATCAAGACAAAGTGTGTTTAGGTGCCATGCTTGGGGCAGAGAACGAAAGTCTAGATTCTTCTTTAACAGAACAAGTTGCAAATTTTTACCGTGCAAATGAGAGCCGCTTAGTGGTAATCCTCACTGAAGGTCAGCAATCTGGAGCATTCAAGTTTGCTGGAGATGCAGAGACGATGGCTGTTTTAGTGTTTTCAACGCTACAGGGCGGCCTGCTGCTATCCCGTGTAAAAGGGAATGTAGCTGAATATCGAGCCATGCTTGAACGCCTAATTATGGTGGTCAAAGGATAGCTCTTTTTTTTATCCTTTAGCTTACTTACTAATAAGTAAAAGAAAATTGTCATATACAGATACTTTGAGGCTGTGGGAATGAAATTAATTGGAACCTACTTTTCACCATTTTCGCGCCGTGTTGCTGCTGCATTAATTGCTCTTGGCATTCCCTATGAGCATGACGATCTCAATGGATATAAAGATCCTGAACGTGCTCGTCAACTCAATCCTGTTGGCAAAGTGCCTGTGCTGGTACTCGACAGTGGAGAGCATTTGATTGATAGCGCTGTCATCCTTGACTATCTAGATGAGTTGGTTGGTACTCAGAGATCGCTAGTTCCAACTGCTGGAGAAGCCCGCCGAGCGATGCTCCAACTTGCCGCTATCTCAACCACAATCTACGAGCAGACAACTGCCCGCGATTTTGAAGCTCGGCGAACCCAAGATTGCATTCAGCCCAATTTAATCGAGAGGTATCGCCTGCAAACTATTGGCGGATTGCAAGCACTGGATGCCGCTTCAAGTTTGCAAGGATTGATCCGCAAAGCACCGTTGAATCTAGCCACCATCAGTGCTGTTGTTGCCTTTGAATATGCCCAAATGCTGCACCCCGATCTCGATGCGGCAGCGATCGCGCCGTCCCTAGCTCGGGTTGTTCTCGATCTGGGCAACGAGCCAGCATTTCAACAAACCCGTCCATAGAAATTTGTGCTTCCCATCGGGAGCCATACAGGAGAAAGTCCCATGAAACAGAAGATTTGTCTGATTACAGGTGTAGGTGGCGCAACCGGAGCAGCGATCGCCCGCCGTTTTTCTCAAGATGGTTACAAAGTGGCAATGCTAGCTCGAAAACGGGAACGGTTAGAGCGACTGGAGCAAGAAATTAAATCTAGCAAGGCATATGTGTGTGATGTGGGGAATCTGGATGCGCTAACCCAGACAATTGAATCCGTTCGTATCGATCTGGGGGAGCCGATAGTCTTAGTTCACAATGCAGTTTCTGAAACCTTTGCCACTTTCTTAGATGCTGACCCAACTGCCCTGGAACGTAACTTTCGGGTTAACACCACTTCACTCCTATACCTGGCTCGTGCGCTAGTTCCGACGATGATTGACTCAGGTGGAGGAGCGATCGTTGTGACGGGAAATACCTCCTCACTTCGAGGAGTGCCCAATTACGCTTTATTTGCACCAACTAAAGCTGCACAACGGATTCTAGCCCAATCTTTAGCACGCGAGCTGGGACCATTACGAATTCATGTGGGGTATGTAACTATTGACGCGGCGATCGATGCGCCTTGGTTAGGTGAAGATGGTCGCACTCGCCCTGCTTGGTTAGAACCTCCAGAGGGTTGGAAGTACAGGCGGGATGAATACTTTGCCCATGCAGATGCGATCGCAGCAGAGGTATTTCATATCGCTCATCAGCATCCTTCAACCTGGTCATTTGACCACATCATTCGCCCGTTTGCAGAAAAGTGGTAACGAGGAAACTAATATGTTATTAATTCATCGGGCAATTCCAGATAGCGAAATTTGTCAAAAAGCAACGCAACTGGTCACAGAAATTTCACCCACCTTTTTGTGCCATCACTGCATTCGGACTTTTCTGTTTGGTAATTTACTAGGTCAACGAGATGGACTTAAGTACGATCGCGAATTACTCTATCTTGGTGCTGTAACTTACCGTTCGCGCAATCGAGGATGAGTTTGGTGAAATAGGTGAAATAAGGGAGAGTATCTAAGCAGGCGATGGCGTTCCGCCCACCGTAGGCGATCGTTTTCGGCATCCCTCGTGCCAGAAAGAAACTTGTGTATGGTGTAACGGTTTAATGGTAAGTGTGAGAAATGGCACATTTACCCCAACAAATAATCTCAGAAAGAATTGATGATGTTGTTCTGCTGCTAGAGGTGATGAAAAAAATGGGGCTGCCAGAAATCCTCAACCAATATTTGCCACGGCACTGGAAACAAGAAGGACTAGATTGGGGATGGGTAGCTTGTATTTGGTTATCATATATCATCTCACAGGGCGACCACCGAAAAGTACGTGTAAGAGAATGGGTAGAACAACGACACTACACCATAGAGCAAGTATGCGGCATCAAAATTAGAGAAACTGACTTTACAGATGACCGTTTAGGAATACTGTTGAAGCGTTTAAGCAAGCCCGAAACTTGGAAATAGAACGGTTTCTGACGCAAAACACCATCCGAGCCTAAGACTTAGCGGTGGAGCAAGTGCGTTTAGACGCAACAACAATCAGTGGACACCATTTAATCAGCGAGTCAGGTTTATTCCAATTTGGACACAGCAAAGATGACCCGAATCTACCACAAGTAAAACTGATGATGGAGATGATTGATCCATTGGGGATGCCCCTTGTTACCCAAGTGGTGTCTGGAGAACAAGCAGATGATGGGTTGTACATTCCTGCCTACCAACAAATTGCTGCCACGTTGAACAAAAAAGGGTTGTTGTTTGTTGATGACTGTAAAATGAGTTCACTATCAACACGCTGCAACATACATATTCAGGGAGATTACTACCTATGCCCATTATAAGCGTGTGGGTAAAACTCCAGAACTGCTTGCTGGCTGGATAGATGATGCTGTCATGGGTAAATTTCCACTTGTTGATATCAAGCGAACCAGTGTTCATCACAACAGTGAAACCAGCCCAGACTTGGATTGCCTTGAAACAACTATCGCCACTGGCTATGAGGTGTGTCGTCATGTCGAGGTTGTTGATGAACAATTGCCATTACTATGCTGGCCAGAAAGGGTGTTGATTGTTCACTCATCAACACTTGCAAAGCAACAGTTTCACCCGATTAGAGAAGCGACTTCACAACGCACAGCAGAAGTTGATGGCGTTAACTCCACAAAAAGGTCGTGGTAAACGACAAATCAACGACCTACAGGTTTTATCGTTATCCGCAATGAAACTGCTATTGCCCAAACTCACAAAACTTTTGGCTGGAGAGCTTTTGTCAGCAATGCTCCCAAGAGTATGTTAGGAGTTGAACAAGCTGTACTGACTTATCGAGACGAATGGATTGCTGAACGTGGTTTTCATCGCCTTAAGGGTGCGTCAGTTTCCATTGCTCCCATGTTTGTGCAACGTGACGACCAAGTTACCGGGCTGATTAATTTACTGAGTCTAGCCCTACGTTTGCTGACAATTATCGAGTTTGTTGTCCGACGGCAATTGACTGCAATTTAGGTCAACTCCTCACGATTCGCTGTTTTTGGTGCCTTTTGCCGCTTTACAAGATCCGCAGGGTAAATACCTGATTGAAAAACATACAATTATTACAGCGCCATCAATTCAGGTTTTAGCTTTAACTCATCAAAAACAACAGAGCCTTGGCTTCAAACTTGGCTCTAGCGCTCAAAATCCCCCAAAAGTTACTGTTCCAAGAAATGTTGTAGTTGTAGGCAATCCTGTGATGCCTTTTATGGGAACGCCACCCCAGCAATTAGATAATCTTCCTGGTGCTGAGGAAGAAGCCAAAGAGGTAGCTCAGTTGTTTGGTACTCAAGCGATTACAGGAAAAGTTGCCACTAAAGAAGCCATTCTCAAGTTACTGCCCCAAGCACAATTAATTCATTTCGCAACACATGGAATATTTGATAGTGTACAGGGGTTGGAAAGTGCGTTAGCTGAAGGCTTTGGCGGAGCCATCGCTCTCGCACCCGCTGGTAAGGACTCAGGCTGGCTCACTGCCAATGAAATCCTCGATTTGAAACTGAATGCTGAATTAGCTGTCTTAAGCGCCTGTGAGACTGGCAGAGGTGAAATTACCGGAGATGGAGTTATTGGACTGTCTGGCAGCTTAATCTCCGCAGGCGTATCCAGCGTGATTGTATCTCTCTGGTCAGTACCGGATGCTCCCACTAGTGAGTTGATGAAAGAATTTTATCAAAATCTACAGCACAATCCAGACAAAGCCCAAGCACTACGGCAGGCAATGCTGTCTACCATCAAACAGTACCCTTCTCCCAGAGATTGGGCAGCATTTACGCTAATTGGTGAAGCACAATAGTAAATTTTTTGTACTCTTGCACAGCGGCTATTCGATCATAAGGCTAGTCATGCGCCTATGTCGTAGGCGATCGCCTAGAAAACTCGTTTTGTCTCTAGTGTTGTAGCCGCTTCGTCATATCAAAACAACCAGAGCCAAATTGCCAAACAAAAAGCCCATACATAGAAAATCAAGAGCTAAATTGCAAACACTCACTTTCTCTGTAATTAACACCCCTTAGAATTTAACCGAACCGTATTAGGAACGTACCCAAGTACCCAACAGCTACCAGTTAGGTGAAGTGTGCCAAATCTTAGCCAAAGACAATCCCAAACTCAGGGCCAAAGGCGCTTGTTGGGCAATTGTCACTCAAGTGAATGACTTCAGTTGCACCGTGAGGACTTGGGATGGCGAACTAACGGTGGGACTGAAGCATCTGAAGTCTTACGAGTACCTAGCGGAGGATTGCCAGCAGGTGCAGGAGATATGCGATGCCTGACGGCAAGCCGCAAAGCGTCTACGCATATCACAGGTGTATTATAGTGGGCTGGAGGAATCGTGCAGAAGTTTTTGGAATCGTTGGGGAAGCTGAAGCGGGCTTATTTGACGGGGTTGGAGGAAAAGGTGTTGAGGGTGCTGGAGTCTGAATCCGCGATGAGAGAAATTCCTGAACAACTTTATTAGTTAAATGGTATCCATGACTTTAAACAAGCGGTGAAAGTTTGTACATCAAAGGCAGGCATTGACTTTTCACTAATGCAACCCACTACACTGACTAATTGACGACGATTGATAATCGGCTCCACCATCAAATACCCATAAAGAGACTTGTGAAAAAAGTACACTTTCGAGGACTAGGCGCAATGGGCCGTCATGCCTAGTATAGAAATTGATTTCGTTCTCCACTGGACGAAGCATTTAATTTATCAGTCAAGCAGGTAGTTTAAGATGCTCGTAAATCAAGAAATAAATCGCGATATTACTGCTAAAAACTGGATAAAACGTAGTTTTTACGCAACTGCAATCCTCTTTAACGTTTGCTTAATTGCTCAGGTATTGACGGTTGGTATTGCCTACTTCAGCGATCCTGCCTGGTGGAAAATTCATGTGTGGCTTGTGCGAGGGTATAGTGGAGTGTCGCTAATATTGCTAGTAGGGTCTTTGAGTGTTCCATTCTCTAACTTAATCCGCTCACTGTCCGCCAGTCTGCCTGTGCTGCTTGGACTTCAGTTTTGCAGCATTCATCTCAAAACTCCGCTTCATTTAGAGGTGCTTCATCCTCTAATTGGATTCACACTATTCTATGTTTCTTCAAGCCTTGTACATCGTGTATCGCGTGAAGTGTTTAGCAAGCCAGAGTGATGAGTGCAGATGAAGGCAATTTGGAAACGCAATCCGCATTGGACAGAACCTATCGCTGTGGCTCTAGGGTATCGCCATTACCTGAAACATACTACTGGCGCATGATGGGTGAATATCTTTCAATGCGAATGTATCAACTCGAAGTTAAGGATAGCGAGTAATTGGTTTGCTTGGACAAAGCAAAGTTACAGAGTCATACCAATTCACGAAAATCCTGATACACATAAATTTTTGTAGGGTTTAGCAATGCTAAACCCTGAAGCGCGTATTTGTATCATTATTAAGGTGAAATGGTATCAGGATATCTACAAATCTTAAGACTTTATTAAATAACTACCCAAGGAAAAATGGGTAAACAATGGGTAGTTTCCCCACTATCTTTAAGTAAGCGATTCCGGGATGATTAACCGTATAGAAAAGCGCTGGCAAAAATTTTACGGCTGGCATTTAATAAACCGCATACATAAAGTAAGCCCTGAATTTTTATCAGGGCTTTTTAAGTATAAAAATATGTGGCTGTTGGTAATGGGGTGCTGGAAAGAAAAGCTGGCGATCGAGTAGAGATTTATGCGATCGCTCCTCAAGAAGCGCAACGTTGGGTTGACTGATGCCTATCTGAGGCAATTGTAAGTGAAACTAAAGAGAAGTATAAAAGTAATATTTGCTACATTGATTCAGTGAAGTGCTGGGCTGAGGAAGCTCGGTTTGGCGATATTGTGATTGAAAGGATAACAGATGGTGAATCACCTAACTAGTAGGAAAGCGATCGCTGATTCTAGTTTGTAGTATGTCTTTAGCAGATTTAAATTGCCCTGATATTCCCTACCGCAGATTTAGAGTTATTCCATCAGACCTACACTGGTTTGATAGATATGCGATTGCTGGGCAATTGTCATTCAAGTGAATGACTTCAGTTGCACCGTGAGGACTTGGGATGGAGAACTGACCCTTGGGCTGAAGCATCTGAAGTCTTACGATTACTTGCCTGAGGATTGTCAGCAGATGCAGGAGGTATGCGATACCTGACGGCAAGCCGCAAAGCGTCTACGCATTTCACGGGTGTACTCCAGTGAGCTAGAGGAATCCGTGCAGAGGTTTTTGCAGGTCTACTTTATGTCTCGATCGCTCCTAATGCTCTCAGGGTAGCTTTTTGTGCTGAGGAAATTCCGGTGACTTCAGTGATGTTCATCCCTTCGTAAGGAGGCTTGCTCTGTAAGAGTTTTATCGTTTTGCCCATTTGTATATCCCAGAGTTGAATCGGTTGTTCCAGAAAACCGATCGCTAACAACTGATTCACCGGGTTCCAATCCACAGACAAACCGTAATTTTTGCCCTGGATGACCTGTTCGCATTCGCCCGTTGACACACTCCAAATTTTGATTGTCGAGTTAGCAGAGGCACTGGCTAGCTTATTGCCATCTGGACTCCAGGCAACGGCAAAAATAGACCCAAAGGCAGGGTCTTGCCAGGTTTTTAAACAGTCTCCAGAAACCACATCCCAAAATTTGATATTGCTGCCGTAGTCTCCACTCACCAAAACATTACCATCAGGGCTAAGGGCCATGGGATGAACAGAATGATTGACCCCGATGATGCGATCGCAAACACCCCGATTTAAATCCCAAAACCGAATCGTTCCATCCAGGCTGGCACTCGCGGCTCGCAAACCAGTCCCAAACCAAACAATAGAATTCACCTGATGAGTATGACCAGATAGGGACAATAAACATTGCCCAGTTTGGATATCCCAGAGTTTCACTGTTCGATCGTTGCTGCCACTCATCAGATAATTTCCATCCCGACTCCAGGCGATCGCCCTCACCCAACTATGATGTCCCTGTAACACACTTAAACATTGCCCAGTTTGGATATCCCAGATGCGAATCGTGTTATCGGTGCTAGCACTGGCAATTAATCGCTCGTCTGGGCTCCAGGCAACAAACATTACTTCATTGCCATGCCCGCGAAAGATTTTAAGACATTCACCCGTCTGGTTGTTCCACAGTTGCACCATATAGTTAGTCCCGCTACTCAACAGACGAATTCCATCTTTGCTCCAGCGGACACACCAGGATGAATGGCTATAACCTCGCAATGTTTTGATGCAGTTTCCAGTTTGCGTATTCCAGAGTTTCACTACCTGGTCATGGGATACACTCACAAGGGTATTGCCATCGCGACTCCAGGTGACTGACCAGACCCAGCTTTGATGTCCCTGCAACACTTGCAGACATTTTAGGGAACAATCCCACAGGGTAACGGTATGGTCGAAGCTTCCCCCTGCCAACCTGTCGCCATCGGGGCTCCACTCCAACCGCCACACATCCTCTTGAGTGGCGATCGCCTGCAAACACTCTCCCGTTTGCCAATCCCACAGTTTAATGGCTTTATCAAATCCACTACTGGCAAGAATTCTGCCATTGGGATGCAACGCCAGGGACAAAACCCAATAGTCATGGGCTTTTATTGTCTGAATACAGTCACCCGAAGCCACATTCCAGAATTTAATTGTGTTGTCTGTGCAAGCTCCTGCCAATACAGTTCCATTGGCAAGCCAGACTAAAGACCAAACCCAACAACTGGGTTCTCCTATTTCTATACGAGCCTGGCTTTTTCCGGTTGTCCCATCCCAAAGGATGATAAACGGCGCTTGCCCTCCACCAGCCAGTCGTTTGCCATCGGGACTCCATGCCAGCGTACAAACAGGATCGGGACATCCGTGAAAGTCCCGCAGCCAATGACCTGTATGAGTATCCCAAAGTCGGACTGCCTGTTTGACACCACTAACCAAAGTTGTCCCATCGGGGTGCCAATCAGCTGCCATCACCCAGCCCTGATGCCCTGGGATTGCGATCAGTGGTTGTATTTCGTTCAATTGCCAAATGTGCAATCCTCCGTTGGTATCTCCAAAGGCAAATCGCTGTCCATCCCGGCTAAATCCCACCCATACTCCCCCAGTGAAGATTTGAGTAAAGATACATTGAGTAAAATGAGCAGCTTGAAAATTAATGTATTGTAAAGTTGCCCCCTGGAAATCTGCGTACCGAATGGTTGTATGAGAAAAGTTAAATCCAGCCAGATCGATCTTCAGGTGCAAGCAGAGGTTGATGAAGTTCCCTACACCATAACCAAAGGTTGACTCTTGAAGAGAACGCAATGTAGACAGTATCGATTGAAGATGCTGCTCCAGCATCGCCGAGTTATGATTAAATGCGACTTTTAGTTGTTCAATGAGTGGATTTAAGATCAGTCGAATTTGACTTTCTCGGATGTATTCGACAACGGTTGTTTTCATCAATGCATAGCAATTTAGATATGCCGTCTTTAGTGTTAATAACTCAGTGGCAAGTTGGTGAATTAAACAGTCTGTGAAATATTCCATAATCACAGGTTGTTGCGTGTATTCGCCCGTTGTCTTTGCCATCGTTTTAGATACTCGCTTTTCAATCAGACTGCGCCAAGTCAGGGATTCCAAAGATTCCAATAGGCTGCTGCGAGAAATTGCCGGGACAATATCTGCTTGCAATTGGGCAATCGTAGTCCATTCGCGGTTGATTGCTAACCAGTACATGATGGTTTTCTCTACAGGGGATAACCGCTCAAGTTGCTGTTCCAGCAAGTGCCAAATTCCATTAAATACTGGGGTCTCTATTTGCAAAAAAGCAGCAATCTGACCATTAAACAGGCTTTGAATTGAGGTAGCAACCATTTTCAATGCCAGTGGATGGCAACGATACAATTCACACAGGTAGTGTTTTTCCTCAGGGCTGCCCACCAAGCCCTTAGCATCAATCAATGCTAGTGCAGCTTCCCAGGAACCCTTGAGCGAAAGCACTCGCACCGATCCATCCGAATCTTCACCAAAAGCAACTTCCGCAGATTTCTCTCGGCTGGTCAGCAGAATACAACTTTGATGAGTAGCTTTGCCTAACAACTGAAACAAGTCACCATAGTTTGTGTAATCGCTTTGGTAGTACCCAGCTCGCTCGCCTGCTTTCAAAAGGGTATCTTGATTATCTAGAATCACCAGACATCGATGGGTTTGCAGCCAGTAAAGTAACCGTTCTGGTGTTGCCTGAATATCTTGCTGCCTAGAAAGAAATAGCACCAGTTCCGCCAACAATGTTTCTAATGGCGGGGCATTGCGGAGCGATCGCCAAATCACAAATTCAAACTGCTCTTGTAGCTGTTGGGCGACTTTGGCTGCCAAGACACTTTTGCCGATACCACCCATTCCCACGATCGCAATCAGGCGACAGCGATCGTGAATCATCCATTGAGTTAGTTGTTCAATCTCTTCAACTCGACCGTGGAACGTAGAAACATCGAGTGCCTCACCCCAATCCATTAAACATTGAACTTGAAATGGCAGATGCGGAATTGGGGCGTGAATGTGGGTCAAGATAGCATGTAGCGTTGTTTTGTTGACCTTGCGACCCAAGGCAGTACTCAAAAGCTTCCAGAATTTTGGCCCTGTATCCCGTTGCAAATAATTGATGGAATAACCGGATTGTTCGGCAATGCGATCGTAGGTCAAGTTGCTCCAGGCACCAAATAATAACGTAACTTCGACCTCGTTCAGAGATCTGCCAATTTTGCTATTGAATGCACGGTTGACAAACTCCAATGCCTGCTCAAATTCCATGTTTTTCCGAACTTTAATGAATAATTCAAAATTTAGACGGACTTTCACTTAAAAGCATAGAAAAATCCCGCATCAGAGTTGCTGACACCTTTATAAGGAACTTCCAGAAATTAAATTATCCATTTTTTGGAGGGAAGACCATAATTGTATTCTTCTTCCTCTGCTTCCTCTGCCTCCTCTGCCTGCCAAAGCGATTGATTATTTTTTTATTTGGAAGTCCCTAAGCTGGAGCCACTTTTCTATGAAGCACGCCATATTAAAATATAAAGCAAATAACCATACTTTACATACTCAACTCCATACTTTTCTGCAAAGACAACGGCAGGGAATTTCGATAGATTCTAAAACGCGCTGATGTGTCGCAAAAATGATTTTTGCTGCGAGTAATTACGGTGACAAGAGTGCTGTTTATCCAGCGCAAGCAAGACTCTTAAGCAAAAACTTTTAAGAAAGAATGAAATGCGCGCACATACGATGCACGCACCAATAAGAATTAATATGGAGAACCCCAATGCCTACTACACCAACCTATCCGGGTGTTTATATTGAAGAGATTCCCAGTGGGGTAAGGAGCATTACAGGAGTTAGCACCTCGGTTACAGCCTTTGTGGGTGCGGCAAAACGAGGGCCAATTGACAAAGCAGTACGTATTTTAAGTTATAGCGACTTTGAACGCAGATTTGGTGGACTAGACGGGAGTTCAGAGTTAAGCTATGCTGTGCGCCAATTCTTTCTAAACGGAGGCAGTGATGCCTGGGTCGTCCGGATTGCTAAAGACGCTCAAAGCGCTACTCGAACCTTAAAAGATAATAGTAGTAATAATGTTTTAACAATCACAGCACTGGATAAAGGTCTAGCGGGCAACAGGATTGAGATTCAGGTGGATTACACAACGCTGAATCCTGCAACTACCTTCAATCTGATGCTAAACTATGCATCGCCTGATAATCCGAGCGATCGCCTGACTGAGAAATTTGAGAATTTGTCGCTGAATAGTCAAGACGCTCGTTACGTTGAAGCAGTGATTAACGGCACATCTCGATTAGTGACAGTTAAACGGGAGGAAAATGCAGTCAATTTACTGTCTGATAAGCACGGCACTAGCGTAAGTGGAGAGTTGCCAACCGCCGATTTTAGCACGCTCATAAACGATAGACATAACCAGTTCCAGGTCTCAGTCAATGGTTTAGAGCCTGTCACCATCAAAATTGACACTAATGACATCAAAGGATCTGATATTTCAGCAAAGTTAACTAGTTTGGCGAATGCCATTCAAACAAAGGTTATAGCTGCAGCTAATGAAATTTCTTTCACTTGTACTTTCAGCGACAACAAACTCACTCTAACCTCTGGGCAACCAGGCGAATTTTCAAGTGTGAGAGTTTTACGCGCTACTCTCAACGATCTCTCTGCCAACCTTAAACTTGGATACCTGAATGGGGGTGTTGAAGAAGACGCAGTAGCGACCATTCGTCCGGCTGCGATTCCGCCCCAGGATACAATCATAACTTTAGCAGGCGGCAGTGAAACACAGTATTCTGAAGCAGAGTTGGACAATTTGAAATTTAGCCAGGCTGAGAGGAAAGGCTTTTACGCTCTAGAAGAAGTGGATTTATTTAACTTGCTCTGCATCCCGGGAGTCACCAAGATCAACATTTTGAGTGAGGCAGCTCAATATTGCAAGCAAAGAAGGGCTTTCTTAATTGCTGATGCACCAAAAACGAAGACAGTATCCGACATAGAAAGTACGGGAGTTACTAACAATGATCATGGCGCAGTCTATTACCCTTGGATTTACATTGCTGACCCATTAAACAATGGCAAGCTACGCCTGACTGCACCCAGTGGAACAGTTGCCGGACTCTATGCCCGCACAGACAGTGCCCGTGGCGTTTGGAAAGCTCCAGCTGGAACTGAAGCCAACTTAGTCGGAGTTCAGGCATTAGCTTACAAGTTGACCGATGCGGAAAATGGCATCTTGAATCCTCTAGGAATCAACTGTATCCGCTTGTTTCCTACCTATGGTGCAGTTGCATGGGGCGCTCGTACCTTCCAAGGTTCCGATCAGGCGGCATCAGAATATAAATATATTCCGGTCAGGCGGTTAGCGCTGTTTATTGAAGAGAGCCTGTATCGGGGTACTCAGTGGGTGGTGTTTGAGCCAAATGATGAACCGTTGTGGGCGCAAATTCGGTTGAATCTGGGCGCATTTATGCAAAACCTGTTTCGCCAGGGGGCCTTTCAGGGCAAGTCTCCGCGAGAGGCGTACTTCGTCAAATGCGATCGCGAAACCACGACACAGAACGACATCAACTTGGGGATTGTTAACATCAAAGTCGGGTTTGCACCGTTGAAGCCTGCGGAGTTTGTGATCATTCAACTACAACAAATGGCCGGGCAGATTCAAGTTTAAGGGAGATGAGAAATGGCACAATTTAGCGTTAATGCACAGCGATTTGACCCCTACAAGAACTTTAAATTTCGGGTCAAGTGGGATGGTCGATATGTTGCCGGGATCAGTAAGGTGGGTGCTTTAAAGCGCACAACTGAGGTGGTGAAACATCGGGAAGGGGGAGATCCGAGTAGCGATCGCCTCTCCCCAGGACGCAGCACTTACGAAGCTATTACCCTGGAGCGTGGGGTGACTCATGACACAGAATTTGAGAAATGGGCGAATAAGGTGTGGAATTATGGCTCTGGTTTAGGAGCAGAAGTTTCACTCAAGGATTTTCGCAAGGATCTGATTATCGAAGTTTATAACGAAGCTGGACAGTTGGCTATTGCTTACAAAGTTTATCGTTGTTGGGTTTCTGAATATCAGGCATTACCTGAACTCGATGCCAATGCCAATGCTGTTGCCATTCAAACTCTCAAACTGGAAAACGAAGGCTGGGAGCGAGATTATGAGGTGTCAGAACCGAGTGAACCGAGCTTTGTTGAGCCTGCTGTTTAATTATTTTGGGAGAGCTAACGAATGCGCCCATTCACTGCCAGCGACGTGATTACAGTTTGGGAATTGGGGCAGCGACTGCACCCGCTAGAACGGGCAATATTGCTATTATCATTCGCCTACCCTCATCAATCTCAGCAGCAGTTGGCAATGCTCAGTGTGGGGCAGCGCGATCGCCGTTTGCTGTTATTGCGGCAGATGACGATGGGTTCTCAACTCAATAGCGTAACAACCTGTCCCAACTGTGGCGATCGCCTGGAGTTTGCTTTGAATATCTCAGACATCTATATTAATGAATCATTGGGTAGTTCATACGAAAACAAAACGTTTCAAATTGCGGCATTTGAGTGTCAGTTTCGTTTACCCAATAGTCATGATTTGGCAATCCTAACAGCAGCTCAAACGATTGAGGAAGCATACTGTTCTTTAATCGAGCGTTGTGTTTTACAAATCAGTCAAGCTGGCACTCCTGTTTCCTGGGAAGCCCTACCGTCTGAGATTATCGAGCAATTAGCCCAGCACATAGGCAACTGCGACCCGCAGGCTGAGATATTGTTGGATCTGGATTGCCCAAACTGTCAGCATCGCTGGCAGGCAATATTTGATATTGTTGCGTTTTTCTGGGCAGAACTCGATGCTTTAGCCAGGCGATTACTGCAAGAGGTGCATGTTCTGGCTAAAGCCTATAGTTGGCACGAGGCAGAGATTTTATCCATGACTGCTACCCGACGGCAGTTTTATCTGGACATGGTGATGTAAATGGCAGATTTCTTTTCTCGATTAGTAGAGCGTAGCCTGGGTGTAAGTCCTGTGGTGCAACCTGCGATCGCGCCCAGATTCAGTTCTGCATCAGTGAGCGTGGATGAAGCCAATCTGCAATGGAATCGTGAGGTTGAAAATTCTCCCACTCCAGTAAACGCTAATCCATCCATCGAGGTGCCTTCTTCCCAGAATATTAGCTCCGTTCAACAGCAGTTCTCTCCTCAACCTGACTTAGCTAATAACCTGGTTCCAGGACAAGCACAACAAAATCTCATTATTACACCGTCACTACTAAACCAGTCCATACAGTCATCTTTTACTCTGCCTGTATCCAACCTCAAACAAGTTATTCCCCCAATGACACAGGCGATCGCGCCTGCTCAATTCATTGCTGAACCACCGAATCAGAAAGCTATTCTAGAACCTTTTCGAGTTGTCAAACCCCGTGAGCAAATTCTGGGCGAAAACTATCCTTCGCTGGTTATGGACGGTGAATTAGCAAACGCACCTGAAATTTTTGCTGACAGGGCAACAGTTCCCACAAGCAAACCAAGCGATCGCACGATGGCAACTCACCAGGTTCCACTGGCTCAATCTGCTGTACCATCTCCATTTCCACAGGTTGCAACCGAGCCAGCAGCACCTCCGACGATTCGCGTTAGTATCGGCAGGGTTGAAGTCCGGGCAATTATGCCAACCCCACCTGCACCTAAAGCCACTCCGGTGCGTTCTCGTCCGGCAGTGTCGCTGGATACCTATTTGCAGCAGCGGGGGCGGAAGCCATGAGTAATCATCTGGCGATCGCTACTGTGACCGCAACCCTGAAACGTGTCCTCGAAAATGCCGTGACGGGAAAAGTTCCAGGGACTTCAACAACCATTACGGTTGGGCAACCAGACCCCAGAGATGCGGCTACCAGTAATGATGGCAGAGTTAACATTTTCCTTTATCAGGTTACTCCCAATTCGGGCTGGCGCAACGCCGATTTGCCGACGCGTCGCGCCGATGGTTCTTTGAGCCAACGTCCACAATTGGCACTTGATCTTCACTATCTACTCAGCTTTTACGGGGATAAAACCAAACTATTGCCAGAAAGATTGATGGGATTAGTGATGAAAACGCTGCATACTAAACCATTTTTGCCACGGAAGCTGATTCAGGATACAGTAGCAGCCAACGAAGCTCTTCTACAAGGCTCGGATTTAGCAGATCAACCTGAATTTGTCAAGTTCTCACCTGTTTCTCTGTCGCTGGAAGAGTTATCTAAAATCTGGTCAATCTTTTTCCAGACACCGTATGTGTTATCAACAGCTTATCAAGGGACTGTTGTTCTCATTGAACCCGATGATGAGCCTGTCGCAAGTTCGCCTGTGAGCGATCGCAGCATTACAGTGAGTGCCACGCCTCCCCCTGTCCCCGCTTCACCACCAACTATTACACAAATTCGCTCACAAGCGGGAGTCAGAGAACCCATTACCCCAGGTAGTCGGTTGCTAATTCATGGGCAAAACTTCGCCCAAGAAAAAATCAGCTTTATTCAGTTGCAGGAGCAACAAATTAACGTAGAAAACATTCACAACACTGAAATCATCCTGACGTTACCTTCCGGTACAGAGGAAGGGGTGAAAACGTTGCAGATTGTTTACCAGAATGGCATTCGTTCCAATCTGGCAAGGTTTATTGTCCGCGCTGCTGGAGGTGTAAACTCATGAACCTTGTTGCAGACGCTCGCTGGCAATCTGCCAACCATCAGTATCTTGTAGCTGCATTGGCAGTTGTGCAGGAGACATTGGAACAGTTTGTTCAAACTCAGGAAGGATCTGAAGTATCTCAGAATACTGCTGAAGATTCTCAGCAGCGATTGGCGGCGATCGCGGCTGCAATGACTAAACCCCCAGCTTTAGAAGTTGTTTGCGGCACATTTGATTTGTCTGACTTTGAGCGAGATGTTTTGCTGTTGTGTGCCGGGATGGAACTGGATGCGGCTTTCCCGCGTTTGTGTGCCACAATTCAGGGACGAGAACAGCAGGCTTATCCGACCTTTAGTCTGGCGTTGACGGTGTTTCCAGACGCTCATTTGAGTGCGATCGCCCCGTCTTCTTCCCTGCTGCACTGGCGATTAATTGAGGTAGAGGAGAACCGAGTTTTCACCTTGAGTCCATTACGACTTAGCCGTTGGGCATTGCTGTATTTAATGGGAATGCCTCACCTGGATCGAGAGTTGAGTGGATTGATGAAACCTGTGGTAAATCGCGGAGCATTGCTGCCTTCCTATGAGGCGATCGCCGATCGGTTATCAACCACCTGGATTGAAGGTTCGGAGCGGGGATTGTTGCCGATTGTGCAGTTGTGCGGGGAAGAAGTAACCACAAAATGGGCGATCGCAGCTACGGCTTGTGAACAGGTAGACTTGAATTTGTATCGGCTCTCTGCTCAAGCCATTCCCCAGGAGCGACGGGAGTTAGAAACATTCTTGCGCTTGTGGCAGAGAGAAGTCATCCTGGGCGATCGCGCTTTGCTGGTGGATTGTGATGGTGGGTATCACGATGACGTTGCCCAGGAAAGCGCCCTGCATCAACTGTTGGAAGAAATTGGTGGTATTGTGCTGGTGAGCAGTCGCGATCGCCGTCGGTTGCCCCAGCGTCCCACCCTGACAATCGAGGTGAGCAAACCCACTCCGACTGAGCAACAAGCTATCTGGAAAGCGGCTCTGGGAGAGCGTCAGACAGAAGTGAATGGACAGGTCGAGGCTTTAGTGGCTCAATTTGATTTGAGCAGTAGTGCGATCGCTGCCGCTTGTATCGCCGCCAGTTCTCCCACATCCTCCCCCTCTCCCCTTTCCAGCCAACTCTGGGATATTTGCCGCCTGCAATCCCGCCCCCGATTGGAAGAACTGGCGCAGCGCATCGAGCCTGCGGCTACCTGGGAGGAACTGGTATTACCAGAAGCCCAAAGGCAGGTATTGCGGGATATTGCGGTGCATGTGCGGCAGCGATCGCAGGTTTATGATACCTGGTGCTTCAGGACGAAGGGGAATCGGGGTTTGGGGATTAGTGCGCTGTTTGCTGGCAGCAGTGGCACAGGCAAGACAATGGCGGCCGAGGTGCTGGCGCGGGAGTTGCGGCTGGATTTGTACCGGATTGATTTGTCGTCGGTGGTGAGCAAGTACATTGGCGATACAGAGAAGAATTTGCGGCGGGTGTTTGATGCGGCGGAATCAAGCGGAGTGATTTTGCTGTTTGATGAGGCGGATGCGCTGTTTGGCAAGCGCAGTGAGGTGAAGGACAGCCACGATCGCCACGCCAATATTGAGGTGAGCTATTTGTTGCAGCGGATGGAAGCCTATCGGGGTTTGGCAATTTTGACGACTAATTTGAAAGATGCGCTAGATCAGGCGTTTCTGCGGCGGATTCGGTTTATTGTGCAGTTTCCCTTCCCGGATTTGCCGGAACGGGTGGAGATTTGGCGACATATTTTCCCAGCAGCAACGCCGACGCAGGGATTGGAGGTGGAGAAGTTGGCGCAATTGAATGTGGCGGGGGGGAATATTCGCAATATTGCGATGAATGCGGCGTTTTTAGCGGCGGAGGCGAAGGAGGCGGTGCAGATGAGTCATGTGTTGCAAGCGGCAAAGCGGGAATATGCCAAGTTGGAGAAATCTTTGACGGATGGAGAAATTCGGGGGTGGGTGAAGTGAATATTGAGTTGCAGATTGAAGAGTTAGTGTTACATGGGTTTGCCCAGAAGGATCGGGGGCGAATTCAACGGGCGATGGAACAGGAATTGACTCGTTTGTTAACGGAGCAAGGTGTTCCTGCTTCACTTTCGCAGAGTCGTGAAATTCAGCAGTTGCAGGGTGGCTCGTTTAATGTCAGGGCGGGGATGGGTGTAGAGGCGATCGGTTGTCAGGTGGCGCAGGCAATTTATGGGGGGATGGGGTGATGAAGACACAGGTAAATCCTAGCCAGAAGGCGATCAAATCGCAGCGTTCCGCGATCGCTGAACTCAATCTACCGCTCATTCCGAAGCCGCATTTTCAATCAGAACCTGAACAGGGAGTGGCATTCCACACGGATAGCTACAGTTTTGCGAATACACGAATTAACGTTCAACCCTTCGAGTCGTTAAAAACTTCGTCTAACCAGGGTGGCAAACCAATGCCCGATGGCATTCAGCAGAAAATGGAGTCAGCCTTTGGCACCAGCTTCTCAGAAGTTCGGGTTCATGAAGGAGCTGAAGCGGCAGCGTTGGGTGCTGAAGCTTACACCTACAGATCTCATATTCACTTTGCCCCAGGAAAATTTGATCCAAGCAGCCAATCAGGGCAAGCATTATTAGCCCATGAACTAACCCATGTCATGCAACAGCGTGCAACAGAGAAAAGCGTGCAGCAGAACGAAGACTTTCTGATCAATCTCGATTCAAATTTAGAGGCTGAAGCGGATCAAACAGGGGATAAAGCTGCTCAAGGTCAAGCTGTACAAGTGACGGGTGCGGGTTTAGGGGTACAGATGGGGCGTGGCTATAAGGGTACTGGAAAGCTGGTTGATTTCTTCGAGGAAAAAGCGAAAGAAGTGAAAGAAACCCCTCGTCGAACTCGAACAGGTGATTATTTAACAACAATGATGGACCCTAGAGATCGAGGTGAACATGAACGAGCAGGGTTTGATGGAACGTACTATAAGGTTGATCCTGATGCGCCAAAAACTCAAATTGCACCAAATTCCTATCAACTTGGAATCGATAAGGGGGTTGTTAAACCTGCCTGGGCTTCTATTGGTGAACTGAAGCAGATTTATGGTCAAACTGCAACCCGAACTGCTAACAAAAAACTTGATACTCTAGCCGCCAGAAGGGTTGTCTCCACACCGGATTCTAAACACGGTCGATACATTTTTGTGATGGACGCAAGCGGAGAATTTTATGCTGTTGATGAAGGTGCTGAAAGGATGAAACGTGAGCAGAAGGTACATCATTCTACTTTATTAAGTGGTGAAGATGTTGCAGGTGCAGGTGAAATACAAATACGAGACGGTAAAGTAGAAGTTATTACCGATCAAAGTGGACATTATCAGCCCTCAATCGTACAGACCCATCAAGTTGTTAAAAGTTTACAGAAAAAGGGAGTCGCTCTCGAAAGTGTTGGGGTTGAATTAGCGGGTAAAGGCGATTACTCAGATGTCGTAAACTTGTCGGCACTTGAATTAGAAGCCTATGAACCGGAGATGAAGCAGGCGAGGGAAAAATATGAGGACTGGAAAGCTCAAAACGCATCTGCTACTGATCAGGAAAAATATAAACAAGGGAAACAAATATTGGGTGAGCCTGAGCAAAAAATTAGAGAAGCGCACAGTAAAAAGTCTAATTTACTTCTGGAGCTGCGAGCTAAAACCAAACAGCGAAAGCTTCTTCTTGATAAGGAAGCAGAAAAGACAACCGGAACTGGAACAAGGCAGGAGAATTATGATCCACAAGCATTGCAAAAGTATGCAGCCGCAACTCAAATGGATCAAACATGGCTTCGCAAAATTATCACTAACGTTGAAACACCAGATCTCTCAGACGTTTTGGCGATGAAGTTGGCACCGGAGTCTATCCGCAAAGCGGCAGAGCAGGCAGAAATCGCACATTCAGATATCGCTGCAGAGCTTGCAGGGAAGCTAGGGACAAACAAGGATAATTTTGGCCAAAAAACTCTCTTAGCTACTCTGAGAAGTAATCTTGCAGCTCAAGGATTGCGGAAAGAAGGACCTGCTCTTGAAGGCAAGGAAAATGTGTGGGAAAGGAATCGACATGAGGGGGGCATTGTTCCAGGATTGATGGAACTACTGGTTCCTAAGGACCGACAAATAGCTTTGAAGAAGTGGCAGAAGAGAACGGGTGATTTAGAGTTAGGCTATCTACTTAGCGATGCAGATTTCAAGTAGCTGCTGGCTTGATCGCTGCCAATCATTATTCCTTATAAATTCCTCATAGTTATTATCTTTAAATGAAACTACAGTCGCTAGCGATTAGCCGAAAGCTTTAGCAAGAAAATTAACATAAGGTATGCATCTCATGACCAGTTTTTCGAGTTCCCCCCGCTTGTTCAAAGGCACGATCGTCGGTTTTGATATCGCTAATCCGATTCCGAAAGTGATTCCGTTTCAATATAATCCTGAAACCCTGACTCGATCGCTAGAACCGCAAATGCAGGGCAATGATCAGGCGGGTTCTACCGTAGGTTTACGACTGAGTGGTGCAGCAGTAGAAAGTATCAGTCTTGAGATTGAAATGGATGCCACCGACCAGTTAGAAAAAGGCAAAGATATTGCTGTCAATATGGGCATTTATCCCCAACTTTCCGCGCTGGAAATGCTGGTTTATCCTGCTAGTTCAATGGTGATTGCCAATACGATTATGTTGGCTGTGGGAACCATTGAAATTATGCCACCACCACCCAAATTAACGCTGTTTATTTGGGGACAACGCCGCATTTTACCCGTAAACATTACCAGTTTCAGCATCACCGAAGAAGCCCATGACACAAACCTGAATCCAATTCGGGCAAAAGTCTCTTTAGGAATGCGAGTTTTGAGCTATTCCGATTTGCCAATCACCCATCCCGGTTATCATTTATATCTGGCTCATCAGGTTGTTAAAGAAACAATGGCAACATTGGGAACAGGCACCAGCTTAAATAATTTATTTGGTACAAATATTAAGTTATTAAGCTAATTGTGGATTTAAATCTGGTTTTTATGTTTAATGAATACCAGGTATTTTCAAGGCAATACGGTTCAGTTAAGGATAAATTTTAGGTTGGGTTGAACGCAGTGAAACCCAACAAGAACCTGGAAATGTTGGGTTCCGTTCCTCAACCCAACCTACGCATTTTAAGGGTTTTAGTGCTAACTGAAAAATATTAATTTATAAGCGGTAGAATAAGTGGATAAAAAGCATTCAAGTAACTCAATTTTAGTGACTTCAGAATGCAATTTTTTAATGCTGAACCCTTATCAAAAGAATAATCTTGAATCAGAATTCAACCGGATTTAAACATATCTAAAAAACTTCCCACAAAGGGGTCAATCATGTTCGATCACACCAGTCGCTACTACGAATTAGAAACCGCCACTCTAATCACTTCTGAAGGGCGACATCTCTCCTATAAACGGCGACGCTTTCTCCCCCAGGCAGAAACTTTATCCAGGGTGCTGGAGATGCGAGTCAAAGAAGGCGATCGCCTCGATACCCTCGCCGCAGATTTGTTAGGCGACCCCGAACAATACTGGCAAATCTGCGATGCGAACAACGCCATGAATCCCTTTGACCTGACTGCGGAAATTGGGCGAACCCTGCACATTTCTCAAATCCAAATTTAGGGAAATATTACTATGCTTTTCCAGGGTATTCGCCTCTCACTGTTCATTGGCCCCACCGTGCCGCTGCCGGCTCCCCCCAACCTGATTCAAGCCTTAGATAACATCGAAATTACCCAAACCGATGAAGGGCGATCGGGGTTTCAGTTGTCCTTCAAATGCGATCGCAGTGGTCTGTTTGCCGCCATCGACTATCCCATTCTCAAACTGCCCTTACTGCGTCCTTTCAACCGTGTCATCGTTGTCGTCACTGTCAACGCTATCCCCCATGTATTGATGGATGGCATCATCACCCACCAGCAGTTGTCCCCCACCAGCAACAACTCCGGCCTGCTAACTGTGACAGGCGAAGATGTCAGCCTCATGATGGACATGGAAGAGAAGATAGTCGCTCATCCTGCCCAGCCAGATATTGCGATCGTGCCGAAAATCATTGCCACCTATGCCCAATACGGATTGATTCCCACAGTAATCCCCCCTGCCTCCGTCGATGTTCCCAATCCTGTAGAGCGGGTTCCCGTGCAGGTAGGCACCGATTTAGAATACCTGGAAGAACTGGCAGAGCGGTACGCCTATGTATTTTACATCTCTCCCGGCCCTGTTCCCGGCACCAATACCGCCTATTGGGGACCACCCACCCGTGCAGGCATTCCCCAACGCGCTCTCTCTGTCAACCTGGGAACTTCTACTAACGTCAACTCCATCAACATCCAGCACAAAGCATTGACCCCCACCTTTGTGTCGGGACTGGGACAAGATAGCCTGACGGAGCGCAGCCTCCCAGTTAAAACTTTCTCTAGCCTGCGGCTGCCCCTGGCGACCCAATCCGCCATGTTGAGAACTGCCAAAGCGCGCACAGTCCTGCCCAAAAATACCGCAGGCTTAACCTATGCCCAAATGCTGGCTCGCGCCCAAGCGGTTACTGATGCTTCGATGGATCAGGTGGTGGAAGCAACTGGAGAACTAGATGCAGTGCGCTACAACGGTGTATTGAAAGCACGGGGGTTAGTCGGCTTGCGTGGTGTAGGTAGCACCTACGACGGTTTGTATTACGTCAAGAATGTCACCCATCAATTGCGATTAGGTGAATACAAACAAACGTTCACTCTCACTCGTGAAGGGGTGGGAACAACAACACCAGTGGTCGTGCCATGAGACGATTTTTCGGTAAATATCGGGGAAAGGTAGAAAATAACGTAGATCCCAAACAGATGGGAAGAATCCAAGTCAGCGTTCCTTCGATTCTGGGCGATGGTCGCCTAAGTTGGGCAATGCCTTGTGTACCCTATGCAGGGAATAAAGTTGGCTTCTTTGCTATTCCTCCAATTAGTGCAAATGTTTGGGTAGAGTTTGAAGCAGGCCATCCAGATTACCCGATTTGGAGTGGTTGTTTTTGGGGAGTGAATGAAGTTCCTGTCCAGCCTGCCTTGGCTACCAAAAAAGTTTGGAAAACAGAGAGCATTACCCTGACCCTCGACGATGGGCCAGGTGGTGGATTCACTTTGGCGGTTGAGCCTCCCGTGGTACAAGTACCGCTCAAATTAGTATGTAATGCCCAAGGAATTGAAATTAATTGCAATCCAGCCCTGATTAAGCTGGCTGCCTCCGGAATTGAGATGAGCAACAGTCCCGCAACCGTGAAAATTTCGGCATCAGGCGTAGAATTAGACACCCCACCAGCAACAGTTAAGCTATCCTCAAGCAATATTGAACTGAGTAATGGTGGTGCCAGCGTCAAACTCTCCCCTTTTAGCGTTTCGATCAACGATGGTGCTTTGGAGGTGATGTGATGCCTGGTTTTTTATTACACCAAGGTGCGACGGTTTTATGTCTACATAGTGGCTCGGCACAACCCATTGTTGTCAATCCACGGGTAAAAGTCAGCGGACAACCCATTGTGACTCAGACAAGTACGTATGTGATCGCAGGTTGTCCCAACACGCTGCCATCTGGGACACCCCAGCCTTGCGTGACTGCTTCCTGGGTGGTGGCGGCGACACGGATCAAAGCTAACGGAATGCCCGTCCTTTTACAAGATTCTCAAGCTATCTGCACACCTACAGGTACGGGATTAACCATTGCAGCCACCCAAGTGCGGGTAAAGGGTATGTAGCGATGAATACAGAAATTGCCTATCCATTCCACATTGATGACAGCAGCCGCCGCATTGCTAACGCCTCTCCCGACGACCATATCCGCCAAATGATTGAGCAACTGCTATTTACCATACCAGGGGAACGAGTTAACCGCCCTACCTTTGGCAGCGGGTTAATGCAGTTGGTGTTTGCTCCCAATAGCGACGAAATGGCAGCGGCTACGCAGTTTCTCGTGCAGGGAGCATTGCAACAATGGCTGGGTGATTTAATTCAAGTGGAAGCTTTACAAGTTACAAGCGAAGAATCTACCTTACGAGTTGTTGTACAGTACACCATTCGTCGCAATCAAGAACGCCAAGTAGCCCAATTTGAGCGGAGTGCATTAGGATGAGTGGCATACAACTTGATGATTTCTCCCGCAACTTGCGAAGAGATAGGATTATTTCTCATCCTCAACAAATTGGTCTGGATTATATTCAAGTAGAAACTAATCTCCTACAGTTGTGGCTCTATTTTCTACCTGGGGTAGACACTAAGTACAATTCTCTATCCCAAATTACAGCTGCGAATATTCGCATTATCAGAGGTGCAAATGTCACAACTAACTTACAGGTAGAGAGAATCACTCCTAGTCCTCCTAACATTCTGCAAGTCCAACTGCTACAGGTGCAAGACAGACAACAAGACACCTCTGCGTCAGGAAACTTCCCGGTTTATACCCTAGAGTTAATCAATGTACCGCACCTCGATCCATTCTTCTCCCAGGCGAGTTTTTCCCTAGAAGTCGATAAACCTAGTCCTTTTGATCCATTGCGATCGCTCCCCAGTTTACCAGAGCCACCCTCAACCTTAGAAATTGATTACCTAGCTAGAGATTACAGCAGTTTTCGTCAGTTAATGCTTGACCGTTTATCGGTCGTGATGCCGCAGTGGAAAGAACGCCACCCAGCCGATTTAGGGATCACCTTAGTAGAAATTTTAGCCTATGCAGGCGATCGCCTCAGTTATTACCAAGATGCCGTAGCTACAGAAGCTTATCTAGGAACAGCAAGACGACGCATTTCTATTGGTCGCCACACCAGGTTAATTGACTACACCATGCACGAAGGCTGTAATGCTCGTGTCTGGGTGCAAGTGCAAGTTAACGATGAAGTTGCCCAACCAGGACTATTGTTACCAGCCGGAACTCAGTTAATAACTAAAAGCACCAACTCTTCCCCAGAACTAGCTCTTACTCCGGCTGAGTATGAAAAATTATTATTCCAGCAAACACAGATATTTGAAACAATTTACCCCCTTACTCTCTTTAGCGAACTCAACGAAATTAATTTTTATACCTGGGGAGCCAGGGAATTTTCTTTACCTCTAGGGGCTACCCGTGCCACATTACAAGGGAATTTGACTAACTTGAAGGCAGGGGATGTACTGATTTTTGAGGAAATTAAAAGTAAAACAACAGGTAATGCCCCCGACCCCAAAAATCGCCACGCGGTACGCTTAACTAAAGTTACTCCTCAACAAGACACTCTCTTTGAACAACAGATTACTGAAATTGAGTGGCATCCTGAAGACGCTTTACCGTTCCCCTTAGACATTGCCATTTATCAAGACACTCAATCTCTAGAAAACATTAGCATTGCCCAAGGTAATATTGTGCTGGCTGAACATGGCAGAAAAATTACCGCCGAGACACTCCCATCCGCACCCCAAACCGGACGCTATCGCCCGCAACTGCAAAACATTGGCTTGACACACGCCGTTGTTTATGACGTGGTGAAGGGAAAAGAACAGTCAGCAAATCAAACCTTGACCCAAAACCCTGATGCAGCCACACCAATGATCGATATCCAAGAGATGAAGTCTGATCAAGCAGTGGCGACTTGGTGGGCGAGACGTGATTTATTGAGTAGCGATCGCTTTGCTAATGATTTTGTGGTGGAAATGGAAAGTGATGGTATTGCTAATTTGCGTTTCGGGGACGGAGTGCGGGGCAAAAAACCAACTAGCCAAAATCAATTGGTAGCTAATTATCGAGTTGGCAACGGTATACAGGGCAATGTCGGACATGATGCGATCGCACATATTGTCTGCGATTCTGAAATCAGGCAAAAGATTATACAAGTGCGAAATCCCCTACCAGCACAGGGAGGTACAGAACCCGAATCGATTGAGCAGGTGCGGCTGTACGCCCCAGAAGTGTTTCGGAATCAACAGCAACGCTGTATTACGGCGGCGGACTACCAAAAAGTTTTGGCACGTCACCCCCAAGTACAAACAGCCGCAGTTACTATTCGTTGGACTGGTAGTTGGAATACTGTCTTTATTGCGGTGAAAGGTCGGAAAAATCAACCCATCGACGAGACTTTTAAAGCCACGTTGCGGCAATTTATCGCAACCTACCGCCTCGCTGGCTATGACTTAGAAATTACTGCACCGCAATTTGTACCTTTAGATATTTCCTTGACAGTGCAAGTAGCACCGGGATACTTTGCCAGCAGCGTCAAGCGGCTGCTATTGGAAACCTTTAGTAACGTAGACTTGCCCAATGGTAAGCGTGGTTTTTTTCACCCAGACAACTGGAGTTTTGGTCAACCAGTTTATATAAGTCAAATTGTCAAGACAGCAATGGAGTTACCAGGAGTTGTGCAAGTAGAGATGCCAATTGCACGGTTTCAACGCTGGGGTTCGCCTGAAGGAAACGAAATCGAGACAGGAAAAATTGCGATCGCGCCGCTGGAAATTGCTCGTCTCGACAATAATTTAGATGCGCCAGAAAACGGCAGAATTGAGTTTAATTGCAAGGGTGGCTTATGAATAGTTCAGATTTCAGTTCAGAGCAACCTGCTAACTACAATCCTCCTGGATTAAGTGCCTTGGCTTACCGCATAGGCACTCATCCCACCTTATTTCAACGTCTATTAGCAGATTTACCAACCCAGAAAATTCCCCATCCCGACGCACAAAAGCCGCAACAGCCCCTACATAGCCTCACAACACAACATCTTGACGATCCTGCGATCGCACTCCTTGATGCTTGGGCAGTGGTTGGAGATGTCCTAACGTTTTACCAAGAGCGAATTGCTAACGAAGGATATCTGCGAACAGCCACTGAAGACCGCTCTATTTTAGAATTATCGCGCACAGTTGGTTATAAACTCAATCCTGGGGTTGCTGCTAGTACATACCTAACTTTTACCGTCGAAGATACACCAGGTGCAGCCCAGGAAGTTACAGTTCCTGCTGGCACAAGGGTGCAGAGTATTCCCAAAGCGCCGGGAGAACTTCCCCAGACATTTGAAACTATTGCACAGATGAAAGCACGAGTTGAGTGGAATAGCCTCAAGCCAGATATTTCCCCAAAATTTGACACGCCAAAATTTGATCAAGACACAACTGCACTAAGTTTACAAGGAACAAATACTAGACTTCAGCCCGGCGATCGCATTTTAATTATCAGTGATACAGGGGGTGATAACACTGCTCCTTTGCCTGTTTCATCTGATCCCAATGCAAATCCTCTCAAGCGTGAATTTAGATTCTTTTTAACTCTGGAATCTGTAGAGACTGATGCCCAAAACAACTTTACATTGATTCGCTGGAACAATAACACAAAACAAACACTACCAGCAGTGTTAGTAAATGCAACACACAGTTCCGCTAATAATCTGCAAGTATTCGCTTTCCGACAGCAAGCTTCTCTTTTTGGTCATAACGCACGCAAATGGAGCGAACTATCCCCAGAAAGTAAACGCAAATATAGCCCTAGTCAGCTTGTTAGTGAAACTATTAATTGCACTGGCATAACTATAAAATTTAATAATAATGCATTCTTTCAAACATCTATTAGCAACGATGATATCATAACAGTTGCTAATCAATCAAAAACTGTAGTTAAGGTTTCTAAAGAAAAAAAAATAATTACGGTTGATTCTAGCTTTATTCCTGATCTACCGGAAATAGAAAGTTTTATTTACAATCCAGTAACATCTGAATGGAGTCAATTTAGCATTCAGAATCAAAAAATTGACTTGAATGCCGTATATTCAAATGTTTTACCAGGAAGCTGGGTGCTGTTAAATCAGGATAAATTATCTTTTCAAACTGAACTTTATCAAGTTGAAAATAGCTCTACTGTTTTTCGCTCAGATTTTGAATTAGCAGGAAAAGTTACCCGGATAAAGGTTACAAGTAGCAATAATTTAAAAGAATTTGATTTACGTGAAACCACTATTTTTATTCAAAGCGAACAATTACCATTATTCAAAAAACCTCAAGAATTACCATCAATTAACCGTCAAAATCCACGAATTAAACTGGCGCAGTCAATACCCTCACTAGAGCCAGGACGCACAGTCATCATCAAGGACAAAACTAATACCGAAATTGCTTTTGTTGGTAGCATGGATGACTCTCAAACTCTTACCCTAAGCCATGACCTTCATCATGATTATGATACTGCTAGTGTGACTATTGATGCCAATGTTGTCCCAGCCACTCACGGTGAAACTGTAGAAAAAGAAGTCCTTGGTAGTGGTAATGGCGGACAAGCTAACCAAAGATTTAAGCTGAAAAAACCACCTTTAACTTATATCTCAGCAGCTACAGCCAGTGGTAGCAAAAGTACTTTACAAGTCTATGTGAATAATGTGCTGTGGCAAGAAGTTTCATCTCTAGAAGAACAAGACGCCCGTAGCCAATGCTACATTGTACAAATTGACGACCGAGGCGAGTGTATTATTATCTTCGGTGATGGGATTCATGGTTCTCGCTTACCCAGTGGACAGGAAAATGTCGTGGCTACCTACCGTAGCGGTATTGGTCAAGTTGGAGAAGTCAAAGCAGGTTCTTTGATACTGCTGCAAAATCGACCCTTAGGAATTCGTGATGTTACTAATTTGTATGATGCCACAGGTGCAGGCAATCGCGAAACCTCTTTGCATATCCGCGATAACACTCCCCGCACCGTCCGCACACTAGAGCGCATTGTTTCTTTACGAGACTTTCAAAACTTTACTCAAAGTTTTGCGGGTATTGGCAAAGCTCAAGCTGTCATTCTCTGGACAGGGCAAACAAAATTAATACACATCACTATTGCTGCTGATGATGGACAACAAGTTGAATCTAATTCTGCACTTTTTACTAACCTGAAACAAGCAATTGTTTCTCATATGAGTAATCCCTTACAAGCTGTGGAGATTCAATCCTACGAACCGTTGTACTTTAACATAGAAGCAACAGTATGGATTGACCCACGTTACCAGGAAAACAATGTCAAGCAGATTATAGAAAGCACCCTCAATCAAATATTTAGTTTCGCTAAACGTGAATTTGGACAAGCAGTAGCCGCTTCAGAAGTTATTGAAATTATCCAAAATGTCGCAGGTGTATTAGCGGTGAATTTGAATTTTCTTTATTTAAAATCTGACAATAAAGCCAAATCAATTCCTTCATCTCTAGAAGCAAAAACAGCCTCTTGGAATACAAGTGAAAAACTAACTTTGCCATCTCAGTTATTACTAATTAATCCTCAAGGCATAACACTCAACAAAGGTTCATGAATCAGTCAGAACGTCTTTATCATCTCCTCCCAGCTATCTATCGCCAACGAGATTTGGCGCAGGGAGAACCGTTGCGGGCTTTACTTGCAGTTATGGAAAACCAACTGCGAACAATTGAGGCCGATATTGATGGGCTATATGAAAACTGGTTTATCGAAACCTGTGATGAGTGGGTGGTTCCCTACATCGCTGACTTATTGGGGATTGAGGGTTTAAATGATGAAAAAAGTTTGTTATGGAGTCAACGGTCATACGTTGCTAATACAATTGTCTATCGTCGCCGCAAAGGTACTCCTGCCATCCTGGAAAATATCACATTTGATGTGACTGGCTGGAGAGCCAAGGTAGTAGAATTTTTTGAGCTACTCAGTGCTACCCAAAATATCAATCATATCCGTCTGGGTAAAGGCAGTACCATCGACATCCGTCACCGAGCAAACTTAGAACAGTTAAATTCGCCGTTTGATGCGATCGCTCATTTAGTTGATGTACGTCGCATCAGTCCAGATGGGATAAAATCTCAGCAATCCTTCGCTGCGATGCGCGGCAAATACAACATCTCGAATCTGGGTCTGTTTGTTTGGCGACTGCAAAGCTATCCAATTACCAACAGTCCCGCTTACCCTGTGAAAGATTCAGCAGGAAACAAAATTATCGGGTATACCTTTCACCCCCTTGGCTATCAGACAACTTTATTCAATCGACCCCAAACCAAAACCGAAATTACTCAATTTGCTGAAGCAATTAACTTACCTGGTGCGATCGCTCAACAAGCATTTGCAGCCGATTTAAAAGCATATCAACAGCAATACAAAGACGCACGACCAGACCAACAACCACCAGACAGCCAATATTACGGCCCCAATCGCAGCTTCAACATCTCAAATATTTCACCGATGCAGGTGGTGAGTATGGATTTAAGTAACTGGCAAAGTCCCGAATCAGGTAAAGTCGCTGTAGATGTCAAATTGGGACGAATAGCTTTCCCTCTCGAAGAACCACCAACCCAAGCTGTGAACGTTAGCTACTGCTACAGTTTCAGTGGTGACATTGGTGGCGGCCCCTATGACCGCCAGCCAACTTTAGCAACGAATGATTCTGTTCCTTGGTACTGTGTTGTCAGTCAAGATGGAAAAACGTTGCAGGATGCTTTACGAGAATATTTAGCTCAAGATCATCCATCTGGAATCATTGAAATCGCTGATAACCAAGTGCATGAATTCACTGAGCTAATCATCATCCTGAAAAAAGCTGGTCGCTTGACGATTCAAGCAGCCAACGGAATGCGTCCTATCATCAGTTGTGGTGAAACTCCGTTAGGAGTCAAAGTTGCAGATGACAATCCCGATGCCGCGTTGACCTTCAATGGAATACTAATTGATGGTAAAGTCAGCATTCAAACAGGGCTGAGACTGAACTTCATTCACTGTACTTTGATTGGTGGAGTGCAGGTAGAAAAATCAAAACAGGATATTTCCAGTTTGCAAATATTTATCTCTCATAGCATTGTCGGTGCTTTACAATTGCCAGAGCAGATTGTCAGTTTAACATTGCAAGACAGCATCGTAGACAGCATTTTAAATGATGTATCTAGCTTGAGGAAAGTCGCAAATGATGTAACTATAGATACAAAAAAATTGCGTAATAAGGCAGATTTGGATTATGCGATCGCTACCAACACCGCAGACGGCAAATCTCACCCACGCACCACTTTAGAGCGAACTACAATCTTTGGTAAAGTTAAACTCCACGAACTCACACTAGCATCTAATGTAATATTTACAGCACTTGTTACGGTGAAAAATCGCCAAACAGGCAGTGTCCGCTTCAGTTATCTGCCAGAAGATTCCCAAACTCCACGCCGTTACTGCTGTCAGCCTCTTGAGGGTAGCGATGGCGATCGCCAAATCAAACCCCTGTTCACCTCTGTACAGTATGGCGATCCAGGATACGCCCAACTAGCACTGACCTGTGCCCCAGAAATTGCCACAGGTGCAGATGATGGCGGTGAGATGGGCGCATTTCATCTGCTTCACCAATCTCAACGCACCGCTTATCTTCGTCTCAGCTTAGAAGAATATTTGCCTGCTGGCTCAGAAGCTGGAATTTTCTATATGTCTTGAAGTTATTAAAGGAAATATTATGAAAGGCGATTTTTCTCGGTTTACCTTCAATCCCCAAAAACGTTTTAGCCGCGTGTTGATGCAGCAAGGGCGCGTCCAACTAGATGCAGACTGGAACGAACAACTTGATATTACAGAGCATCGAATTGCTGCTGAAATCACCGATTTTATCGGTCAGAGTGGCGCACCAGAAAAGTATGCTGGATTTGAGATCACAGCAGATGATAAAACAAATCTCAAAATCGGTGAAGGGCGATACTACGTCGAGGGTATGCTTTTTGAGAATGACCAGTCTGTGCTGTTTACTGCTCAATCAGACTATCCAGGTGCAAAACTTCCAACAGAAGAAGGTATTTACTTAGCTTACCTTGATGTCTGGCAACGCCACATCACAGCACTGGAAGATCCAGGGATTCGGGAACCTGCTTTGGGTGGTGCTGATACAGCCACGCGAGTCAAGAATGTTTGGCAAGTGAAACTCAAAAAAGTTGACAGTGCTGATAAAAGCAAATATGCCCCTCCTGACTGGAAACCTAGCTGGGAGAACCCTATCAGCACAGGTAAATTATCGGCGATCTTAGGAGCGGGAGCAAACCTAGAAAATCAACTCTACCGTGTGGAAATTCACAAAAGCGGTAAGGTTGGTGACGCTGACGCTACGTTCAAATGGTCGCGGGATAATGGCTCAATTGCTACCCGTGTTGAGAACAAAATTACAGACAACTACATTCCTGTTAGTCGTCTAGGACAAGATATTCAAACGGCTTTTGCAGCAGGTAACTGGGTAGAGATAACTACTGAAAAACAAACCCTTTCTGGTGAACCTGGACTTTTGGTAGAGTTGGCATCTGTTACAGCAAACACACTGACTGTGAAAGAGTGGCCAGGTGGCAAAGCACCAGATTTTGAGCCACCAATGATAGTACGGCGTTGGGATTCTGGCGAGATCTCGGTGTCAGATTCTTGGAAGACGCTGGAGAGTGAGATTAAGGTCAGGTTTGAAAATCAACTTCAAGACAAACAAAGTTCCGCTGAGTATAAAACAGGCGACTACTGGTTAATTCCAACTCGCAACCTGACTGCCAATAACGAATCGCCTAGTAACAAACCCCAACCACCGCACGGGATTTTACATCGCTACTGTAGTTTAGCCTTGGTGGAGTACAAAGGCGGTCAATTTACTGTGAAGGATGATTGTCGTGTCATCTTCAAACCCTTAACAACGGGTTTGTTGAGCAAAGGCGGTGACACCATGACTGGATCGCTGACAATTGATAAAGACCTCTATGTTGCTGGCAATGTCGGTATTGGTTTCGATTCATCAAGCATTTCATATTATTTCCAGAACTCGAATTCTACCAAGCTGTTTGTCAAATCAAAATCACCAAATGTAAATAACTCTCGTCAAAACCTTGCTCCGCCTGAGTCTGTCTTGGCATTGATTCGTGACGGTGTTGCCTATGAAACATATGGAAATATGGCTGACTTTCGCCTCAGCCGATATGATGCTTCGGACAAAAGTTCTACAGATTCCCGTACACAACTGGATTTGTGGCTAACAGATGGTTCCTTTGTTCCAAAAAATATTATGACCTTAAGAGCTAATGGCAATGTTGGCATCAGCACAAACAATCCGCAAAGTCAGCTGGCTGTGTCAGGAGGAGTTGCGATCGGCTCTACTTATGCAGGGACAAATGCTGCACCTGCTAATGGATTGCTGGTTGAGGGTAACGTAGCAATTGGAGGAAAAATTGGTGAAGGAAGAATAACTCGAATAGATAATGAAGTAAGTAGTTTCAAGATCAGCATAGAATTAACAAGCGGTTCTGAGTTATATCTGCTTCCTGTCATTGTTCCTAAAGGTCACGATTCGTTGACAATAAGTATCACAAAAAAAGGTAATAGCTGGGGAAGTAGTAGTGATTGGACTATTGGTTGTCTTTTTGGAACAGTAGTAGGCTATAGCGTTTCTCAAGGAAAAGCTGTCTTAAACACATGCCAAGTTTACTCAATGGCAGAGCAAGACAATAAATGGATCATCAACATTAATCTACCAGGAGAAATGATAGATAATAGCTACGGTATATTCATAATTATAGGACGCTATAAACTTGAAAAATAATGTGATTTAAACTTTTTATTAGGCAGGTAAAAAGAACTATTTGTAAATTTCCGAATTTTAACAGCGAAATAGAGATATAGATTACATGAAAACACAACTAGAAAAACGTCTTCAAGTTATGAAATTAGAATTTGAAGATGGGCACAAAATCCTAGCAAATTATGAGACTAAACAGGCAAATTTGCAAAAAATATTACTCCGCATCAGCGGCGCAATTCAAGTACTACAAGAAGAAGACAGCAAGATAAGCGAAATATTAGAAAATCTCAGCAAAATATCTGAAGTAATTAATAAAGAAACTGGAGTTATTAATCAAGATTTAAAAGTCAGTAATCAGATAAAAGAACAGCTAGAGCAACGTCTTCAATCCCTCAAATTAGAGTTTGAAGATGGTCAAAGAATATTAGCAGATTATGAGATCAAACAAGCAAATCTGCAAACTACCTTACTCCGTATTAGTGGAGGCATTCAGGTACTAGAAGAAGAATTAGTTCAATCCAGCGAAACTTCTCAGACTTCCCAATCTATTCCAGTTTGAGGTGATGTATAAGCTTTATTTGAATTGTCGCTTAATTGTCAAATTTTTGACTTCCTTAAACTCCATGAATATGGTGTTTTCTTATGAATCATTTAGGATTGCTATATACTTTCAATTTAGATAGGTATTGCAGCATCTTCTGATACATTTCTTCTTTTCCTTGTTGTTGATATAAATCAGCAGCTTGATGAACGTTCTCAACTGCTGCCTGGTTATTACCTAGCTGGGCGTGGCAAATTCCTTTAGTGTAATATGCAGTAGCGTAGGCTGGGACTGCGGCAACTACTTTATCAAAATCCTCTATTGCTGCCTGATACTTTTTTAAGTAGGTGTAGGTAAGCCCCCGGTTATAATAGGCAAAAGTAGATTCCGAATTAAGTTGAATTGCTTGGTTGAAGTCCTCTAAAGCTGCTGAATAAGCTTTCTCTTTTAGCTTTGCTGCACCTTGGTTGTTCAACTGTTTAGAGCATTGTGGATTCCATACATATTTTTGACAAGTTTGGTAGGCAACTTCTACATCACTGCCATTTTTAGGATTTTGAAAGACTGGATGGTAAAGTAACCTGTTGCAGCAAACTTGCAACCACTCTTGCCAGCCACAGCGCCACAAACGCACTGTTCCATCAAGGCTACCACTGGCAATCAGTTTACCATCAACGCTAAAGGCTACGGAATTTACCCAATACTCATGTCCGCGCCAAGGTTGACCGATGGGGTTGCCGTTGCTATCCCACAAGCGGACTGTCGAATCATTACTGGCACTGACAATCCAGTTGCCATCCGGGCTAAAGGCGACACAATTGACTTCTTTTTCATGCCCGCGCCAAGGTTGACCGATGGAGTTGCCGTTGGTATCCCACAAGCGGACTGTCGAATCATTGCTGGCACTGATAATCCACTTACCATCCGGGCTAAAGGCGACACAATTGACTTCTTTTTCATGCCCGCGCCAAGGTTGACCGATGGGGTTGCCGTTGGTATCCCACAAGCGGACTGTCGAATCATTGCTGGCACTGACAATCCACTTGCCATCCGGGCTAAAGGCGACACAATTGACTTCTTTTTCATGCCCGCGCCAAGGTAGACCGATGGGGTTGCCGTCAATATCCCACAAGCGGACTGTCGAATCATTGCTGGCACTGATAATCCACTTGCCATTAGGGCTAAAGGCAACAGAATTGACCCAATTCTCATATTTGCGCTGCGATCGCCCGATGACCCGTTCTTGTAATATTTGATGTAGCTCCCACAAACGCACAGTTTTATCGCCACCACTGATAATCAGCTTGCCATCGGGGCTAAAGGCTAGGGAATTAATCTGTCCTTCATGTCCACGCCAAGGTTGAGTTATGGGGTTGCCGTCAATATCCCACAAGCGTATTGTGCGATCGCAGCTACCACTAATAATAAACTTACCATCAAGGCTAAACGCTACAGAATTTACACGTCCTTCATGCCCGCGCCAAGGTTGACCAATGGGATTACCTTGGATGTCCCACAATCGCACTGTAGAATCACTACTACCACTGACAATAAGCTTGCTATCGGGGCTAAAGGCGACGCAAATAATTTTTGCCTCATGTTTGTGCCAGGGTTGAGCGATGGTGTTACCTTGTAAATCCCATAAACACACCGTTCCGTCAAAACCAACACTGATAATGGAATTGCCATTTGGACTCAAGGCGACGGAAATAATTCCTTCCTTATGTCCGCGCCAAGGTTGAGTAATGGCGTTACCTTGTAAATCCCACAAACACACTGTTCCGTCAAAACCAACACTGACAATGGAATTGCCATTTGAGTTAAAGGCGACGGAAATAACTCCTTCCTCATGTCCCTGCCACGGTTGAGTAATGAGATTACCTTGTAGATCCCATAAACACAAAATTCCGTCAATACTGCCACTAACAATAAACTTGCTATCAGGACTAAAGGCTAGACAATTCACCTCTTGCTCGTGCCCTAATAAAAATTCAGCAGTGGGATTGCCAATAATATTCCACAAGCACACCGTAGAATCACTACTGCCACTGGCAATAAACTTGCCATCAGGACTAAAGGCTAGACAATTAACCTCTTGCTCGTGTCCGCGCAAGATATTTACCTCTGTAGGTGTGTTCGTTGCTTCCTTTAAGCTTCCCAAAACAGAAGCTAAAAGCTGGTTTGGGTATTTGTCTAGATTCTCACCCATTGTTTGAATTGCCAGCACCAAACCCTCTAGCGGTTGGACAGGCAGTAAATTCAAAACCCTAGCGGATTGCTCGCGCAATTTTAATTCAGTCAGTGTAAGGTTTAACTTTTGAATCTCTTGTTCCTTTTCTCTCAAATGAGTATCGTACCATTCAACATTAGGATGAATAAATTGATTAGTTTGTTTGCTTAAATAACCAAATATTTGCTCTTTTAGTTCTTTATAAGTCTTTATTTTCAGAACCCGGTTTTGAATATTTTCGCTTTTCCACAGTAAATCCAGAGCATATTCCAGAAATGGTAAAGAATCATCTTGTTGGTGAAAATTATCAATAATTTGCTCAATTAGACCTTGTTCAAAAGTCACACCATTTCTAGCAGCAGGTTTAGCGATCGCTAACTTTAATTCATCATCGCTCATTCTAGTGAGAATACAACTATAGCGGTCGTGGAGCTTCGCAAGTTGCGTATACTCACTAAATCTATCCAAAAAATTAGATCGCATTGTTAAAACAATTTTGACAGAGCTATCCTGCTGCTGAATTAGTTCAAAGAGACTAGCAACAAATTTGTCACGTTCCGGCTTTTGAGTTTCCGTAAACAGTTCTTCAAATTGGTCAATAAAAATCAGAACATACTGATAATTTTGTTTGATAAATCTGACAATTTTAATTAGCGTATCTTCTCTGATTTCTCGACCGCTATCTGCTATTTTTGATTGTTTTTCCTGGTTAAAATTAAGACTTTCGTAAAGAGATTGAAAAGGATTTTTATTTGGTTGAAAAGTTATAGTGATTAAGGAATTTTTACGAGATCCTAAATAAGGAATTAAACCTGCCAAAATCAAAGATGATTTGCCACTGTATGCTACTCCCAAAAGCAAGATTACATCATCTTGTTTTAAGCGATCGCTGAGATTAGCAATCCACTTCTCCCGACCAAAAAATTTGGCTTTATCTTGAATTTCAAAAGTTTTTAGTCCTAAGTAGGGAGAGCCTATTTTAAGCGGACGACGATGAATGTCCTCAGACTTACTGTCAGAAAACAAGTTGTATTCAGAAATACCTTGGACATGAGATCCAATATTTATATCGCCTTCAGAACTGTTAACCATCTTATCTCCTTACCTTTGGACACCCCTGCCTAAATCTTTCCCTCAGTTATAGTTCTTCGGCTAATCTTTGTAAGCACCTCAAAAAAATTAATTACCGAATAAAGTTAGCGGTGGTCAGATCCCCGACTTCTTGAAGAAGTCGGGGATCTAAGCTCTCAGAATTAATGCGATAGACCACTAGTTTTAAATATCTTTATTCAGCGAAATTACTTAAGCTAATTTTAAAAATATGTAGTAAATTTATCCTAAAATGCCCTAAATGACAAACGGGATGGAACTTTTTGATAACCTACACCTTGCTATGTTTAGCGGCAAAGGTGGAGTCGGAAAAACAACAATCTCCTGCACCTTTGCATATCGTTGGGCGCAGAAATTTGTCAACGAGCAAATTCTTTTAATCTCAACCGATCCGGCTCACTCTCTTGGAGATGTCTTACAAGTTAGCGTTGATGATATTCCTCGTCCCATAGCGGAACTACCTAATCTACGAGTAAGAGCGTTGGATGCAAAGCTTCTATTACAAAAGTTTAAAGAACGTTACGGTCAGGTATTAGAACTTTTAGTGGAGCGGGGTAGTTTTGTTGAAGGAGAAGACTTGCATCCAGTTTGGGATTTAAATTGGCCTGGACTGGACGAGTTGATGGGTTTGTTAGAGATCCAACGTCTTTTTAACGAGCAGCAGGTAGATCGAGTAGTAGTAGATATGGCTCCTAGCGGTCATACTCTCAACTTGTTTGGATTGATGGATTTTTTAGACACTTTCCTCCACTCTCTGGAACTGTTTCAAGAAAAGCATCGGTATATTAGCAAAACCTTCGCTGGGAGCTACACACGCGATCGCGCTGACGAATTTTTGCAAACTCTGAAAGCAGAACTATCGCAAGGTCGTCGTCTGCTTCAAGATCCTAAGCATACAGCTTGTTTGTTAGTTGCGATCGCTGAACCAATGAGTTGGTTGGAGTCAAAACGATTTCTAGAAGCCTTACAAATCATGCAGATGCCTTGCGGAGGATTGTTTATCAACCAAGTCCTTGCTAGTGCGACTGACCCAGATCGTTACCAAGAACAACAACCGCTGATCGGTCAGTATACGGCTCTTGCTAACGAAAAGCCGATTTTTATCGTGCCACAGCAAGATAAAGAGCCTTTAGGGATTGTAGCCCTCAGCCATCTGATCGAGCAAATTCATGTTCCTCAGCTAGAACCGCTATCTCCTATCGATCTACTCCCAGTTCAATGGCCTGAAACAATTCCTCCTAACTTTGGAGATTTTCTCACCAGAGGTCGTCGCCTGTTACTAATTGGCGGTAAAGGTGGAGTAGGCAAGACCACAGTAGCAGCTGCCATTGGTTGGGCGATGGCTCAACAACATCGCGATCGCAAAATTCGCATGGTTTCCATCGATCCAGCCCATTCCTTGGGTGATGCCTTTGGTTTGAGTTTAGGACACGAACCGTATCAAATAACTCCTAATCTTCGAGGTCAGGAAGTAGATAGCGATCGCATTCTCGATCGATTCAGAGCCGATTACCTGTGGGAACTGGCCGAAATGATGAGTGGCGAAACCCAAACAAGCGAAGCCATTGAAATGGCCTATGCTCCTGTTGCTTGGCGCAAAATTGTCGAGCAAGCTTTACCAGGGATTGATGAAATGCTTTCCTTGTTAACAGTAATGGAATTGCTAGAGCAACAAGAAGAAGACTTGATTATTTTAGACACAGCTCCTACAGGACATCTTCTGCGTTTTCTAGAAATGCCAACTGCACTGTCAGACTGGCTAGCTTGGATTTTCAAACTCTGGATCAAGTATCAAAATGTTCTTGGTCGTACAGAGTTTATGGGGCGTTTACGAACTTTGCGACAGCGCGTAGTCAAAGCCCAAAAAGTGCTAAAAGACCCACAACAAGCAGAGTTTATTGGGGTTACACTTAACCAAGCTAGTGTACTTGCCGAACAACAACGCCTATTCAAATCTCTGCAAGAAATAGGTGTGAGCCAGAATTACGTTGTTCTCAACCGCTTTACTTCTACAGCAACCATTAATTGCGATTTTCCAGGTTTGACAATGGTTCGCTTACCAATGCTTCCTCGCTCAGTTCAGCCTTTAGAACGCATCCAAGCAGCCGCCGCCTGTTTATTTTAACGGCTAATTAGACTAAATACTTTCATACCCAAAGAGAAATTTATTATGCATCGCACTCCAAATCGCGGACAAATTCAAGCCAAACTTAGCTCAATGCCTCCTCAACGTTCGCAAGCAAGAGTTTACTTAAATGCTTACAAAATGATGCTGGAAAAAGAGCGTTTAGAGCAGGAATTACAGAAACTCGAAGCACGCCGACATCAGATTCAGCAGCGTCTTGCTATTTTAAATAGTCAAATCATTGCTGAAGAGAACATCACCCATCAGCAAGCAAATACTGACTTAGAGGACAATACACCCAAATTCAACACCATAACATTGGAATACTAAGTACTAAGATTTCAGCTTGCCTATTCTTCGTAACTTCCTTGCTCGGGCGCAGTTATCTCAATAAGTTATTCATGGGATAGTACTTTCTTTTTACTGGTGGAACGAAATGAAGTATGACCCAAGCCAGATCCGCTTGAGAAATATCCCTCAGTTAGAGCAACTACAAGATGGAAAGTGCTGCCGAACATACATTTACCACTTCACCAATCCGTTGCCTTAACAAAAGATTATTAACCAAATTGTAAACAGTTTGGAGAAGAGATTCACCTTTTCAAAGGAAGTATATGATCTGATGGAAGATGTTGAAATTTGTGCATCTATTCTCATCGAGCGTTTACAAGATTACAAAGCTAGAGTAAGTGTTTTGACAACTCAACCAGAAGAAGATTGTGTTTACGTCTTTGGCATATACACTCTGCCGCGCAAGATTGAGGAAAGGTTTGGAACTGTACAGTTGATTCAGGGACAACAGCGAGAGGCTTGGATTTCTAGATGAGTAACGATATAAAATCTGGATACCTTGCTCGGTTGTGCCTACGATCGCCTTTTTAATGTCGTGTTATATGGGAATATCGACATAATTACAGAATAAGCCTTTTAAGCAGCTTAGATGCGTAGTAGCGCGTCAACCGTAAAACGTTGGGTTCAAAAAATCTAGAAAATCCCAAACAATAAAAATAGTCTCTGATGATTCAACCCAACATTTTAGACTTGCCGCGCTACTACATCCACATCATATTTTTTATCAAATGGTATGAACCACTGATCAGAGGAACTTTTCCGGGTGCATGTTTGACTTCAAGCAACCCCCTAATTCCTCGATCTTTATACTTTCTCACCCAACGAGTTATGGTTGCTTGATCGCGCCCTCAACGTTCTGCAAGCGATCGCCTGCTGCTGAGTTGACCACTCTTTAGCCAATAAAGCATTTGCAATCTTTCTTTGCTGTTTGCCGTTGTCGCATGTCTGAGAGCTTTCTCCAATTCTTGTTTGTTTTGTGAAATCTCGATTTGGAATGGACGACTCATCACACAATTAGTCAATGCACCCATTTATAAGTTTGTCGTAATTTGGCGCATCTTCATACAGAATTGGTATTAAAGGCGGATCAACTTAACTGCTGATTTTATTGCTTGAAAATCCTTTAATTGAGGTTAAATATCAATACAGTTTAAGTTAGAGATTTTGTGAAAAGGCGACCATCCAAAACAAGGCTAAGTTGCCTATTAGCAAGAAGGCTAGTTCCTAGGATATAAGGAGCAACTGGGGTTGTTTCCCCTAGAGGATGGATTGCAGAGGATTGCTTGCCGATAATGCAATCTACTTCTAAAGCACATCGTTTGTTCAAGTAACGAAATACTAATAACGGCTTATTCTGCTTGAAATCATTTAGTGTATCTGTACTGTAAGTGGTAACTGGGGTGGGAAGGCGATTAGGACAAATCAGCACATCAGTCAATAAGTGGATAGGAACGAGCATTTCTGTTGTTGGATGCTCGCGATCGCCACTAAGGAAGCCACCAAAGCTGCCAGAAGACTGCAAAAATAACATACGTCCCGCTTGAGTTTGGAGAATTTGTTCGGACTGGGATAGACAAATCTGCTCTACGGAATCGGCAACAAATGCATAAACTCTGGAGTTGGCTTGGCAGACGATAAGTTGAGCAATTTTTTGATCTAGAGGAATTTGGAGGGAGAAGGCTGTACCATGTCCAGCTTTAGACTTCAATACTATTCTTCCTTGAATAGCTGTTAATTGCTTGCAAACTTCAGTTAATTCTGCTCCTAACTCTAAGGCAGCACGATCGCACAAAACAGATGAAACCTCTGGTTCAAGTATCAGCTCGCTCACTTGTAGGATATCCCCTGGTTTTGTCAGGGCGAATCCTTGAGCTAAAGCCTGTTGATAGATTTGAGATAAGTTAAGTCCTGCGCCATCATCACAGCCATCAATAATTAGTTGATTTCCCTGCTGGTAAACTTGAATTTCGATAATACCGTTGCTATTTTTACCTAGTTGTTGGCGTGTTTGGCAAGACTCTATACTTTGCTCTAGCAGATAGCAACTTATATGCAACAGCAGGACACGGAGGCGATCGCTTAACGCCCGATCGACTTGGATATCGCTAATTTGTAAATGTAGTCTAGCCGACTTATCTTGTAGAGCTTGTAACTGAGACCAAAGCCGATGCAAGGGTTCTAAGGCTTCTTTTAAAGGAATAGTTGTAACTTTTTTGACTAAATCGGCAGAACGATTAAGTAAATTTTCTTGCTGTATGAGTTCCTGTTTGAGTTGGTAACGATCGTTATTCAGGGAATGAACAGTTGATGCCACCTGAGATGCTTGGGCTAAAACAGATTGCAGAGTACTGTACAATTGCCCAGAGCGAGAAGCGGCTAGAGGGGAAAGGGTATCTGAAATTGCTGCTAAACGTCCTGACCATTCCTGTAGATTGTCCAACAGGCGTTGTAATCGTTTAACTTGTCGGAGCAACTGCCCAATCGTATGTTGCTGTTGTTCTTCCTGACAAGCTTGCTGATTATAGTTAATTAGTAATGTTGCAATCAGTGCGTTTAGTTGTTCGAGATGTTCAATATTAATGGGTGTGGCGGCTGGAATACTGGTTGCAACAACGATGGGAATGGATTCTTGCAAAGAAAGTGTATGGCGATCGCTCGAAGATTTAACTAGGGATGCTTCAGATGTCTCAGCAGGCAGGAAAAAATCTCCCAACCAAGCCTGAAAATCTCCCTCCTCTAGGTTTGCTAGTTCTCCTACCTTAACGGGAAGCTGCTCAGTATTTACCTGACCAAAGCTACTAAGGTCATGTTTGGTTTCACTTACTAGTTCTCTGTCAAGACTTTCCTGGTTTTTAACTATAACTTGCTCTGGTAGAGCCGCAGAAGATTCTACCTCGGCCAAGGAATCGCCAAACTGAATAACTGGTTGATGTCCCGATGTCTCAAGGTTTGTTTCCTGGGAATCGCCAAACTCTGCTTGCAGACGAGCAACAATAGCAGACATGCGCTCAAGAATTTCTACTTCGTCAATTTTCGAGGCTGTTAAAAATGCCATCAGCAGCATTTGTAGGCAGTCTAATCCTTCCGACAACAAAGAGGCGATTGTGCCGTCAATAGTTGCTCGATACTGATACAAAAGCTGAAAAATCTCTTCTAGTGCAGCCGCAACTATAGCAATCGTATCTAGCTCGGCTGCTATGGCAATAGAATGCAGAGAGCCAGCAGCTTCCATGAGAGCCAAAGCTGTACCAGGGTTACTGTCTTTTGTATAGTTAGGCAACTCCTGCTCCAAGAACAGTAACAGATCGATCGCTTCTTCTAGAAAGCGATCGTCGTTCTGCGGTTGGGGGACAAAATCGGTACTCATCGAAACTCCTGGTTTGTGACAATTCTATGGCTTCGACATTGATTTGAGGGTACAAGCAGCAATCTCGGCGATCGCTCGCAATTGCTCCTGGATTTGCGCGATTGACTCCAGCCCTGCACTGATTTGGCGATCGCACGGTTCGATAGCAGAAGTAACGTCTGCTGCTACCACTTGGAGTTCTTGAAACCATTCCTCTATATTTAGGGTGCTTTCGCGGGCTTGGCGGGCGAGAATTTCCACCTGTTCGGCAGCAGCTAGCAAACCTTGTTCCTGTTCGCTAGCTTTTGTTGCTTCAATAGCTGTATTTAACGACAAAATCTGAATTTTGCTACTCAAGCCTTCCACAAGACCAACAAAGCCAGAAGCTTGCTGACAAAATTCACCAAGGTATTGCAGCTGTTTATTTGTAAAAGCAACAGTATCTTGAATAGACATTAAATACTCGCGCTCTTGCTCGACGATTCTTACTCCTTCTTGTACGGCTTGGCTCACCTGCTGCAATGGCAATAATAACTGTGAGCGATCGCAGGATTCAACCTTTTCAGGAGGCGGTGACAGCTGTTGAATAGGTGGAGCTACTATTTCAGCCGAGTGCAAGTTAATTGTCAACATCATTCCTACTTGTTGCAGCAAACTGCGCTCTGCTTCTTGCCATTGTCGGGGTGCAAGGCAATGCTGAATAACTAACAAACCCCAAGGCTGTTGTTTGACAATTAAGGGCAAGCACAGACTCGCTTGCACCTGAAAGCGTTGCCAAAATTGCTGTTGGCGCGGGGTTAGTTCTAATACTTCAGTTGGGTCACTAATATCGGGTTTAGTAACAAACAAATTTATCGGTAGGGATTGGTTGAGCAAGGATGTCCAACCCGGTTGTATAGCTTCCGCGATCGCTCGAGTGCGATTATCTGCCTCAAAACGATAAATCAGGACGCGATCGGCGTTGAGAACATCTTGCAGGGCGGTGACTGTAGCTTCCAAAAGTGCAGTTTGGCCTTTTGCCTGCTGCATTTGCCGAGCAATTGCCGCCAGTTGTTCTCGCTGGAGGTGAAAAGCTCTTTGCACATTGTCATCATTATCGCTGGGCGAATCCTTAGTCAAAGCTTGGATAAAAGCTTCGATTTGACTTACCTTGTGCTGCAATTGAGCGACCTTTGGCCCCTTAGCAGATTGAAAGACTGCTTTGAGTACAGCCACATTAGCCAAAATTTCTTCTATCTGGATTTGATTGTCAGGCTGGGTTTCAAAATTAGGGTCTAAAGTTGCGATCGTCACAGAAAACTCCTTGGCAGCATCAAGTTAAATCAGTGGGTTTGCCATTGCAATGTCTGGGCGATCGCTTTGGTGTCTAAAATCCAGCGATCGCCTGGCAGAATACCTCGAACAAAATTTAGTAGTTTGTTGGGGGAAAAGTCGGTTGGTGCCGATTGTACTTGCTGTAAATCCTGCCACTCTACATCTAAGACATGAGCGACTAAAAACCCGACTACCTGATTTTGAAGCTCAACAACCAGAACTATTGGCTTTTCTGGTCGTGACTGTCGCTTAAAAAGCGGTGCATAACCAAGCAAATGTTCTAAGTCAACCAGCCGCAACATCTGTCCTTGCCAATTATAGAAACCTAAAATCCAACTTGGTAAGGCCGGGGCTGGAGAAATTTCTTGGCTAGCGATATGAATCATGTCTACTACTGAGTGGAATGGTAGCAATCCACTTCCTCGATCGCTCAAGGAAAAACGCAGAAATCTTTGCCGTTGTTCGCATGGTGTCACTCCAGGAGACAAGGTTGAGGTTGTTCCGGGCAAGCCCAACTTCTCAGCCAATATCTGGTTCATGCCTAGAAGCAGGACTTTGAGTGGTTCTTCGTTTGGAGCTACAGACAAGACAGCCATGTGGCTAACAAAGTTTAACTCCGCTACTTGCCGATAAGACCAAGGCACTGGACGCACAGCTGACAAAGGAATATCGATTAAAGCAGGGGGCTTGTCCACAGGAATGCCACAAAGTTCTCCAGTGCGGGTTTGAGTCAGAAGTAAAAAGCGTCCTGAAGTGTCAACCGCAGAGAGAACTTGGTGCGTTTGTTGGCTTTGTATTTCCGGAATTAACTTCTGGCGCAAATCCACAATTGTGATACTTTGCGCTCCCAAATCGACCATCCCGATACCACTTTCAACCGTACTGCTAATAGGAGGACAAGCAATCACTTTGAGAACTGCACCAACTGGCAGGGCAAATAAATAGTCTGCGATCGCAAAAACAACGACTCGTAATGAGTCGCTTTCGGTCACAGTGCCAGATAATCGCTTAAACGGAAAGGGAGTGTTAAGCATAAGTCGGTCGGTGTTAGGGGGCAGGGGGGCAGAGGAGCAGGGGGGCAGGGGAGAAAGAATATTAACGCTTCATTAGCCAAGGTGAAGGGTCAGTAATCATATTTACCAAACCACCTAAGATGCGATTGTAGATTCCATATAATTCTCTGCCTAATTCAACATCCAAATAATTGCACTTAACAGCAAATTCAATCCATGTTTGTGTTTCTGCTGCCTCTGCTTCACAGTCATTGAGTTTAGCCACAAAAGCTGCTTCATATCTACGTTTTCTCCAAGATTCAGCTAGATTTGCACAAACAGAACGTGACGATCTACGAATCTGATCGGTTAATGAATACCGCTCCTCGACAGGAAACTTTTTAGAGAGTTCAAAGATTTTCATAGCTGCATCGAATGCCATTTGATAAACTTTCAAGTCTTGATGATTTTTAATTGGTTCTTTTTCCATCTCCATCTACTCCTCTGCTCCCCTGCCCCTCTGCCCCTCTGCCTCCTGCCTTCTCTTAGGTATTAACCAATTCGGAGATCGCGGCTAGGAAATTCTGTTCTGAATAGGGTTTGGTCAGGTAAGCTTTTGCCCCTAGAGCTAAAGCTAATTGGCGGTGCTTCTGGCCGCTACGGGTAGTCAGCATCACCACAGGAATCTCTGCCAAACGCTCATCTTGGCGATGGTGTTCTAAGAACTCAAATCCATTCATACGTGGCATTTCAATGTCACAAATCACTAGATTGACATCACCGTTTTGAAGCATTTGCGCGATCGCCTCTCGACCATCGCCTGCTTGCAACACTTGATAATCGGCTTTCTGGAGCGTCTGCACTAAACTTTGCCTTTGGACAACCGAATCTTCCACCACTAACACCGTCTGTCGGTTAGGTTGAGCAACGGCTGTATTCACTTCCATCGGCTGTTGCTGCGGTTGCGTTATAGTTAACTCCAATTGCTGTCCCTCTAGAGCCTGTTCTGGCTCTGGCGCGGGCAATAGTTTAGTTGCAAGACTTGATGCCGGGGAAGCCGACATCATATCTGCCTCCCAGGTTTGACGAACTAACTCCAACGGATCAACGATGAGGGTGAGACTACCATTTCCCAACACGCTGTAACCTTGGATGTAACTAGGTAAACTCAGGACTCTGCCGAGGGATTTAATTACTAATTCCTGCTCGACTAAAATCTGATCGACTTGCAAACACAGGTATTGCTGCTCTGTTTGCAACAGTAGCAGAGGTTCGACGGTGTTGCGTTGTTTGACTGGAAAAGGACTGAGGGTTAAATTGTGGTCTTGGGTGAATAAAGGATATTTGTAATCCAGCAAATTGGCAAGCGGGCGGATGGGAACTAGTTGCTGATTTTGTCCTTCTCCCCACTGCCAGAATTTTTGGATGCCTTGCCCGTGTAAAGATTGCTGCACTTGAATCTGGTCTGGCTGCGGTAATAAAACCTGGCTAATTCCTTCAGACAGCAAGGCATAAGTAATACCTTGAGATTGACAAACGAGCAAACGTGCTGTTGTTAAGCTCAGAGGCAATTGCAGGGTGAAGGTGGTTCCTTGCCCTGAAAGCGATCGCACCAAAATCGAACCTTGTAAAGCTTGCAATTGCGTGCGAACGACATCTAAGCCGATACCGCGACCAGATAACTCACCAACCTGGTTAGCGGTAGAAAAGCCCGGTTCAAATAATAACTCTGCTAGTTGGTCTTCGGAGGCGTAGGCGGCTTGTTCCGATGTTAAAAAGTGTTTTTCTATACCTCGATGACGAATGGATTCCCAGTTAAAGCCTCGACCATCATCCCGTACCTCAATAGTAGTGCGGTTGCCTTGGTGATAGGCTTGAATTGTAATTGTTCCGGTTTCTGGTTTACCTTGCTGTCTACGGGTTTCTACTGGTTCAATGCCGTGATCGAAGGCATTGCGAATCATGTGTAGCAAAGGATCGTACAACTGCTCGGAAATGGCTTTATCCACCAGTACCTTGGTGCCGCCAAGCTTGAGTTCAACAGGCTTATGATAAGTTGCTACCATCTGTTGCAAGAGGCGGGGAAAGCGATTTAACACTGTTCCCAGGGGCACCATTCTCGCTTGCAGCAAATCTTCCTGCGCTCCTGAGAGCAGTTGTTTGCGCTTGCCGAGACTGAAGCGAGATTGCTGAACTAAAGTATTAAAAGTCTCAATCCGTTCTCCTAATTGCACCATGTCTTCTGTCAGATTTTGCAGGAGAATGTGCAACTCGCTATAGCTATCCATTTCTAAGGCATCAAAATTAGATTGTGCCTGGGCAGTTGGGGAAGGACGGACAATTGAGCAACGTGGGTATCGCTGGTTTGCGCGTTCGGGAAGCAGTTGTCGATCCGACCAAGTAGAAACTTTACTAAGTTGTTGTTGACAGTGCAAAAACTGTAGTAGAGTCTCTTGAGCTACTTTGTGGATGTGGTTAGATTGTAGGTTTTGTTGGTTTTCGTTGATGAGCAATTCCCCAATCGTATGACTGAGGCGATCAAGCTGTTCGATCGCCACTCGGATACTGGGAAGTGATGCCGATGACTGAGCCTGGAGGCTTGGTGCTGGTGGTGGAGAGGCTGGCCGTTCTGAATCTGAGTAGCGGCAGGATGTCTCTTGGTCTCCTATCCAGATTGACTGTAAAATCCGATCTATGGCAGAGGGGGCTACTACCGAATCCTGAGAAATTGGTTCGAGTACCTCTGGTGCTTTCGCTACAGAGCGATCGGTTCGCTTCGGGAAAAACGACCAAATTGATTCTGATTCGCTGGCACTGAGAAGGGGGGATGGCTGATTCTCAGTTGTAGTTGTTTGTGTTGGTTGGGCATTTATTGAAACTGGCTGCCCTTGAGGTTTTGGGACAAGAGTAGTTAACCCTGCCCATTTTCGCAATTGTGGAGATATTTTTCCCCCTTGAGTGCGATCGCCTGCAAGTACTGCTGCTTGAGCCGCTTTAAAATGTTCTAAAGCCACCTGAGCGATTTGCCGTACTTTATCTGGATGCGCTTTGAGGGCGTTTAGGGTCGCTTGAGCAATCTCTTCCAATCCAGATAAGCTATAAGATGCTGCTAGTTCGGCAAAAAATTCTGCTTGAGAGTTGAGTGTTGTCTGAATTTGTTGCAAATCTTGGCTTTGGATGTCAGCTTCTAGCTGTTGCAAATCCTGGGTTACACTCCCGGAAAAAATTGACTCTACCACATCAAAGCCAAGTTCTTCCGAACTGGGAAGCGGAGCCTCACGACCAAAAAAGTCGCCTAGTTTATGTTGGAGTTGGGCGAAGATTGAGGCAGTTTTATCGAGTATTTCTGCCTCGTTGTAGGATAAGCCCATCAAGGTTGCGCTCAAGGGAGTTCGCAGGCACTCATAAGCATCTAGAAGCAAAGCACCCAATTCTGGATCGATTTCCAGTTCTTGTGGGTATAACGCCTGGAATACATCTTCCAAATGATGGGCAATTGTTTTAATCGTTTCTTGTCCAACGCTGGCAGCACTCCCTTTGAGAGTATGGGCGCTTCGCATCAAGGCGTGAACTTTTTCGGTTGTTTTTTCATCAAGTAAACCGATAAGACTCTGCTCAATAGTTTGCAACAACTCTGCCGCTTCAGCCAGAAAAGCCTGCTCTAACTGCTCTTGATTACTGGGATAGGTGTTCATAATACGCTTGGTGTCAAGGAGATTTATCTGTTAAGGCAGGCAGGGGAGCAGGGGGGCAAGGGAGCAGGGGAGCAGGGGAGAGTTTTTGTACAAGTTCTTTCCCCTCCGCCCCTCTGCCCCTCCGCCCCTCTGCCCCATGCCTTATCCTGAGAATAAATATTCACCACGACCTACTTAGTCAACTTTGAACTGGCTAACGCTGGTTTCCAGTTGTTGTGAAGTCATCCGTAGTTCCTCAAAAGACTCGGAAATGTGCATTGCACTTTGCGAAGTCTTGCGGGCGATCGCCGAAACATCCATCATCGCTTCTGTCAATATCTGAGATTGCTGGCTTTGAGCGGAAACTGCTTGAGTAATTCCTTGTACCAGTCCACCAATTTCGTTGGTAGCTGCCACGATCGCACTCAGAGAATAACGAGTCTCATCGATCAATTTCGAGCCTTGGACAACTTGGGTAATCCCGACTTCCATTGCTGCGGTAACTTCGTTGGTTCCACTTTGAATTTCTTGCACAAGTCGCTCAATTTCTGTGGTGGCACTCGCTGACTGATAAGCCAAGGAACGAACTTCATCGGCAACCACCGCAAAGCCTTTACCGTATTCTCCGGCGCGGGTAGCCTCAATCGCCGCATTGAGTGCTAGCAAATTAGTTTGAGTGGCAAAGTTTTCAATCAAACTCACTACTTTCGAGATTTTCTGAGAAGCTTCACCGAGGCGTTTAATCTTCTTCGCTGTTTCCGACACCGTTTCCCGAATCTCCAAAATGCCATCTACGGTTTTTTCCATCAGAGAATCGCCAGCTTGGACGGTGTTATTAGCTCTTTGAACCGCCTGTCCTACTCTTTGGGCATCAGTAGCGACTACCTGGGTGGAAGTTACCATCATTTGTAATTGTTCCAGAGCGTTTTCGAGGCGTTCTGCTTGCTGTTGAGCTTGGTCAGATAGTTTTACTACTGAGGTGGTGTTGTTGCTGGAAGTTTCACTCACCCTGCTGGCAGCAATCTGCACTTGTCGGACTAAATCTCGCAAACTTTGGATCGTAGTGTTGTAACCATCAGCAATTGTTCCAATTTCATCTTCAGATAGGGGCGCGCGAACGGTGAGATCGCCTCTGAAGGATGGTTCTAAAGCCATGAGAACGCGTATTGCTCCTTGTTGCAGTTTTTCCCTTGCAGTGCGATCGCGCTCTGCTGCTTCTGCTAGCTGCTGCTCTTGAGTACGCACCTGTTTTAGGTACTCTGCAAGATTGAGGGCAATACCAATCTGGACGCTGGCTTGGTTGAGAACATCTTCCTCTGATTGCTCCCACTGGCGCGCTGCGCTATTTTGATAAACTCCCATCAGCCCCCATAGCCGATCTTCTTGAAAAATCGGAGCAATCATGTAGGCTTTAGTTCCCCACGTTTCTAACAATTGGATGTGGCATTCGTCATGACCGATGGTATAGATATTGTCAACCCGCAAACTTTCTTTGCGCGCATAACGCCCGCCTTTGTTGTACTGGAGAAACGTATCTCTAACTCTGGCAAGGCTAGTCCCCACAAGCTTCGGCCAATCCCCGGTTACAGACTCAACAACGAATTCTCCAGACCAATCAGGCTCAAAACGGTAAACCCCAACTCGATCTACTTTCAGCAGTTGACGAAGTTCATGAGTAGCAAACTGGACAAATTCCAGAACATCACCATCACTTTGAGCCATCTCTGTTAACCGACTTGGCAAGCGATAGGAAAATCGGGCGTTTGCTACTTCCCGTTCTGCCAGTTTTGTCAGTTCCTCATTCTTGTTTAAGGTTTGTTGTAAGTATTGCGACTGCTGGACTGCAACCCCAAACTGCGTACCAATTTTGGCTACCAAGTTGATTTCATTATCTTGCCATTGCCGTGGCCCGTCGTTCTGATATGCTCCTAACAAACCCCAGAGCTTGTTGCCGGCAATAATCGGGGTGATGATATAGGCTCTAATTTGGAATTGCTCGAGAATTTTCAAGTGGCACTGGGCATGACCAGAAGTGTAAATGTCATTGATTACAAACGTCTCGTTGTGGCGATAGCGTCCACCTTGGGTTTGTTGGAGGTGTTCGTCTTCCCATACAGTCCTGATATCGGGGCCAACCAAAGCCACCCATTCACGACTTACGGATTCGGCAATAAACTCCCCACCCCAATCTGGATTGAAGCGATACACCGCAAGACGATCGCATTCCAAGTGCGATCGCAATTCTGGTAGGGCATTGCGGAAAATTGTATCTAGCTCTTGAGCTTGGCGAATTTTTTCCGCCAGCCTTGTTAAGGCTCGTTCCCCTTCTGCGGTTCGCGCTAACTCTGCATTCTTGTTCTTAAGCTGTTCGATATACCTAATTTGCTGCAAGCCTATACCCATTTGCAAAGCTAGTTTTCGCAACAGTTGCACATCCTTGGATTTCCACTGCCGAGGGCCAGTATTTTGGTATGCTCCTAAAAAGCCCCAGAGTTTGCTGCCAGTAAAGATAGGAGCGATCGCGTAAGCTGTGGCCTGGATTTTTTCTAATATTTCTAGGTAGCACTGAACGTGACCGACAGCGTAAATATCATCGACAACAAAGGTTTCGTGATTGCGATAGCGTCCGCCCTGAGTTTCTTGCAAGTGATCGTCCATCCAAATTGTTTTGATGTCGGAACCAGCTAAAGACAACCATTTATCTTTTACGGATTCAGCAACAAACTCCACACTCCAGTCGGAATTAAAGCGAAATACTGCTAGGCGATCGCACTGTAGTTGTTTGCGTAAACTTGGCAGCACATTCTCGAAAATAGTGTCTGTATCCTGGGCTTGACGGATTTTTTCCACCATCGCCGTCAGCACTTGTTCTTCTTCTGCTGTCCGCGCCAACTCAGCATTCTTCGTTTTCAGTTGTTCGATGTACTCGGCTTGCTGCACGGTTAATCCCAACTGAATGCCCAATTTAGTCAGTAATCGCACCTCTTCAGAATTCCACTGGCGGGGGCCGCTATTTTGGTAAGCTCCTAATAAACCCCAAAGTTTGTTGCCAACAAAAATCGGGGCGATGGTGTAGGCTTTAACCTGAAACTGTTCCAGCAGGTCAATATGGCACTGGGCATGACCAACAGTATAGATGTCATTGACGACAAAAGTTTCATTGTGGCGATAGCGTCCGCCTTGGGTTTGCTGTAGGTGTTCGTCTTCCCATACGGTTTTGATATCGGGGCCAATCAGAGGCACCCAGTCACTTCCTACAGATTCGGCAATAAATTCACCACTCCAGTCAGAGTTGAAGCGATATATTGCGAGGCGATCGCATTTAAACAACTGCCGCAATTCTGCCAAGGTAGTGCGGTAGATAGTTTCTGGCTGTTGGGAATGACGCATTCGATCCGCCATTCGTGCAAGTGCGTTTTCGACTTCAACTACTTGGGTCATTTCTAAATTTTTTAACCGTAGCTGTTCGATATATTCAGCTTGCTGGAGGGCAATGCTTAAAGGTTCGCCAATCTGCAATAAAGCGCCAGTCTCTTCCTCAGTCCATTTCCGCACATCAGAATTTTGATACGCTGCTAACAAACCCCAAAGCTTACCAGCGCGGAAAATAGGAACAATAATGTACGCTTTGGCTTGGAACTTCTCTAATGCTTCTATATAGCAAGATGAAAAACCAGCAGCATAAATATCGTTGACTTTGCGGAAGCGCGTTCCTTTGGTATACATTCCACCCTGGGTTTCCTTGAGATATGTATCGGTATCAAGTTTTGCAGGGGAGCCATAATCCTTAACACTACAACGCTCTGAAGATATCAGACCTGTTTTCAAAATGCCGTCTTGTTCCTGCATCTCCAAAAGTGACAACCAACCAGCAGCCACAGATTCAGCAATAACTTCCCCACTCCAGTCGGGATAAAATTGATAAACGACAACGCGATCGCATTTTAAAAATCGCCGCAACTCTTGGGTTGCAGTGCGGAAAATGTTGTGAATATCCTTTGCTTGCCCAATCTTTTCGATAATGCGGAAAACAGTACGTTCTCGTTCAACAAGTTTGGCTGACTCTTCAGAACGGTTATAAAGTTGTTGCTGATATTGCAACTGTTGAATAGCAATACTAGACAAAGTTGCAACCTGCACCATCATTCGCACTTCACTATCTTTCCACTGACGAGACTGCGAATTTTGATAGGCTGCGAGCAAGCCCCACAATTGTTCTCCTTGGAAGATAGCAACAATAATGTATGCTTTGGCTTGATAGGCTTCTAAAATTTTGATATAGCAGTCTGAAAAACCAGCGCTGTATATATCATTAGTGACTCGATATATCTGTCCGCGATGGAAAGTTTTGCCTTGGGTGTGCTGAATGTAGCTATCTGCACTGTGCGATCGCCCTGTTGTCCCAGCCAATCCCCCTTCGTCTGCAAAGTTCCTAACACTGCAATAGTTAACGTTCTTGACAATTGCTGGATTGTTTCGCTGTTCTTCTAACAGAGAAACCCACTCAGATCCAGCAGATTCAGCAACAAATTCTCCACTCCAGTCAGGATTGAAACGATAGATTGCCACGCGATCGCATTTTAAGGACTGTCGTACTTCTTGGGTGGCAACGCGAAAGATGGTATCCACATCTTTGGACTGGAGAATTTTATTTGCTACACCAGTAAGGATTTGGTCTTTTTCTACTTCTTGTTGCAATGTAGCTTGAATCATGGCAACTTGCAGTTGCGCTTCTAATTCCTGCGCGAGCAATTTTAATGACCGAATTTCAGCATTCTGCCACTGGCGAGGTGCAGTACATTGTTGCACTACCAATAAACCCCAAACCCCATCTTTTGTTAAAATCGGCAAGCTCAAACAAGCTCTGATCTGAAACCGATCCACGAGCTGCTTTTGATAAGGGGACAAGCCAGCAGTGTAGGTATCTGGAATTGCTACTAATTTTTCTTGTTGATAAAGCTTGACAGAACCTAACCCAAAAGTGATGGCGGGCAGTTTTTCCTTGAGCATTGGGGTAAAGCCATCCCTCATCGACTCCGCAGCAACTATCCCCAGCGTCGGATTCGTAAACTCATACACCACCACGCGATCGGCTTGCAGGGCGCTTTGTACCTCTATGACAGCAGTAGTAAGCAAGGTTTCTAGATCGGAAAATTGACGGATTTTGCTGGCGATCGCCTGTACTTGCTCTACCTCGAATCCATCTCCTCCGTCTTGATAAGGCAACACACTTACCAGTTCTTTTAATTTGCGGATTCTGTCTCGCAATGGCCCTGTTTCCACCCAATCAGCTTGATCCAGTTCAGCTCGCAGTTCTTCTAGAGTAGAGGAGATTTGTTGTTTAGCTAGTACATCAACGGTATGCCCATTACCAGTATCCTTATGACCGTTGCTGAAATTTGAGTGTGGTTGGTTGGGTGTAAGATTGGGTTGCGTTACCATAATCTTTCTTGCTATTAAGGTTGTCGGAGTTAATAAGTAGAATGCAGAGTTTTAAATAGACTGAAGGGCTTGAATCACAGCATAGGTGTCAACTAACATCAAAGGGCTACCTTGAGCATCCATAAAGTAACCCTGCAAGAACGATTTGAGTCGGGTGGGTAACATCGATGCCGAAATCGCTAATCGCTCTTGGGAATCGTAAACTTCAATGGTATTGACTTGCTCCACCAATAGCCCGACAGTTTGATTCTGGACTTGAACAAGCATCGCCATGCCAGAGTTGCGTACATTTTCTCGCCTACACCAGTGTGTTGCTCCCAGTAAACCTCCTAAATCAAGAATCCAGATAGCTTCTCCCCGCCAATTCATGATGCCTAACAAGAATTCTGCTACCTGCGGCACTGGTAAAATCTCTGTGAGTGCAACTTGAATTACTCCCCGCAGATCGGCTAGTGGGAGTAACCCATTTACCTTTCCATTTAACGGAAATCTTAAAAACCTCTGGTTGTTTCCTTGGGAAGAGTTTTCAAGTGGAAATTGGCTATTAATGGGTAGCGCTCTAAAGCTATCATTGCTCTGTACCATTGCCCCAGTTTCCTTTAGCGAATAAATTTACTAACAGTCTGGAGCAAGGTATTTTCATCTACAGGTTTGACTAAATAGGCATCGGCACCACTCATATTGCCCCAAGTTCTATCAACATCTGTGTTTTTAGTTGAGCAAATCACTACCGGGATTGCTTTTGTTATCGGATCGGCTTTCAACTTGCGGCAGAACTCAAATCCACTTTGGCCTGGTAAAATCAAATCCAGTAAAATCAAGTCAGGTTTTTGTTGTTTCAACCGCAGTTGAGCCTCTTCACCACTGCGAACTTCATAAACTGAATATCCTCCTTGCTCCAGATAACGTGTCATCTTTTCGGATTCTGTGAGGCTATCTTCAACTAATAGAACTTTTTTCATTTTTATTCCTAACTATTTAATTGAGAATTAGAAGAATAATTGCGACATAATAGCTTAATAGAACCCAAAATCTAGCTTAAAAATAGGGACTAGGGAACAGAGAGATTTCCCTACGATTAACTGTTTTGAAAAGGGATGTATAGAAGCCAGTGGTATGACTGTCGCTTCAACTTAAACGGTTAAATACTTGTGAAGCATATTGAGTACTTTTTCTGCCTCTACAGGTTTACCTAAAAAGTCATTTGCCCCAACTAATTTTGCCCGCATCCGATCTACTATTCCATCTTTCCCCGTTAAGATGACAACCGGCACATCTTTGAGACTTGGGGTTTTACGGATTTGAGAACAAATTTCATAGCCATTCACTTTTGGCATCAAAAGATCCAAAAAAATGAAGTCGGGCTTGCTTTTAATTAGCTTTAAAACTGCCGTCAAAGAGTCTTGAATGCCAACAAAGCGATAACCTTGATGGGTCATAATTTCCTCCAAACTACGGCAGATTGTAGGGCTATCATCAACACAGGCTACTAAAGGCCTTGAGACATCAATAATTGCTTTGCTAGCCGCTGGGGGGGCAGTTTGTATAACAGTTTTCTCTTCTGTCTTCAGTGAAGAATTGGGATTATTAACTGCACTCGACGGAGTGACAATTTGTTTGTTAGCCGCTGGGGGAGCAGTTTGTATAACAGTTTTCTCTTCTGTCTTCAGTGAAGAATTGGAATTATTAGCTGCACTCGACGGAGTGACAATTTGTTTGCTAGCCGCTGGGGGAGCAGTTTGTATAACAGTTTTCTCTTCTGTCTTCAGTGAAGAATTGGGATTATTAACTGCACTCGATGGGTTGCCAGTTTCTTGACTAATTCCAATTTTTCTGGGGCTTGGAGTGAGTGAGAAAGCGATCGCTCCTGCTTTTACCAATGGCATCAATACCCGAGTCAAAGCTAAAGCATCCCGGCCGATTTTTTGCCCTATACCTCGTAAAGTTTTTGTGCCATCAACTAGAGAAATAATCACTTTAGAGGATGCTTGTCCTTGGAGTAGCTCAAGTTTTTGAATGACAGGATATAAATTAGGCGAGTAACTTGCCAGTCCTGCATCTCGCCATTCTTGCCAGGCTTGTGTAGCCTGTTTCCAGACTTCCTCAGTTGGTATTACAGCCAGGAGAAACCCCGGAACTTCACCAACAACGGTAGTATATGACAATTGTCCTGCTGGATTGTTGCCATTTCTTCTGGCTTCAACGAACTGCATTATATCAAACAAGACTTCAGCTATTAAGTTTGTAATCAGGCTAACAAGTTGTTGTTGTTCGATTAATTTTTGTTCTCGCAATTTAGCAAGAATGCAATACTCGCGATAATTTTCTTGGGGAGAGACAAGCCCCTCCAACTTTGTCACATCCAAATTAGGACAGTATTGCGACAAGTATCGTCGCCATCGCTCATCGGCATTAGAACCGCCAGCCTGCCAAATTAATCGTCCTAAACGAAAATATAGCGTCCAAGTTGGCCCATCCCTGGCTCCAAGATTCAGCCTGCCTGTGAATAATTTAGTTTGAAGTTGCTCGATCAATTGATTCACATTAGAATTCCCCAAACAATCCAGCTTATTAACCTCATCGTGCGATCGCCAATAGCACAGTCCAAAACCTCGATTGAGCTATCTCAGCTTGTGATATCCCTTTCCAATCCGGACATTTTTAAAGTTCAAAGCTGGAAGCTCGAACAAAGATTTAAGCTCTTTTTTTAATTAGAACTAGGTTATCTATATTACTTAGGCAACGTTACATATACTGAGACATTTGCTTGTCAATACAGACCTTAAAAAGATGGAAATATTGAATATTACAAAGCATAGGCCAGCTTTAATGCTTATCGATTGCGTACTATGCTTGCTTAAGGCAAAAGACACAAGCGATCGCATTCTGCTAGTACAAGTCGGCGGAAATAAACCTACAATCTGAATAGTTAAAAAGCTTGCAGCATAAGTATTCTTTCTTTTGACTTTTGACTTTTGCCTTGTTGTACTAGTCTGCAATTACAAAAAATGAGCTTGAATCAAGTTTGTCAAGAAATTGCTTGTTGCCGAATAAAATATTGGCGATCGCGTTGTTCTAGTAACCCTTGCTTGATCAAGGAGCGCAAGATATCTATCGTTTGCACCCGGCTTAAGCCTATCACCTCTTCAATTTCTATTAGAGTAGCTCCTTCAGCTTGCTGAATATATTGCTGCACTTTGGATCTAAGCGTATCTGCATTTGACGCAGGCACTTTCCTAGTCATGGTATTGACAGCAGGACGAAAACCAGTGGCTTTAATTGAAGAACGGGAAATTGACAATTTTGGAACTGTTGCTACTAATTTCTCTGTTTTAGCAGGAGGCGGAGCAACTACTTGTTGGTGATTGTGAGCGCCCCAGACATTTTTATGTAAAATTGCCCGGAAATTTTGCAAATCTTGGAATAATGCTTGAGCCTTTGCTGCCCGCTGTTGGCGGTATTCTTGCTGGCGTTGGCAGACATCTGTTTTTATTTGCAATATTTCTAATTGCCGCTCTACAATCTCTTGCTGAAATTGCTGTTGTTGTAACTTTCTGTTATTGTGAAGGCTAGTAACAGAACTGCTCAATTCTTGATGAAGCAAATCTGCTTGCAGCTGCAATTCTTGTTGAGTTAGCTGTTTCCACTGATTAACTTGTTGACGGCGTTCAGCAGTTATTTGCAATCGCTCTTGTCGCTCTTGTTCCCATAAATTCTTAAGAGCCATCAGCTGAAATCTCCTATTTTGTTAACTAGAAACATTAAATGGGAGCCATGAAGACTCCCCTTTTCTAATGTAGTGTTAAGCAGCAGATGGAACAGCAGCCTGAGATGTTAAACCAACTGCCTCTGCATATCTTAAGTAAGTTTCAACTGAAGCAATTACAATCCGAGCTTCGACTGCTAGCAGTTCAATACCAACTAAAGAAACCCGCACCCAAGCATCAACTACAATTCCTTTGTCTAAAATGCGGTCAATAACTTCAGCCAGACTTGAAGATGAGTTAACTTTTTCAACAGCCATTTTATTTTCCTCACATAAATCTAATTATTGGTTTCATCTTGCTCCGCGCGAGCAGTAGGTAAAACTTACACAATGTGTTTTATTCTTCCTGTATTTAGTTTTCCCAAAAATATAAGTTAAATAGCAAAGAATCAAAAAATACTGAAAAGTTTACAACATTTTTTTAGACAAAAAAATTCAAGAAAAAATCAAGACGAGATGATTTTTTCTTGGAAAGTTTTAAATATTATTTTTTATGAATTTATATGATAGTATTTTTGATAAAATGATAGGGTGGCAAAGGTTCGCTCAGTGCTAATTGCCAATGCGAGGATTGTACTTGCCAAAGAGAAAATTGCTGCGTACTGACCGTTGAATTGTTGCGCTGTGCTAAAAAGTGAATTTGCCGCACATCTGGCTGTCGAGTCTCACAGATAACATTTGAATATGTTTTGAGAATTAACTGGTTCAGGAGTTCCCACTGTTCGGATTGTTGTGCTTGAAATGCTTGCTGTGTTTGGTAGCGTTGTTTTTTAGCTAATAAATAGGCTTTCCCCCTAGCATCAATAGTGTCAGACTCATCAGGCAAATTACAAAGTGTAGCTTTTAAAGTGTACTCAACTTTGTCTCTTAGCTGAGTTAGGGTGTCTAGATACTGCTCTTGGTGTTTTTCTAGATGTTTCAGTAGTGTTTCAACAGAGTTAAAACCGCTCCCAAAACGTAGGGGAAGAAGGGGAGTTTGTTGAAAGAGTTCTAGAATTACGCGATCGTGGGTTAATACAGCTTGAAGTAAACGCTCATCTGTGGCTTGTAATGCTTCCAGTGAGATTTCCGGCTCTACGATCGCAGCTACACCAGAAGAGTAAACAAGTTCAGTATTCCTTTCCATCCCTACAGGTAGAACAAGCGGTGATGCGATCGGTACTAAAAGAGCATAGGCGTATATTGACATAAATTTTCGATGGGTTGGGGGTGTTCAGATCCCCGACTTCTTAAATAAGTCGGGGATCTATAAGATGAATCACTATTCAGATTGGTGCTGATTCGCAAGCATTTGATATGTAACTTGAAAATCATCATTGGTAATCTGAATCAGACTGGAGTCGCTTAATCCTTGGGCGCGGTATCGACGAATTGCGCTTAAAGCAGCTTGATTGCTCAACAAAGCTAAGTCTGCGCCATTCCAACCCTCGGTAACTGTCGCCCAAGTTTCTAAATCGACATCAACCAGGGGACGATCTAGATTGTGAACTCGTAAAATCGCTAATCGGCTGGCTCTATCTGGTAGATCGATTTTGATTTGTAAGTCCAATCTTCCGGCTCTAAGTAAGGCAGGATCGAGAGTTTCTGGACGATTGGTTGCTCCGACTAACAATACTTTCGGACATTCATGCAACCCATCCAATTCGGTGAGCAGTTGACCGACAACGCGATCGCTAACTCCAGAATCACCACTGAATCGTCCTCGTGCTGGTGCTAGGGTATCTATTTCATCTACAAACACAACGCAAGGTGCTGCTTGTCGAGCTTTGCTAAAGAGTTCTCTGACTGCTTGTTCTGCGGCTCCTACCCATCGGCTGAGTAATTCCGGGCCATTCACAGCAATAAAGTTGGCTCTAGCTTGGGAAGCGATCGCTTTTGCAAGTAATGTTTTTCCGGTTCCTGGCGGCCCCCACAATAAAATCCCTCGCGGAGGCTTGGCTTTGGTTTGTTCGTATAGTTCGGGATAGAGGAGTGCGCCCTCTACAGATTCTTGCAGTTTTTGTTTAACATCATCCAAACCACCAATGTCATCCCAACTGACATTCGGTGCTTCAACTGCTACAGACCTGAGAACTGAGGGTTTTATCTCTTTAATTGCTTCGAGAAAATCCTGCTGCATGACAGTCATGTTCTCAGGAATGGAACTGTTGAGCGAGGGGACTTGACGACGCAGGGCAATGTAGGCTGCTTTTTGACAAAGTGCTTTGATATCGGCACCAACAAAACCGACAGCTAAATCAGCGATCGCTCCTAAATCAACCGCAGTCTCCAAGGGCATGGCACTTGTTAAAATCGTGAGAATTTCCAGTCGTCCATTGCGATCGGGAACTTGAAAATGCACTTCGCGATCGAAGCGTCCCGGACGACGCAGCGCCGGATCGAGATAATCGGGACGATTTGTTGCTGCTAGTACGAGTACGCCCTCAGTTTTGGCAAATCCATCCATTAACCCAAGCAACTGCGCCACTAGTCTTTTTTCAACTTCACCTTCCACTTGGCTGCGATCTGGGGCGAGACTGTCAATTTCATCAATAAATATCAGGCAGGGAGCAGAACGAGTTGCTTTCTCAAAAATGCTTCGCAAACGAGCTTCTGCTTCCCCGTAATACTTGCTCATCACCTCTGGGCCATTGATGGCAATGTAGTTTAACTCTAACTCTTCTGCCAAAACACGGCCTGTTAAAGTTTTTCCTGTACCGGGAGGCCCAACTAGCAAAACCCCACGCGGAGGCTCTAATCCTAATTTCGCCAATAAATCTGGACGTTTCAGGGGAATTTCGACTAATTCTCTGATTTCCTTGAGAACATCACCCAAGCCGCCGACAGCTTGCCAAGAAGCTTTTGAGTTTGTCCGAGGTGATGGGGGAGTGACTTCAGCATCATCCATTGGTGTTGCTGCATCGGTGGAATTGGAGCGAACTCGGCTGGAACTATTTTTTCTCGGAATATTGCCTTGTCGAGGAATACTACTGAGATTATGAGAGCGAATTTGAATAGAAGTTTTTAATTCGCCTTTTTCTACTTTTTCTTCTAAAGCTTTGGCAATTTCTAATAGCTGTTCAAATCCTTTAAATATGTCGTCCATTGATTTTACTTAAATAGGGACTGGGGATTGGGGATTGGGGATTGGGGACTGGGTGAAAAATCTTGTTGTGTCTTGTTGCTATAAAGTAAGAAAAATTTAATTTCCCAAAAATTCCCAAGTTTCAATAATTTTTGATTTTCAATTTTTATTGCTGTTTAGTTAGAACTGAATAATCGTAGACGAGCAAAGTTAAAGGGGGCAGTAAAATTGTTGTAGCGAATTCGCAAACGTTCTTCAAATTGACGGTCGAGTGCTTCAACCTGTTCGCTAAATTGGGATTCTGCCTCCCAAGGAATTAGGTAAGCTGCGTTGTAAATCATTGTGTCCATTTGGGGAGTATTTTCCACCACATCGATCGCAATGGAGTTGAGCGTACCTTGAAATAAATTGATGATGCCTTGTTTGCGATCGCTCATTCCTTGTTCGATGGCTTGTCCTATTTGAATCACCTGCTCCATATTCAGAGGTTGACCCGCTAATTTATCCCTTTCGGTTTTGATATCTGGATTTTCTGCTAACAACCCCTGAATTTCTGCCTCGGTATCCCAAAAAACTTTGACACTAACTTCTCGACGGCCCGATAACTTTGCTAACAATTGCGTCAATTCTTCTTGATGAGGACGAATTAATTGTTGTGAAAACGTTTCCCAGCTTGCAACCAAAAGTCCAAATTGCACGGGTAGTAAATTGCGTTGGCGTAGCCCGTCGTAGACATCGCCTGCTTGCATGATTTCCTCAAGGACTTTCTCATGATTTAGCAGATTACGACGGCTTGCTAAATAACGCTCTTGCTGTGCTTCGGAGTAGATTACTGCAAAATCATCCAAAATTTTAATTTGTACGGGTTGCCGATCTAACCCTTCTAAACTTAAATCTTCCGGAGCAGGCAAGGTCAAAATTCCATAAATGTAAAAGCCATAACTCATAACAATGTCTTACCAATAAGAATGTAGATAAAAAATTTACAGGGGTTTAGAGGTGAGTACTAGTCTTAACTTGGCATGAACTAAGCTTAATTGAGCCAGTCCTAAGTCCAAGTCACCTTCAACTACCACACCCGTATTTAATAGGCGATCGAGGAGTTCTAGAATAGAGGGTTGACTAGAGGTTTCGCCAGGGTAATATCCTCCAGATTGGGGAAGTAAAGTTCCTATTTCACCCAAGTTAATATTTAGCTCGGTTGGGTCAATATCAAATACCTCGCAAAGCTTAACAACCTGTTGTTCTAGCTGTCGCAGGCTTTCGGCTGCCCGATCTAACTCAGAGTCGCTGAGGTTGCCAGCATCCATACGCCGAATCACCTGAGCTTCCATGAGTTGGCGTATCAGTTCGACAACCGTCAGTAACAACGGTGCTAAACCGGAATCGGAACCTTTTGATTTGCTAATCGCCTGCATTCTGATGATTAAGAGGATTGAGTGCTTTGAGCGATCGCAGTTCTGTTTCTAGACTGGCAACACGCTCTTGAAGTTGTTGATTAGTTGTTAATAAGGAACGAGCTTGACTATTCAGATAGGGGTCGCTCTCCCACCAGTTGATTCCAATCTCTTTGGCTTTATCAACAGAAGAAATCAACAAACGAATCCGGATGTTGAGTAGTTCTGTAGAGCCGACGGAAACTGAAATATCTCCTGCGATCACAATGCCTTTATCTAAAACCCGTTCGAGAATATCTGCCAAGGTAGAACCCTGAGTTGCGGTGATAACTCCCCGGTTAGTATGAGTACTCATTTGTTTATTAAATGGCCAGAATCAAAAGCCACTTGTGATAGGTTCGGCAGTTCTGCATTACCCTGCATTTGCAATAATACTCCCTGCTCTCTGAGAGACTTGAGTGCTGCGACAATTTGACTGCGCTCGATCCCTAATTCTGCTGCCAAATCAGAGAAACGCCTTCCTGGAGACTTGCATAGGTAGTTGTAGACTTCATGCTCGTAAGGTACTCGTTGTTCCAATACAATCTGATTTTGACTGTCTGGTGTTATCTCTTCTGCTGGCTGAGATTGAGTGTTTGTACTACGATACAATTCACGCAAAACCTCTTCCAGTAGCCGAGTTGCTTCCATACGAGGTTGATTTGTGCGAGTAAGCAGGATATCGGCACAAATATCTTGGAAGTTAGGATCTTCAAAGTTTACGGAAATTTCGTGTTCGTGACAAATTCTAGCAATCATCAGACAGGAACGTAAGCCACCGCCTTGCCCAGAGCCAGAGCGACTCCAAAACATCCGCACTAAGCGCACGATTTTGTCTGCTTTCTCAGAATCTATGCCCGTTTTCTGAACTACAATCTCCTGCTGAGTTAGTTCATCAGGTGGAGGCATATCGATGGTAATCACACGATCCATCAAAGCATCCTGAGTTGCATGAACTCCACAATACTCTTGAGGGTTCGATGTTAAGATTGCCCGAAACTGGGGATGAACCCGGATATACTCTGCTCGCTGTTGATTTGTTGGCAATACCAACAACCTCTCCTCAAGTACGGAAAGTAAAACGTTATTTACCTCCGGGTGCGATCGATTGAATTCGTCGTAAACCAGCGTAAATCCTTCTTTACAAGCTAGGGTTAATCGGGCATCAACCCAGTGTTGTCGCAGTTCATCCTCAACTTTCACAACGCTGTGGATGAAGTTATCAACAACCTTTTTGCGGGTGTAGCCTAACTGATTACCAATCAAGTCTGAGGTTTTAAACTCATCATCTCCAAATAAGAGGATGATAGGCTGGTTGAGCAAATCAGCTAGATGCATTGCCAGAGTAGTTTTTCCGACTCCAGCCGCACCACGTAAATGTACTGAAAAACCTGACTGTAGATAGCGCAAAGCACGTTGAGCGATGCGTTGAATAGCAGGGGTATTGACAAATCTCTGGGGAGATGCATTTAATACTGTTGTCAAACTCTAAGTACCTCCTCAATAAGAATTTTCTAAAAAAGTAATTTTTTGTACATCGGATATGTAAAATACGGATGCCAATAAGCCTTAACTGGACTCAAATCCAACGTATTTTGGCATCAACATAAGATTAAGTAATGTCTAATATTTATGTCATCAGCATGATTACGGTCTTGCGAGGACAGCTTTAATAAATCCACATAAGTGTAAAATGATATGGTTCTGCGCTTTTTACTATTACCGATTACTGGCCCATTAATGGGGGTAACGTGGCTTGGGGAAAAAATTTTAGAACAAGCAAGTACTGAAATTGATGATAAAGAAAATCTCAGTAAGCAGCTTCTTGCACTGCAACTTGCTTTTGATATGGGAGAAATTCCCGAAGAAGAGTTTGAAATTCAGGAAGAAGCCCTTTTATTAGCGATTCTGGAAGCAGAAAAGCAGGAACGCGCTCGCACACAAGAGTAAGACAGGAGGGAGAGGAGGAACTACACCCCCGAACGCGAGACTTTTTTCATCGAATTTAATCTGCGATGTGTGGATGAGAGAAAATATAAGTATCGCGATTCCGAATATAATCAGCCATGACTGAAACCAAACCCACTCGTACCGCACGCAGGGGACGAATATTCCCTGAAATTCAGTGAACATTACCATCTTTCTTCCCTCACGGGAATATCCCTAACTTTCCTACCTGGGCAGTTACAAAAAATGAGCGAACCAGGAGCTGAAAGTGAAAGTTTCAAATTTAGTTTGTATATAGTTAGTAGATAGGATACATACGCACATTAGGTTTTTCATTTTGAATTTTCAACAAGCGAATTGTGAATTTCTGACAATGAGTTAGTTGATAGCGATCGCTCTTTTACTCAGATCGCTAGAATATAACCGAAAAACTTAGTATTGGATCGAACACGTGCGCAAACACCAAGTTATTTTTATACCATTAGCACTGAGCTTAGTTGGCATCCTTGGCTTTTCTTATTTCAACAAGCGATCGCAGATTACTGCGTGCAAGCCATCAGAATTTATTGCCGCCAAAGGGAAACAATACTTATATCCAAAAAAAATAGTAATTCAGCCTTGGCGCGGTCAACATCATGTCTATGGTGTATTTTCAGTTTCCAAAGAATTTCAAACTGACAACTTGATGCAGGTTACATTACCCGATCACAGTACCGAATGCGGAATTGTAGATCCTATCGATAACTCCTATAGTAATGGTGCTTATGCGCAACCTGGACATTATTTAGTTAAAGGATATTTAAATACAAGAATTGCTCTTTTGCTGATTGTTCAAGGGAAAGGAAATGAATTAGAACAAGCTAATAACTGGACATTGGGTTATATCAAAAAAAAGTAGAAATGTTTTTTTTACACCAGCATTCCGGCAATACCAGCGGTGATAAAGCTAGCGAGCAGTCCACCAATCATGGCTTTCACACCCATACGAGCTAAGTCATGCTGGCGATTGGGTGCCATACCTGCAATACCACCAATCATAATCCCAATTGAGCCAATATTCGCAAAATTACATAATGCATAAGTTGCAATAATTACGGCTCTTTGGGAAATTTTCCCATTGGCAATTAATGTTTTTAAATCTAAAAAAGCAATAAACTCATTGAGAACTGTCTTTGTACCTAACAATGCTCCTACTTGCCGACAATCAGTCCAAGGTACACCCAACAGCCAAGCGACAGGAGCCATAATCAAAGACAAAATCCACTGCAATGACAACTGCGGTAAACTCACCAATCCCCCCAACCATCCCAGCAAGGCATTAAAGGCAGCCAGTAACCCTAAAAAGGCAATAATCATTACCCCGACGTTAACTGCTAGCTTCACACCATCAATTGCCCCTGTAGTAGTAGCATCAATCACATTAATGTAATTTGTTTCTACATCAAGCTTTGCATGACCAGCAGTTTCAGATACTTCCGTTTCTGGATAAAGTAATTTTGATACTACTAAAGAGGTGGGCGCAGTCATAAAGAAAGCGGCTATCAAGTGCTCTGCTGGGATACCAAACGATAAATAAGCCCCCAATACTCCCCCAGCAATTGTGGCAAAACCACCCGTCATGACGGCATGGAGTTCTGATTGAGTCATGCTTGCGACATAGGGTTTAACTATTAGTGCTGACTCTGTTGGTCCCAAAAATATATTACCTGCACAAGATAAAGACTCAGATCCTGATGTTTTCATCGTCTTCATCATTACCCAAGCCATCCCACTTACCACTCGCTGCAAAATGCCATAGTAATACATGACACTAATAAAAGCAGAGAAAAAGATAATAGTGGGTAACACTTGAAAGGCAAATAAATGATCTTTGAAATTATCTCCAAAGACAAATTTGGCACCAACATCAGAGAAAGCCAAAAAATTGCTGACCACATCCCCTAGAGTTTTAAATACAGCCAAACCGCCAGGAGTTTTGAGAATCAGCAGTGCAAATGTAAATTCTAAACCCAAACCCCAAGCCACAGTTCGCCAACGTACAGCACTGCGATTTACAGAGAGAGCGTAGGATATACCTATGAAAACTAATATTCCTAGGGCGGAAATGGCACGTTCCATGTTAATTTCCAAAAATGCACTGCTCAGAGGCTTAGCCACAAAGCATACACAAAAATATGCCCTCTTTGACAAATGATTTTGATAACCTAAAGGTTACTTAACTAGAAATTACTTATGAAACGAGCGTTTCGCAAATATCATCGCCAAATTGCCATTATTTTATGTCTGCCCTTGTTTCTAACTGTGCTAACAGGTATGAGTTTTACCATTGCCCATGAATGGCTGCACCAAGACGAATTCGGTGAATTTCTTCTGCATATTCATACCCTAGAAATCATTCATTTAGAAAAAATCTATCCACTGTTAAATGGTTTGGGATTAGTCGGCTTGTTGATTACTGGCTTAAGTATGACAGGGTTATTTCGTAAACGCTCAGATTCACATAGCTAGTGCAAGCAGGAGGCAGGAGGCAGGAAAGCTTAGATCTTCAATGGGTTCCCTGTTCCCTTAAAAAAAAGACCCCCGGTAGTTAGCCGAGGGATTCTGCAAGTCGGTATTGTCGCACAAAGACATTCGCGAATCTCAAGATATCAACTTGACAATTAAAATATCTGCCAAATTGCCAAATCGATATGCTTAGAGGAGTTCAATGAAAAGTGCTGAGTACTGAATTGACAGACTAGATGGTAGAGGCACAAAATTGTTTGTGCCCTTACAACTCAGCAAACACAACAATACATATAGGACTCATATTTGATTTTTGAAAAAAACTCAGTACAGTTTTATTCCTTCTTCCCTGTTCTCTGTTTCCTCCCTACGCAAATAATTTCAGGAATCAAAACGCATTCTTATAGTGAAGTTATTGTTATGGTAAATTTAGCGGACATGATATAAGATTGTCCGGCACAGGGAGACAGGAAAGATTTTTTGGGGAATCTCTTAGTGTCACCCCGTCTATTTATATGATGCGTTTACCTCAATCTTTAACTTAGTAGAATTTTGCTGACTAGCCTATTTTTGGGCTGCTGCTTTACTGTACGCAGGCTGAGTATAAATCTTTTACAAAGAGAAACAAATGCTACTGCAATAGTTGAAAGCTAGGCTTTTAATCAGACATTATCTTAAAAAAATCTAAAGTATGTTAAGTATCTCTGTAAATCTGGGTTTACCACGTGTCCCCAGCTTAGTAACTTCTTTGCCAGGACCTCGTGCCCAAGCAATTATAGAACGCGATCGCGCTGTAACTTCTCCTTCTTACACTAGAGATTATCCCTTAGTCATAGCTAGGGGTGAAGGCTGTATGGTGGAAGACGTTGACGGCAATGTTTTCTTGGATATGACAGCAGGTATTGCTGTTACCAACACTGGACATGCCCACCCAGAAGTTGTCGCTGCAATTCAAGCCCAGTCAGCGCAACTCCTACACATGTCGGGGACTGACTTTTATTATGAACCGATGGTAGAACTGGCGGAAAAATTAGCAGTTCGTGCCCCTTTTCCCCAAGGTGCTAGAGTATTTTTTACTAACTCCGGAGCAGAGTCCAACGAAGGCGCAATTAAACTAGCTCGATATTACACTAAGCGATCGCAGATTGTGGCATTTTTGGGCGCATTCCACGGACGCACTTATGGGGCAATGTCTTTGACTGGTTCTAAAGCAGTGCAGCGAGCCAATTTTGGTCCTTTCGTACCTGGAGTGACTCATATTCCCTACGGTACTCACGCTAGCTTGGATTACTTGGAAAAGCAGCTATTCCCGACGATGTTACCACCAGATGAGGTAGCAGCAATTGTAGTTGAATCAATTCAAGGGGAAGGAGGCTACATCGTCCCCGAAGAAGGTTTTTTGCAACGGATTCGCGATATATGCGATCGCTATGGCATCTTGATGGTAGTGGATGAAGTGCAATCTGGTATGGGGCGTACAGGTCGTTTATTTGCGATCGAGCATTGGGGCGTGATGCCGGATATTATTACCACAGCTAAAGGTATTGCCAGTGGTCTGCCTTTGGGTGCGATTCTCTCTAGACCTGAGTTAATGACTTGGCCTCCTGGTGCCCACGCTACCACATTTGGCGGCAATCCAGTGGCTTGCGTTGCTGGTATTACCACACTTCGACTGTTGGAAGCGGGTTTGATGACTAACGCTTGCCAAATGGGAGAGTTATTACAAGCTGGTCTTGGCCAATTACACCAGAGATTTTCCAGACTATCCTTACCGCGAGGTAAAGGCTTAATGGTAGCGGTGGATATATTAGATGAAGAAGGTAATCTCGATCGTAAAATGCGCGATCGCATAATTCAAGAAGCTTTCTTGCGGGGTTTACTATTGCTTGGTTGTGGTAAAGCCGCAATTCGTTTTTGTCCACCTTTAATTATCGATAGCAACCAAATTCAAATTGCGTTAAATATTCTCGCGGATGTGCTAAGTTCATAAACCACGCGGTAGGGGCACGGCATCCACAATCTTCTGGTACATACAGTAATATTACTGCTGCCGTGCCCCTACTTTGGCTCTGGAAACTGCTGTAAGCGATAAGCAAGTGCAACCCATTCATCTTGTCGCTCACAATCGGCAAACTCAAAACCTGCTTCTGTTAATGCTATAACCAAATCTTCCTCATGATCGATAGTAAAACCAGCGGCAATCAACAGTCCTCGATGTACATCAGTCTGACGCAGTGCTTTTTGGTAATCAGCAGCCAAGGCAATATGTACTCTAGCTGGGATATTTGCAACGATCAGGTCAAATTGATTTTTAGCCTCAACTTTAGGCACATTATTAATAGAATCTCCGCCTAGCCAATGTCCGAAGTCACTACCAGATCCCAGACTTCCTTCCATTACTGTTACTTGCTGCTCTACTCCATTCAGACATACAGCGTCTTGAGTTGCTTGCACAGCAATAGTATCATTGTCCAAAGCTAAAACATTAGCACCAAGTTTTGCGATCGCCACACTCAAAATACCTGAACCTGACCCCAAATCGAGAACATTTATTGCAGGGGTAATATGACGTTCCAGCAGTTTGAGGCTGAGTATAGTCGCTGGATGCAAACCGCTACCAAAGGCTAGGCTGGGTTTAAGTCTTAAGATGATTTCATTCGCTGCTTCAGAACTATATGGCATATCAGCAGAGAAGATAACGAACTTTTGCCCAATCCGGCGTACAAGGTGACTTGCTAGTTCTGCATCTGCTGGTTTTTCTTCAACTATCGCCATCTGGAGAGCCGTAGAAATTCCTGTACGTTCTAACGGTGAGAGCAGTTTGGCGATTTCTGACCCACGTTTATCTGCATGGACATCGTAGGGTAAGTATAAGCAGATGCTAAAAGCCCAATCGTTGCCCAAACCTGATTCTGTGTATTTCTGGATATGAAGGTCACTGGTAAAGTTATTTTTTGCAAGTAAGCTACAGACCCAATCAACCGCCTCATTTGTGGTATCGAGGCTCAACTCCATCCACGACATATTTACTTCCTTTAGGCGTAGCTACATAGATACAGGGCATTAGTCATTTGTTATTTCACCTTGTCTCCTCATCCCCAATTCGCAGCCCCATAATTACTAAATCACATTCAATACCATCCAGGTCTGCGATGTTGGGCAAATGTCCCCAAGGTTTAAACCCAAATGTTTCAAACAGCTTTAAACTGGGTTGATTATGGGCAAAAATGAACCCGATTAACGTCTTTAAACCCAAATTTGGACTTTGGTGAATTGCTTGCGCTAGGAGTTTTCGCCCTAAACCACATCTTTGAAAGTTTGGGGCAATGTAAATACTAATTTCGGCGGTTTTACTGTAGGCTGGTCGCCCATAAAAGGATTGAAAACTCAGCCAGCCAGCAACTACACCCTCTACTTCTACCACCCACAGCGGTCTTTGTGAAGGCGATCGCCCCCGAAACCAATTGAGGCGGCTTTCCACAGTCACCGACTCTAAATCAGCAGTAGCCATGCGGGTAGGAATTGCAGCATTGTAAATTGCTACAATAGTAGGTAAGTCAACTTCAGTCGCATAGCGGATAGTCATTGCTGGCGTCTTCAGAGAAATGCTTACTAAAATATTTAAAAATAATACAGCGTTAGCGCTTGCAATTCTATAGGTTGAGGTAGTAATAGTTGCGCTGGCTTCTCAACAACAGTCGCGATCGCTATCTCATTATCAATTTATATATTATGATTAATAACTTGCTAACTCCTTAGTAATCCCCCTAAAGCAGCAGATAATTTTGTGTGATAGATAGCATATAAATGTTTTTATCTAATTATTTATATATTCCTTTAGTCTAATTTTGCAAATAGACTTCTTTTTTATAGGAAAAAATTTATTTTATTGTTATTTTTACTACAAAAAATAAAATATAGATATTCCTGAAACTACCTTGATTCCACGTCACATCTAAGGTTATTTTTGTTTTCAGTTAAAGCATTTATACAAAATTAAGTTAACCAAAATTCTTGCCAATTGTATTTACAACTGAAGGTAGAGGTTGTTGACATAAGGCATAGTTAGGATCGAAGTAATTGAATTTATTAATTCCTAAAAATAGCAATATCTAATTTTGAACTACTATGTCTATTAATCTCATTCAAAAAGATAATGATGAAGTCGCTAAAACTGGAACTCAATCTCTAGAAATAGAACTTGCTCTTTTTATACTCAAACTCAAAAATGGTATTTGGCTGGCTGGTATTCCATCGTGGCTTTTTGGAATCACTGATAGAAGTTTAGCAGCCTTTGCTGATGGTTATCTCTCTACTCTGGAAGTATTTCAGCTATTTACAGCCTCATTCTTCTTTTTGAGTTGGTTATATTTAAGACCTGAACATGATTTAGATAACAATGATGTAGACTCTACCTTGTATCAAGGATATCTATGTCCAACTCAATACAACAAGTTGGAGTTGAAAAAACGGCACATGATCAGTCAGGAATATATTTTACCTTTTCCTTACTTGTGCCAAATATATCATTTATTGAACTTAAAACATTTAGAAACCATTCACAAATTTAGTTTGAATAATTTGCGGGTGATTAATATCAGTCACTTCCAGCCCACAGCCATTGGTGGTGTCATCAAATTTCAAACAATGTTAGATTCTCCACTTAATGCTTTAAGAATTTGGCGTCAACCAATTGTTGAGGTGGATTTAATCTTACATACTCCCTATACCGTTGAATTGAGTATTCCGGTCTATAACAATAAAAGAATAGTTGTGATGTTTTATGCCTTACCTTTAAATCACAGAGAGCATCAACTATTTATAGAAATCTACAGTGATTTAGAATGGCCCAAACCAATACTGCAAGTCTTATTGCATTTTGCCTCTTGCTTAACTCTCTTTGAAGATTTACCTTATTTACGCAATCTTGGTGAGAAAAATATTGAGCGTTTATTCAATATGAATTTAGCTTCAAATCATCAAACTATGTTGCTGTTTAAAAGATTTGTTGAGCTATATGGTTCTAGTACAAAAGCACCCAAATTAATTGAAGGAAGTCATGAGATAGAGCACTCCTATTAATTTGTGAACTTAATCGTAGAGATACGCGTGAACCAGTGCGGTGAGTCCAGCACTGGTTCATGCGTATTTACAAGTCTGGTGACGGAACTCATCCGAAGTGTCTTGATGAAGGTTGCTTCCCGTATGCTCGTATCAGCAGTTTAAAATATTTCTTAACCAACATACTGATGGAAGATTCCTAGGTATTTTTGGCGAAATTGGAGTCAGTCTTTTAAAAGAAATCGTTAAAGACCTAGATAAATCTTCTATTCATGTTCAATAACTCTACAACCTCTGTTGACAGTTCTTACATCCGTCCTTACCGACGTGGGAAACATAAAATTTTCATCGGTATGGCTCCTGGTGTTGGTAAAACTTACAAAATGCTAGAAGAAGCACATCAGCTCAAGCAAGATGGGATTGATGTTGTGATTGGCATCTTGGAAACTCATGGACGCAAAGACACAGCTGAAAAAGCTACAGGGCTAGAGGTGATTCCAAGAATAATCAGTATCCGAGAGAACGTTACTTTGCAGGAAATGGATACGGATGCAATTGTGGAACGTTCTCCCCAACTTGTGTTAGTTGATGAACTCGCTCATACCAATGTCCCTGGTTCTTCACGAGAAAAGCGCTACCAGGATGTGGAAGTGATTTTGTCCGCTGGAATTGATGTTTACTCCACCGTCAACATTCAGCATTTGGAAAGTTTGAACGACTTAGTTGCACGAATTACAGGTATTGTAGTGCGAGAGCGGATTCCCGATCGCCTGCTTGACGAAGCTGACGCTGTTGTAGTTATTGATGTCACTCCAGAAACGCTAGAAGAACGGCTGCGAGAAGGCAAAATTTACGCCCCTGAGAAAATAGCTCAATCCCTAGAAAACTTCTTTCAGCGTCGTAACTTAATCGCTTTGCGGGAACTCGCACTACGAGAAGTAGCCGATACAGTTGAGGAGGAAGCGAACACTTCTACTTTGGAAGGGCAGAACTGTAATATCCACGAGCGAGTACTGGTATGTGTCTCTACCTATCCTAACTCCGTGCAATTACTTCGTCGCGGAGCACGCATTGCTAATTACATGAATGCCCGACTTTATGCCGTTTTTGTAGCAAACCCTGAACGATTCCTGACCAAACAAGAAAGTTTACACATTGATACGTGCGAGAAATTATGTAGAGAATTTGGTGGCGAATTCTTACACGTCAAGAGTCAAAACGTCGCTCAAGAAATTGCTCAAGTTGCGGCAAATCATCACATCACTCAAATTGTCATTGGTGAAAGCCAGCAGCCTCGATGGAGAAGGTGGTTTAAAGGTTCTTTTACACAACGATTAATGGAGCTAATCAGACAACAAAATATTGATTTACACATCATTGCCACCGAAAAATAGTTTAAAGATAACATCAATATTTATACTTATTGATTTTTATTATTTGCTTAGAGATAATTAAATGCCCTAGCATTTAAAATCAACATGCTAATCAGTTGGATTTACCTTGTTACAGCAGTACTCTTTGAAGTTATGGGTACAACTTGTATGAAGCTGTCGCAAGGATTTACTAAAATTATTCCTTCGATATTGGTATTTACTTCTTATGGAATTTGTTTGACTTTTCTTACACTTTCGCTAAAAAAAATTGAAGTTAGTGTTGCTTATGCTTTTTGGGCAGGTTTAGGAACTACGCTGATTGCAATCATCGGTATTGTTTGTTTTCGGGAGTCTATTAGTAGCTTTAAACTCATATCGATCATTTTAATTGTCATTGGAGTGATTGGTTTAAACTCAGGTAAATAAACTAAATTTTTAGCTTACACAGAAAATGAAACTGGCGTGGTATAGCTAATTTAGTACATTAATAAAAATCCCGTTTATCGGCGTACAACGGCGTACATCGGCGGTTAGTCCCATCTAATTAATGCACTATTTTAAGTAGGTCACGCCACTACAATAATTTACACCAGTTTCCAGGTATGGAACCACATAGCTTCGTAGGGGCACGGCGTCCGCAATCTTCCGATATATACAATAATTTTACTGGTGCCGTGCCCCTACCGCGTGGTCTTTATCAATGATATTTTAAATTTGTAATAACCCTTCTGGATTCACTGATAAAAGCGATCGCCTTTGCAAACTCTCACGAGATAAAATTTCATTAGCTGCTAATAAACCACTACTTACAGCCCGTTCCATTAATCCACAAGGAAAAGGCATTTTCACCCAATCTCCAGCAAAAATTAAATTAGAAACACCAGTGCTAGTTTCTGGACGTTCTGCATAACTATTTGGTGGATATCCAGAAAAATTATGTTGATTTACTAATTCTCGATGCAGTACCTTTGCTTGCTTTAATTCCGGTACAATTTCGTAAAGTTCCTGTTCAAATGTTGTTAACAAAGTCTCCTGGGTAGGGAACTGTTTTTCTTTATAACAATAAGCGTGTAACTCTACTACACTTCCACCAGTACGTTTTGCCCAGTCAATAAATTGTTCTTGAATGCGGTGATATAGGGTAATACTATCAGTTAGCTGGTAGCCAGATAAAGAAGTAAAACTACTTTGTTCCCAGTGAAAATCGCGATCGAACCAGAAACGACACACAGCAAAAGGATCGGCGATGCTTAAATTTGCCACTTGCGATCGCACTTTTTGCTCAACATCACCATTAATCCGCTTAAAAAGTTGCTGTACTCCCGGTACATCAGTCGCAAAAACATAATAATCGGCTGTGATTGTCTGTGGTAATGTCGATTCTTGATTTGTCGCTACTAGTTGTAATTCTTCATCTTGCCGTTGCACTACTTTGAATTTATTTAAATCTCTTTGCGCTGGTCCTTTTAAAACTTTACCATCATCTGCAAAAACTGCACCATGACAAGGGCAATGAAACTTTCCATCATCTGTTTTTTTAACAGTACAACCTTGGTGCGTACAGGTAAGAGAAATTGCTTCTTGAGCGCCAATCTGTGCAGCAAAAACTTCATCCGCAGCACCAAAATATTCTATCTTTTCATCTGCCACAACAGAGTTACGCTTCACCCAAAAAGGTACATTATTTTTATTAGTACCAATCAAATATTTTAAAGAATCAATCTTACCTTCTACAGCAGAAATCTCACTTACTGTTGCACCTGTGATAATTTTACCACCATTACTCAGAATTGCTTTGGCAATGGGTTGGACTAAACTGGTTCCCATATCATCTTTGGTGCCATTAAAAGCTAGCCCTTCTGGGTTGCCAAAAAAATAAAAGTGAAAGAATTGCATGAGTTCCCCCACACTCATCAAGTCTGGTGCATTCAAACTAGATTTAGCAAACGGGAGAAAATATAAGTCGTATAAACCTCGGGGAAATTCCTTTTCTACCCAATCAGCAACGGAAATATTATCGAAGCGTCGATAATTCTTTTCTCTCTGAAATCCAGTAATTGCTTGAAAGACTTGTAAGTGTTTTAAGTTAATTAGATTAATACCCCATTGCAAGCGATTGGGAGAAGCGATCGCTAAATCTATAATATTCCAAGGAAAGGCTGAACGGCTGGGACGAAATACCTCTGGTTGATATTTGCGATCGCGGTAAACAACTGCATAAAAATTTAAGGATTGAAAATGCTCGTTGATTCCCAATTCTGTGACCAAACTATTCAGATTATAGTACTGGGGAAAAAATCCATGAAAACCATGTTCCATAATGAATGTTTCACCAACAGCTTCAACTTGCCAACTAGCAATTTTCCCACCAAGTTGAGGGGACTTTTCTAAAAGTGTCACAGCAAATCCCCGTTGGCTCAATTCATATGCACAGGCTAAACCGGCTAATCCCGCCCCAATAACTACAACACTTTTATCTTGATTCAGCATCCGTGGTAATTTTAGGGTATCTCTTTGAAAAACCGTTGGTTGTGGCTTACTGAAACGAGAGTATCCGGTTACTCCAGCAATACTACCAATACCGAACCACTTGAGGAGTGTGCGGCGGGAAAAGGTAGATGATTCTGGTGAATTAGATAATTGGTTCATTGGTTACAGAATTAACTCTTCATCATGAATTACTGGCATGAAATAATGGCTGTGAGTTAGCCCCTGTTTCGGAGTATCTTTCCTATTTCAGTGTTAATCTTCAGCGGATTTATTTTGGCAGAACGGGATCAATTATCAATGGCTGGTTGTTGTTTTTGTAAATACTGTGCCCTCAAATTTGCTGGATCAGGTTATTTATGCCACAGACGATAAATCTGCTGATTTGGGTTCACAAATGAGCAGATTATTTGACAGTGTAATATAATATTTGATAGTTGACTACTAAACGTTAGGTAGGTTTGAGAGTGTCAGACGATCGCCGCTCTCCAAAACAAGCTTCATCTAGTGGTAGAGATCGCATACTTGATGAAGCAGAACAGCTATTTCGCAAGCATGGCTACAATACGGTAGCCATGAGGGATATTGCGAATGCGGTAGGAATACGTCAAGCATCTTTGTATTATCACTTTCCCAGTAAGGAGCAGCTTTTTGTAGCCGTAACTGAGCGCGTGTTTGAGCGCCATCGCCGGGGTTTGCAGCAAGCAATTCGGCAAAATGAAGATGATTTGCGATCGCAACTACATGCAGTTGGTGCGTGGTTCCTTTCTCAGCCTCCCATCCATTTTTTGAGCATGGTACATACAGATATGCCTTTGTTGGATGAGGAAAATACTGCTAGGCTGTCAGCTTGCTCCTCGCAATTTATCTTTGAGCCTATTTGTCAAATATTTGCTCAAGCACAACAGCGAGGCGAAATTCGTGAAGTTCGTCCCCAACTGCTAGCCGGATTCTTTCTGTCTGTGATCGAGAGTCTTCCTCTCGCCACTACCTTACCCGATGCTGCACCAAGAGAAGTCATCGTTAATGAAATGATTTCTGTTTTATGGGATGGATTGAAACCCCAGTAAAATTTTGTAGTGACAAATCAATCTAAATATTGGCTTATTGATGTACAGTTGCTCAGACTCTAGCTATATTGCAGGCACATTTATGATGAGGCATGTGCAATTTATTGAGTAAAGTAAATGCAGACATGTTTCCCTGGGAGCCACTATCAGTTCTAGGCGTTCGTTTCAATAAAGACAGAGATTTAAAGCGATCGCCTGATGAAATGTATGGCTTAATTTGCATCAAAATAACGCTAACAGCAGATAATAGTCACGACTTGGAACGTAAAACAATTACTGTAACAATGTCAATCTCAAGGTCTACTTTTCAGTATCTTTACTGCAACAGTATTTCTCTACGAAGCACTAAAAAGGTAGATAAAAGTGTAATTTAACTGTCAGGAAAATTACTATGGATTTTACAGAGTATCTCAAAAATGAGCTAATTTCTTCAGGTATTGTTGACCAAAGCTTAAAGATAGGAGATCTGATTCCTAATTTTATTCTGCCCAATGCTTTCGGTCAAACAATAGAATTACAAAAACTCTTAGTTAGTGGGCCTGTAGTTATTTCCTTTTTTCGAGGTTCCTGGTGTCCTTTTTGTAACTTGGAACTAGCAGCACTCCAGCAGGCATTACCTGCAATTAAAACATTAGGAGCTTCACTAATTGCTATTTCACCTCAAACTACTCGTCATACAATATCAACTGTTGAAAAACATGAACTTAGCTATGAGGTATTAAGTGATCGCAGCAATATGATTGCTCGTCAATTTGGAATTGTGTTTCAAATCCCCGAGTACCTCAGATCGATATTACAGGAAAAAGGTCATGTTTTACCCAGATACAACGGTGATGAGTCTTTTGAACTACCTATTCCAGCTACATTTGTAGTTTCTCCAGATGGAAAAGTCATTTATGCTTTTGTTGACCCAGATTATACTAAACGGTTAGACCCCATTGAAATCATCAGCATTCTGCGAAATATTCCTATGGTTAGCAACAGCTAGAATATTAATTGACAATTTATATTTTTGTTCAAATTCTTAGATAAAACTCAGCATTATATCAGACTCAGATCAGGATAGTCTGCCATTCTAATCAATAGAAAAATCAGACAAATATTTTATTTTCAAATATTTGTCTGATTTTAAGAATTTCATTTAGCATCAATACATAAGAGTTGTCAAAGATATGCAAAACACCACTTTACAAAAAGTTACATTTGGAGCAGGCTGTTTCTGGGGAGTCGAAGCCGCATTTCGTCAAGTAAAAGGCGTAACTTCTACAGCAGTTGGTTACAGTGGCGGAAACTTTGATAATCCAACTTACGAAGATGTCTGTCGCGGCAAAACTGGACATGCCGAAGTAGTGGAAGTGGAATACAATCCAGCAATAGTATCTTATGAGGAACTGCTGAGTGTGTTTTGGAATAAGCACAATCCTACAACCGCAGACGGACAGGGTTCAGATATGGATTCTCAATATCGCTCAGTAATATTTTTTCATACTCCAGAACAAGAATTACTAGCCAGGGCTTCAAAGGATCGGCTTGAGAATAGCTCTCGCTACAATAAAAAGCCAATTGTGACCCAGATTGCGCCCGCATCACAATTCCACAAAGCAGAAGAATATCATCAGCAATATCTGGAGAAACATACACGAGCATCTGGCAGAATAGGCTTGTAATCTGTAGGCTGGGTTGAAGAACAAACCCAGCCAGATTTTTAGGCGCATTCCCTTCTGGCTACTGCCTCCTGCCCTCTAGCTTGAAAATGCTGAGTGCTGAGTAGAAATCCCAGTCTCACTTTCATGCAACGCTCGTGAAATTTGTTTCATCGGGACTGCCTTTTCTAATAAAAAATGAGTATTAGCTTACCAATCTTGTTGTGTTGGTCGGATGAGAATTTCATTTACATTGACACGTTGTGGTTGTGTCACGGCGTAAACGATCGCCGCCGCAATATCTTCACTTTCTAAAGGCGTAATAGAACGACGGCGTTCTTGACTGCTTTGTTTGGCAATAGGGTCTGAAATTCGGTCGTCAATTTCTGTATTAACTAAACCAGGCTCAACAATAGTCACACGGATATTTTGTTTGCAAACTTCTTGCCGCAAAGATTCTGAAAAACCGTTGACACCCCATTTAGTTGCATTATATACACCAATACCAACCCGTGCCGTCCGACCCGCTACAGATGAAATATTAACGATATGCCCCGCACCCTGAGCTTTTAAAATTGGTAATACAGCATGAGTGACATACAGCAGTCCCAACAGGTTGAGATTAATCATATCCTTCCAATCTGAAGTATTTCCACCATCGATCGCACCCACAGCAGCAATGCCTGCATTATTGACTAGGATGTCTATTTGACCAAATTCTGCCTTTGTTTTCTGGACTAAATTCTGTACTTGAGTCTCATCTGTAACATCAGTGATGATAGGCAATGCTTTGCCACCACTGTTCTTTATTCTTTGTGCTAGTGCATCTAAGCGATCGCCTCGTCGAGCAGCCAGAACTACTTTTGCGCCCTCTGCTGCTAGTGCTAGTGCTGTGGCTTCACCAATACCAGCAGAAGCTCCGGTAATAATTGTAACTTTGCCATCTAATTTATCTGTCATGATGAATTAACGTTTGATTGCTAGAGTGAGTCCATCTGCTACAGAAATCAAGCTTAAATCTATACGATCATCTTGATGCAGCTTACTATTAAAATCTCGGATAGCATTGGTAGCTGAGTCTTGAACATCTGCTTGTATCACACGTCCAGACCAAAGCACGTTATCTATAGCAATCAACCCACCAGGTCGAATTAACTTTAGCACTAGTTCGTAGTAGTGATAATAGTTCTCTTTATCGGCATCAATAAAGGCAAAATCAAAAGTTTCTGCCTCACCTTCTGCCAGTAATTTTTCCAAAGTCTCTATAGCTGGTGCAAGCCGCAGGTGAATTTTTTCTGACACCCCTGCTTCTTTCCAATAACGACGCGCGATTTCTGTAAATTCTTCGCTGACATCACAAGCTATAATTTTCCCCTCAGGTGGTAAGGCTAAAGCGACGCTCAAAGAACTATAACCTGTAAAAACTCCTAACTCCAGAGTCTTCTTTGCCCCAATAAGTTTGACTAACAAACCGAGAAACTGACCTTGTTCTGGCGCTACCTGCATATTTGCTCTGGGATGACGCGCCGTCTCTTCCCGCAGTTTGAAGAGTAATTCTGGTTCTCGCAAAGAGACAGACAAGAGATATTCGTAAAGTTCGTTGGGTAGATGCAGCGTTTTACTAGGAGCCATTAGAGTCAACAACTATCGATATTTTTTAGGATTTAAATATTATAATGTACGGCAAACCGATAAGTTTACCGTATATTTTATTGCAGCACAGTATAAACAAAGCCAAAGCGATCGCGCTGTTCTTTAAATAGTGCTTGAACTTTTGTCGGCAAAGTTGCTTCCTGGTACTTGTAACCAGGAATTTACTGTGGGTTTCTTCTGTTGAATAGCTATTGATTTAAGTCATGAACTGCATACAACAAGACGCACGAAAATTTTTCTTTCCTTGTTTGTGCCTTTTACTTATTTATCTAGAACCTATGCAGCTTCCTTATTTAGCGCATACTCTGACGAGCGATCGCTAATTCGCAAATAAAGAAATATTGACTTGATTTTTGCAACTAATCAAAAGATGGTATGCTAAATTCATAAACTACGGTAAATCAGTCGAGTTAAAGTAGATTATAAATCTCTCGTATTACATAAATATGACTGCTGCTTCAACTCTAAACCATTGAGATGAAGGAATAAATTGGGGTGACTTTTATAAAACAGCACAGCTTTCGTTACAGACAAGTGTATTCTGCCAATCAAATTACTTGGTTGATTCGTGGTTTGATCCTGTAGAAGATGCGATCCCCTTAGTTAGGCAACAAGTGCAACGCCAAGAACAACAAGCAGTAACCATTACTTAGATCAAAAACTGCACCAAACGCTCAGATCAAGCGAGAAAGCGTAAGTCTTAATCCCAAATCTCACACCCAAAATCCTATGGCTCACACAACTGTTCTCAAATCCTTAGAAGCAGACGAATGGTTTATTGATAGCCCTGACTTACGTGAGTTTGTAGCTATTGTTAAAAAAATTAGCTCTAGCACAACTCATAACCGCAAAGAAACCCTTAATGCTCTTGTACCCCATTTTTCCGCACTCTTGAAAAAACAAGATTGGTTACCACAGGAATTTGCCCAACCAAATCTTAATAGCGGATTGGGGGGCGGGATTGGACAATGGCTGCTGTATCGTTCTCAGGATCGTTCACTTACCATCTTTAGTTTGGTGATTCCGCCCAATTCTATTACTCCTGTCCACGACCATTTATCTTGGGGACTTGTAGGCTTGTATAAAGGTAGGCAAGAAGAAACTGTCTACCGTCGTTTAGATAACGGTGAGTTAGAAGGACGTGCCCAGTTAGAAAGTATCGGTGTTTATAAAGTCAAAACTGGCGATATTTACCATCTATTGCCTCCTGATGGAGACATTCACTCTGTCAAAGCGACGACAGTATTTACTCCCTCTATTTCTATTCATGTCATGGGGAATGATACTGGCAGCATTTTACGACACCAATATAACCCCGAACAAGGAAGTGTCAGGTCTTTTCGCTCTGGATATTCCAACGCACCACATCAGGAACAAAGGAAAAACCATGCCGATATTCGCTAGACCCCAACCACCAGTTTTTGAACGAGTCGAAGAAGAACGTCTCTACCGTAAACAACGCCTTGCTGCTGCATTTCGCCTATTTGCCCGTTTTGGTTTCAGCGAAGGTACAGCAGGTCATATTACTGCGCGTGACCCAGAATTTACTGACCATTTTTGGGTAAACCCATTTGGAACATACTTCGGTCATATCCGTGTTTCTGATCTGGTTTTAGTCAATAGAGAAGGCGAAGTTGTTAAAGGAGATGCTCCTGTAAATCGCGCCGCCTTTGCTATCCATTCCCAGGTTCACGAAGCAAGACCTGATATAGTTGCAGCAGCACACGCCCATTCCCTGCATGGAAAATCTTGGTCAAGCCTTGGTCGCCTACTTGATCCCCTCACTCAAGATGCTTGTGCTTTTTATCAAGACCACACCCTATTTGAAGAATATAGGGGTGTGGTCTTAGATACTTCTGAAGGTAAAAAAATTGCTGAAGCATTGAGCGATAAAAAAGCTGTAATCCTGCGGAATCACGGCTTTTTGACTGTAGGGCAGACAGTAGACGAAGCCGCTTGGTGGTATATCAGTTTCGAGCGTTCGGCTCAAGCGCAACTTTTAGCACAAGCCGCAGGTAAACCCATTTCCATAGACCACGAAACTGCTACTTTAGCTCATAGCCAAGTGGGAACGCATTCTGGAGGCTGGTTTAGCTTCCAACCACTCTACAACAGGATTGTGCGTGAAGAACCGGATTTATTGGATTAGTTAAGGATTTAAAAAGCACAAGGCAAAATATCTCTGCATTCCCGCGTCTCACTTACCCCGATCTCTAAAATTTTGCGTGTGTTGCCAAATACATAGGTGGTTGAGACTACAACAGCAACCCCAAGAATTACTTCCTGTGTCTTAAGAGGCGATGCCTGCGGCAGGCTACGCCTAAGCATCTCAGCAAAAAGTTGCTGATACCTTTTCCAAAGCAGGTGTAATTGCAGCAAAAGTTTATGTCAAGCAACTTTGGGACAGCACTTTTAGCGAAGATATCGCCCAGTGTAAGTAAAAGACAGAATTTTCAAACAATTCGTAATTGATAATTTGTAGTTTGTAATTAAAGAACTGAAGCCATGAAGAATGTACAAAAGTCGCGATCGCTAGCTACTCATGCGGGATTAGATAGCACTAACCGCATTTTTGAAGTTAATGGTACACGGGCGACAGTCAGAAAATATGGCTTTGACCCTTACTGGAAGACTTGCGGACTTTAGCTACGAACACCCAACAATCACAGCTTACTCCTGAAAATGGTGAACATTATGTTTCATAGAATAGAAAGAGAATTATCTGATGGAGAACCTTGGTCAGTTAGACAATATTCCCAGTTACCGCCTGATATCCAGTTATTAGTTGAACGAGAACAGGGAATAAAAGATATCTGGGAATTACCTTCTCAAAATTATAATAACAATGCCCCAAATAAAAATAAAAAGCTAAAGCGATTTTTGCTTTACCCTTTATTTAGCGTGATTCGTAATAAATTGTTAAAAGCTTAAAACCTGTTTAATTCGGTTCGTTTAATTAATACCATAATTAGCTAGATTTGGTGTCAGGAAATTAAAATTTTACCTCGACATTCTCCAAATCCAACTCGGTTGTAACCTGCTTTTTCACAGTATCCGCGAAGCATAACTTCATCTCCATCAAACAAAAATTTTCTAACTTCACCTGTAGGCAGTTCAATAGGTTTGGAACCACGCTGGGTCATTTCTAGTAAACAACCCTGGGAACCTGCTTCAGCACCGGAGACTGTTCCACTAGCAAGTAAATCTCCCGGACGAAGGTTGCAACCATTACTTGAGTGATGGGTAAGCATTTGCGCTAATGTCCAATACATCTGCTGGAAAGAACCACGGCTCAAACGAAACGGCTGCAAACCTTGTTCTTGCATCAGAGTTGAACGAATCCAAACTTCCAGCGTAATATCGATACCACCCAAACTGGTATCCAGTGCTGAAGAGAGATAAGGTAGGGGTTGGGGATCGTCTTGAGCGCGACAAAAAGCTGGACAGCGAAAGGGTGCTAAAGCTTCTAAGGTGACTACCCAAGGAGAAATTGTTGTAGCAAAGCTCTTGGCTAAAAATGGGCCTAGGGGCTGGTATTCCCACGCTTGGATATCTCGTGCTGACCAGTCATTAACCAAGCACAATCCAAATATATGTTCTTCTGCCTGTTCTATAGATACAGCTTTTCCTAGCTCATTTCCAGCACCTACGAAAAACCCGATTTCTAACTCATAATCCAGCATTTGAGAAAGTGTAAAGCTGGGGGCTGAATCTTCTGGTTTTTTTATTTGACCACTGGGACGCTTAATATAAGTATTGCTAGGCACAATTGAGGAAGCCCGTCCATGATAGGCGATGGGTACATATTTATAGTTGGGAAGTAATGGATTATCAGGTCGAAAAAGCTTTCCCACATTGGTAGCGTGAAAGATTGAGGCGTAAAAATCTGTATAATCACCAATATTTGCTGGTAATAAAAGCTCAACTTCAGATATGGAAATGAGAATTTCTGCTTCTGGAAGATTCTGTTGTGTGTCGTACCGCAGCAATTCGCTTAAGCGATGACGCAACGCTAATCTCGCTTGGCTTCCCATTCCCATCAATAAATTTAAATTAGGCGCTGTACATGCTGCTAGCAGCTGTTCGGGAAGTTCCTGAAATAAGCCTAGTTGATCGCATCTAGCCAAATCTAAAATCTTTTCTCCAATCGCAACTCCAATGCGTGGAGGTTCAGCGCTACCCTGAGTGCGGAATACACCAAAAGGCAAGTTTTGGATAGGAAAATCGGTATCTTCTTGATTTGCTGACTCTACCCAACTGCGTAAATTTGGGTCATGGGTGGCATCAATGGAATAGGTCATAAGTCGAGATGGTGAGAGTGGAGGAGTAGGTAGACTCACATCTTGCACTTAACAGGGTAAACCATGAACAGGCAGATAAAAAATATAAAAGTGTAAAAATAAAAGCAAAAGCTGCGGTAGATGTGTGAGAGTTGGCAATTTCTGCAACGTATAGGGGAGAAAACGATGGCTTGGATTTACCTTCTGATTGCTGGTGTGCTTGAGATGGGATGGGCAATCGGCCTGAAGTATACACAGGGATTTACTAAGCTTGGCCCTAGTATCGCTACTGTTGCTTGTATGGTACTGAGTTTCGCTTTCTTGTCAAAAGCACTCCGCACATTACCAGTGGGTACTGCCTATGCTACTTGGACTGGTATCGGAGCCGCAGGTACGGCTGTGATGGGTGTAATTTTATTTGGAGAACCTGCTGAAATTAGGCGCTTTTTCTGTATCGGCTTAATTATGGCAGGCGTGCTGGGACTTAGGCTTGTTTCTTCGCATTAGCGGATATTGCAGAATGATTTTTCCTCGCATCAGCCCTAAGAGTGTTCCAAACAATAAATGACCCAAAACCTGTCATTGCGCTAAGCGAAGCCATGCCCGAAGGGCTTTATGAAGCAAAGCGGAATGTTCGCGGAGCGTTCTCGAAGGGTAGCAATCGCAGAGTTTGAGATTGCTTCTCTGCGAGACGCTACGCGAACGCTACACTCCGTTTCGCTCGCAATGACAATTGGGTATTTTTTTACTTGGAGTACTCTAATACCAATTCACTAAAACTGTGATACAGATAAAGAAGGAATAAATATCAACGAGT
>NZ_MTAW01000147.1 GCF_002154725.1 Nostoc sp. 106C | reverse complement strand
TTGTTACCTCGGTAGATACATTCTCCGTATTTACTTATCTTCACATAGTTTGGTTTTTTCGTGCCTACTTACTTACTGATTTAGTAAGTGTGCAGTTGGGTTTACCCTTCTGTACATCCTTTCCCCACCCAACTTTTATAGGAATATCTGTTTGTTGGTTCTAAAAATGTGGCACCAGAAGAAATAGTTGGTTTTCAACAGTATATATTTAACAAATAGTATTAAATAATACATTTTTATAAAGAAAGGTAGAGGGACGAGAGCAGACGGCAGAAGGCTGGGAATATCAATCAAAACTTTAATTCTGGGTCTAAAGCCCAGTCAAAAAAAGAAGTGTTTCGAGACGCGAGGCGCGAGAAAAACAGCGTAAAGCCGGAGCTGCTCCGCTTCCGGTCTGACTTCAATTCCACACTTTTAAACGTGGGTTCCTTCTACCTTCTGAACCAATATAGCTACCCTTTGCTATAAGCAGCTCCACGTCTTATATCTACAAACTCTAAGTCGCAGTAGGCTGAAGCCAATCTTAAAGCAGTGCTGAACCCACTACACTCACTGCCTTAGAGCAGAGGAGGTGTAAGATTTTTAGGGTATTCTTTCAAAATATCCAGATTAATTAAGTATTTTTATTTAGGTATACGGAATAAAATATTGCAAATATGCTTAATATTGAAGTGAGCGGTTAGCTCCTGCCTGGGTGTTCAAAAAACGAAAAAAAGCAACTCAGTTAAACAGCATGATTAAGGAAAACCAACCACAAAGACCAAAATTACAAATGAGATCTGGTCAACTAATACAGAATCGATCTGTGAAATACTTACCAAAAGCCAAAGAACGTAGTAGGTGAAAATCATCACTTATGTAAATTATTTGTATTTTAGAGGATTACCGAAAATGAAATTTATCCGCACAAAAGCTGCACAGATCTCAGTTAGCACAATCATTCCCATGTTAAGTGCCATTAATGACCGTGATTACCAGCAGTTTAGAGAACTGCAAACAATCCTGATCGCCCAGCATGGGGTGGAAGTATGGCAGGATGTTTTTAATTTTCGTGTCTTACCAGCGCTAGATCAGCAATCTAATAGATGGTTGCTGCAAGCTTGCTGCACTAAGGAAATAGCTAGTGTGACAATGTAAAGAATAGCTTTAATACCAGGCGATCGCTATGTTATCAGTCAGCGATACAGAAGCAGTTATTTTAAATTTAGTGCAGCCACTAAATAACCAGGGTGATACAGAAGTTGTAGATTTAGTAGCAGCTGATGGTCGAATTCTCGCCACACCTGTCACCAGCAAACTGGACTTTCCCCATTGGGATAATTCGGCAATGGATGGTTATGCAGTGCGTTACTCAGATGTGCAGCACTGTAGCATCGAACAGCCAGCAGTTTTGGAAATTGTGGAGGAAATTCCTGCGGGATATCAGCCCCAGTCTACAATTCAACAGGGTCAAGCTGCACGAATTTTTACAGGTGCAGTGATGCCTAAGGGTGCCGATACTGTAGTCATGCAAGAGAGAACAAGGCCAGAAGAAAACCACGTCTATATCCTCGCTGCACCACAACCACAAGAATTTGTCAGGCACAAAGCATCTTTTTACCAAGCTGGGGCACAATTATTACCAGCAGGAATTAAATTAAATGCCGCAGAAATTGCTGTGTTAGCAGCAGCCCAGTCTTCCCAACTTAGTGTTTACCGTCGTCCCCGTGTAGCAATATTTTCTACAGGTGATGAGTTAGTAACGCTTGATCAACCTCTAGCAGCAGGGCAAATTGTCGATTCCAATGGATATGCGATCGCTGCTTTGGTAAAACAGAGTGGTGCAGAACCATTAATGTTAGGCATTGTTAAGGATGAGCCAGCAGATCTTGAGAAAACGATCGCCTACGCTATAGCCAACGCGGATATAGTTATCTCCTCTGGTGGGGTTTCCGTAGGGGATTATGATTATGTTGACCAAATTCTAGAAAAACTAGGAGCAAAAATTCATATCCGTGCTGTGGCTATGAGGCCAGGAAAACCCCTGACTGTCGCTACCTTTTCCACTCACAACTCAGCACTCTACTTTGGTTTACCTGGAAACCCGGCGGCTGTGTTGGTGACTTTTTTGCGATTTGTGCAGCCAGTAATTAAAAAACTTTCTGGATTGGCTGACGGTTGGGAAACAGCATTTGTGAAAGTGCGATCGCATCAAGAATTGCGATCGGATGGCAAGCGCGAAACTTATGTTTGGGGTAAATTACAGTTAATTGATGGCATTTATGAGTTTCACAAAGCTGCTGGTAGTCACAGTTCTGGCAATTTAATTAACCTAGCTCAAACCGATGCCTTAGCTGTTATTCCTGTGGGGAAAACTTTAATTTCTCCAGGTGAAGAGGTGCAAGTTTTACAAACATTGTTGTAAAAATAGACTACAAAAGTTTGCAAGGGTTGAGAGAGCCTCGACCCAGACTTTTCTTTGCAGGCAATTGAATTCTGCTGTATCTGATATCTCAACCCCTTGATTTATCCCTTTTTCCTCTCCCCTTGACAAATCCTGCTTTTCCTTAACTTGTCACTAATCGTATTAGCTTTTTATTTCAGATTCACTGATTTCAGCTTCTTTACCTTAAAAAACTTCCGTATAGCTATTAGTCAGAGAATTGATTCTCTGGCGGGTAGGCAGCAAAGCAAGGATTTATCTGTTGTGGGGATGGAAAAATTGAGCGTAGTTGGCAGTGCGATCGCATTCGCTAAAATAATTAAACTTGTGCTAACCAATGACCATTGACTATTGACAAATGACCATTTAGGAAGATGTCAGCAGCTTAAGTTGTCATCTAGGTTGGGAAGGTCGAATAATTTAATTTAGACTTTCCATGATTAAACCTACTGCTATTTCTATACCAGAACCTCAAATTCCCAATCCTGGGCCAAATCCTTTACCCAGTCCTGAACCTATCCCAGGGCCAAGCATTCCCCAGCCTGTACCAGGGCCTGTACCCGAACCCGTACCTGCGCCTATTCCCCAGCCTGTACCAGGGCCGATTCCGCAAACAGTTCCAGAACCAATACCCCAAACAATTCCTGAACCTGTTTGAATTATCTTGGTAATGTAAGGTAAGCCAAAATCTAAAATTTAAAATGCTACGAGCCGGAATTGTCGGACTTCCCAACGTCGGTAAATCTACTTTATTTAATGCTGTGGTTGCTAACGCCAAAGCCGAAGCAGCTAACTTCCCTTTTTGCACCATTGAACCAAATGTCGGCGTTGTCGCAGTACCAGATGAGCGCTTAAATGTTCTCTCAAACATTGCCGGTTCAGCACAAATTATCCCAGCACGTGTTGAGTTTGTCGATATTGCCGGTTTGGTTAAAGGTGCAAGCCAGGGTGAGGGACTAGGAAATCAATTTCTGTCTCACATCCGGGAAGTAGATGCAATTGTTCATGTGGTGCGTTGTTTTGAAAATGATGATATTATTCACGTCGCTGGTTCTGTTGACCCAGCACGAGATATTGAAATCATTAATTTAGAGCTTGGTTTATCAGATTTAGCACAAATTGAGCGCCGAATTGACCGCACCCGCAAACAAGCACGTACTAGTAAAGATGCACAATTTGAAGTCACAGTTTTAGAAAAATTAGCTGCTGCTTTAAATGAAGGTAAATCAGTTCGACAGGTGAGTTTAACTGAAGAAGAAGCAGAGATTATTAAAGGGTTAGGACTGCTGACAAATAAACCAATTATTTACGCTGCTAATGTTTCTGAGGATGACTTAGCAACTGGTAATGATTTTGTCGAGAAAGTGCGGCAAATAGCATCTAGCGAAAATGCTCAAGTCGTCATAGTTTCCGCCCAAGTAGAAGCCGAACTGGTGGAATTACCAGAAGAAGATAAAGCTGATTTCCTTGCATCTTTAGGTGTAGAAGAAGGCGGTTTAAAATCTTTGATTCGTGCTACTTACACCCTGTTAGGCTTGCGGACATATTTTACCAGTGGACCTAAAGAAACCCGCGCTTGGACAATTCACGCAGGAATGTCTGCACCGCAAGCAGCCGGTGTAATTCACTCTGATTTTGAACGGGGATTTATTCGCGCTGAAACCGTTGCTTATGATGATTTAGTAGCGACTGGTTCAATGAATGCTGCGAAGGAAAAAGGATTAGTGAGAAGTGAAGGCAAAGAATATATTGTCAAAGAAGGCGATGTGATGTTATTCCGATTTAATGTGTAGTAGAAATGTAAATATTTGACCGCCGATAAACGCCGATAAACGCAGATGATTTATCGGCGTTTATCTGTATTCATCGGCGGTTTTTCATTCTCCACCGACAATGTACACAGAAGAACCAAAATTTTCATCATCAGTAGCAACAATTACACCGCCTTCTGCGCCAGGAACAAGTTCTATCCCTTCAATTTTGTGGTAGTCAGAACGGTAAAGCGGTACAAGTTGAGGATTTTGCTTGAATACTATTTTGTTACCACGATATCCCAGAGAACCAGCAATATATACAGCTGATTGAAAGGGTCCATCATCTCCAGGATCGCTGGCTGCACTAATAAATACAACTCCCGTCGGGTCTACTTTTATATCCGAAATATGACGAACATTACCAGTAGGAAATGGTACTTTTAGATTGGTAGAACTTGTAAGAATGATTTGATATTTAGCCAGGTCAAGCAATCCCCAATAAAGAGTTGCTGGCTGTTCTGCTTCACCTCGATGCGCCCAAACAGCAACTAATTTACCATCTATATCTTGTAGGGAAAATGCCTCAAAATTACTACCTTGGGGAAATACTGGTAGACTAAATTCTTTGATAACTGAGATAGTTTTTTTATCAGACTCTAATTTAATATAATACGCTTTTCCTGAACTACTTAAGGCTATAAAAGAAGTATTGTTAGTTCCGGGAATAGATGTTAACGCCTCTAAATCATTTGGTAGTTCTGCCTTACTTGGCCAGTTCAATGCAAAATATTCAGGTTGATTTTTACCTTTGATACGAATAATTGCTAGACGACCTTGATTAGGTTTTTTATTGTCATGGACAATAAGAAAATTTAGGGAATTGCTTTGTTGCTCAACAAGAGCCATACCACTTATACCAAAAGGGATACCACCTCGAACTGGACGCCAATCTTGTGCCCAAACTCGCTGGGTGCAAAATAACAACGCTCCCAAGATTACTATATTTACAATTAACTTTAAAAATCGCGGCATATTGATTAATGCTGACAGGCGCATAAATGAGTATCAGTAAGAGAGAGTATTAACCGATGCTCAATCATATCAAATCCAAGCGATCGCGCCATATTAGTAAGTAACTTTTAGTAATCATATATATCAATAGCATCCGAAATTGTACTTAATTATTTAAAACTTTCTAACTACTCGACACATTTTTTTAAGGATGTTATTTTTGAGACTGTATACCAGTAAACAATCACTTCAGGAATGATGCACAATGCTGGGATGGATTTTTGGTGGTTTTGTTAAAAAGTTAGAGCGTTCAGCAAAGAAGGTTTCACGGGATTTTGTGAAATTGAGCAGCAAAGAAATAAACGAATTGTTTGATAAAAAAGTTAACCCTTTAGCTGACAAGCTAGACTATATAGCTGAACAACGAATAAAACAAACTGAGCAATTAAAAACTCAGGTAAAAGCTGATATTGAGTCTCTGCTAGATAATGCCGATCAGAAACTTAAGAAAAATCTTCAAGAAATTGATGAAATACGTGAATCGGCTCTCAGAGATGTAAGAGAGACTGTTGGTGAAGTTGATGCTTATGTAGAAAATAGAATAAATCAAATTTCTTTGGCTGTAATGAAAGCTTTGAGTCAGACAGAAGCAAGTTTTCAAAATATTATTGATGAAATTAATATTTTAGAAGACAAATTTTTTCAAGATGCAAATCAATTATTAGATAACATAGACATAATGATAGAGAGAAATATAGAAGCAATTCGGAATGAATTCAAAAAGTATACGGCTCATACTCTACCGAACCCTTTTGATAAATGTAGGCAGAGGTTAAATATAGGTATGAAGTCTGGTGCTATGCTATCTGACGTTGAGCTTTATGAATTAAATCAATGCTATGAACTAAGCAAATTAAGTGAGAAGAGTTCAATAGATGAAGTATTAAAAACTTATGGACAACTTCAACTAAATGCAGCGAGAATGGCTGCTTTAGTTAAAAGATCCCCAGAATTGAAAAGACGAGCTATTGAAGACTGGCTAAAGTATGGTTTATTATGTGAGTTTTGGAGAAAAACGAGGAGAGATTATGCTCATACAGAAGATTCCTTATTAAAGCCTCAGCATTCACAAAACTTTTTGACAAGTAAATAAATTAATTATAGGTTTTTTATGAATAAAACTGATTCAAGAGACTGGAAAACGCCTTTAGGATATTACGAAACAGCGATAGAGGAATTAAGACGCACACAGGAGGAATTACAAGCAGAATTACAGAATATTAGGGAAATTCAGTCTGATTATGCAAATTTGAAAGCAGAACTTAAAGCTACTAAACAAGAACTAGAGGCTACACAAGCAGAACTTAAAGCGACTAAACAAGAACTAGAAACTACAAAAGCAGACTTAAAAAATACTAAACAAGTCATAGAAAATTCGTTAATAAAAATACAAAAGTACGCCGACTCTGCTATTACAGAAATTGCTTCTGTCAAAGATGGTATTAAAAATGGTTCAATTGTTGCTCATAAAGCCCTAATGTTACGTGGGAAAGATGATAAAAATTGGATAAGATTTCGTCAACTTGATAGTGTCAATCATCATTGTTTACAAGTTTGGAGAATTGATGATACATGGCATGACGATATTCGGGTTAAAGCTGCATCATTATTACAAGCAAGAGATGATCAACATTGGATGAGATTTCACTATATGAAGGATGGAAGATACGATACATACTGTGTATGGCAACGTGGTGATATATGGCATCATACTGTGAGAGTTGGAGCAGCAGATAAGCTAAGACCCTAATATTGTAATTATCTAACATTATCATAGTTATATTTTGTCATATAAAAAGTAAGAAAGGTTTTTATGAATAATATTGATGTTGGTGACTGGAAAACGCCATTAGGATACTACGAAAGAGCAATAGAAGAACTCAGCCGTGCAAAAGAGGAGTTACAAGAAGAGTTAAAAAATATAAAAGCTAGTAATATCCAAATTTTAGAATCAAGCATTCAGAATTTTCAAACAGAAATACATTCATTGAAATCCGAAGTTCAACTTACCAAAGAAAAGCTTGAATCTGCTGAAAGAACTGCAATAGAAGCTGAAAAAGTTGCTAATGATGCTCAGACTAGAATCCAAAACTTTAAAGATAATCTACCTGAATCAACTATAAATTTTCAGATTATTGAAGAATTAGCACAACTTAAAGGACAATTATCGCAATTATTGCATCTTCAAAAAAATCCAGCATTTCCTGAAAGTGATTCACAAAAGGATATTTTAGAATCTTTATCAAGTTTGCGATCGCAATTTTCTCAACTGGAAGCTGAATTAACCCTTGTATCTCCTACTTCGGGTATAAACTACAGTAAATTGCGGGATTTGTTAGCCGAAAATAAATGGCAGGAAGCGGATAAAGAAACCTATATCTATATGCTGAGAATATCTGAACGAGAAGAAGAAAGTTGGTTAGACGATGGAGAAATTAAGCGATTGCAACGCCATGACTTGCGAATTATTAACAACCTTTGGATAAAATATAGTGATAGCAAATTTGGTTTTAGTGTTCAAAAACAAATATGGCAAGATTCTAAAGAAGATTTTAAACGCTTTGGCGATCGCGTTGGTTGGCTGGTAAATCTTGTCAACAGTGAATGGCGTAGATACGAAGAGGCTATTTTTAGTCTTGACGCTCCAGAAGGACATCTTCCATATACAGTTAGGTTACTGGGTTTAGGTTATCGTAATCCTGGGGAAATTCCACACAGACTCAAACGTTTTTTATCACGATACTAAGTAAAGATAAGATACGGCGCTGTTGTAGTGATGAATTCGCCGTTTGATTGCAAGGCTACGATTAAACGCAGATTTTGTTCTGGGGAAACACAGGCAAATACTATACGTTCCTGAGTAACTTATATTTTTAAGTAATATTAATTATAACTTCTTCAAATACAGTACGTACTATGCCTAGTAATTTGGGATTCATCTCTCATTTGCAAGCAAGTATTTTGAGATGAACGACTTTGCTCACAAAATCCTCACATAGTTATTGAATAATTACAGGGCAAGTTTGTAAACAGAAAATATCTAATAAAAAATAATTATCTTAATCTGGTAGATTTTCAACATCAAACTCTATATAGCCATAAAGCAGAGGAGGCGTTAAAACCATTTATAATCATTGCGACTGCATTTATTGAAGCATAAAGTTCCCTATTAATCTAAAATCACTCTGCAATTATGCAACGCGTGCCAGGCTCTCATACTATTGCACCCATGCGACGATGGCTTGTTGTTTCGTTAGTAGGGTTATTAGCCTTAATTTTGGCTCATAAAATGGCCCTGATCTACCGAATTCAGCCTGGGGTATCCTTATGGTTTCCGCCATCAGGTGTGGCGATCGCTCTAACTTTTTGGTTAGGCCCCTATGGTATCGTCCTAACGGCGATCGCATCTTTACTGATGTCGCAGTTTTGGGGGTTGAATGGTTGGGAGCAGCTAATTAGTTTACTCGATAGCATAGAACCTTTAATTGCTTGGTTGCTCTACCGTCGTTTTTGGCAGGGTTCACTTAGATTTAATAGCTTCCGAGATGCTGCAATTTTTACATTAAGCGTACCTTTAGCAGCCTCGGCTACCTTAGCTGTAGTTGGTAATTTCGCCTTGGTAGCTGTAGGGAAAATGCCAGTTGATAGCCTGACTCAAAATATTCCTCATTGGTGGTTGGGCAATGCTATTGGAGTCATGGCAATTACGCCTACTGCTCTGCTGGTACTAACTCCCTACCTACAAGCTTGGGGCTGGTTACGCAATTCAAATACATCAGATTCTACGTTTAATGCTGTCACCTTCAAGCAGTCTCGTCAATTCTTTGTAGAAATTAGCATCATACTACTACTTTGTGTTGCGATCGCAGCTCTTACAGTTGCGGAAACTAACAACAAAACTTTTAGATTTCAACAATTGTCATTTTTGAGCTTTGTTCCGGTTTTGTGGGCAGCAAGTCGCTTTGGGATTACTAGCGGGATGGTAATCTCTAGTTTCTGCGTACTAGTGACCCTATTCTTTTATTTAGTGGCCTATCCTAACGCTATCTTATTACCCAGCTTTCCTGTACCACCGGAAGTTTTACACGTTCACAAGCTGAGTTTACTAGTGCAGTGTGCTGTTAGCTTGCTAGTGGGAACTGCAATTACAGAAAGGGCCAAGATTCAAGTAGCGCTAGCTGTGGAAAGAGTCAGGCTTGGAGAATATCAAGCTCGTGCCGAACTATCGGAAAAACTCATTCAACTTAATCATTCACTTGTAGAAACCAATGCTCGTCTTGAAGAATCTAATCGTGACAAAGATGAATTGCTCCATCGCGAGCAAGCTTTGCGTCAACGTCTGGCTAATATTCTGGAAAGCATGAGTGATGCTTTTTTTGCCATTAATCGAGACTGGCAAATTACTTATATAAATAGGCAAGCAGCAAAAAATACAGACTTAGAGCCAGAAGAACTCATTGGTAAAAATTTTTGGGAACAGTGGCCAGCTAGTAAAGGTACAGAGTTTGAGAGACAATATCGTCGAGCATTTAGTGAAGAGGTATCTGTCCACTTTGAGGCATTCTACGAACCTTACAATAAGTGGTTTGAACTTCATGCTTACCCATCTGAAGATGGTTTAGGCATCTTTTTTAGAAACATCACCGAGCGCAAGCAAGCAGAAGTAGAGCGAGAACAGTTACTAGCACGAGAGCAAGCTGCACGTACTGAAGCGGAAACCGCAAACCGACTTAAGGATGAATTTCTCGCAGTCCTTTCTCATGAATTGCGTACTCCACTCAATCCGATTTTAGGTTGGGCAACGTTACTAAAGTCCCACAAATTTCAGGGAGAAAAGCTGCTTCAGGGAATCGAAACTATAGAGCGCAATGCAAAGTTACAAATTCAACTAATTGAAGACTTGTTAGATGTCTCTCGCATTCAGCAAGGGAAAATCGTCTTAAATATCCAGCCCCTCAACTTAGTTAACGTTATTGAAGCGGCTTTGGAGACAATGCATTTAGCATTAGAAGCTAAAAATATTCAAATTAAAACTTCATTTGATCGCCAAATAGGATTTGTTTCAGGAGATGCAGCGCGTCTTCAACAAATAGTTTGGAACTTACTTTCTAACGCAGTTAAATTTACTCCATCAGGAGGGCAAATAGAAGTGCGATTAGAACGACTAGACTCTTATGCATTAATTCAAGTTCAAGATCATGGCAAGGGAATTAGCGCAGAATTTCTGCCCCATGTATTTGAATATTTCCGCCAAGCTGACAGCAAAAGTAATCGGCAATTTGGCGGTTTGGGATTAGGACTAGCTATTGTGCGTCATCTAACAGAACTGCATGGTGGAACTGTACAAGCCCAAAGCCAGGGAGAAGGTATGGGGGCAACATTTACTGTCAAATTACCATTGATAGCCGAATCACCACAAATAATTCAAAATAGTATGGACTGTAATAATTCTGTTAATTTAGCAGGGCTACGTATTTTAGTTGTAGATGATGATAACGATACAGATGAATTATTGACTATGATGCTCGAAGGTTTAGGAGCATCTGTAACGGCGGTAAATTCAGCAGGCGAAGGCTTAGAAAGCATAGCAAAATCCCCTCCCGATTTACTATTAAGTGATATTGGAATGCCAGGAATAGATGGCTATATGTTCATACGTTTAATTCGAGCTATGCCACCAGAAAAAGGAGGAGAAATTCCCGCGATCGCTCTGACTGCTTATGCTGGAGAAGTTAACCAAAAAAAGGCACTTGCAGCCGGGTTTCAGATGCATTTAGCTAAACCTATTGATTTGGAAGAATTATTAAAAGCAACAGCACAAGTTTTAGCATCAAAATGAACATTTCTATCCGTTTATTACAAGCGAATGAATTAGCAGAAGCTGACCACATTTTTCGGTTGGCTTTTGGCACTTTTGTGGGGCTACCAGAACCAACCCAGTTTGCTGGAGATGCTGCATATATCCAGCATCGTTGGCACACCGATCCAAATGCAGCATTTGCGGCTGAGGTGGATGGAAAATTAATCGGTTCTAACTTAGTAACTAATTGGGTAAGTTTTGGGTATTTTGGCCCGTTAACTGTTCATCCTGATTTTTGGCAGCAAAAAGTTGGTCAACAACTCATAGAACCTGCGATCGCTTGTTTTACACAATGGCATACTCGGTTGGCTGGACTATATACTTTTGCTACCAGTCCCAAGCATCACGTACTCTATCAAAAATTTGGTTTCCATTTACGTTTTTTGACTCCTATTATGGCAAAGTCAGTGCAGCCATTTCAGGTGATACCCCAAGGAATCAGATACTCCCAATTAAATGAAGATGAACGTGCTGAATTTCTCAAAGCCAGTTACCAACTCACTGATACCATTTACGAAGGATTAGATTTAACAAAGCAAATTCAGACAGTTCAACAGCAAGCACTGGGCGATACAGTTTTGTTTTGGGATGATATCGGCTTGGCAGGATTTGCAGTTTGTCACTATGGCGCAGGTACGGAAGCAGGTAGTAATACTTGCTTTGTCAAATTTGGAGCAGTGCGATCAGGAACTAATGCTGGGGAACGTTTTGAGCAGTTATTAGATATATGTGAAAACTTAGCTGTAACCCAAGGAATGTCAAAGTTAGTTGCTGGGGTTAATACTAGCCGTGACGAAGCTTACCGCAGAACGATCGCTCGTGGTTATCGTAGTGAAATCATTGGCGTGGCAATGCATAGACCGAATGAACCAGGATATAATCGCCCAGATGTTTTTGCACTTGATGATTGGCGATAGGCAAGATTAATTTTCAACAAGAGTGCAACCAATGTATTTGTAATTGTCATTACGAGCGCAGCGATAACGGAGCAAAGTAATCGCAATAATCCCATAGTTTTTGCGATTGCTACCCTACGGGAAGGCTCCGCCAACTTCGTTCCTCCTCTCTACTAGACGCTTTATATTCAGCAGCATCAACCTGCAATAGAGTTGCATTGGTCTGCAATAGAGTTGCATCGACCTGCAATAGAGTTGCATCAACTTGTAATTGAGTTGCATTGGTCTGCAATCGAATTGCATCGACTTGTAATTGAATTGCATCGACCTGCAAAAAATTAACGTACTTAATAGCAGGGAAGAAAATTCTGGTGAATACTATAAATATTTCAAAAAAGTTTTGTTATTTTCGCCCAGGAGAAATTTTATGAAAGCTTACGAACTTCAAAGTAATGGCGGAATTGATGCACTATTATTAATCGATCGCCCTGAACCTCAACTTGATTATGGGCTAGTTTTGATTCGAGTCAGAGCCACATCCCTAAATTACCGTGACTTGTTGGTTGCTGAGGGAGCTTACGGTTCGGGAGTAAAATATCCCCTAATTCCTCTGTCTGATGGTGCGGGGGAAGTGGTGGCTGTGGGAGAAGGTGTTACACGGGTGAAAGTAGGCGATCGCGTGGCTGGTATTTTCTTCCAAGGCTGGATTGCTGGCTCTTTAACTAGAGAGTCGATGAAATCAGATTTAGGCGGTGGTATCGATGGAATGCTCGCTGAGTATGTTGTTTTGCACCAAGATGGGTTAGTAATATTACCTGACCATCTATCTTATGTGCAAGGTGCAACTTTACCTTGTGCAGCAGTCACAGCTTGGCACGCACTGGTGAGTAAAGGCAATATTATTGAGGGTAACAGTGTATTATTGCTCGGTACAGGAGGAGTATCTACTTTTGCGCTTTTGTTTGCCAAGTTATACGGTGCTAGAATTATACTTACTTCCAGCAGTGATGAGAAATTGGCACGAGCTAAAGATTTAGGTGCAGACGAGACGATTAATTATAAATTAACGCCAGATTGGGAAAAGAAAGTCTACGAACTGACTAATCGCACAGGTGTAGATCATGTAGTCGAAGTAGGTGGTACAGGTACTCTACCCCAATCTTTACAAGCAGTCCGAGTTGGAGGACGTGTGAGTTTGATTGGTGTGCTATCAGGCAGAGGAAGCGTGATTGACCCCATGCCAATACTCTTCAAGAGCGTAACACTTCAAGGCATTTATGTGGGCAGTCGGAAAATGTTTGAGGCGATGAATCAAGCCATACAACAATATAATTTGCAGCCAGTCATTGATCGAGTTTTTCCATTTTCGGAAGCAAAAGCAGCATACCATTACCTCAAAGGTGGTGCTCACTTTGGTAAAGTTGTGATTGAGATTGATTGAGCGTTTTACAGATAGAGAATTCTGCGTCTCTAAAAGTATTTTTATTCCCTAGTCAGATCATGATTATTTTGGTCAATGTTTTTACCGTTCTTCCTGAAAAGCAAGAAGAGGCTCTGCAAAAAATTCAGCAAGTTTATCTGGAGGTTGTCAAACATCAACCAGGATTTATTTCAGCTAAATTACTCAAGAGCGATGATGGTACTAAAGTCACTGCGATCGCTCATTGGGAAAGTGCAGAACAGCTTGCTGCTATGAGAGAAACTCAGGGTTTCAAAGATTTACACAATCAGGAATTCTATGATGCGATCGTTGCCAACGACGCTCATGTCTACAGCAATAGTAATTCTATAGAAGTCTCCAACAATTAGTAGGGTGGGCGCATTGCCCACCATATCCGGGTTTTGGTCAGCAATGCCTACTATTAGAAATCAAGAAGAAATTTGAGCATTACTATTGCACATTCACCAAAAAATTAGCAGTAACAATTTTGCCATTACGATTAAACTGTCCCCAGAGTTTATAATCTCCTGGTTTTGGGAAACTAGTTATAAAATGAACCTCTCCGGCTGGGGTATCTTTCAACGCATGAGCATGAATATAATCTGCTCTTGTTAATGGGGATGTGCGTTTGACGATAACTAAATGTCCCCTTTCACCTAAATAAGGCTGCAAATCATTAATTGGTTGCTTAGTAGCAGCATCTTGTAAGCTAAAAATTACGTAGACATCTTGCCCAGCTTTGAGCGTAGATTGAGAAAACTTGAGATTTGCCTGAGTATTACCAAAAGTATTAGTGGTAGAAAAGTCAATTTTGGGCGTATTAGGAGCTTCACCAGGAATCTGGAATTTTAATAGAGAAACTTGTTCGCCTTTCCCTGCTGGTTTATAATCGCTGAAAAATGTGTAGTTGCCTGGATGGGGAAAATTAGCTTGGACTTCAAAGCGTCCATTTCCTTTGTAGGTAGGATGGATATGATTGAAAGTTTGCAGTCCATCACTAACAATAATTAGATGCATTAATTGTTCTTGAAATTTATCAAAATTAGCGATCGCTTTACCATTTTTGTCTTGGACATCAATTACTAAAGGTACAGGAGCGTTGGTAGCAATCTTTCCTTTAACCGTGAGCTTTGCAATAGTAGTAGCAGGTTCTGAAGCTGATTGATCGCCATGATGCTCGTGAGTCTGTGATGTGCCGGAATGGTTGTGATGACCAGCATGAGGATTTTCCTGAGCAATGGCAGAATCAGAGGTTGAGTTTTGAGTTGATTTAATTTGTGACGCGCAACCTTGAGTTAAGAAGATAGTTGAAGTAATAGCGAATGCAGTAAATAACAGCTTCATCTTTCCTAATTAGTGATTCAAATGTAACCCCAGCGTTACCTTCAGAATAAATGCGAGATCGAATTTTGCCTACTGTTAGATCTGCTCCTGCACCAACCTGAATACGGTTTAATATCAAGCCCGAAAGAGCATCAAAAATCAGTGGTGAAGGGATTCAGACAGGGGTAGCCAAAACGCTGTCGCGATCGCGTGGTATGGCTCCAAACTCCACATTTTTATCTTCTAGTAACTTTGGTAACTTCTGTTCATTGGCGATGGGTGTGGTGACATACAATAGCGATCGCGTTGATTTTGTGGCTGCTCCATCTTGTGAGTATACTCAATCTGCGCTGCTGCCACCAAAACTATCGGGATTTGGGGCTTTGGCCTTGGTAGCTTTTTCCACAAGCATAGTGAATCTCTAAACTTGACTACTTCAGTGGCGATGCGATCGCCACTTTACCATTGAGCAGGGGGACAAATCTCAATTTTCTGGTGCGACTTCTGCTGTTTGGGGAGGGGAGATTGCTGGCGAGGGAAAGCAGGTTGCTTCTCCAATAATCCTACCCGGTTTGTTGTTGACAAGATTACGTACATCCTTGTCGTCATCCAGTCGCCAATAACCAAGCAAAATTTTTTCGTTACTATTTATCTCTTGACGTATTGAGCGTAGAGATAAGCGTTGAGACATATTTGCTTTAATATCATCCTGAGTACGGGCTACTTTCCAGAGTCGGACATCAGCGATCGCAACACTATAATAAATCTCTTTCTCTGACTTGCAACCAATGGTGAGAGATTCTGTAACTTGTGGCAAAGGCCCTGTAAACAAACCAATACTCTTGGCTTTCCCAGCAAAAATAATAGTCTTAGATTCTCCTTCTACTACACAGTCCTGTATTCTGCCGTCGATGTAAATTGAAATTTCCTGGGATTTTTGATCCCAAGTAAAAGCGATATGATGCCATACCTGATCCTGTGGAGCATTCTCGTTTGTATAAACGATTGTTTTAGAACTTCGATGCTGCTGCAATGCTACAAGGATTTTTCCGTTGTACCAGGATAGAGAGTAGCCATTCTTTTCACTATCAACCAGGCTGACAATAGAACAATTACCAAACTTGTGTTTAAACCAGGCTTCAACAGTAATAGCATCAATGACATCTAAACTCTGATCGTATCCACAATTTACATAGCTGTTTTTGTCATCTAACTTTAATGCAGATGGTAATAGCGGTGCAGGAAAGTTAGATTGGCGTAACCATTTTGGCTTTCCACAGATTGTTGAACCTTGAGTAGTATCTTGAGATACGAGACTATATAACTTATCGTTCTTACCTTCTTCAAATTGCCAATCACCAATCAATGAGTTTTTATCAGAGGCTATATTCCACAGACGCACTTTAGCAATAGCTCCTCTAAAGAAACTCCATAAATTTCCTTTGCATGGAAAATCTGGAATGGCAAGATTTTTGTTCGAGTAAGCACCAATGATTACAGGACTACCTTGAGTGATATCAACATTTATTTCAGAATTTCTAATTTTTTCTTGAATTTTTTGTAAATTTTGATTGGTTGATTTTTGGCATAACTGTAAGTTGCTAGATTTTCTGTTAATTTGAATATCTATTTTTAATTCTTCATGTTCTTTTTTGCAAGTTATAGTAATTTGATTAAATTCCCCAAAATTAACTACCTCTTCAGTCTCATATTCATAAGATTGAATTAGAGTTATCATTTTCTGAGTCAGTGGTCCACAAACACCATCTTGCTTAAGCCCAAAAGCTTCTTGAAACTTCTTTACAGCATTGCAAGTTTCTTTGTTATACACACCATTAGGTGGATAATTATAAAAGCCAAAACTCTTTAACAATTTCTGAAGACCTTTGACTATTTCACCCTTACTGGGATTTTCGGAAACAGGGATTTTTAGCTCCTTATTTTCATAAGATAGTTGTTCAAGAGCATCATAGTTAAGGTCATACAAACCTAAAAAAGTAATTTGTGAATTTAAATAATTTAATATTTGAGGATTTATCTCACTAATATCTTTTGGAATATCAAAATTATATTTTATATTTTTTACAAATTTTTGTAATTCTCTTTTAGTGTCATCATCATACACACCATTAATAACAACACTATAGCTCAATATCTTCAAAATACTTTGCAGATTAAATATAAATTCTTGTTGCTTACTCTCTTCTTGAGGTATTTCTAACGGAAGAGTTGGAAGTGTATACATTTTTCGAGAAAAGACTATTTTCCCTTCTTTGTTTATATATACTCGTAAAGCATCATAACCAAGCGTTGCTATACAATCATCGCAAAAGTTTTGGTAAAATTTACTAAATATTGTACTTTCTACTTCATTAGAGTAAGGGCACATTAAAGCCTCAATGCTAAATCCATTAATAAATTGGGGCTGAGTAATAAACTGACAGTCAACAAAATTTTTTAAAAGCACATAATCATTAAGTCCATCCAATTCAATGGCAAATGCTAGAGGAGGATTATTTAACTGTTCCGAAGTAATAACAAAGTCTTCGATAAAATTTCTGACTTTTCTATAACGAAAACTCTTTTTCTTTAAATCTTCAACAATTCGGCAAATTCTAATACCTTGTTGCGCAACTATTTCAACTTTATGTTCTAAATCATTTTCTTGATTATAGTCTTTAGGTACGGCAGCATGATGTAATGCTACTGCTTCCCAATTACTGTTAACAATTAGTCCGCCAGATGAACCATAATCAGAATCTACTTTATATCTGAGAAAATTTTTATATAAGCCATTTTCGATAACTTTGTTATTACTGATATCAATCTTTTTTTGTTTACCTTTAGGATGGTGAACAATAAATATATTATCTCCAGTATTTATGTATTTATCTAAATCATGTAAAAGCTTTTTATCTTCTTCGCTATCTAGTTTATTTCTAATATCTTCTGTTAAACCAGGAAAAATATTTAGCTCACTTTCTATTAATTGAATCCAATCAAAATAATACCCAGCTTGTCGTGTAAACATACTAGATTTCAGTTGTACAAGAGTGTAATCTAAACTCGGCTCATAGACAAATAAAATTTCTGGATCAAGCTCATAATCTATAGTTTGCTGTGTATCACCTAAAGTATCTTCAATGTAGTTAAATTGGGCAACACACTGACTAGCTATTTTCTTGTCTCTAATAACATGATTGTTAGTAAGTAAATGAGAAACCCCAACTAGAAAGCCCGTTCCTATAGGAATAGGGTTCAGGACAGACAATTGGTTTTCAGAAATATTTTTTAGCTTTTCTAAATAATCCAATCCAATTAAAGGGCCATAGTTTTCTACTTCATAATTTGAAAAAATTTCATTAAATATATAGTCAGGAATTAAAAATATCTCTTTGATTTTCTCAGGCTGATTAAAATTATAATCATCATTTTGCTTCCAAATTTCATTCTCAATCTCTTCTATCAATTTTTTAAAATCGTTGATTGGAAAAAATCTTGCAATGCGACATACGGCTAAACTTCTCTTCATCCCCACTTGTAAAGAGGATACTGGTAAAATATCTCGAGTATCCGCTCCTAAAGAAACTGATGACTTTTGAGTAGTGAGGAATCGTAATCTTTCCTGAACAATTTCAATAATTTTATTTTCATCTTCTAAGTCAAGGTTACTTAAAAAATCTTTTTCTTCAGGTATACCCGATAGAAATTTAAAGCCTCCTGGTAGACCTTGCTTAATCCAATATCCTTTAGGAACTGAAGTTAGCAGATCAGAATTAATTTCCATATATGCTCTCTTGATTAAAAATATTGATATTTAATATTTATAGTATATATTAATACAAACTAATTGAATGGTATTGGTATGCAAGATATTGATAAACATAGCTTCCAAATAAAAAAAATCAAAGGTCGATTGTATGTACAAGAAAATCTAGAATCCGATATGAGTGGTGCAATAGCAGGCCAAACTACCCAGATTAAAATTATTTTAATCTTTTTAGTAAATTTTATTTGCGTTCTCTTAAGTATTGTATCAGGCTATTTGGGAGCAATTACAAGTTTATATATCAGCGTAGACACTGAACTCCGTTTAGAGTATTCACTGATGATTTTCGTTTTAGTTAGCTGGATTTTGACTACGATTTCTCAGGGTTTCAGTAAAGGAGTACTATCAGCAATCATAGGTGTATTTATAGCTATGACAGGAGCTAGTATACTGGCAAAATTGGGACTACTAGAAATGCCTGAACAGTTTTTTTTTGCAACTTCAGGATTAATGATTGTAGGGCTAGCAATATGTAATAGTTGCTTCTATGTAATACGTTTCACTGCGGCTTTATTTGATATTTTATTACCTAGACATCGCTGGGTATGGATTACTTCTAGACTCTCTAGCGCTTTAATTAACGCTTTGGCTGCAAAGTTTGGCTCTGATATAGCATTCTTTGCTGCTCAAAAAAATGGTACTGGGCTTGAGAATATTTTGCCACAATTAACAGATATAGAAAAATTAAACCTAACTATAATTGCTATTTGTAGTGGAATTTTATTCACTTTAATTCTCACACTAACTAGCTGGTGGGTTAATTATTACCAAGATGTACCTTGGCGGTATCCTGACCTTCTACGTTCCTGGACACTAGCTGTTGGCTCTTGGTGTGCTACTTCTTTCCAGAACTTAGACCTGAGTGGAGTTAATTTTAGAGGAGCTAAATTAGCTAACACTGATTTGCGAGCCAGAAAACTCTACCGCACTTGTTTCCAAGGTGTCACTGGCCTTGAAAGGGCTAGAGTTAATAGCCGCTACATGGATTTAGAAAATCCCAAAGTACAAAAACTTTTAACTCATGGATATTCAGAAACTAAGGACTTGAGGGAACTAAATTTGCGAGGGGCCTATCTGCAAAATGCAGATTTGCGCCACTTGGATTTCACAGATACTGATTTAACAGGCGCAGATTTGCAAAATGCTGACTTGCGAGGAAGTATTTTAGTGCGGGCTCAAGTCATAGGTGTCGATTTCACTGGTGCAAATTTAACGGGAATTTGTATTCAAGATTGGAGCGTGAATAGCCAGACTAACTTTACCAATGTTGAATGTGACTATATTTATCGCAAATTGGATGATAACGGAGAAGTAAGCGATCGCTATCCCCTAGCAGGCCAGAATTTTGAACCTAGAGAATTTGAATCACTATATCAAGAAGTTGGTAATGTTGTTGAACTAGTTTTTAAAGAGGGAGTCAACTGGCGCGCTTTTGCCTTTACTTTACAAAAGCTACAGATAGAAGATGATGGACTAGGATTAGAACTCAAGGGTATTGAAAAACGTGGGGATTTGTGGGTTGTTAAGGTGACTCATAATGAGAACGCACCCAAAGAAATTGTTGAACAGCGCCTCAATGGTGTTTACCCCGAAATGCTGAATCTGCTTGCCAGCAAAGAACAACAAATTAACAAGCTATTAGGTATTGCCGCAGATCAGGCAGAAGCCTTGAAAGGTTATAGTAAGCAGCCTTTTGGTAATAGTTTTTTCATTAGTGGTAGTACCATTACCAACCTTGCTGGTTCTGGGCAAATTGATTACGATGAAGCAGCTGGTCAAGTTCGCAGCATTGTAGCTAATGGTGGTAATTTAGATGCAGTTAATGCAAAAGCTCAAAATCTTTTGAATCAACTCCAAGGACAGAGTGTCGCAACTACATCTAATCAGCAAGCTGAACTAATTCAACAAGTGATTCTCACTGAAGCCAATAAAGATCATTTTTTCAAACAGTTTTTGCTGCAACAAGGTCAGCAAATTACTAGCACCATGCCAAAAAGTGTAATAACTACAGCTATGCAAGCAGCAATCTCTCAACTGAGTTAATTTGCACAGTGCGATCGCCTATTATATGCTGTTATTTGGCATCTCAACTTTTTCTGAAATATGAGACGCTAATGTGTCGCCTCAAAGCACAATAGAGCATTGCCCGATATTTTCACCCACTGTCCAGCCAATTAGCGATCGCCTTTGGGAAAAAACTTTTACGCAGTTTGATTTTAGCTTGCTCTGTAACTCGACCTTAAACTACTCTTATTAGATTATGAAGAATGGTTACAAAAAACGAGTACAGCAAAATCACGATGAATATATTAGCTCTTGGCTTGCCTGGGATTGAGGGCCAATTACAAATTAATTGGGATTTAGTAAATACCTGCTTACAGTTTGCTATTTGGGGATTATTCTCGCTGTTATTGGCTGAGGTATTGAGAGATATATATCATGCCTTGTGTCACCAGGTGAGTTGGTTGGGTAAATTGCACAACAAGCACCACATGGCATATCGCCGGGATTTATCGATAGTTTCTCTGAAAACTTACCAAGAGTCTCAGCTATATCATGACATTTTAGAGTCAAGTCTACTGGTAGTGATATTGATGGTAATTGCTTTATTTCTCCAGCAATTAGGTTTTTGGCTGGGAGTAACCTATGCTTTTACCTTCTTGTATGGTGCGTCTCTGCGCTATTTCCAAGGGAAAATTGACACAGACTTCAACCACCTCCCCGGGCCATTGGAAACCATTCCATCGCTTTGGTGGGTGAATCGGTCTTATCACTGGCGACATCATTTTGATGATGTCAACGCTTACTACAGCGGTGTATTTCCCTTAGTAGATACCATATTAGGCACAGGATTGTCCCTTAAGGGTAAGACCGTAGCTTTAACTGGCGCGTCAGGTGCTTTAGGGCAAGCATTGGCTACTGAACTTACCAAACATAATGCTAAGGTAGTAGCATTAACTACTCATCCAGAAAAATTACAGACGCAAGATAAGGTAGCAATAATTTCTTGGGAATTGGGTAAGGAAGCAGATTTGAGAGATAGTTTAGAGAAAGTTGATATTTTGATTCTTAATCACGGAATCAATGTCTATACTAGCCGTACACCAGAGGCGATTAATTCCTCCTATGAAGTAAATACTTTTTCGGCGTTGCGGTTGATGGATATATTTATAACAACTGTGACAGGGCCACAATCAAAAGCAACGAAAGAAATCTGGGTCAACACTTCTGAAGCGGAAGTATCTCCAGCGTTAAGTCCCCTTTATGAACTTAGCAAACGCGCCCTAGGGGATATTGTGACGCTGAAGCGCTTAGATGGGGATTGTATAATTCGCAAGTTAATTCTTGGGCCGTTTAAAAGTCAACTCAATCCTTACGGAGTCATGTCAGCACAGCAAGTAGCTCGTGCCATTCTATTTTTAGCACGGCGAGACTTCCGCAATATTATTGTGACGATCAATCCTTTAACATACCTGCTTTTTCCTGTGAAAGAAACCAGCACGTGGCTTTACTATCGAATTTTTAGTAAGAAAGCTAAAAGTGAGTGAATTTGGCATAGGCGAGCCAGTGCCGTGGTGAGGCAACTGGCGTCATAGGGCATTTATGGGCTTGAGACCCTTTTGGCAGAAGGAAAATAAATTCTTCCCTTCTGCCCTCTGCCTTATGCCCTCTGCCTTTCTTAGATGATGAAGAGAGTAAGTCAGTTACACACAAAGTATCAAAGGATTTCAGTGCCTAGAGAGGTTGAAATACTTACTGTGAGTTATTGTCAGGTTTGAGCAAATGAAGAGCTTAACTACAAGCAGTATTTGCTAATTTGACACCAATTTAAGACACAACATCCTTATTGGCACTCGCTAAGTTGTACAGAACAGAGTGCCAATTTATGGCTGAGGTAAAGGAGTTTACCCTGATTTCACTCAACAACTGATGTTGAGGCTCCTTCAGCGGATGGAGGTAGGCTGGGTAACTCAAGACAATATCCAGCACCGTACACTGTCTTGATGTAACGGGGATGACGGGGGTCTGGTTCGAGTTTGGTTCTCAGGTGGCGAATATGTACTCGAATCGTTTCAATGTCATCATCTGGGTCGTAGCCCCAAACTTCCCGCAGGATTTCGCTAGGAGAAACTGTCTGTCCGTGGCGTTGGAGCAAGCAATGAAGTAACTCAAATTCCAAGTGAGTCAGTTTTACTGTCTCATGGAACCATATTGCCTCAAATCTTTCGGGAACGAGGGTCAATGGTCCATAATTAAGAATCTCACTATGCTTTGCCGCTTGAGGAATACGGTCAGTGCGCCGCAATAGTGCCCGCACTCGTGCCAGCATTTCTTCTACTTCAAAGGGTTTGGTCAGATAGTCGTCTGCTCCGGCGTTGAAGCCTTCCACTTTATTTTGTGTTTGGCTTAAAGCCGTCAGCATTAACACCGGAATCTCCGCTGTGCGGTCATCCCGACGCAAGCGTTGGCAGACGGTAAATCCATCTACCCTCGGCAACATCAAATCGAGCATGATCAAGTCCGGTTGTAGCTGGAGAGCTAGCGCCTGACCTTTAATCCCGTCTTCCGCTTGACTAACATCGTAGCCAGCCATTTCCAAGTTGACGGCAACGAGTTCTGAAATTGCTGGGTCATCGTCTATGACAAGAATCCTCGGCATTCTTAAAAAATTATTACTACTTATTAAGGATAAATAAGAACCTTTGGTAGATACAAAGATTGCTGTATTGATTATAAAAAAGATTTTAAATCTAACATAAACCTTAAGATAACAGGATTTGCAAATCTATCCTAAAGTACACGAAATTTCTTATATGATGTGTCACGCTCCCTACAATCCGGCTCGTTTATTACAAAATGGTGTAGCAATGACTATATTCACCGCTTTGTGGGGCAGCCGTTATTGGGAAAGTACAATTCAACATCCAGAACCGCATTATCATAAAACAGTATTGATTGGTGGGCAAGGTGTGCCAATTTTTTGTTGGGTGGCAATACCAGAAAAAGCTCACGGTACGATTATAGGTACCTATGGTATTACAGGAGAGTTGGGTCAGGAATGGAATTTGAGACTCTTCGGACGTAAGGCCTATGCTCAAGGGTATGCTGTGGTGTTATTTGATTGGCGTGCCCACGGTAAGACAGCGGAGTTGTCACCGACTTTAACATCCGATGGTTTGTACGAAGGAGAAGATTTTGTCCGCCTTGCCGCAGCAGCAGCATCAATGGGGTGTCCGAAGCAATTTTGGTTTGTGGGGTTTTCTTTAGGGGGACAGTTGGCGCTGTGGGGGCTAAAAGCTGCTGTAGAGCTAACTAGGGGTGATGAGGATTTAGGAATCAAATCCAGTGACATTGGCGGTGGTGCAGTAATTTGTCCGAACTTGGATTCTGTGCGATCGCTATCTTATTTAGTTAAAGACCCCTTTGGCAAATATTTCGAGGCAGGGATAACGCGGAATTTGAAAGAACTAGCGTGGCGGATACATGATGCTCATCCCGGTAGCATTGATCCAGAAGCAATCAAACGAGCAACCAGTATTTGGAATTTCGACAAGGAACTGGTAATTGAGAGGCTGGGTTTTCCCACTGTAGAAGCGTATTACCAAGCTAGCAGTGCTTTACCATTACTGCCCCATCTCTCAAAGCCCACGTTGATAATATATGCCGCCGATGACCCATTTTTTCACCCAGCCATCATCCCTGAATTGAAAGCTGCCAGTGCTAGCAATCCTATGATAGATTTACTACTTACCCGTTACGGTGGACATATTGGCTATTTGAATAGTAGCGAAGGTCAGCGCCAAGCCCAAGACCCAGACCCTTGGTGGGCGTGGAATCGGATCTTGCAGTGGATTGAGCAAAAGCGAACAGGACAATAAAGAGTAAAATGGCTTCATTTCCCACACACTTAATGTTCTAGCTTGATGACTGCTCCTAAGTATTTATGGCTCCCTGCGCCGACAAATGTAACTTTGTTGCCGAATGATGTCCATATCTGGCGAATACACCTCGACCAACCAGAACCAACGTTGGAAAACTTGGCTGCAACTCTCTCTGACGATGAATCTGCTCGTGCTCAAAGATTCTATTTTCAAGAGCATCGCCAACGTTTCATTGCTGGTCGTGGTAGCCTAAGGGCTATATTGGGTCGTTATTTAGCTATTGCTCCGCAAGAGGTGCAGTTTGATTATGAAGCCCGTGGCAAACCATTCTTAGCGCATGAATTTGCCGACAGTGGATTAGCGTTTAATTTATCTCACTCCCACGATTTAGCTCTGTGCGCGGTTAGTAAAAATCGCCAAATTGGGATAGACCTAGAATACATCCGCCCGATAACCGATTTGGAATCCCTGGCTCAAAGGTTCTTTTTACCGAGAGAATACGATCTAGTGCGATCGCTACCTCCTGAGCAAAGACCAGAAGTATTTTTCCGCTATTGGACTTGTAAGGAAGCCTATTTAAAAGCCACAGGCGAGGGAATAGCACAGCTAGAGAAAATAGAAGTCTCCCTAACTCCTTCAGAACCAGCTAAGTTAAAGATGATTAAAGACTGGAGCCTACTAGAACTAGTACCTGCCGACAATTATGTTGCTGCTGTAGCTGTAGGCGGTTTTGGTTGGGATTTGAAGTGCTGGCAATATTAAATTGGGCATTAGGCATTGGGCATTGGTAAGAAAATTTCTGTCTACTCATTAATATTGTTTTGGGGACGGGAACTTTTAATGATGGCGATGACGGTCAGGGCAATTACCAAAGCTAGTGCCACATTTCTCAGTATTGGGTTGTTCCAGTGCTTGATTGCGATCGCCAAAATTGCCCACGTTGTTACTCCCGCATAAGCAATATCTCGGCGCTGGATGACAATGGCTACAGCAATTGCAGTTGCTACCAACAATAGAATCACAGTCCACACTTCAGCAGAAATACCCCAACCATTCCAACCCTGGAAATATAAAGCACAGGCTACATTGACAATAGTTGCAACGCTAATCCAACTCAGATAAATACTAATAGGCTCGTGGATAAACAACTTTTTATTTCGAGATCCAGACCTGTTGCCAATATTCAACCGCAAATAAACACTAATTAGCGGTAGCAAAATCAACAACATTGCGACAACAGAAAGAGCAAACAGCCGAGAGAGGAAGAGGTATACCCAAATACTTTGAGCAATAGAGGCAATTATTAAGAGATATCCTGTATTGCGTAAATCTGAATCATCTTTCTGGCTGGGGAGAACTTGGTAAATTCCAAAAGCAAACAAACCGAGATAAATTAATCCCCAAATAGCAAATGCATAGTTAGCAGGGATAATCAAAACATTTTTGAACAAAGTATTGGAAATTTGCCCAATACTGAGTCCATTCAGGGGAAAAATGTTAGATACTACGTTGACAACGAAAGCGCCGATAATTGCAGCCAGGGTTAAAAGCTGGCGGAAAAAATCACGGTTATCGCCTTGAGTTGACTGCTGCATGGAAGAGTTAGCTAACTGAATGTACTTTTAGCTTATAGAATAGTTGCAATGTAGATGTGCGATCGCCTATCAATAAATAGAATTATTTCACCTAACCATTATGTTGTAGGGGTAGTGCATCCACAATTTTCCGGTGCAGATTCTCGAAAGGGTACAACATTTTTCTCTATCTATGTACCTTATTTACCTAAAAAACCCAGTACTTACAGAGAATTTCAGTGATTTAAATTACTGTAAAGGCGTTATTCCTTAGCTGCTAGCTGAATCTTAAGAATTTTATTCTGTTCTCTCAGTTCCCCTGGTGAATCAATTCTACAATCGTTAAAAGTTACAGAGTCTACATCTAAAAAGTGAGCGATCGCTAACTTAATCACCAATTCAGGAGGAAGTTGAGTTTCTTTGGAGTATTCCTCTATTGCCTGTCTAATACGCTCAGGTAAGTAGTCTAAAATATTTTTAACTGTGCTGGTATTGGTTGTCTGCATAGTTCTTACTCTCCTGATGGTATTCTACAGCTACTATTGCCGTTTGTGAGATTATTTAGGGTCAATACAACTTATGATTATTCCCAATCAATATCAATCAAGATTATTAGATGACAAAGCCAAAGAAGGTTATCTAAATTGGTCTTTAGATTTTTTTACCGATCCAAATGTCATTCAAGTTCCTTGTGTTGATATAACAATTCAACTTGATGTTACTGATGCTTATAAAATGTATCAAACAAATCCCATAAAAGGAGCAACCTTCTTTAGTTTTTTAACTTGGCATTTAGTTCAAAGTCTTAAAAATCATTTTTGTTTTAATCTACGACTTATTAAAAACCAGTGGTTTATTCTAGATAATCCTCCCGTAATGATTCCAGTAGCAGTGGGAGGACAAGAACGTTTCTCGGAAATGTTGTTAGAAAATGTTAGCCAAACAAGTTACCAAGATTTCATTATTCAATATCGACAAAAATTAGACCAAATAAGAAACGGAAAAGGTGAAAGAGCCAAAGTAGAAACATTTTTACTTTCTTATTTTATAGGTAATTTACCCAATTTACAATTTACTGGATTAACTTTACATTGGCGAAGCAGCGAAATTATCGGTCATCCCTATTTTTATTTTGGTAAACGCTATTGGCAAAATGATCAACTTTTTATTCCTTTTGCTGCTAAATTGCATCATGCTTGTAACGATCCTTTTGTGCTTGATTTACTCATTCAAGATTTTAAAGAAAGATTTAACCCACATTCCACACTTTAATCAGTAGAGGAACGAAACCCAACCTAAGTGCGGGGTTTGTTGGATTTCGCAAAGCCTCAACCTACAATGACCCTTAACTGAACCGTATTGGGCTATTAACGACTACGCAACATTCAAAAAACCAGTTTGAATCAAATACGCAGTATAGGTCATAAACATTTCCGAACTGATTGGCGGGCAGACAATAGAACTACCAGCGAGTGCTTGTAGAGTTTCCTGACAGCTAATGTGTGGTCTTCTTGCTTGCAGATACAAATCTGGAATTGTTAATTGTTCATCAGACCAACGTTCTAACAAAAATGGTCGCAGTGTATATAAAGGATTGTCTACAGAAGAGACATTATTGATCAACTCTGCTTGCCATTGTTCATAAGGAATCGCCTTAACTGGATAACCAAATGATTGCACCCATTTAATTAAAGTACTCAATGGTGCAGGTTGGGGATGTTGCAAATGGAATGCTTTACCTATAGATGATGGCTGCATTGATAGATAAACAATGGCTTTGCTAACATAATCTACAGGAGACATATCCATCATATATTCCACATCTGGGAAATATCCCATTTGTAGGCAGCCTTTGACCATCAAGTTGATAAAGTCATGGGTGTTACAAATACCTGTCTCGCTATCTCCAGAAATTAATGGTGGTCTGTGGATAGTTACAGGTAAACCTCTGTCGCGCGCAAGTTTAACTAACTTTTCCGCTACCCATTTTGTTTGGGAGTAACCGAGGAAAATACCTTCCCAATGATTAAAGTCATCTTGCTCTTTAACCACCTTGCCAGCATAAGCAGGTGATTCAAACACCGCCACACTAGAAACGTAATGTACAGGCTTGAGTTTGATTTGGCTAGCTAATCTCAATACTTCTTGAGTTCCCAACACATTAGCGGCTTTCAATGCTGAGTAGGGAAAAACATAGTTCAGCAAAGCACCACTATGATAAATCGTGTCAATATTGGCAGCTAAAATTTGGAACTGTTCCGCACCCATACCCAACAATGGTAGAGCTAAATCACCGACAACTGGGACAATTCTTGATTGATATTTTTCGTCCCAAATGGCGTAAGTTTCGAGATTCTTTACTAATTTGCTCTTACCTTCTTGAGGATTAGCCGCCCGTACTAAGCAGTAGATATCTGCATTAGTTTGCTGTAGCAGTTCCCGAATGATAAATGCTCCTAAATAGCCTGTACCACCAGTTAAAAAGATGTGTTTTGGCTCAGTTATTGAGACTGGAGGTAAAGCGTCAGGACGAATGATGGGGTCAAGAACTACCTCGGCGTTTAAATCTAAAGTCTGGACAGGAGTATTAACAGAGGCAGTAGTTGTGTCTTGAATTGCTGACTCTTCCGGTAAATCTTCAGCTAAACGTTGAGAAAGTGCAGCAATATTTGGGTAATGCCACAACAGCAAAGGAGACGGTTGGAATCCCAGCATTTTCTCTAATTTGCTGACGAGAATCATTGCTTGGGCTGAATCCAAACCGTAGTTTTCCAAATGTTCGTGGACATCTATTTCGTCAGTTTCTACCCCTATCAATTCAGCCAAATTAGACACCAACCATACTTGAATATCTGCTGCACTATAAGAATGTTTTGAATTCATTTTTACATCTCCAATGTAGAACTAGCTGGGCGATATTGACTGTAATAATCGGGAATTTGCAAACCTTGAAATTTTAAACTTTGTATGCGATATAAAAATGCTGCACCAGTCATTAAGTGATTAGCAACATCAACAACTTTGCGGTTTTGGGGTTCAGCTAAATAAGTACCGCGCACCCAGTCATTGAAGCTACCCATCGCCGGGCCGCACCAAATTTGATAATCAACTTCTCGTCCTTTTTCGCCAGTATTAGACCAACGGGAAGATAATCCTAAATACCAGCGGAAAATCACAGCCATTTTTAATTTGGGATTATTTACTGCCTTGCCAAGTTTTTCCGGATTTCTTTGGGATAAATAAGCAGCAGTTCCTTCCCAAACTTCAGCAATCGTCTTACGGAAAACTTGTTTTTCTAATTTCTCTCTTTCAGCTAGGGGAATGTCTTCAATTGAGTCATAAGTCCGGTATAACTCATACAATTTTTGCGCGCGCATCGGGAACATTGTACCCCGTTTGAGAACTTGTAATTTCACTCCCATTTCAAACATATCGGCGGCGGGAGCCATCATTACATCAGCCATTTCAGCTTGTGCAAGTAATTTTTTAGTATGTTCGCAAGCACCAGATTCAACGCAAGATTGATTAATTGAACCTGTGACTACATAAGCTGCACCCATCATAAAAGCAGCTAAAGCTGATTGTGGTGTAGCAATTCCGCCTGCTACTCCGACTCTAATTGGTTGTGAGTAATGATATTGTTCCTGAATTTCATCTCTCAAAGCCATGATGGAAGGTAACAGACAAACCAGAGGACGATTATCTGTATGACCGCCAGAATCAGCCTCGACGGTAATATCATCTGCCATTGGAACTTGGGCTGCTAGGGTTACTTGTAACTCAGTAATTAATCCTTGTTCAAGCAGTTCTTTAAGGATTCTGGGTGGTGGTGGTTGGAGGAATTTGGTAGCTACTTCTCTACGAGAAATTTTGGCAATGACTTTATTTTTGATTTCAATTTGATTAGCTGCATTCAAACTTAATCCTGCAACGCGGTAATAAACAATGTTGGGAGTTAAGTCAAGAAATGCCGATGCTTCGACTACTTTCACGCCATATTTGAGGAATAAATCTACAGCCCGGCGTTCAACCATTGGTTCATTGGGGCTGTGAATTAAATTAAAAGCATAGGGGCCTTGTGGTAAGGCTTGTTGTATTTTGTTGATAGCAGCTTCTAATCTTTCGGGAGTTAAACCGCCTGCACCAAATGAACTCAAAATTTTCTCTTTTCCGAGTGCAATTACCATTTCCTCGGAAGAAATACCCCCAGCCATTGCACCAGTAGCATAGGCATATCTCACTCCATAAAAGGAGAGAAAACTAGGGTCTCCTAATTGTTGAATTTTAATTGGTGGGATGGATGCTAAAAGTTCTACTGGTGCAGTTACAGTGCTATCAACTGGGCATAAATACCCTACATTGGTAACACCAATTTTCCCTGACACGTTGACGATATAACAAGGTTGTTCTAAGGATAGAAATTTATCTACTATGCCTTGTTGATCAAAAGATATGCAATCTAGGGAACCTTTCCAAATGAGATTTTGTCCATAAGAATAGCAGGTAAATCCTAGTCCGTTTTCGTGTTTACTTAGTGGCGTATCTACAGTGGTCACGCTAGTTATACCTCGATTTCTAAGCAATGGTTTATAAAGTATTAAGGGTGATGAATTGGCATAGAAAACTCTTACTTTTGCGCCTACCCTACCCTTCTCTACGAGAGGCTGCGCCAACGGAAACGACTTCGTGTTTATGCGCCTTTGCGTGAGTTCTGAGTTGCGAGAATTTTTTAACGAACCACAGAGGCGCAGAGAACACAGAGAGAAGAAAGATTAGAGAGTAATTTCAGGCTTCATTCTTCATTGAGTAAATTTTGGGCACAAGCTAATTGCAATTGAATGATTTCGCTCATTTGCTTGCTAAAGTCTTGTCGAGATTGTAAGAAGGCTGTATGGGATTTGGTCAAATTGGCATTGTTAGCATTGAGCTTTTGATATTGAGTCTTATTTAAATCGAGCATACGGATAGTTTGGACAGGTTTGCGAGTTATATTTTGTGTAGGGAAACTAGGCTGAGTTGCTTGTTGAGGAGTGGTAGTTATCTCAAAGGATTGTAATTGTTCCGTTGAGACTAAACCGTGTTCCATGATATTTTTCTCTGCGATTTCTTCTGGTTGATTTGTTGGCAGTAAAATATCATTGCTTGGTTTATTGTTGGTAGCAATTACCACTGGAATATTCAGGGAGTTGATGACAGGATTTACTCTGAAATAATCAACTGTGGAGGATTTGTTTTGTGGGTTGCTAACTAGATTTTGGAAAATTTGGCGATTCTCTTCACTCAAAATTGTGGCAGTAATTGAGTTACTGCCTAATGTAATGTTTCGTTGGGTTAGTTTACTGTGATTTGCCGTTTCTTGGGTGAGGTTGTAAAGAGATGAGATATCTAACTTAACTTTATGGCTGAGTAATTTAGCTAGTGCTTTGACTATAGAAGTATGGTCATCCATACCTCTTCTATTCAGAGAAACGGTGATGTGTTCTTTTCCTTCAAGAATTTTACCTACCCAGCGAGAACAGACCCCACCAGCACCGGCTTCGATAAAAATTTTGACTCCATCGGCGTAAACGCGGTTAACTAAGCGAGGAAAATCAAGTTGTTGGCTGAGTCCGGTGGCGATACTATGGGCTACTACTTCACTGTTAACTGTGATGGGTTTATACCCAGCAGCAGAATAAAAAGTAATTCCAGGAATCTCCTGAGTTGGTAAAGTGTTGAGTTTTACTAACTCCGTGTACTCCGATCGCATGGCTTCACAATGGATTACATGGTCGAAGGGGGCAGGGAAGGAGTTGCAGCCCAAGGCTTTAATCACGCGCTGACAAGCTGCTGGTTCGCCGGCGATTAATACTTCTTCTGGTGTATTAATCTGCGTTAAATAAACGCGACTCTCATTTTTTAGACATTCTCTTACTTTGTCTGGGGTAGCCATGAGTACATAATTAGCCCAGAAGTTATTGTCTGAAGCATCGGAGGCTGGTGGTAAGTTCCAGTACTCACGCACAGCGTTTTTCGGGCCAGATAAGCGATCGCCAAATAAAGCTGAAGAGTTAAAGCTGTTACTTCCAGCAAAGAAATCACTCCAAACGCCTTGGGCAACCATCATGCTGGTTTCACCAAGGCTATAGCCAAACACATATTTGGGTTTGACTTGAAAGCGATCGCGGATTACTGTGGTGATTAACCTAGTAAAAAACATTTCCGCTTCAAACATTGCTAGGGAATCATCCAGCAATTTCTTCTCTAGCGTTTCTAGTTCTCTGGTAGATAACTTATGTAAGCTTCTGGGAAAAACCAGTTTCTCTACATCTGAGACTCGTTTATACAGACTCTTAACGAAGGGTTCATTTTGCAGATTAGGGAACAGCCGGAAGAGAGTCCGACCAATACCCACATAAGAATTGACAGCCGCCGGATAAACGTATGCAACTGAACCCTCTTTACCCAGTGGTTTGGCGGTAAAATAACTACCTATAGGTGTTTGCCAATCAGTACCCCGTTCAAAGGCGGTATTTACACCTTTTTGCGCTGAGGCGATTTCTTTAAGTAATTCCTTTTTGTTGCGTCCGGTAATGGCTAGGGTGTAATTGGCTGTAGAATGCTGCTGAAATTTGACAAAGTTTTGGCTAGCAGCATCAGATAGAGACTCAGAATTCTCAATTTCTTGTTGGAGGTTATTTAACAGATTTAGTACAGATGAACGGTCATCAGCTGCTAAAGGGAATAGATAAAACGGCCTTTGCTGTAGATACTTGCTGCTGTGATTGATTTGGTCTGGTTCATCCGACAAGATGACATGGGCACAAGTACCATCACAACCCATACCATTAATAGCGGCGATTCTGTGGGTACTATCTTTATGGAGAAACCAAGGTCTAGATTCTGTCGCCACAAAGAAAGGACTACCTTGCCATACTTGCGGTGTTTTCACACCAGACCAGTTGGGCGTAGCAGGAATATAGTTGTGATAGAGACACAAAGCCGTTTTAATTAAGCTAGCAATTCCCGATGCTACATAGGTGTGCCCAATATTGGACTTCACACTACCAATCGCACAATGTAAACCATCGCCTACAGAGGGATAAGCCTGAAGCATCCCCGCAATTTCCGCTTCATCTTCCTGGGGAAAACCACTAGCAACCACTTCTACATAGTTAACTGCTGTCGGCTGAATTCCCGCCATTTGGAAAGCTGTTTGGCAGACTTGGTTAATCGTATCTGCATCTACAGAAGTAGAGGAAGCTTGACCAATACTGATAGCATCAATCACCGCGTAGATGCGATCGCCCGCAGCTTTGGCAGTATCATAACGCTTGAGAACAACTGCACCTGCACCTTCGCCAACCGTCCAGCCATTAGCATTTTGGTCATAGCTTAAGGTATTAGCGCCAGTATTCACCGTTCCCCATTGGCTACGCAGCAAGACATTTTCTATCCCGCCAGCTAAATCGACAGCACCAACGACAACAGCGTCTACTTCCCCAGTCATGAGTAGCATTTGTGCTACTTCCAAAGCTTTGAAAGCAGAGGTTTCCACCGCCGTCATTGTAAATGATGGGCCAGTAAAATTCCACAGCGCAGAAATCCGACTCGCCATAATGTTGGCGATGTAACTCAGGTATTCACCAATATCTACTTGATGGTGAACACTATCTTTAACAATAGTTTCCAACTGAGTAATTTTATCCGCAGGCAAAGCAATTTCCGCAGCATTTAAACCATCTTTAATTTGCCACGATAAATTCCATCTTTGCTGTAGCTGGTGAACAGACAAATCTGCTTCAGCCGCAATAATTACAGCGACATTTCCCCCTTCTTGAATTCCTGCATCCTTCAATGCACCATCTGCCACTGTTAACAGTAACAGTTGTTGCGGATTCAGTTGTTCTACTTCATTGGGGGGAATTTTGTAAGCTAAAGTATCAAGGGCAAAATCTTGGATATATGCGCCCAGAGGTGCTTTCCCATCTGGTAACCCGTATTCTTTGAGTAAATCTGCTTTCTCGTCTATGCCATACCATCTTTGAGACGGTAAGGGAATAAAATGCTGTTTGCCGTCATAAATAGTACGTTCAAAAGCATCTAAATCTTTACATTCACCAAAAAAGGCATCCATGCCAACAATGGCAATTTTAGATGATTGTATTTCTTGTTCAAACATTGTTTAATTACGCTAACTAAAGTTTGAAGGATAAAGTATGAAATATTTTTCAGAGATTTATTTGCTTGTTACAGCAATCTCAAAGTACTTACGCTAAATCTCTCTTAAATACTCTTACCTTTGTGTCCTTCGTGTCTTTGTGGTTAGTTTTTTAATAAATTCACAACGAACCGCAAAGTACGCGAAGGACACGAAGGAAGAAAAGAAAGAGAGAAGATGTTCACAAAAAATCTAGAGTTCTTGCCTGCGGGAAGCCACTTCGTGTCTATATCGGCGTTTAAATGTTCCTGATTTCTTTACACTTCATGCTTCTTTTCCAGAATCAGATGCGAGTTAGTTCCGCCAAAACCAAAAGCGCTTAAAGCTGCACGTTTAACTGGCGAATTATTTGGCCATGTCGTCGCAGTTCTCACAATATTTTTGTCAGAAATGACACTATTTTCAGAACCAATCGGTTCACTCACGTTAATAGTTGCTGGAATCACACCAGCATTCATGCTACAAATCGCCTTAGCCAAGCCAACCATACCAGCCGCTACTAATAAGTGACCCACATTAGCTTTAGTAGAACCCACCAAAGGCGATGCTTGATGTTCACCAAAAAAAGTTTCTATAGAGCTAAATTCTGTGGTATCTCCTAATAATGTCCCCGTAGCATGGCACTCCATATAATCAATGTCTTTGGGGCTAAGTTGCGCTTCATGATATGCTCGTTCAAAAGCGAGAATTTGTCCTTTGGAATTAGGACTCAATAAATGCTTACCTTTGCCATCATTAGAGAGTCCATTACCAGCAATTGTGGCAAGAATTTTATCGCCATCTCTGACAGCATCGCTGTAGCGCTTCAGCATCACCATCCCAATGCCATCGGAGGTAATTAAGCCACGAGAAGACTTATCTAAAGGACGGCTAATACCATTTTCGGGATAACCATGAATCCCAGAAAATAACATTCGTAAAAACAGGGGATCTACACAACTAATCGCCCCAGCTAACATCACATCAGCTTTGCGTGTTTGCAAGTAATGCGAGGCCATTTTAATCGCATAAAATGATGACGAACAAGCAGCGTCTATACAAAAATGATTACTGGACAAAGAAAATGCTTGAGAGACGAGCGCGGCTGGAAAGCCGGTTATCATCGCATTATATGGTGAAGCCTTGGTTGTTGTTGGTAACGCAGCCAACCGGAAATTTTCATCTTGTAAAAGTTCTGCGATCGCAGGTTGAATCGTTTGCTGGTAAATTGGGGCAAACAATTGATTAGACATCTTCGTGGGTAAGGATAAAGTCCCCAAAATTACCCCACATTTTGAGAGAACTTTTTGATTTCCCCAATAACCACTGTGCTGAATCGCCTGTTTAGCCGCATACAGCGACCATTTAAAAGAATTATCCAAACTGTCAACCAACTCCGGAGGTAGATTGTATTCGCTGGCATCAAATTCAAAATTACGAATAAATCCACCTTGGAGAAAATATATTTTTTCCGGTTGTCCCTTAATTGGCTCGTAAAATATTGTGGGATCTACACCCAAATCTGCAATAGTAGTAGCTGAAGTCGAATCTTTCTCATTTGTAAGGTTTTGCCAAAACTGTTCAGGATTATTGGCATCGGGAAAGAGGCATGATAATCCAATAATAGCTATTTTTTCCACTGCTGATATCCTCGTTGGGGTATTAAATAAAAGGGGATATTATCTCTATTCCTCACTCTTATCCCCTTGGCACTCTTAGCGGTTAATTAAAAATAAAACCGCATCAATTAGATTCCCCGAACATGACAGGATTTACGCTTTTAGTTGGCTTCAGATCCCCGACTTCTTTAAGAAGTCGGGGATCTTATTGTTCAATAGCATTTCAAATTGATTATAATACATCAAGGAAATGCTATTTTTGTCACAAAACCAATTACTTAGGTTGTAGCAAACTCATCGGCACAACAACAGCCTTAGCTCCTAAGATACGTGAGTATAATTTCCCTTCGCGATCGTGAAGGATAAAATCGGCAGTTAAACCAGTGCCTTTTTTCTCTTTAATATCACAAGAGACATAAAAAGTTTCATTGACTGGTATTGCTCTATACTGTTCTGAATGTGTTAACTGTCCAGGTAAACAAACTTCTTCATGAAAATGGCTTAACCATATCCATAAAGGTTGTGTACTCAAATCAGTTGCGTAAGGATTATGCCAATGAATTGGAAACTGTCCTTGTTGTTGTTCGGTGATTTGTTCCCAAAAGCATTCTGTCGTAATTTTTTCGGGGCTAATGTTTATAACTCTTTGAATTTTCTGAAAACATGGGCCATGAAATAATGTAGATGGGCCATTCTGATAAAAATCTTTACCAGTAGCGGTAATGATATTATCCTCAGTGAGATTTATGCCATCATACATAGGTGCATCAGGTAATTTTCGCACCAGTTTGATAGTAGAAGTGAAGTGATAATGAGTTTTGCCAGCAGGAGTTTTACTAAAGATAGTTGTTTGAAATTCAATGAACTCTCCGTCAGATTTAGCAATTTCTTTCAGTTGCAAAATATGCTCGCTGGCTACAGATTCATTAAAGGTAATTCCTTTCAAAACTTTGAAATCTTTGCAACTGAAATATCTATAACCTGGATAAACTTCTTCACAACCATTAATCATCCATGACATCGCACAGGTAGCTGGAACTACTGGATAACCAGCAATTACATGATCCATTAAAAAAGGATTAGCTTCTACTACAATCCGGCGACGAATTTGATAAGTTTTTAGTTCTGGATCTAGAGGTGCAGGTGGTGGAATTAGAGGGCTACCAATTACCAATTGGGTAGTTTCATGATTCTTGGGATGTAGTTCTTTGACTAACATCTTTGTCCCCACTTCCACAGGAATAATATCAATTCCCCTTTCTGCAAACGCTTTTTTGAGTTCTGGTGTTACCATTCCACTATCCCAGCCGCCCCAATTAATCGCTACTACATGACAGTTAGGGTAGTACTGTTTCATCAAATGCGCTGACTTGTTAAGGATTTCGTTGGCGATCGCATAATCGGACTGACCGATATTACCGTAAAATCCTGTTATGGAGGAGAACAAAACTAAATGCTGAAGTTGTTCAGCAGGAACGCAGTCTAAAAGGTTTTCTAATCCTTGAACTTTGGCAGTGTAAACCTTTTCAAAATCCTGTTCTGTTTTCTTTTCAATTAGCTTATCAGCTAAGTTTCCTGCACCATGTATGATGCCTGTAATTGGCCCCATGCGGTTAACAACAGCCGCTAGGTTTTCTTTTAATGCTTGGGTATCTGTGACATCTACGCTCAAATATTCGGCGGTAGCGCCTGTTTGTTGAATAGCTGCGAGGGTTTTTTTGATGTCGCGGCTGGAGTGAATTTTGTTATATATTTTTTGTACACTCATGGGTGTGGGCTTCTCACCTTGGGCGAGAAGATTTTCCATGATGCGTTTTTTTAATGCAGCTTCTTCAAGACAATTTTGAGCGTAATCTGGTTCGGTTTCTAATAGTTCGGAACGTCCTAAGAGGATGAATTTACAAGGTTGTTTTTTGGCGAGTTCAATGGTGCATTCTGCGGTGATACCTTTAGCTCCACCGCTAACAAGAAAAACTGATGAGGAACGAATAGGTGTTTGTGTTGTCATTTTATTTTTAAATGCCGATATAGACCGAAGGGCTTCCCGCAGGGTACGCTGATAAACGCAGATAATTACAAATGCTTTCTTCTCTTGTTTTCTCTTCTCTGCGCCTCTGTCTTGAAAAGTTCAGATCGCCGGAAGCCGGCGCTCCGACTTTTCGCTGCGTCTCTGCGTGAGAAAAAAAGATTTTTAAACGAACCGCAGAGGACACAGAGGACGCGGAGAAATAAGAGTTTAAGAGAGAGGGAGATGAGGTGTTATTATTCCTTATCTCCCTTATTTCCTTACTTATCAGATGAAGTGATTAGGGTAACTCTTCCCTGAATACCGTAGCCAACTTCACTAAGATAAAGATTAGAGTCGTGCAACTCAGCAATAATATGTTGCGCTGATTGTTGAGCATCTAGAGCAGGACTAATATCGATCGCTCTCGAATATACTTTAGGCCATTCCCATCTCATGGTTTTGGTTAAGCCAGCTAAACCGGCTCCGATGACTCCAAAGTTAGTGTTATGCTCAAACCCGAAGGCTCCATCTAAGCGAGCTACTGTAATAAAACAACTGCGTCCGTAACGTGCGGCTTCGTTGAGAGATTTTTTCAGGTGTTTGGCCATGAAGAAGACGTGTTTAACGATCGCCTTTTCTTGTTCAATATATGGAAGTGTCTTTGTGTGACTGACTTGGAATACTGGCTGAATATGAATGAAGGCCCCAATGCTGCCGATGGTACTTGCGATCGCAGATAATTTATCTTGCAGTAGTTGTTCGCTTAAATCGGCTAGGGTGATGCGGGTAACGCTTGGGGGTAAAAGTGCTTGTAGCGGAACAATTGATTGGGGGAAACTTAAAACTACGACCTTCCAACCTTTGTCGATTAAGGATTGTACTACCACCGAGGTGGTGAGGGAACCATCATCGGTGACTAAACCAATGTGTCCCTCAGGTAAGCTGAAGTCTAAGTAATCTGGGTGGGGAAGGTATTTGAGTTTGGCGGGTAGACGTTGAACGTTATGCTCTACATCTATTATCGGCTCGTCGTCAAACTCAAGCTGATACTTTTTTTTTTCACCTCCAGCCAGCTTCTGGAGATAATCAACTATTTGACCGATGGTGCGGAGGTCTCCGAGTTCTTCGATGTCTGGCTTGGGTAAGTCGGGGTACATTTCTTGCATCGCCCCCAGGATTTCTACTCGTTTAATGGAGTCGATTCCTAAGTCGGCTTCCATGTCCATTTCCAGTTCCAGCATCTCTACTGGGTAGCCTGTTTTTTCACTGGTAATGTTGAGTAGAGTTTGACCGATGTCTGCGTAATCAGTGGTAGTTGTGGTTTCTACTTCGGGGACGAAGGAGACTACTTCGCTGACTGGGGCGACTGGCTCAGGAGCAGTAATTACAGTTGTTACTGCGGTGACTGGGGCGACTGGCTCAGGAGTAGTAATTACAGTTGTTACTGCGGTGACTCCTTGAGGAATTTCCGTTGTTACTTGTACTGAAGTACCCTGCACAACTACGGAGACATTTCCAGTAGCGTTGGTTTGCAGATACTCAACAACTTGTCCGATTGTACGTTTTTCTGCTAATTCTTCCAAGTTTGGCTTGGGTAGGTCGGGGTATAATTCTTGCAATCCGCCTAAGATTTCTACCCGTTTGATGGAGTCAATCCCTAAATCTGCCTCCATGTCCATGTCCATCTCTAACATTTCAATGGGATAGCCTGTCTTTTCACTGGTGATGGTTAACAGGTTAGTAGCCAATTGAGATAAATCGATGGTGCTGGATACAGTTACAGGTGTAGGTGCAGGTGCGGGTTCGGGGATGAAGGCGACAGTTTCGGCTACAGGTGCAGGAATCTCAACTACAGGTTGAGGGGGAATTTCTACAACTGGAGGAGCCGGAATCTCAGCTACAGGCTCAGGTTGAGTTTCAACTATTTTGGGAGTTGAGCCATTTTTTACAACAGGCTCAACTACAGGTGCAGTGAAAGTTTCAACAATTTGGACGGTAGGAGGAACAGGTGCTTCGGTAACAGGTTCGCTGACAAAGGGTAGTGTTACCTGGGGTAGGGTGAGTTCTTCACCTGAAACTAGGTGAGAGTACTCTTGCTGAATTAGTTGGAAAAAGTTTTTCGTATATTCGATTTGCTCTTGGAGATATTGCTCATGAATGCGTAAAGTTTCACCTTGTTGGGAATGAAACTGCATCATGCTCCGTTCTAAGCTTTCCATGACAACTTGCTTGAGCTTGGCGGTTTCTGGTGAAGATTTAGCTTCAGCTAGCAAGGAGTTTTGTTGTTGCATCAGTTGGAAAAATGTCTTGGCATATTCCATCTGATGACTGAGATAATGCTCGTGAACTTGTAAATTTTCGCTTTGATTGTTTTGAAACTGTGACAGGAGGTATTCTAAACTTTCTAGAACTCGTTGATAATTTACAGGTTTTTCTGGTGTTTGCATCTTTGATTCCTGGGCAGGTATTTGTAATAGGGTCGCAGGATTCATTTGAGGCGTTGGTTCAGGAGCATAAGTAACGGTGTTGACTACTGGAGTAGGAGCAGTGGCAATTTTTTTATGTCCGTTACTTTGGATGGGTGCAGGTATAGGATTTACAGGTTCTATGTTCACAGGTGCAGGTGACGATGCAGAGAATTCGGGAATACTTGTAACTGTAGGTGCAGGTACAGAGACTTCTGGGGTACTGGTAACTGTGGGTTCTGAACTAGCAGCTAACTTAACTTGATGACCATTTTGCAAAGCTTGAGGAAAGGCGTTTTTGGTTTTTTCCGACACATAATTAATGCCGTTTAACTTTACAGTTAACGCCTTTTTCTTCTCGTTTTCCGGTGCAGGTAGCACAGGTTGTAGTTGATAAGGATCGAGATTTTTTAAAGATAAGCCAACCACACGCAACTGTACAGCCGCTTCTCGTAAAGAGCGATCGCTATTCTTTTGAGTGCTGGGGTTCAAGGAAATCGTAAGATGCGGGCGATCGCCTAAAATATCTTTGACTAAGTTAGTCAGAATCCGCCGGGGGCCAAATTCTACAAAGCAGTAACCACCAGCAGCGTAAATATTTTCAATTTCCTGCTTAAACAACACCGAGTTTGATAGGTGAGTTTCCAGGATTTTTTGAATTGATTGGGATTCTTGGGGATACTTTTGTCCAGTAACGTTGCTAAAAACTGGGATTTGCGGAGCTTGGAAGCTGACAGACTTAGTTGCAATGGCAAAGGATTTCTGTGCAAAAGCAATTAAAGGTGTGTGGAAAGCTGCGGATACAGGTAGTAAAACAGCCGCATAGCCTTTGTCATGCAATGCTTGGCGAACTTTAGCGATTTCGGCGGTGGGGCCTGCCAAGACTACTTGTGTAGGAGAATTAATATTAGCGATCGCAACTTGAGGGTAATGTCTGATGACAGCTTCTACCTTGGCGATATTTTCTTTGACAGCCAGCATACTTCCCGCATCATGGTCTGGGTCTTCCGGAGCCGCCATTGCTTGACCCCTAGCCTTGACCAAAAATAAGTAATCTTGCTCGCTCAAAACACCCGCAGCCCATAAAGCTGTCAGTTCACCAAAGCTGTGTCCCGCGACAAAATCTGATTTAAAACCGGCTTGTTGCAGTATGGAATACAACCCAGCACTCAATACCCCAATTGCGGGTTGAGCATATTCTGTGCGTTGTAAAGCCGCGACTTGAGCATTCTTTTCTGCTTCCTCAAAGGTCGGTGCAGGAAACACTATCTCTGATAACGGCCGCAAATTATCTTTGAGCAACAGGCTATCCATTTTGCTGTAAAGACGGCGCATTTCGGGGAAGTTCATCACCACTTCCCGACCCATCTCTAAGTACTGAGAACCTTGTCCAGAAAATAGCGCGACTACTTTACCGCCTAAATTCATTCCAGCAGAACGGAAGTAAATTCCTTGGGGATGCTCCCAAGAGATTGCTGAACCCTTGTGTTTTAGCCAGTCCAGACTAATTTGCATTAGCTTGCAAGCTTCTTGCAGATTCTCAGCAACAAACCCAACTCTCGCCGCAGCTTGGGGAATTTCACCAGATGTACACTCTTGAATCAATTCTGCATAATGTCTTTCGCCGTCTTTTGACTGCAACTTAGCCAAAGTTTCTTCACACTTGCTCACAAGTTGAGCAGAAGTCCCAGCAAACAGCAGAATTTCCGCAGGTGCATTGTGTAAACGGTAAGGCTGATTTTGTTCAGCACCGTATTCTTCCAAAACCACGTGATAATTTGTGCCGCCAAAGCCAAAGGAACTCACACCCGCACGTCTTGGCGCTTCACCTTCCGCCCGAATCCAAGGTCTGGTTTCTGTATTTAAATAGAATGAGGAATTTTTAATGTTGAGTTTGGGGTTTGGCTCGGTAATGTTAATTGTGGGTGGCAATACCTTGTGATGTAGTGCCAAAGCAGTTTTAATTAAACTTGCTGCACCCGCAGCCGCTTTTGTATGCCCAATTTGCGACTTCACACTACCAAGAGCAATGTGCTGTTTCTGGGAATCATGTTCGTTAAAGAAATCTCTTAAAGAGCCGAATTCTGTGGGGTCGCCAGCCATTGTACCTGTGCCGTGCGCTTCCATCAAACCCACAGTAGCCGGAGAAATACCTGCATCTTCGTAAGCACGTTCTAAGGCTTTGACTTGACCTTCTTTGCGGGGAGCATAAATGCTCTTGTAGCGTCCATCGCTAGAAGTACCAATCCCTTTAATGACTGCATAGATTTTATCTTTGTCCCGTTCCGCATCTTCCAAGCGCTTGAGGACAATCATCCCGATACCTTCACCCAGCATCATCCCATCGGATTTAGCATCGAAAGGTTTGACATTCTCGCTGGGAGAAACAGCCGGGGTTTTGCTGAAGGAAATGTAAGCCATAATGGTGTTGTCGGTATCAACGCCACCAGTCAGCATCATGTCGCTGCGATACTCAACTAGTTCGCTAATCGCCATTTTCAAAGCGCCAAAGGAACTAGCACAAGCTGCGTCAACTACACAATTCATCCCGCCAAAATTCAGACGGTTGGCAATTCTACCTGCAACTACGTTGGCTAACATTCCAGGGAATGCATTCTCATCCCACTTGACGTAAGCGCTTTTAATTTTTTCAACAATTTTTTGAGTATCTTCATCAGATAAACCACTGCTTTTCAGCGCTTTTTCCCAAATAGGGTACTCTAACCGGGCGGAAAGTGGCATTCCTAGCTGCTTAGCCATCGCCACGCCTAAGATTACCCCAACAGTCTCCCGGCTAAACTCACGCGCTTCACCATAGCCAGCATCTTCCATTGCTTCTTTCGCAACGACTAAACTTAATAGTTGCGATACATCTGTGACTTCTAAAATGCTAGGAGGAATGCCAAATTCCATTGGGTTAAAATCAACCTCAGGAATAAACCCACCTCTTTTACAGTAGGTTTTATCCTCAGGTGTTCTGGGGTTTGGATCGTAGTAATCTTTAACGCTCCAATGTGTATCAGGAACATCAGTAATACAGTCAATTTTATTAACAATATTGCGCCAATATTCCCGTAAATTTCGCGCTTTCGGAAATAGAGACGCCATCCCAACAATGGCTATAGGATTTTGTTGTAATTGTCTGTTAATCTTGTTAAGGGAAATTGGTTTGTCTGACTTCACTTTTTTCTCCTCTATAAACTTAATCAAAGCCTTTTCACAACTGTTGATCTGGATTTCCAAATCCGCTAAGGCAGTATCAATGGAATAAGCAGACATAGGACATAGACTAATCTGGGGGACTGTGAATTGCGCAGCAACAGTAATTTCTGTGCCTAGCAATAATGAAAGCTATCTGTTTTAATAAGCAGGTAGCTACCCTATCTGCAAAAGCTAAATGCTTTTTTTGGAATAACACCGCACGACACATACTGCCCTAATTAAGCTTTGATTAATTGGCGCTTTTGGCGTTATCAGCTAATTTAGGAGCATAACGAGTAGTGATTTGGAAAAAATACTAGACAACGCCCGACTCTTGATATTGTGGCAGCAGGTCAATAACGTTGTTGAAATTGGTAAAATAATCGTGGAGCGCTTTAGCAGCTTGACCAGTGAATTCCATCCATTCGTAGTGATAGAGATTTTGGGCAACTGTATCCCACTGGAGTAATGGAAACTTAGGAGTAGCTATTAAGACAGAAACGCTTTTTTCTCCCAAACTAGTTTGACTATCTAAGTTTATTGCAGCCACATAGCTGGTGTTAATGACAACGTTCTGTATCTTGATAAATGTCATAGCCAGTTTCAGCTTCCAGGATAATGTATTTTATGCAATTTGCCCGATAGAAGTTGACAATTTCGTTACAGAAAAAACCTCACATTTACTCCGAATTAATGCAGTTATTTAAATAATCTCCGAACATTCTTAAGGTGATAACAATGCGGCTTGGTTTAGTTTTTTCTTTTCTACTCACCAGAAATCAACTAATTTACCTGCCGCTTTGAAACACTTGAATTAATACAAAGACTAGCACAACTTAAATAAACAATTCTGTTTATTTCAAGTAATTTAAGAAAGAAAATTGAGTGCTACTGACAAAAAGATTTAATTAAACTAAAAGCATCAGTATCTTTTTTCGCCTTAATTAGCAACCTCATATTTGCTTGCTTACTAGCTAGATAACAGATTAAATAATAATTGCAATAATAACCGTAATGAATAAGCCAAATAGATTACGTTGTAATTAGTACAAAGATTGCATGAAGCCGCAACCGTATTTTTTTCAGCATAACATCATAAATCCCCAAAATTTTTTAGTGTTTTTTCAAGATAAATCAACATAAGAAATAAATAAGTGTTTTATAAAGCAAAGCTTAATTTTGCTAAAAGTGCATTATAAACAGCAATTTTGTGCCAAACATTCTCTCGTTTACCTAAAAGACCAGCTGCTAGATCCCCGACTTCTCTAAGAAGTCGGGGATCTGACTCCTCGCAACTCGTCATCACTTTTGGATGTGTCGCCAACTACAGCAGTTTTGCCGTGCATGACATATACTACTCTATGATTATTCTTAACAGAATTATCTTGAAGCTCAGTAATGAACAGCATCTTTACCCCCGAAGAAATTACTGCCCTCTCTGCTGAAATTGACCGCCAGTTAATAGAACTGCGCTCTGCCCCAGATTCAGAGCAAAAACAAGGAGAGGATAAAATATCAGATGAAAAATTGCTGGTAAAACAAACCGCAGCAATTACACAAGTTACACAAGAAAATTCTCGGAGTTTTTTGCAGAAATTTGGACGAGCTGCTAAAAGTGATTTATGCCAAGAAGGGGGAATGCTGAATAAGCAGTGGAAGAAATGGGGTGATTTAGATAATAAGGATGCTGTGGAACGCTTGGGTGCAGTGTTGGTAACGATGGGTTTTTCGGGGGATGTGTTATCTCCTTTAGTTGTGGCGGTGACGGTGATTATTATTCACATTGGGTTGAAAGCTTTTTGTGAAGATTATTCTGCGTAGTGGCGCTGCTAGTGTTCGGATTACCCCACCCTAACCCTCCCCTTGGAAAGGGGAGGGAACTAGATTGTCTTATTTCCCCCCTTTTCAAGGGGGGATTAAGGGGGGTAAATATGCTGTCAGACTTTCGTAATTGCGAACTGCGAATTACGAACTTGTACTGAGCGAAGTCGAAGTATTACGAATTAATATTAATGTCACTCTGCCAATAACGCTGCAAGGGATTGAGGGTCAGCAATACCCCGCAGGATAGCGGAGATAATCATAGAATCTTCCAAATTTAACTGCTCGCACAGTATATTCTCATCTCGCTCGCGGGCTAAGATGCGACGAATGGCAGCAAAGAGATTTTGCCTACCTTCTGCGGCATTCTCCATCTCAATTTCTAGCTGTTCCCTGATTTGTGCATTATCCACAGCAGCTACTACCCTTGCAATCCACTGCCCATATTTCCGCAACTCATACTGTGTCCCCGCAAACGCCGCTTTTGCTTGCCTTGCTTGGCGACGATATTCTTTAGCTTGGGTGGTGTCGCCCTGCTTGTCGGCAATCTCTGCCAAGATGTTATGGATTCTCCAAATCTTAGCCGCAGCTGGGTCTAAGGTTTTCTTGATAGCTAAGGCTTCTTCTGCCAATTGTCGGGCTTCGCTGAGGCGGTGGGGTTGGTTTTGTAGTGTGAAAGCGAGGTTATTTAATACTAGAGATGCACTTGCTCGATTTTCTAATTGTTGATATTGCTTCAAAGCCTTGCGATACCAAGCCTCTGCCTCTCCCAGTTTGCCAGCACTGTCATTGAGGTTGCCTAATTGTTGCCAAGTATCTGCTGCATCTGCCAGATTTCCTAGAGATTCTTTAATTTGTGCTGATGTTCGGTAGGCATCTTCCGCAGCGTCCCACTGCTTGCCTTCTTCGTACACCATACCCAGTTGATGCCAAACCGTGGCTTCTGCTGCTGGTTCGTTGAGTTGCTGGAAAGTAGTCAGTACTTCTCGGTAACGCTGTTCTGCTTCTGGGAGGTTGCCTTGCCGCAGGGCTAGAGTTCCGAGTTGCCCATTTGATACCGCAGCCTCACGAAAGTTTCCAACTTCTGTGTTAATAGCTAATCCTGCTTCATAAGCAATGCGTGCCTCACCATAATCTCCCATATCCGTCAGCGCATCTGCCAATTCAGTCTGCAACGCTCCCATCAGGTTATTGACATAATCAGACTGTTCCAACTGCTGCGCCACTGCTAACCCCTGACGGTAAATTTCTGCTGCTTGTGCTGTTTGTGTTTGGAACCTCAAGCACCGTCCCAGCCTAGCAAAAGTAGCACATTGCTCATAACTTGGTTGCTCGCCCAACTCTGCCAGTATCTCACTAAACACCTGCGCTGCTTGTTGATAGCGACCAGCGTTGAATAATTGCTCGCCTGAACTAGTACGGCTGATATACCATGTATTAGAACTTACTTCCCCAGTCAATTGAGCAATCCGTTGATTTAGTCTAGTGTGATCGCGGTTAAGTCCAAAGATACCAAGAAAAAAGTTTACCTTATCAACAAAGTCTACTGCCCATTCTGTACCTGCATTCAACGCCCCATCAACTGCATAAAGTAAATTCGGTAATTCCCATTGAGCAATGGTACGAACTGCATGAGGATTTTTGCTATTTTCAAAATACAAATAGTCAGAAAGTTGATAATACCACCCTTGATAACGGGCAAGCAGTTCTGTCTGTGCTTCTAGGGATAAACGCGGCCACAAAGCAGGGGCTAAGGTGGGGTGAAATTTGAGAAAAGGCTCATGGACTTGAATTAAACCAAGGGCTTCTAATGCTGGGCGCAAAGTTTGCCACTGTGACTGAGAAACTTCTGTAATTTTCAGCAAGTAAAGTTCTAACGCCCTACCCTGAAACACGCCTAAACGAGGCAACAACTGCATTGCTTCAGCATCCAACCGTTCTAAAGATAAATTCAATGATGCCAATAGGGGATTATCTGGTGTTTGAGCAATCAACGCTTCTAAGCGTTGTCCCAACTCTGCCGGACGGCGACTTTCCAACTGTTTTGCTAACAAACCAATCGACAGGGGATGAAAATCCACCAGTTTAAATAATTCCAACAACACTTCGCGTTTAGGTGGGTCAAATTTGGGTGCTAGCGTCAGTTTAATCAAACTCTGGAAATACGCTAGGGCATCTTCTTGTCCCAAACCTCGCAAAGATAAGGAGATATGTTTGCGACTGCCTTGTGTGGGATAATCGGGAGGGTGAAAATCTGGTGTGCGAGTGGTGAGTAATACCCGACATTCCCCAACCTCAGACCACTGTTTTGCCACGGTTAACAGTTCCCGTAGGGTTTCGGCTGGCAAGGTTTCTAAGTTATCTAAAATCAGTAATGTGGCTTGCTTACGCAACGCCTGAGTTGCCGCCACCCCATCAATTAAACTCTCCTCTAACACTGTCGCCAGGGTGCTAACTGCCCAGCCTACAGCATCCACACCACCAAAAGCAGCATAATCAACAAAACAAACTTTCTCAAACATCCCCGTGCGCTGTAACCAGCGTCCTGCTTCCTGGGCGAGATAGGTTTTTCCCTGTCCACCAAAACCCGATACTGTGAGGCGGCGCGTTCCCTGCACAAACCACCGTTCTATCTGCCATAATTCCCGGCTACGACCGAAGAATCCAGCTTCTTGTAAATCCGGCAAGTTTCCCCATTTTCGTGTCTCGCCGCTTTCTTGGTTGTTCAAGTCTTGCTGCTGCAATAATGGGGTATCACCAGCCGCTTGATACAAGGCAGGTAAAAACCAATCTTGTAATTTTAACTGTACTCGTTCCTCACCCCGTTGCCGTTCTCCCCGTTGTTGGTTGAGATACAAGTCTCGCCGCGCATTATCTAATGCTTCACCCATACCAGCACCAGATACTAAACCCTGATAAAACTTGGCAAACAGTTGTTGGGTAGTTGTCACTAATACCGAATGAGTCATTGCCAAGACTGTGGGAATACCTGCATGGGTTAACCTAGCGGCTACACTACCCATTGCATCTTCTCCATCTTCGCCACCCATCGCCGCCGACTGACAGGCAGACAAAACAATTAACCCCACTTTTTGCTGATTCAGCATATCACCCAAGGTTTCGGCAGTAATCAGGGCTTTTTTCCCTTCTTTATCCTCAAATAACAAATAACCTATATTGCCGCCGTTCTCGTTCCCGCCTTTAGTTAGTCCCACCGGGTCGCTATGTTTAGCCTGTTCTTGGAAACGCCCATCTAAATCAAATACCCCATGACCGTCAAAATGCACAATATCAACAGGGGGTTGGCGGGAGTCTTCTAGCCGCGCTACTAAATTATCCAAGGTTGCTGGACGCAAAAACTCTACCTCAACCCGTCCGGCTGCTGCTTGTTGAATGGCGTTCAAAACTGCCATTGCTTCACCACGGGGGTCAATAAATCCCGCATCACTGGGACGACTGACGACAAACAATAACCGCAATCGGTCTTTGACTTGCACTTTAAACGGCCTGCGTCCACCCCCTGCACCAGCCAAGCGGCGACGAATCGAAATGCGGGGATTTTCGTGAAACAAATAAGTACCTTGTGGGTCGCGTAACAATTCCCAAGGCAGCGATAAAATTGCTGGATGACTAGCGCTGATTGTTAATAAGCGTCCTGGTTGATTTTGCTCTTGAAAATAATTAAACAGCCGTTGAGCAGTCCGATGTTGAAAAACCGCATTAAATAAATCTTCGCCCCATTGCCGGAATTTTTTTGCTATCCCTTCTGCCCGTGTATCATCTACATCCGTTGTGTAACGTGTCGCATAAGTTTCTAAGTACCAGCGAATCTCTTCTCTGTCTGCTGCACTCAACGGTGAGGCAAAATCCAGCCTCTCAGTGTCTTGCCCATCAAATGTTACAATGACTTGATGATTCTCTGGGAAGCGGAGATTTAATTCCATAGCGGGCGGTTTGGGGTGTGGAAGCTTATGTGAGATAATACAAACTTTTTAGCCTAAATTCCGTAAAAATGTCAGGCGATCGCGTTTCCTTATATTCTAGAGGGCATGGCAGTGCCCATTGGTGTCAACTTAACGTGAAACCCGCTCTTGTGCAAGGTTTTGCCCTCACCCCCAGCCCCTCTCCCTCAGGGAGAGGGGAGCAAGAGATTCAATTCCCCTTCTCCTCGGGGAGAAGGGGTTAGGGGATGAGGGCGCGAGGTATTTGTACAACGCCTGCCCTATATAGCTTTTAGCTTAAGTTGACACCTATGGGCATTGCCTTGCCCCTACAATCTTTATGACATTGTGTAATTAATTATGTTTAACTACTTATTCATTTGCGTAGGCGAAGCCCGCCGTAGGCATCGCAAACTCGCCAACAACAGAAGCCACTATCGTTAAGTCAATAGTGGCTATTGTCAACTCAGTAGCGGCTATTCTTAACTCAATAGCGGCTTATCCTTAACTCAATAGCGGCTATCCTCAACTCACTAGGGGCCATCCTCAACTCACTAGCGGCTTTCCTTAACTCAATAGCGGCTATCCTCAACTCACTAGGGGCTTTCCTGATGTTTCCTACCTCTTGTTTTTGCCTCTTGCCCTCTAGAATATATTGATGTGTCGCAAACATTATTTGAATTGGTATTAGATACCGAAATATTACTGAATATTAGCTGAAAATTGTACGTTCAAAAATTGCTATTTATGCTGAACCAGATTTCGATTTAATTAAGGCAAGCTATGTTTAGAAGTATTTTAACAGGGCAAATTTATGAGTCGCAAAAAACGTAAATCAAGCGTTTTAGAAAAAGTTGAGTCAAGAGCAGCCGGGATAAAATTGGTCGATCCAAATCTGAAACTGGATGATGATTATAGTCTGGAAAAACTGATGGAGTCAATGGAACAGTTACGGAATAAAATTGAGATTCATAATAACGCTTTATCTTTAGCTGATTCTTCTTTGGCTGAAGTTGAAGAGATGGAGAAAAATTTGAATAAACTTTCTCAAAAAATGCTAATGCTAATTGCTATTAAGTACGGCACAGATAGCCCTCAATATGAAACAGCAGGTGGTGTTCGAGATAGCGATCGCGTCCGCAAAATGAGGTCGAGCCGCATGAAAAATGTGGCACAACAAGCATCAGATAATAATAGTAAAATTGGGACTTTTAGCGAATAGAGTGAGACTGTTTGTCAATTCACGAAGGGTTAAACCCTCTATTCCTAAAAGCTAAGGATGAGATGAGTTTATTTTATTATGGAATATGAACCCTCACCCCTACCCTCTCCCTCTGGGAGAGGGAGTAAAGAAAAAGAAAAAGAACAAGAGAATCAACAAAAATATAAAAATAACTCTTATCCCCCTCTCCCTCTGGGAGAGGGGCTAGGGGTGAGGGCAGAAATTGCGGAATTAGCAGGTAGCAACCGACAAATTCCCGATGTATTATTAGAACGCGCTCGCGAATTAAGAAAACAACAAACACCAGCAGAAACAATATTGTGGGAATGTTTAAGAAATCGACGTTTATTAAATAAAAAATTTCGCAGACAACATAATATTGATAGATATATTGTTGATTTTTATTGTCACGAAAAGTTACTAATTATCGAGGTAGATGGTAGTATTCATGCAAGTCAACAAACTGAAGATTATATTAGAGAAAACTGGTTGCTATCTCATCAATTTACTGTTATTCGCTTTAGTAATGAGCAAATATTTAATGATATCGAGTCAGTTTTACAGAAAATTGCTCAAGCCCTCATCCCCTAGCCCCTTCTCCCTCAGGGAGAAGGGGAACTGAGCAATGCCAGACTCTGCGTCTTTTATCATCCTATCTTCTGACATCGCTTTCCTGTCCACTTCTCCCATCGCCCAATTCCCCGGCTAACTAACTCCGGCCGATCGTCGCCAATAAAACAGATCCGCCCCAGCCTTTCGCAAGCAATCAACACTTCTCCATTCCCCATAAACGGTGCAATCACAAAATTATTGGGACTGGTATATAAATTAATTAAGTAATTGACAATTCCTTCCACACCTTCAACATTAATTGCGGTCTGTGGCTGGGATAGAGAATGATGAGAAAAAATCCCTACATAGATATTCCCTAACACTAATTCATATTGAAAAGGCATTTGACTACGCTGATAAAATTCGTAAATCTGCCCTTGCGATCGCAATACTGCCACAACCCGCGCTTCCCCAACCAAATAATTATGATTCCACGTTGCGGAAACAGTCGCGATCGCTAAAGCTGCATCCGAAGGTAGCAAGTTCATAAATTCTGGCTGTGCTGTATCGCCACAATACACTAAATGCCGTCCCAGCATCCATTCCTCACCTACTTTTACCTTTGTCGCTGGGTGGGATGGCTGACACTGGCTTTTCTTGGGCAGTAACTTTGCTTCTTTCTCAGCTACAGCACTGTTATATGCTAAAGTCTGTAACTCTTTTTGCTTATTCCTCACCTCAGCCAAAAGTTTAGCTTGCCGTTCGGCTTCTTGTACATCTCCTTGCGCCTGAGCTAATTCCCAAGCCTGTTGTGCTGCTTCTGCTACAGCGCGTTCTTCATTACCAGCTCTAGCTATCTTAATTAATGCTGTAGGACTTTGGGCGATCGCAGTCCCCTTAATCATTTGTTTTACATCAGGGTGAATGCCTTTGGCAATCTGCTTACCATGCTGAAAAGTCCGTTCAGAATAGCCAGCTTCTTTGGCTAACTCCAAAGTTCTTTTAGGTGGTGAAATCATTTCACCACCTTTATAAGTATGTTGGTTATCTCCTGCTTTCGCCCGCAATCCCATGTGTTCTAGAATTTGATCTCGCTCTAACCACAGTTCTGAGCGCTCTAAGGGTTCAAGCTCATTGCGGATCAAATTCTCATCAATTTCTGCCAAACGCGCTTGCTCGGCATATTGGTAGGTAACAATATTGCACTCAATAGCATCTAACCCTAAGAGCTTACAAGCTGTCAAACGATGCAGTCCGGCAATCAAATTCAGCTTTTGATCTACTGTAATCGGGTTCAATAGACCATTAGCCTTGATTGATTCCTTCAGTTCATCAACTTTCTCACCTTTAAGAGGACGGCGGTTACAACCAATCAAAATTTGGTCTATGGGCACAATAGGCATAACTACTGTTCTTCAGTGCAGCCAGTTAAAACACTAACAATAGCATTAAGATACAGCTAATTTCTTCGTTATGGGGCATTGAGCATTTCTTATTTACCTACCTTGTCCCCTTACCCTGCTCATCTTCCTAGTTCCCAAGACTCAATTTAATGAGAATGTCTTATGGTACACAACTGAACTAACAATAATTCGCTGATAATAGCAAAGTCAGTTGATTAAACATAATATTTGAAAAGTGAATGAGGAAATTTACTTAGTCTGTTTTAACTATTTCCTCATCATTTTATCAGAGATATTATGGTCATTCAAGGAAAACTTATCCAGCGTAGATGGTTGACAAGCTAAAAGGTTTTTGCAATACTTGAACAAAGCTTTATCCTAGTTTTTCCACATTATTTTATCAGCGCTAGGTTATTTGAAATCTTGATTATATTGCCAGCGCTAACCCAGTATTAAGCTACATAATTTGATAGTTGTAGTGGATAAAACTCAGGATGTTTAAGAATAGAGCTAAGCTAAACTTAGCTACCTAACTAGTAATTTGTCTTGGCTACAAAAGCGTAAAAAAATTCACATACAGGAATCCTGGTTGATTTTTGAAATATATGTAGAGTGGGCACCGCCCATCCTACACTACATCAGGTTTTTCATAAATGATTTAGGATTCCTAAACAACTAATTAAACTCATCCCAATACGGTTTGGTTAAGATCCCCCCGCCTGCGGCGACCCCCTTAAAAAGGGGTAAAAGAGAATTATAAGCCTCCCTTTTTAAGGGGTGTTAGGAGGATCTCAAAATACTAAAACGTTAACCGAACCGTATTGAAACTCATCTCATTTCTGCAAATCAAAAAAGTTGGGATAAGTTCACTTTAATCAACTGATATAACCGTTTAGATTATCTCTTGGCATAGCACAATTGGAATGGAAATATGGCAGTAAACAAGGAAAGCCAGTTATTCTCAAAGCCCGTACAGCGGTGGCAAATAGTTTTAGGAGTTTCTGTCATCTTCGCTACTGGGTTAGCATCTTTTTACGCTTTATCTACATTGTTTCGCTCTAATATTCAGAGTCGCCCAACTAATCCGCCAAAGGCTGCTCCTGTTAAAGTTGCGATCACCGCTTTAGGACGTTTACAGCCTGAAGGTGAGATTACTTACTTGTCTGCACCTCATTCAATTAATGGTGTACGAGTTGAAAAACTCTTGATTAAGGAAGGAGACAAGGTACAAGCTGGGCAGGTTTTAGCTTACCTAGAAGATTACAATCGCTCTACAACAGCCCTGCAACAAGCTTTAGATAAATTGCAAGTTGCTAAAGCCCAGCTAGCCCAGGTAAAATCTGGGGCTAAAACCGGAGATATCGATGCTCAAAAAGCAACGATCGCGAGTTTACAGTCGCAATTAAAAGGAGACGTTGCAGCCCAAGAAGCAACAATCGTTCGTCTCCAGGCTCAGGTAGAAAATGCTAAAACCGAGAACGATCGCTATCAGCAATTATACAAACAAGGTGCGATCGCAGCTTCTGTTGGAGATAGCAAGGCGCTGCAACTCAAAACTGCACAACAGCAGTTACTAGAAGCCCAAGCTACCCTCAAGCGTACTCAAGATACCCTTCAAAGCCAGATTAAACAAGCAAAATCGCAACTCAACAGTGTTAGCGAAGTGCGTCCTTTAGATGTTGAGTTAGCACAAACTCAAGTCAGAAGTGCTACAACGGCTATTAAACAAGCAAAAGCCGACCAAGATTTAACATACATTAAATCTCCTATTGATGGCACAATTTTGAAAATTCACGCTAAAACCGGCGAAGTAATTGCTACTTCTGGGTTTGCTGAGATAGGTAAAATATCTCAAATGTATGTAGTTGCAGAAGTCTACCAAACCGATATTCAAAAAGTGCGTAAAGGTCAAAAAGTGACCATTACCAGCCCAGCAATTGTCGGAAAATTGCAAGGAACCGTAGAAGAAGTTGGTTGGCAAGTTGGCAAGCAAAGTATCTTCAGCCTCAATCCTGGATCGGATACCGATCGCAAAATTGTCGAGGTAAAAATCTGCATAGACAATCCCACTGATAGTGCGCGGGTGTCGCGACTCACCAATTTACAAGTGGATGTTGCTATTCATATTTAGTCATGAGTCATTGGTCATTGGTCACTGGTCATTAGTCATTGGTCACTGGTCATTGGTCATTAGTCATTAGTCATTGGTCATGAGTCATTGGTCATGAGTCATGAGTCATTGGTCATTGGACAAAGGACAAATGATAAAGAACAAAGGACAAATGACAAAGAACAAATGACAAAAAAACAAATAACACCTGTTAACTAAATTCATGAATTTTAAAATTCCTTTAGCATGGCTACAGCTAGTCCAGCAAAAAGTTCGTTTTCTGGTAGCTGTAGCGGGGATTGCTTTTATTGTGCTGCTGATGTTTATTCAGCTAGGCTTTCAAGACGCACTCTATTCTAGTGCTACCGCAGTCCATCAAAGTCTGCGAGGAGATTTGTTTTTAGTCAGTTCTCAATACAAGTCTTTGACCTCAAATCAAAGTTTTTCGCGAACTCGTTTATATCAAGCTTTGGGGTTTGATGGTGTCGAGTCAGTTAGCCCCATGTATTTGCAATTTGCCAAGTTGAAAAACCCGGTAAATAGTGAGAAATACTCAATCTATGTTATTGGGTTTGATCCCGGAAGATCTGTTTTAAATATCCCAGAAGTTGAGGAGAATTTAGACAAACTCAAAATTCCGGATATGATGCTTTTTGACCGGGATTCACGTCCAGAATTTGGGCCGATTGCGGAAAGATACGATCAAGGTAACACTGAACAGACAGTTGAAATATTTCCCTTTAATTCTTTAATTGGTTATCGCGTCAGAGTAGGAGGCTTATTCAGCTTGGGGCCTTCCTTTGGTGTAGATGGTAATTTAATTGTTAGTGACTCAACTTTTCTGCGGATAAATCCCAATACTCGTCCAGCAGAAATGATAGATGTGGGCGTAGTTACCTTAAAACCTGGCACAGATGCAAACAAGGTTTTAAAAAATTTACAAGCCACATTACCTAATGATGTCCAAATTTTTACATATCAGGGTTTTATTGATTTTGAAAAACAATATTGGGCTGTCAGAACACCAATTGGTTTTATTCTTAACCTGATGTTGACAATGGCTGCTGTTGTAGGTGTAGTAATTGTTTATCAAATTCTCTACAGTAACATTGCTACTCAATTTGTTGCTTATGCAACATTAAAAGCAATGGGTTATGCAAATAAATACTTATTAAATGTGGTTTTTCAACAAGCTTTATTATTGGCAATTTTAAGTTTTATACCCGGATTTATTTTATCCGTGCTGCTATACGATTTTGCCATGAAAGCCACTAAGCTGCCAATTATGATGACCCTTAATAATGCCTTACTGGTCTTAGTTTCAGCAATTTTAATGTGTTTAACTTCTGGGTCACTCGCTATCAATAAACTGCGTTCCGCAGACCCGGCTGATATTTTCTAACCCTTATTCTTCTCTGTGTCTTAGTGCCTCTGTGTTTTAAAAATAATTTATTTACCACAAAGACACAAAGTAAAGAATTAAGTTTTTTCCCTTTAATCAATTATCTCTGCTTTATGAACCTGGAAAACAAAACTCTCCTGATCACCGGAATTGACGAATTTATCGGCTGGCGTGCGGCTGAGTTAGCCATAGCAAAGGGAATGAAAGTCCGAGGGCTGCAAAGTTCTACTGTTCAGGATAAAAAAGCGCAAAGTCTAGGCGTTGAGGTAATTGTTGGCAATATTAACGATGCTAAGACCGCTCAAAAAGCTTGTGAGGGAGTAGACATCGTTATACATACTGCTCAACTTGCGCAAGAAGCTGGCGCACTCAAAGATTTTCGTGAGATTAATGTTGACGGAACCATCAATATAGCAAAAGCTGCCAAAAATGCTGGTGTCAAAACCTTTGTGCATCTTTCTAGTGTATTGGTTTATGGTTTTGATTATAGCGATCGCGTCACAGAATCTGAGCCACTTGCTGAAGAAAAGAACCCCTACTGCCAAAGCAAAATTGAAGCCGAAGTTGCATTACTACCACTAAATAATCCTCCAGATTTTGGCATTATTGTCATTCGAGCAGGCGATGTCTACGGCCCCGGATGTATCCCTTGGATAGTCCGTCCGGTTCATTTTATGCGCCAAAAATTATTTGCTTATGCTAGTGATGAACACGGCGTAATCAATCATGTATATGTAGATAACTTGATTGATGGTATTTTTCTAGCTATCGAAAAAGAAAGCTATGGAGAAATATTTAATATTACTGATGGTGAACAAACTTCTTGGAAAGAGTATTTTACGCGTTTAGCAGAGATATCCGGTTCACCTGCACCTATGTCTCTCGGAAAAGATGAAATCAAACTATTTCTCAAACTCCGTGTTCAAGGACAAAAGCTATTTCGCAAAAAAGCTGATATTCTGCCAGAGTCTATAGATTTTATGACTCGTCCCTACGCTTGTTCTATTAGCAAAGCTCAAAGTTTATTAAATTATCAACCTAAAATTGGGCTAGAGAAAGGATTTCAGCTTATACAGAAATGGCTGGAAAAAACGGATATTCAAAACTTGATGAAATAGTCTAAAGGTAGGGCAATGCCCAGCAAAATCCGGATATGGTGGGCATTGCCTGGGCTGTTCACTTTGATAGAATTTTCCCATTTTTGGTTCATGCAACTTTTCTGTCTACTGCAAAGTCTTCCTTTAGTCATTGCGAGCGAAGCGTTCGCTGAAAGCGTTCTCGAAGAGTAGCAATCGCAAAGATACTGGGATTGCTTCGTCGTTCCTCCTCTCTGCGAGACGCTACGCGCTAAGCGAAGCTATGCCGTAGGCTTTACGCAATGACAACACATATTTTGCATGATTTTTCCACTCCTAAAAAGTTACAGAGTCAACACCCTAGGCAATGCCCACCCTACTGTTATCGGCGATTAATTATTCATCCAGTTAGTATTTGTAGGAGACTACTAAATAATGTTGAAGCTATCTAAAATCTCTGCTTTGGTTATTGCTACCTTAACAAGCATAAGCTCCATTCAAATTGTAAATGCTGCACCTGCTGAAACTCTAACTGTTGTAGTGAATGGTATCCGTAGTCAGAAGGGTGAAATTTGTATAGGAGTTTACTCTCAAGATAAAGAGAAAGGATTTCCTTTAAATACTTCTAATGTATTGCAAAGTACTTGCAAGAAAATTACAGGTAGGAGTTTAAAACACCAGTTTGTTGGTTTAAAACCTGGCAATTATGCTGTTGCCATAGTGGACGATCAAAATGGCGATCGCAAACTTAATCGCGACTTTTTCGGAATTCCCACAGAGGGTTTTGGTATCTCCCAAAATCCCACTGTATCTATACAAACTGGTACACCCAAATTTCGTGATGCTAGTTTTGCAGTGAATAAAAATACCACTATCAACATCACCGTAAAATATTCCCTCGATCCCTAAATCAGTTAACTCTTAACTGGTCACTGGTTACAGGGTAATGCTTCTTTTGGAGACTCTAAAATTAATGCCAGATTTGGTAAAATTTTTGTGTAACTCGTTGCTAAGTTGGCTGGCAATTCAGGTATGTTTAACCCTGGTGTTTTTATTGTCTCTGCATTCAAGCCAGAAAAACTTGTTACCAGATGACCAGTTGCCTAAAACTGCGATTATACTTTGTCTGCGCGGAGCTGATCCCTATCTGAGGCAATGCTTACAGGCGCTGTTGCAACAAAATTACTCCCAATATGAATTAAAGGTTGTTGTAGATCATCAAGAAGATCCAGCTTGGAACATTGCCATTGACACAATCCAAGACCTAGGCGCAACCAATGTTGAGATTAGCTATCTGCGAAATATACGCAAGAATTGTAGTCTCAAGTGCAGTTCCTTAGTGCAAGCTGTCTCAGAATTAGATGATTCCTACAAAATAGTTGCTCTGGTAGATAGCCATACTGTAGTTCATCGTAATTGGCTGCGAGAACTAGTTAAGCCCCTAGCCCATCCCAAAGTGGGAGCAGCAACTGGTAGCCGTTGGTATTTACCTAGAGGTAAACATTGGTGGTCTTTAGTACCTTATATCAGTAATGTATCCTTAGCTATACAGATGTATCTGTTCGGGATACCTTGGGGTGGGAGTTTGGCTATCAAAACCGAAGTCATTCACCAAACCGGACTCCTTTATAAGTGGAGTCAAGCCCTTTGCGAAGACATCATGATCCGTAGCGTTTTGCGCAAATATAAGTTGCGGGTGAAGTTTATACCTTCCTTATTAATGGTGAATCGTGAAGAATGCGATTTACCAAGCTTAAGAGACCAGATTGAGCGTCAATTAACCTGTTCTCGATTTTATCATCCCCAACCATCAGCTATTATTGGCGATACTCTCTCCAGCATATTGCAGCCGACTTTAGTTTTAATGTGTTTGCTATGGGCATTGTTCACTTCGCAATGGGATAATTTCGCGCTCTTATTGGGGTGTTATAGCAGCTATACCGTGGGATTACTTTGGCTGATGCTGATTTTAGAGCATGGAGTACAGCAAATAACTTGCGATCGCAATCAACCAGTGTCCCGAATTTCATTTACCACAATCATCAAACTGCTGATTGGAATTCCCCTAACTCAATGGCTATATGGGTTAGGGCTGTTGTCATCTCTGGGAATGTCTACGCTTAAGTGGCGTGGTATCAGCTATCGAATTTCCGGCCCTTGGAAGATCAGGTTAGAAGAGTATAAACCTTATCAAGGGGGATGAGGGGGTGTGGGGGGTGTGGGGAGTATGGGAGTTTTCTCCTCCATTTCTTCTACATACCCAATGACAAGTGACTCCTAAAGATTTTCATGAAATCTTTGCTGCGTAAATCCTAAATCAAAACCGGCACTTTCATGGAATTTTATAGGTGATGAAGCATGAACGATTGGGCGGTGTTGCTTTCTCAGGTTTTGCTGGGCTGGCTGGCCATTCAAGTCTTGTTAATTCTTATCTTTGTATGGAATCTGCATTTTCACCAGGGCAGATTACTACCAGATGACAAGTTACCCAAAACTGCGATCGTTCTTTGCTTGAGGGGTGCCGATCCCTTTCTGCCTAACTGTTTGCGTGCTTTATTAAATCAGAACTATCCTCAGTATGATTTAAAGCTGATTGTCGATCGCCAGGAAGATCCGGCATGGAAAATTGCTCATGATACCATCCAAGAGCTAGGAGCCACTAACGTTGAAATTAGCCCTTTGAGGTTCATCCGCAAAAATTGTAGCCTGAAATGCAGTTCCCTGGTGCAAGCAGTGTCAGAGTTAGACGATTCCTATCAAGTCGTTGCTCTAGTAGATGCTGATACAGTTGTTCATTCTAATTGGCTGCGTGAATTAGTCAGTCCACTAGCCAATCCCCAAATTGGCGCGACAACAGGTAACCGTTGGTACTTACCTACAGGCAAATATTGCGGTTCTTTAGTACGGTACATTTGGAACGCATCCGCAGTTGTGCAGATGTATTTTTATGGGATTCCTTGGGGTGGAACTCTAGCTGTGAAAACCCAAGTGCTGCATCAAACAGGACTTTTGGATAAGTGGAGTAAAGCTTTTGGCGAAGATACCATGATCCGTAGCGTCATGGGTAAAAATAAGTTCCGGGTTAAATTTGTACCTTCCTTAATTGTGCTGAATCGGGAAGAATCAGATTTACCTAGCTTAAGATACTGGCTCCAACGGCAATTACTAGCTTCTCGACTGTATCATCCTTGGTGGCTGGCTGTAGTTGGTGACACAATTTTAACCATATTCATCCCGACTGCGATCGCGCTGTTATTTTTAGCAGCTTTATTCACCAAACAATGGCATACCGCTGTCTTCTGCTTTAGTTGCTATAGCGGCTATATGCTAGCACTGCTCTTGCTTTTACTGATCTTAGAAAAAGAAATACAGCAACTACTTCGCCGTCATGGTGAACCAGAAACTAAATTATCATCTGCCACAATCATCAAACTGTTCATGGGGCTTCCCTTTACACAGTGGGTTTATGGTTTAGCAATGCTACGATCTCTGTGGATGCCAACAGTTAAGTGGCGTGGAGTCACCTATGAAGTTAAAGGGCCTTGGAACCTGCAACTCATGGACTACCGCCCTTACCAAATCTTAGATCAACCAAGCGATCGCAAACTCTCGCTTTAATCTCTCTAATCTCTTCTCTCTGCGCCCACCGAAGTTTGCTCAATGGGGGGAACCCCCGCACCGCAATTTCTCTCTGCGTCTCTGCGTGAGACACCTCTTCAGGAAAAGTCATGAAATCTCGCTGCGTAAATCCTAAAACCAGCCCTTTCATGAAATATTTCCTTTAACCATGAAAAACCAACCTCTGCGGATAGCTCTGTTAACCGGATTGTACGCTCCTTTCCTAACAGGGGTTTCAGTCGCAGTCCACCAGCGAGTTCGTTGGTTATTAGAACAAGGACATGAGGTTTTTCTCATTCATCCAGAAATTAACGATAAATATCCTAAACAAGTCGGCAATCGTCCCATGCCAGGATTAGAAGAGTTACAAACTTTTCCCAACTTTTCTTCCTATGCATTTCCCACACAGCCGCTGATTTTCTACAAATCTCTGCCTCAACCATTAAATTACAGACATTGGAGCGATACTAAGTTACTCTCAAACTTCCAACCCGACATAATTGTTGTCGAAGAATCAGCCCAAATGAGAGGAGCTTACTCAGCTTTCTTGCAAGGTTACGGCCGCCCTGTAGGAGTTAAATATGCCAAGCAAACAGGTACTCCAATCATCTCAGTGTTCCATACAGATATCATCGCCTATATCAAATATTATCTAGGAAATTTCCTCTTTAGCTTGCTGCGTCCAATTCTTCCCTTGATAGTTAAGCAGGTTAGTGATGCTTATAACTTCAATTTATTTCCGTCGCAGGAACTGCTTGCTAAGTACAATATTCTGAAATGTCAACGCAGTGAATACGTTCCTTATCAAGGCATCGATTGCGAAAAATTTCATCCTCAAAACATTATCTATAATCCCATTCCTAACGACCATCGGCCAACGCTTCTGTTTGTCGGACGCATCACCGCAGAAAAAAATGTCACTCAACTAATTGATGCATTTCCGATCATTGCTGCCAAAATTCCTCATGTCCATCTGGTGATTGTTGGTAGCGGTCCCGTGGATCAAGAAATCCGTCAGTGTGCCCAAAAGTATGGATCTGGTATTACTGTGTGGGGCGAGTCTCACGGAACAGAACTTTTGGGTTGGTTTGCTCGAGCAGACATATTTGTGAATCCTTCTGTAACTGAAAACTTCTGTACTACCAATATGGAAGCTCTAGCATCTGGAACCCCCGTCGTCGCAGCCAACGCTGGCGGAAATCCAGAACAGGTTGTTTCTGGAATCAACGGCTTCCTCGCTGAACCCAATAACCCAGCAGATTTAGCGCAAAAAGTCATTGCTATTTTGAAAAATCCCGAACTCAAAGCCGAGATGACCCAGCAAGCTCGCCCCTCAATATTAGAATTTGATTGGTCAGCCTGTATGGAAAAGTTTGAAGAAAAACTCTATCAACTAGTTGCTTTACCAAAAAAGCAAAAGGTGAAACTTAAGTAGGGTAGCACTGCCCACTGTATCCGGGTTATAGTGGGCAATCCCTACCCTGCGTGTTTTCTCATAATAAAACAGAATAAGCACTACTTATCTGTATTTCAGATTTAAATTTTTTTGCTAAAGAAAAGTGGTATTTGGCGACAAAATACTTTACATCCACAACTTACTTATTAACGCTCTTTAATCACTCTCGTGAGATAAAAATCTACAACCCTTATTATGCCGGACTTTTATAAATTTAGGCGTAGGTTGGGTTGAGGAACGAAACCCAACATCCTTAAACCTTGATCTAGTTGGGTTTCACTGCGTTCAAACGCCACTTCACTCAAGTCGGGAAACCCGCCCACGTGAGTAGCTCCCCAACCTACATTTATTTTCTCTGCCCAAAGTGACGGAAGAGCGTTAATGTGGGCAAATAAAATCGGCTCTACCGTACTTGTTATGCTAAATTCATAGTCTTTAAGAGAGAACAGGGAACAGGGAACGGGGAACAGGGGAAAGAGGCAATATTAAGAAATAATCTGACAAATAAGCATGATTTCCCATATATACCAAGCTTTTTGATATGTTTTCACGGAAATTTAGCATACTAGGTACTGAAGAACCTTAAAATCATTGTAATTTTAGTAAATATAGAACTCATATTTGATTTTTGAAAAAACTCAGTACACTTTTATTTCTTCTTCACTGTTCCCTGTTCTCTCCCTACACAAATAATTTCAGGAATCAAAACGGATTTCTACACATAAAAGGATAATTTTTCAAAATTTAATAAAGGTTGTAAATACAAAAAAATCCGTATAGGAAAGAGTCATAAATCTACTAGCTTTTTTTAACCTTAAGATTCGGTTAATAATAGATAAAAAAGAGAGGGAGTCATACTCCCTCAATGAGAAAAACTAGTACAGCCTAAACAGATTCTATCTAACTTTGATTGTTGAATTTAAGCTGTAAATAGCTTTAGTGAAAATCACCGCACTATGCAAAAGCAAAGTTATTTGCTGTGAGCGTAGTTGATGTAATTCCTAGCAATGAAGCTAACTCTGTATTTGCAGCTTTCACCAAAGTATCATTGCCCTGTTGTAACAGCGTTAAGTCGCTGAACTTAGTAACTCCAGTAATACCGCCAATGCCGATCGCGTCAATTCCTGGGGTAAAGTCGGTGACAATATTCTTGCTAGCTGGGAGGCTAGCATTGGCAATCCAGAAAGAGTCAGCACCAGCGCCACCAGTTAGGCGGTTACCACCCTTGTTACCAGCGAACAGCACATCATCACCGTCACCACCAAATAGGGAGTCATTGACATTGGAGAAGAGTTTGTCATCCCCAGAACCACCATAGAGACGGTTATTGTTGCCGTTACTGGTGATGGTATCGTTGCCAGAACCGCCGAAGAGTAATTGACCTGAACCTTCAACTACTTGCAGGCTATCAGAACCAGCAGACCCAAACAGGCTATTACTACCCTTGGCTTCCACTACGGTGATTTGATCATTACCTGTACCACCATCAACAGTGGTATTGTTAGCAGGTCCATTGACGCCAACAAACACTTGGTCATTACCGTCACCACTGTATACAGTAGAGTTACTGCCTGCAAATACGGTATCATCGCCGTTTCCGGTAATAATGGTGTTGCTGTTGGTTGAATCTACCGTATCTGCGCCATCACCTGTAAACAGAATTTGTCCTGTCTTAGGGGTAACATTATCGCTGTTGCTAGAACCAAATTGAATATCTGGTGGTAGTGCAGCATCAAGACTAAAGCTGAGAAGCGATCGCACAGGATTTGCTGCTGATGGCTCTGGGAATGTATTTTTTGCATAAGAATTAATTCCTTGCACATTCACATTCAATGTTTTGCCATCAGCAGAAATATCAAAAGTGGTGTAGTTAAAGGTATCAGGTGAATAGAAATCAATTGGTTGTCGTAAAGTATCGGCATTTGGATCGCCTTCACGCACAACATTTTTGAGTCCAGGGAAATTAGGATCTAAGCCGATGGGGTTTACTTTAGCTGCTATTTGAGTTGCCGCCAAGGTATCAGCCAGAGATTTAATATTGCTGAAACTGTGGTCGGTAATGACATCGGGGCCAGTCGCACCTAAAGGCCCATCAACGATTGATAAAGCATTGGGCAGAACCTTAACACTAGTAGGATCGTTGATATTATCCAAGTAGGTTAACTCGTTGATCCGATTTTGATGGTCATCAGTGGCCAGAAAGACCACATTCTTAATGCCATTATCAGCAATAAACTTGAGCAAGTCATTGCGTTCCGCACGATAGCCGCCAATCCATGACTTACCACCATCCGCACCAGACCCGATCGCACCAATTTGATCGATGGGGTCAGATACGCTCACAAACTTCCAGGTTGTGCCATTTTTCTGAGCGTCCAGAAGAGTTTGCTTCAGCCAAGTCAGTTGAGTGGCTCCTAGTAAGGTGCGGTTGGGATTATCCGCACGAGAACCAGTATCATCTGTCGTACCATCGGCTTGTTTCAGACGAACATCGCGGTAAGAGCGAGTGTCTGTGTTCACATAAATAACATTCTTACCCCACTGTTGAGCAAGGTAAAGCTGCTGAGTACCATCTGTACGCGGATCGTTGGGAGCAGAGATAATTTTTTCCCGAATTGGCTCGTAATCAGAATAAGCTTGTTCTAGGATTTTAAATCCGGTAGTGTCATTAATAAACGTACCAGTTGTATTCGCGTCGTAAGCTGAATTGTTGGAACCATTACCGGAAGTACTAGCTAAAACACTGGGCGCGCCACCATTGATCAGCTGTTTATTTCCTAGTTCGTGGTTATCTATGACTGTATAGTTGCCTTGAGAAGTAAACATTGTTTCCAAACTAGCAAAGCCACCTTTGGAAACTGGTTGAATGTTCTCCAGATATTTGCGATGGTAATCGGCTAAAGCCTGGGTCGGGTTAGCAACAGCATCGGCAGCGGCGGGAGATCCATTACTTGCAGTCTCATAAATTGTGTCTCCCAAGAACACAAAGTAGTCTAAATTCAATTGCGGGAAGTTTTGGGTAGATATATAAGGTCGCATCAGACCATCAGCATCTCCACTAAAACCAAATCGCACAGGAACCTGAGCAGTTGGATCTGGCGCTGTTTTGAAAGTCCCAACTGCACTAAAATCACCTGGTGTTGCTTCAAAGCGATAGTAGTAGCGAGTTCCACTCTTTAAACCAGTAGCATCAACCTTCAGCGTGTAATCGCGGTTAGGGTTGGTGGTTCCAGCATAGGAAAGGAAAGTAGTAAAGTTGGGATCGGTTGAAACTTCGAGTTTCAGGTTAGTACTGATACCTTGATTAGTTGTGGCATCAAAGGTACGAGTCCAAAGAATGGCACTATTTGCAGTCGCATCACCTGCGGCGACACCAGAAAAAGCTGGTTTTGCATTTAGTCCGACAGTGCGATCGCCAAATCCTGCGGCTGTAAAGTATTTAGTATCGCCTACAGTTTGATAATTGAGAATTGTTGCTTGACCGTTGGCCGCAGCTTCAGAAGTTAAAGTTCCTTTAGTATAGGCAACTGTATCAGGCCCGCCTACTAATGCCTCGGTAGCTGCTCGACCTTTCAAATCACCATTACTAGGAATATTCAACCCTAGAATTTTGGCAAGTGTGGGTGCGACATCAGCATTACTCACAGGCGCAGAGTCCACATAACCCGCTTTGAAGTCAGGGCCAATAGCCTCCATGTTATTAAAGGTATCACCGCGACCAAAGCTCCCATGCATCCCCTGTCCTTCCTGCAAAGCTGTATCTGCAATCTCTACTTCTGCTTGCGGATTGTTGGGATTATTGGGGTCTGTACTGAAGGTTTTGAAATTAATTACTATAGCTGGAGTCGGTGTTTGAGCATCACCTTTCAGACCAATAGTGCTCAGTGGTAATGCACCTGGAATCTTTCCATAAGCATCGTCTACAAAAATTCCGCTGATATAGTCTTTCTGAGAGAGTAAATCAACTACTTGCTTTGCTGTCGCTGCATCACCATTAGGTAGATAGATCAAGTCCGAGCCACCATTAGCAGCTACAATTACCTTCGTGCTTGGGTCAAGCTGGCCATTTATGACCTTACCTGTACCACCAATCACGCCATTTCCAGACTTGGGATGTTGACCTTTTGTAGCATCAACAGCCCCATACTCAATGTCCTTGATGTTTAGAGGAGTGATTGTATTGTTATCAGGATCGTATAAAGGTAGACCTAAATCATGAGCTAAATCAATCGCCACAAAGCCAACTGGTAGAAATCCTGAGTTGACATCAGAGTAGGTTTGAGTAGCAGCATAACTATTGGTCTTTGTGCCTTGGTTATCAATAAGTTGTCTGCTGATGGTAGAAAAACCGTGATCGGAGGTGATAAAGATATCTGTAGTTTTGTCTAAGCCTGTACTCTTGAGGTAATCAAGTAGTTGCTTTAAGTTATCATCAGCATTCTTGACTCCAGCTTTGGAAGTTGGGCCATTGATACCTGGCGTTAAGCTATTTAAGCTATCACCTTGATTGTGTTGGCTACCATCAGGATCTCTAGACCAATAAACCAAGGCAAATGGTTTACCATCTTCCTGAAACTTGGGTAGAACTGCTTTGGTAGTAGCATCTATAAAAAACTTTTGCTGATCGACATTCGCAACTGTAGTTCCAGGAGTTGTGTTATTACCAGAACTGCCATTTGCCCCTCTACCAGGAGTCGTTGTTGGTAAGCCAGCCGCAGTCAAACGCGCAACGATATCAGGATCGAGTGGGACAGCTTGAGGTGAACCTGTGGTTGTGCTAGCTGCTGCGCCAGTGCGATCGTCAATAATAACGGTCTCTGGCGTGGGAATAGTTCCCGCAGTTCCACCTTCGCGGTTAACTTGGGTGACATCTTGGATTGCAACTGGCCCTAACTTCCCAATTGCGGCTGTATTAAAGCCCTGTGCCCGTGCATAAGCAAGCAGCGACTCTTCATCAAGGAAGTTGTTACCAGGAAACTTTTCGTCAATATCGCCTAGAACCGCATCATTTTCAATAAATGGAGTGACACTGCCATTAGCGTTAGGAGTAGGAAAGCCAGTGTAAACGGTGTTACTGAAATCACCTGTATCACCAAGATAATGTCCAGTTGCGATCGCAGAAGCATTCGGGGTTGTAAAAGTAGGAAACAGTGAATGACTATTGGTAAAATTAACCCCTTGCTGACGGATGCTATATAAAGTTGGAGTATCAATTGGATTTACAGAACCGTTTCGCAATCCATCCGCAACAAAAATAATGACATTTCTACCGTTGCTGTTTGTATCAGCCATGCCTGCTACTCCTTAAGTATTTAGTTTGGCAATTAATAGGGAGATAAGGTCGCTAACATATAGTCTTATTGAGGTGTCGTAGCAAATTTACTGTTTATGTAACTTCATTCACATAGAAAAAAAAGCAAGATATAAATGACTATTTTGTACATTCAGATATCTGTTTGCTTTTTTGAGTTTTAGAAAAACACCTTCATAGGACTTTGTTATTAATTGCCTATCTCCATTTCAAATTGTTTTTTTGGTACAGAAAAGTAGTATTAGGCGACAAAATGCTATACATCCACAACTAATTGCTGTAGATAATTAAAATGCTGTAATTTTAGTAAACACATAAAAGGATAATCTTTCAAAGTTTAAGAAAGGTTATAAGCAAGTTAAGGTTATAAATCTGAATCTTCCTGTGAGGCAAGAGTCTCAGACTCTGAAGAAGACAAATTAAAATAGAGGAAATCCGCTCTAAGATAGAGGCGTGAATTTGCTATTAGCCCCTGTATCTTAAACATTAAGATGCAGTTAATATATAGATAAAAAAAGAGAGGGAGTAGAACTCCCTCAATGAGAAAAATTAGTACAACTTAAACAGATTCTATCTAACTTTGATTGTTGAATTTAAGCTGCAAATAGCTTTAGTGAAAATTACCGCACTATGCAAAAACGAAATTATTTGCCGTGATGGTAGTTGATGTAATTCCCAACAATGAAGCTAACTCTGTATTTGCAGCTTTTACCAAAGTATCATTGCCCTGTTGCAAAAGCGTCAGGTCACTGAACTTAGTCACTCCACTAATACCGCCAATACCGATCGCGTCAATTCCTGGGGTAAAGTCGGTGATAATGTTCTTGCTAGTTGGCAGACTAGCATTGGCAATCCAGAAAGAGTCAGCACCAGCGCCACCAGTCAGGCGGTTACTACCTCCTTGACCAGCAAACAGCACATCATCGCCATCACCACCAAATAGGGAATCTTTAGTGTTGGAGTTGAGTATGTCATCTCCAGAACCGCCATAAAGACGGTTATTGCTACCGCCACTAGTGATGGTATCGTTACCGGAACCGCCGAATTGTAATTGTCCTGAACCCTCGATAACTACCAGAGTGTCAGCACCAGCCCCGCCAAACAGATTATTGCGACCGCTGGCTTCAGCCACAACGAGGGTATCTTTACCATTACCACCGTCAACACCAGTACCGCTGGCAGGGCCGTTTTGACCAACGACGATATTATCATCACCATCACCACCAAGCACAGAAGAGTTACTTCCTACCTGTACCGTGTCATTACCACCCCCAGCGTTAATTAAAATACCATTGGTAGCTTCGATATTATCTGCTCCATCACCTGTGATTGAAAATTGTCCAGGCTTGGGAGTAACATCATCGCTATTGGCAGAACCAAAATTGATATCTAGCGCTGAGGGCTGACCTACACCAGGAGCAAGGTTAAGAGGCTTCTCCAACTTCAGCAACAGAATTTCGTTGTTGTCGATTTTGGGATTTTGAGGATCGCTCCCTGGACGACCTGTGGAGAAAGGATAGTTGTTGTCGTTAGCTACCAAAATGGTATTTTTGTCAACAACCAACACATCTTCAATAGTTTGGAATGGGAAGTCAAAGGTTTTCTTACCATCCCCATTTAGATCGTTGGGGTCTTGGATATTTAACAAGTCGGCAACTTCTTGTTTTTCTACATAACCATTGGCATCGGTTTTAGACAGGTCTACTTTATAAATCCGCTTGAATTTAGCAGAAGCTCCCTGACCATTATCCCGTTCAATAACTAGGTACTCATTATCATTAATGACTGTTAAGTCACCAATTGAATTGGTCGGATTATCCAATCTGTAATAAAGCTCTTTACCTGTGTATTTGCGGCTAGCAATATCAAATTCGTTAATCCGCAAAGCACCAGCCGGATCGCCCTGAACTGTTCCCTCTAACAGCATATAGAGCTTAGTTTTGCTGGCGTTGATTGCGCCACCTTCAAAACCTTTGGAACTACCCAAATTAGCAAAGGCATTTCCAGGCAGCACATCAGGATTTTGTGGCGATCGCACTATATTGTACTGAGGATCGCTGAGTTGATCCCGCACTTTATCCCCGATATCTGGGAAGTCTGTGAATAGTGCATCTACGCCTAATTGATAGAATTGCTGAATCTCAGCATTTAAACTACCTTTGTAATCTGCTGCTAAATACTGATCTTCCTTACGGAAGGTGTAGGGGTGAACCTGCAAACCTGCTTTGTGAGCATCTTGAACTAAGGTACTGGGAGGCAATAATGTCTTGTCAGCATCATTAACTGCTCCATCACCATTGACATCATCTGCCTTGCCATCGCCATTCGCATCAGTACCCTTGACGCTGACAATCATTCGTTTCCAGGGGCCAATACCATCAGCATATTTGGCAATTTCCGCCAAGCCTTCTGGAGTTCGCAAATCGCCATAGGTGCGTTTATCACCGCTAACCTTCAAGTCGTAAGGCTGACTCTCAATAATCTTACCGTTGATATCGGTATCACTTGCATCTAGAAGTTGCACAAGGGGAATATCTACTCCTGCCTTAGGCATGATGTCATCATGCAACTGTTTAAGGTTACCTACTTCAAAGGACTGGATGAAGATGCGGCTGGGGTCAGTGAAGTTATTTGCTTTTAGCGTATCGATTAACAGCTGACTGATATTTCTGTTAATTTTCTCGGTGGTTCCTACATAAGTAGCTTCTTGCTGAAAGTAAGTTGGATGCTTAGTTTCAGGGTAGATACCAATCTTTTTACCTGTCTTCGCTTCCACATCCTTGACTAGATCAATGATTTCCTTCAGGGTAGGAATCTGTAATTGATCGTCAAAGGAGTGGTCGCGGAAAGGCAAACGCTCTTCTGCTCTTAGAGTCTTGATTTCAGCTAAGGTGAAGTCTTCAGCAAACCAACCTGTAATTTGAGTTCCATCCAAACTTACAGTTTTCTTGCGATCGGCAAACTCTGGATGTTTGTAAACATCTGTGGTTGTATTGCTGAAATTGACAGTACCATCAGCGTTCAAAATCGCCAAAGCAGGTTCGTGGCGAGCAATCAACACACCATCTTTAGTAACTACTAAGTCAGGCTCAATAAAGTCTGCACCTTTCTCGATAGCTTGCTTATAAGACTCAAGCGTATGTTCTGGGCGATAGCCACTTGCACCTCTATGACCAATTACTTTCGGTGCTTTGCCATCTAAAGTCTTGAATTCGTCGGGTGTTGCAATGGGAGCTTCTAATAACTTACCACTGCTATCAAAATGTAATAGATAGGGGCCAAATTCATCGCCAACCCAGATACTACCGTCTTTATCAAGGACAAATGACTCAACATCAAAGTCTGCACCAGTCAGCGCTCTTTCTGTAGTTCCTTCATTCACAATTTTGAAAGGAACCTTTTTATCTGGATCAGATAGTTGGATGTAGTCTAAAAACTTAACACTACCATCACCATTTTCTGCTCCCTTAAAATTCGGGTCTAAACGTTGGATACGCAGCAGAAAATCTGCACTGTTGTCTTTAGCACCATAGCCATTGTCTGACAGAAAGTAGAAAGAGTTACTGTTAGCGAATTGTACGCCGCTAAAGCCTTGTACTGGCTGTCCAGGAAAAGGCCCTGTTCTACCATTTGCAGAAATTTTGCTACCAGAAGCCGGCCCATCACTATAGGTATCCGCTGGGAGAGAAGCAAAACCGACTAACTCAACTTTGGGCACTATTGAAGCAAACATGGTCTGGTAAATGTGGGTTTGATCGTTTAAACCCGCAATTCCAGGTATCTGATAACCGTAGGCTTCATAGCCTTTACCTGTCAAGCTATTTAGCACTTCTGAACCAGCACCTTGGTAGTAAACGGGTACTGGACGGTTGGCGTGGCTTCCCCAACCATACTTGACATTAGGATCAGACCCCCAGTAATGTCCAACTTCGCCTGGAGTATCCAGGTTGGTTAACGCTTCAGCACCTTTATTTTGGACTAAAGTGGGAAAGTCACCGTTGAGAGTTAAGTAGTGATCGTGGTCGGCAGTAACGATGAGGAGATTGTTTTCCCAACCACCATTTTTGTCAATCCAGTCAATTGTTGAGCCGACTGCTTTGTCGAAGTCTAATGTGGTGCCGATGAGGTTGTCCATGTTGTCATCATGGGCTGACCAATCAATATCGCCACCCTCAACCATTAACCAGAAACCGTCGGGGTCTTTACCTAACACACTTAATGCAGCGTTTGTTAGATCGTTAAGGGTGGGGTTTTCGTTAACCTCTTTGGCAATAAAAGATGCATCCGTCTCCCCTGGAAGTAGCGGACGCTTGGTATCCACTTTTGCGTCAACACCTTGGTTAGCGAAAACGCTGAACATATCTAAACCGGTGGTGCTGTAGTCGCCGTTAGCAGAACTTACAGGCAAGTTACCATTTTGACCACGAGCACCGTAGAGACCGAAGAGGCGATCGCCTTTTTCTGGATCGAGTTTCGCCGCAGTTTCAGCTAGTTTCTTAGCCGCATCCTGACCTCGTTCTAAAAAGGTGTAATCGTAGCGGTTATCAGTTGGTTTAGTGCTAAGTTCTTTGTAAGTATCCTTACCAATATATTCATTGCTCGTATTTGGCTCAACCCCTGTTGGCAGTATGTCTCCAGGCGCAGAAAGTGGATGACCACCACCAAGTAATACTGTTGGTTGATAGACCCGGAGTTCCTGTTGCAGGATGTTATCTAATGCAGGATAGTCGCCATCATACTTGCTGCGACGGTTAACATTAGCAGCAGCAGCCCCAGGTGTAGCATGATCAATGGGAACTGAAGTCACTAAACCGGTTGATTTACCAACACTGTTCGCAGTTTTTAAAATCGATTCGAGAGGATCTTCAAAAATATCAACGCCAATAGCGTTGTTGTAGCTCTTGACCCCAGTGTAGAGAGTTGTAGCAGTGTTTGCAGAGTCAGGATAGCTGTATTTAATATATTCTGGGTCACTACCGGGAGTCCAAGGATTAACACCACCTCTAGCAGGGTCATAACCTACTAAATTACCAACAGCACCATCACTAACTTTTGCACCACCTGTTGGGGTATTACCTGGGTTAAAAGTTGGATCAAATTTGAAACCAGGACGAACTGGGCTTTCTCCGGTGATGGGATTAGTAGCGTCAAGAGCTGAGTTACCAGTATTAAACACTCCTTTGCTATCGGCGATCGTTGTGCCATAAGTGGTTACTAAACCGTAGCCTTGGAGCGTTTGAAAGTTCAGTCCTTGACCCTTACCCTGTGTATAGAAATCACTTAGATTAGCGCCTGTCTTACCATTTTGAATCTCTTTATATATGGATGCAGCACGAGCCATTTCCCAGCCCATACCATCCCCAATCATAATGATGACGTTCTTAGCCATGAAAGAGAATCTCCGTGTGTTTAACTGTTTAGCTAGTCTTAGCTCTAGTGGAATCAAAAACTAATATAGTGAGGGCAAAACTAATAGTTTTAGGTTCAAGGATGGAATTTAGTTATAAACTTATTTATGCTGAACCGTTAACTATCAAGCATCACCATAATTGTGATTTCACTAGAAGATCATTTCAGTGAAAGTTTTTTAGTAGGGTGGGCAATGCCCGCTCTACAGAATTATTAATTTTCACTAATAATTTAGGATTGCTGTAGCAATATGAGAGGACTAAACTAGCATCAATCAGCTTTTCATTCCAAGGTTAAGAAAGAAATAAGTTAGATAAAACAAATAGTTAAAATCTACTAAATAACTAACTTTAAATAATATTTTCTATAATTTCATACCAAGGTTAAGAAAAAAATAACGTGAATAGAACAAAAGATTAAACCTTTGAAGAACCAGTCAGAAAAACCGCCCTGAATTGCCATGACTGCAAAAACAAAGTTTGACTCTACCAAATAAGTATTTAGGAAGAAGCAATAAATTACTAAAAATGCATAGCTATTTTTAGTAATTTAAAAATATTTCTCAAGGTAGATTTTTTAGAAAGAGAAACACTATTTAAGGCGAGAGATACTCCCTCCCTCGCCTTAAAATAATCAGTACACCTTAACTAAACATTTCATTGTTGAAATAACAGCGGAAAATCGCTGTCAGGTGTAACTAACTTTAGCCTATGAAGGTGAAGTTATTAGCCGTCAATATATTTGCGGTAATTCTCAGTAATGAAGCTAACTCTACATTTCCAGTTTTCACTAAAGTATCATCGCCCTGTTGCAATAAACTTAAGTCACTGAACTTAGTTACTCCAATACCGCCAAGTCCAATTACATCAATTCCTGAGGTAAAGTCAGTGACAATGTTCTTAGTCGTGGGGAGACCACCATTAGCAATCCAAAATTGGTCAGCACCAGCACCACCAGTCAAGCGGTTAGCACCTTCTTGACCAGCAAATAACACATCATCGCCATCACCACCAACTAGGGTGTCATTGGTATTAGCAAAGAGTTTGTCATCTCCGGAACCACCATAAAGTCGGTTATTCTTTCCGTTACTGGTGAGAGTGTCGTTACCTGAACCACCAAAGAGGAATTGACCAGAACCTTCAACTACCTGAAGATTGTCGGAACCAGCACCCCCAAATAGATTATTGCTACCACTAGCTTCTACTATGGTGAGTTCATCGTTATCTGCGCCACCATCCACATTAGTATTTTTAGCAGGGCCATTAGCACCAACAAAGACTTGATCGTTACCGTCGCCTGTTGATACAGAAGAGTCACTACCTGCAAACACCGTGTCATCACCGTTACCCGTCACGATGGTATTTCCTGTAGTAGCCTCGATAATATCTGCACCGTTACCTGTGAATATAGTTTGACTGGGCTGGAGATTGATGGTATCGCTGTTTCCAGAACCAAATTGGATATCTGGTTTTTTAGCAGGATCTACTTCAAATTGGCTGACAATTTTTGGTTGACGGCTAGTAACTGCACTGGAATTAGCTTCTAATTCCTCACGGGTATATGGTTCAATCCCGTATGTGGTGACAGTTAGCTTCTGAGTTTGGGCGTCTATATTAAACTCAGTCCAGCCGTAGGTTTGGGTGGCGACGTAATCTCCTTGTAATAGCTTGGCGTTGATTAAGCCGTGGGCTTGGGGGAGATTGTTATTCAAACCCACAGGGTCATAACCGAGAGGAGTTAAACCAGCGTCTATAGCCTGCTTGATGAAATCGTCTTTGTCGTTGGGTAGGCTATCGGCATCATTAACTACAGGTAGGGAATTGTAGAATGTCTTTTGTGCAGGGGTGAGAAAGTCCGCTACTGTAGGGCCAAACGGTGCATCAAAAGCAACGGAACCTGTACTGATTTCAAAGGCACTGGTAGCAATTTGTGGTTGGCCTGGCGCTAATTGGTAGGTGAGGTTGTTGACTACTGTACCGTGAATATCGGCAGTTACAAAGACAACATTGCTGATGTTGTTATTATTGATAAACTTGAGAATTTCAGTGCGTTCGGCGGCGTAACCCTCAAAGCGATCGCTCGCTGCCAGCACCCCTAAATTCTGAATAGGCTCTGGCACCATGATAAACTTCCAGGTGATGCCATCGTTCTTAGCTTGCAAGAGGTCATGTTTGAGATCCTCTAGTTGTTGTTTTCCTAATAAAGTACGGTCGCTTTTAAAAGATTTTCCAAGATAGTCAGCAACTTGCGCCGGAGCGTTGGGGTTGGTAATAGCTGGTAATTCTGGATCTCGGAAGGAACGCGCATCAAGAACGAAGGTGGCAGCATCACTGCCGTAAGTATTATAGCGGTAAAGTTTGCGTTCTCCTTCGGTGCGAGCATCAGCTGTTTGACCGTAGAATTGGTCGCGGATGGGGTTGTATTCTTGGAAGGCTTGCAGACCATTTTCGTATAGAGGCGAGTCGTTGACTAAGCCGGAAGTCGCACCGTATAAAGCTTTATCTGCGGCGGAGGCGGTTGCTAAATTCTCACCGCCTTGGAAGTCGTTGACTACCTCATGGTCATCAATTGTTGCCAAGATAGAAGTTGAAGCCCGTAAATCTTGCCAGGTATTTTTGCCATAGCGATCGCTGTAGACTTCTGCTTGTTTAGCGCGGTAATCTTCTAGGGTTTTAGCTTGGGCTTTTTCTGTGCCATCTGGGTTTCTCAGTCCGGGTGAGGGGTAGTCTGCATAGATGGTATCGCCAAATTCAAAGAAGAATTTCAGGTTGGCATCATCTGCATTGCTAATAGCTGGATAAGGGGCTAATTCTCCCCGCCAGTCACCAGAGATACCGAATGTTAAACCTGCTTTTGTCCCAATTGTTGCAGCAGTACTAAACTTACCTATTGCGGTTGCACCAGCTGCATCTGTGACTTTGTAGTAATACTGCGTTCCCGCTTGCAAACCAGCAACTTCAACTTTCACAGGCTGGTTGATATTCGTAACGCTGATGGTTTTTGTCCCAGCGATCGCATTAAAGTTAGCATCGGTGGAATATTCAAATTTAACTTCCCCAGGAAAGATACTCCGCGCCCAGAGAACTGTAGAGTTTTGGGTAGTGTCACCACTTGCGATCGCATTCACGGGAATTTCTCCGGCGGCGTTGGCGACCTGTTGACGGCTGGTTGCGGTTGCACTCCAATTGCCATCAATTGGTGTAATTGTAATATTGCGTGCTAAGAATCTACCACCTTCCGATTCTAAATCCCCTGTGCCTGTATTGGTTGATGCACCTAAAGTTAAACCAGGAACGCCAGGCTGAATCTCAGAAACCTTTAAACCCAGGCTGCTAGCTTGGTCAAATTTGGTAAATGCAACCCCCGTAATTGTGCTGAATTTGGCAATATCGGGATTATAAGCAGGGATATTTATATTTAAACCAACCCCTTTCGGCAGTAAATCTGCATTACTACCTTGAGTGGCTTGGAGTTGGTTAATCGCATCAACAACCAACCTAGCACCGATTTCATAGGCTTTTTCTGTGCTGGATTTGTCGCCTGTTTGTAACCCAGCTAAGTCTAGCCCTGCACTAACTGCGATCGCGGGAATCCCATTTTGTAATGCTGTTACCGCCGCGCTGAGTGTACCAGAAGAAATGGCATCTAAACCGATATTTTCACCTTCGTTAATGCCGGAGATCACCAAATCAGGTTTAGCAATCTTCTCTTTGTTGGGGAAGATGTAATCAAGTCCAGCCCAGGTAGTGACAACTGGAGTGCCATCGACATACCATTTATTTTTGTTGGTATCAAATTCTGCAACTTCGGTATTCTGAAAAATTTTGTTGGTGTTGATGGAAGTACCTTTCCCACTTTGCTGGTCTTTGGGTGCGACTAAGATGACGTTATGACCAGCAGCAGTTAAAGCCTTGTAGATAACATCAATACCTTTTGCTTGATAACCATCATCATTTACCAGCAAAATATTTAACGGCTTGCTAGCAGGCTTGATGGCATCAGTTAAAGCTGGGACTTCTAAGTTAAGGCGAGAACTCAGTGCTTGGCGTTGGTCTGGAATTGTACCCCAATCGCCATCAAATGGAGTTACCGTCACCCTCCCTGCTAAGAATTGTTCGCCTTCTGAGAATGGTTTGGGTGTTGTCCCAGCAGGTAAAGAATTTTGAGTATAAAGTATACCTTGACCTGTGCCAAAGTTAGGCGGTAATTCCCCAAATTTGAAATCAAAACTACCTACACTATCAAACTCTGTAAAGGCTATACCTTGAATTTTGTCAGTTGCGGGGATATTGACGTTTAAACCAATACCTTTTGGTAATAAGGTTGAATTATTACCTTGTTTTGCTTGTAATTGGGAAATTAAATCAACAACGTAATTAGCACCAACATCATAGGCTTTATCAGTACTAGGGTAACCTGTACTACGTTCGGCTGAGTTAATACCCGCACTAACTGCGATCGTAGGCACACCGCGATTTAATGCCGAAACTGCTGCACTGAGAGTCCCGGAAATGATTCCTTCTAAACCGAGATTTTCACCTTCGTTAATCCCAGAGATGACTAAATCTGGGGGGTTATCTTTTAAGATGTAATCGATTCCCGCCCAAGTGGTAACAACTGGTTTGCCATCGACATACCATTTATTTGGTTCATAGTTGACAACCTCCAAGGATTTGCCAAATTTATCGGTATCCAGGGCTGTACCTTGACCACTTTGTTGTTGCTTTGGTGCAATTAATGTTACTTTATGACCCGCCGCAACTAATTTGTTGTAGAGAACATTTATCCCTTTCGCCTGATAGCCATCATCATTGACTAAGAGAATATTCAGGGATGTTTTCGCTTTAGTAACTGCTATGTTATTTGGTAATTCCAAAATTCCCAATCTTTCAGCAGGGGTCTTACCAGTAACATTGAAATCGTTGTCATTAATTAAAGCCAGAGTGTTGGGCGCAACTAATGCTAAACCCTCCAATTTTTCTACCCCGGTGTAACCCAACTGTGCAGCATTAGCTATTAGGCTTTTGCTGACAGGGGTAATTTTGGCAGATGCTAACTCAGCCGGAGTAAGTTGTTCAATGGTTTTACCATCTGGCAAGCTAAAGTTAGCAGAATTATGGATGTTTGTAGCCCCTGCTAAATTAATTTGGTAGATTAATTTGTTACCAGCAGATGTACCATTATCATCTCGTTCTACAACTGTAAATTTGCCATTACCTAGGGAAACTGCATCACCAATTTTGTCAGTTCCAGGTAGACCTTCGAGAAGATATAAGTACTCGCCTATTACCTGTTTACTGTTGATATCAAACTCTAAAATTCTGAGATTACGAGACGCTTTAGAAGTTCCATCATTAGCGACATCAGGGTTATCAATTGGGCTTTGAATAAAGGCGTAGAGTTTAGAACCTTCTAAAGCCACAGCCTCAAAACCTCGGTTGTTGCGGCGTTGGGCGTAAACTTCTGGTAATAATTCAATACCAAAAGTACCCGCGCTTTGATCTGGATTAGGTGCAGTTGCAGTTCCTTTGGGGATAAACCGATCAATTAATTTACCCTTAGTATCAAAATGGTAAATTGCAGGACGGTACTCATCCACCATCCAGTAATCACCATTTTCAGCAACTACAATTCCCTCTAAATCTGCACCTAAAGGATCGTTAGCTAGAGGTTTATTGTCTAAATCAACGCCAATTTCATCTGTATATGCTGTACCATTCGCCCCAGCTTGTAAATTTGGTAGTCCGGTTAATGGAGTTTTACCATCTTGGCGGAATAAACCTGTTCTCTTGGTAATTGTAATTTTGCCTGTAGTGCGGTTGAGTTCAAAATTAACGATTTCTGGTTGGAAGTCGGGTAAATAAAATGGTCTATTTGCACCAACAGGTTCGCCATTGGGGCCTCTGTCTGTGTGGGTGACAAATCTGAGATTACCATTAGGTGCAATTCCTTGGAAATATAACCCAGAAAATCCACCCAAGAAAATATCTTCGCCTTTGGAAGTTGTGCCTAACTTTGGTAGGTCTTCAAAATCATATATAGTCAGTTTGGGTTGCGCAACAGGATTACGCGGATTGTAACTAGTGGTGTCAATATTTAAAGGAGTGGGAAAGGCGTTAGCAATATTTTCCCAAGGTACTAACTTAAAGTTAGAGTTGATATTCTCTGCTTCATCGCCATCGCTAACTATTTTGGCTGGTTCATTAGAACCATCTTGGGTGACAAATAAACCGTTGGGGAAGTTAGGGCCTAGAGGTACGTTAACAACATCCGCACCATCTGATTCTTGTACGCTATCAATTCCCCCATTACTACCAACCGCAAAGTTACCTAAATAATCATTGTTTCCTTCACGGGTGTAAGCAACAAAAGTATTATCACCTTGGCTGGATGCTAACAGATAGCCTGTGCCGTTTTTACCGTAGTAGATAGTCAATCCTTCGACATCATCAATGAGGTGACTACCACCCAAGCCTTTAACTTTATCAATTAACTTGCCAGTTGTACCGCCGTCGGGTTCTGCTGGAAATTTCCAAATACCGACATCTTCTTGGCCAATGTAGAGAAATCCAGTTTCCTGGTCTACAACCATTCCCTCTGTTTGAGCTGAACGTTCAGGATCTGTAGGGGAAGGAATGGTAAATTCTCGTACCCGTTCAGCACCTATTTTGCCATTACCTTTGTCAATCAGCTTGAACTGTGCGATATCTCCAGTTTCCCGGCGACTGGTAAAGACGTAGTAGTCATTGGTGATGGGACTACGATATAAAGCTAGTCCGTAGGAACTGCGAGAAGATGAGGAATAGGGAGCAAGAAAGGGTGCAGCTTGGAAAATAGTACCAAGACTGCTATCGGTAATATTTTCGAGATATTTACCGGGAGTACTGGGATTGGGGTTAATTTTGAATATTGCTAGTTTATCGTTACCGCGATCGCTCGCTACAGCAATATCTATTGTTTGACCGCCTAATTTAAAACCATATTGCAGGTCAATGTTGTTATAGCGAATACCGCCAGGATTGACTTCCTGCAACAGTTTACCAGACAAGTCATACACCCGCAGTCCGGCATTTTTCACTGAGGTCAGAACTAAGCTATCAGCAGCGTTGTTGGCGTTAATATAGATAGCTGGGTCATCAGCATCAGCACGCTGGTCTGTCGGTAATGTCTTATCGTCAAACAAATCAGGACGGGTTTCAACTCTTGGCGCTGCGGTAGTGACTAAATCTGCATCCAAAGTTAAAATTTGCGTATATTGAGTTGCACCAAAGTTGTTGTCACTCACCAAAACAATCGATTGACGACCATCAGCTAATTTTGGCCCGTAGGCTATACCTTCAATGTTATCTGTACCAGTAATCGGATGATTGGGGTCTGTTGGCAGATTTAGGTCATTTAAATTCAACAGTAGACGCTTTTGGACTGGTGCGATCGCAGCTAGTTGAAGTGCATTTAAACTGCTGAGTGAGTCGATACTGCTAATATCGGTTGCACCTTGTAGAGAAATTTCGTAGATTTTAATCGTGTTCCCTACACCCTGTGCAAAAGAACGTTCCAACGCCAGTAATGTACCGCGATTATCTATTGCTAATAAATCCACCAAGCCGTTATCAGTAGCGCCTGTAGCTGGATTTGGGGTGACAGATGCATCTGTAATGTAAAGATATTCTTTTTCTGGTTGTCCAGTTTCCAAGTTGTATTGCAAAATCCGGGAACGGCTACCGATTGTAGTCGAAACCTTCGGGCCATCTTGAAATAAAGCGTTTTCTGTGGCAGTGAATAGGGTTTTTTGGTCAGGTGTGATGGTGAGGCTTTCAAACGCCAAATTATTGTAAACGCCTGCGGTTTGAGTATCGCCTGTATCTACAACACTGTTAGCGTTAGTGTCCTGAACAACTGGTAAAAACTTTTTAGGGACAGATAAAGTGCGAACTTCCTGCCCCGTAGTGAGGGAAAATTCTTTAATGAACGGATTGGTCACCCTACCTACACCTGGATTCACCTCACCCTCTGAGGAGATGAAAACTGTGCCATTGTTAGTTAAAGCAATGCCTTCTGGATCGAGACTGTTGATAGCGAAGAAATTGCCGTTAGCATCTTTTAGCGGCGTAACATTGGTAAAAGTCGCCCCAGTTGTGGCAATTTTCGCAGGGTCAGTAGTAAAAGTATAAAAGCGGGCGGGAGCAAATTGAGAGCGATCGTCAGAAATAGTGTAGAACTGGTTTTTAGCTGCATCATAGGCGACACCAGACAACCCACCCAAAGCGGTTTGTACGCCATTTACCGTTCCCGCCGCACCTGAGGGAATAAAGCCTGTAGGTAATATAGTTTGCCCCAAAAATTCTACATCGGGAATCGTTTTCCCTGCTGTTGTTGGCCCCACTACCACATCTGCATATACTAAACGATGGTCGGAACTGGGGAAACCACCAGGAAGGCTGGCGTTATAAGTACCTACTAATGGAAAGTTTGGGTCAGAGTTTGCAGGCCAGAACACTGCGGAATTGCTAATACTCAAATCTGCTGAGGGTAGTACATAGTCAGTCCGCAGATTACCAGGAGCACTATCAGCAAAATCTGCGGTATCAAAATTAGCATTCCCTTTTTGGTTAACGTTTGCACCACCCTGTAGAGCTGATTGTTGCGGTGCGCCAGGACTGGTGGGGATGACATTAGTATTGATGCCAGGGTTCTGTAATAGTTGGCGAATTGCATTGTCAAAGCTATCACCATCTACAGGGTCAGCATTTTGGTCACCCATGATCACAAAGCTTGAACCAGAAGCAATCCCGCCCTTTTTTCCCGCATCATCATAGATGTAATCGCCTTTACCAGGGGTGATGTAATCTGCCCAAAAGCGAATCTCATCATGATTGCGCTTACCGTTGCGATCTTCGGTTCCATCAAAAGTTGGTGGTGTGGGATGACTCACAAGGACGTGAATTGTCTCGCCGTTAACTTTAATCGGTACATCCCAATGACTCTTAGAAGAAAGGCGTAAAGTGTTTTGTTCTTCTGGGGAATACCAAGGAGTATTAGAATTTGGTGTTGAGATAGTAGAAAGTAAAGAATCGGGCATATCCTTCCATAGGAAATTTTGGAAGGTGCGGATATTGGCAGTATCAATAGGATACTTGGAAAGCAGCAACATCCCATATTGACCAGGGAAATTGCCAAATCCAAAAGCATCATCGCCGTATGTTGGTGCGCCTGGGGTCGTTACAACTTTACCGTCATTATTTAAGTCAAACCCAGAAGCGATTCCTGTATTACTTGGAGCAATATAAAAGTAGGGATAGTTAACAGGAGTTGCACCATTTTGGCTAACCGCAAGATAATTTTGCTGAAGTAATTGAACTGCTTGTAAAGGATTTTCCTGCACGTAGTCGAACTCATTGACTAATAATATATCAGGATTGTTGCGCTGGATGATTTCTGCAACAGCTTTCACCTGAGCATTATTAGGTGTGGATAAATCAGTAATTAACTGACCATCAGCATTGCGATTCAGGGAAGCATTGAATTGGGAAAAGCGGATTGTGTTGGTAGTTGGCATAAATTAGCTTTGAGGTAAATTGTGCTTTAGAGAATAAGCGCGATTCTTTAAAAAGATAAATTTTCAATAATAAGCATTTATAAAATTAAATTTTAATTTAGGAATAAATCTCATGTTTAAGGATTATTAAAATAATTATTTTTGTTAAATAAGTAATTGAATTTCTATGTTATTTATATATATTTATTAATCCTCAATTATTTATTAAGACTTCGGAGGGTAGGTATTGCCCACCCTACAGAATTATGATTATTAATTGATATTCATTCAGTTAACCAAGTTATCTTGATAACGTTAAGAAATAGATAGCAAACGGTTAAAAAAAACAATAAAATTGTTGGAGCTGCTGAAGAGAGAAGTAATTACTTTGCCGCTATCCAGACCTTGCGGTGCTAACTCGTTCATTGCAGCCATCCTGCATGGTGAGTATAATCTGACTTTTACAACATCTCTAGTCTAGGTACAAAGTATTACAAATTCGGGTATTGCTGAATGAAGGGATGAATAGTTTTATATAGGTATGGTTTGATACTACTAATAGTGAAGTAATAATTTAATTGAGTACTGACAAACAATGGCGATCGCTCTTTCAAAGCGATCGCCCTTCAAAATCCCTACTATCGACAATGCAATTTACTGATTTTTGGTATATTGTCGCACCCAGCGAGCAATTACGACCTAACACAGTACTGGCGCGAACTGTTTTAGGCGAGTGGTTGGCAATATTTCGTAGCGAGAATGGACAACCTGTAGCGTTGCGCGATCGCTGTTTGCACCGCAGTAGCCGTTTGTCCGCAGGTAAAGTCTGTGGCGGTGCTTTGCAATGTCCTTATCATGGTTGGGTATACGATCGGGGTGGTAACGTTATTGCTGTTCCTGCTGAAGGAGATGATTTCAAGCCTACTCAGCAGCGTCGAGCCAAGGGTTACGCCACCAAAGAACAGGATGGTTATATATATGTGCGGTTAGCAGACACACCCAGCGAAGAGTTTGAACCATTTTCTATGCCCCATTATGGACAACCAGGGTGGGAGACGGTGCGGGTAATTAACCGTTTTGCTAACAATGTTACCAATTGTGCGGAGAACTTTATTGATATTCCCCACACCGCTTTTGTGCATCCTGGCATATTCCGTAACTCTCGCCATCAAAAGTTAGAGATGACTGTAGAACGTTGGAATGGTTCAGTTTTAGTAGAGTATCGCAACGAAACCAGCAATTTAGGATGGTACAGCCGTTTCCTTAATCGAGAGGGTGCAGAGATTAAACATAGCGATCGCTTTTATCTGCCCAATATTACCTCTGTGGAATATCAAATGGGACGCAATCGCCATTTGTTCATTACCAGTCAATCTATCCCCGAAACCGATAATTCAACTTTAGTCTACACCGATGTCACCTACAACTACGGTATTTGGAACAAGCTAGCACGTCCGTTTGTGCGGTGGACGGCTCAACATATTATTCGCCAGGACATTAAAATTTTGGGCATTCAGGGTGAGGCGATCGCTAAATACGGCACAGAATTTTCTAATACTCCTGCTGACACCATTCATGTATTTGTCGAGTCAATTCGAGGCGCTATTGCTCGTGGAGAAGATCCGCGATCGCTACCAAACCAGTCAGTCAAGGTATCATTTTGGGTTTAATTATCAAGAAAGGCAGAAGGTAGGAGGCATAAGGCAGAATTTCCTTCTGATTCTTGATCTCTGCCCATGACCGTAGGGAACAAGGGTTTAAGACCCCCACCAAATTTTTAATTTGGTTAATTTCACTTTTATGGTTCGTCAATATTTAGATGCATTTGTCCTGGGTAATTATTGCACACATACCCAAGGGTAAGACTCTGGGTAGATGATGAGAATATTGGAGCGATCGCACTGTATAAATCCTTGGGTTTTCAAATCATTAGCAAATGTTACTTCAGTTATGGAAAAGAAGTGATTTGACCTAACTTATTGCGGGAGCGATCTCACATAAGACGTGACTGATTACCTTTTGCGTAAAACCTTGAGGTAAGTTTTATAACCAATTGACGCAAATTATTTTTTAAAACTCATTCCATATCATTCCCCATCCAACCAGAATTACAGGTTATTAAATTTGCATTTCTCAACTAAATTTCTTTGAAGTATTCTGGCACTTTATGAAGTATCAATGGATTTAAATAGAGGTTTATCAAAGCTGGAATAATCTAGGAATTCTAAAAAAATTTATTTAACAATCTACAAATGGCAATGTAATTAATTTTACATAATTACTTATTCAAGACCCTGGCTTCGGTTGTCAAGTAAGAAATATTAGCAGTTGTAATATATTTTTGTCCTGGATTAACGTCTCCTAAACTAACTTTATCTTTCTCAGTTATAATTACAATGCATATATTTATTATTCTGTCAATTCCGTGTATGCCAGATGAATATGTGTTTAATTTATCCAAAAGCTAGATAATATATGGTACAAGGATATCTATACAGCATTTCTACTAACAAATATGAATTTTGTTTTTGAGTGCATCCTACAAAATACACAACATTCGCAGTATTTAAACAGCTTTGGTCACTGTGAGCGAATAAAAGTAAAATTTATTTTTTTAAACGAAGACAGAGAAAGGTTTTGAGCATTTATTTGCTAACAAAATAGTCGAAATCAAGATTTGTTTGCTAAAACTCTTATTTTGCAAAGGTTATAGCTGATTTTGCCTTTAATTAATAAAAATGCTAATGCAGTCTGAAGTATAAGCTTTTATAGAAGCTTGTAACACAGGCTATAGAAATATGCCATCAGGTACAGAAGTTATCTGATGATTTCGAGTCTCCAGAAGAGAATTAGGGTAAATGCATCTACATATTGTGAGGTAATTATGACAATGGGTGGAATTGTGAAATTAAAAATTGGAGCGTTGATTTTTACAGTATAAAATCATTGAAATTGCAAAGATTAGTAATGATCTGCAATCAATGCTTTATTTTGCCTTTTTATCACCAATAAATATCTTAAAACACCTCTTTTGGTAAAGATGGTGCTTAATTTGCTCAAAATCTTATCGGATTCCTAAAGCTAATCACAAATCTTACTTTGTTGTTTGATAAAGATGGTTGTTTTGAGTAAGGGTCTCAACTTTGAGATGGAATCTGAAAAAACCTCTAGTCAAAATAGTTCACATCTCTCGTTAACTGATAAATAGGCTTGGCCAAAAATTTATAGTACAGCCTTTACAACAGCTTTCAAGACTTCTTCTATGTCTTCAATTAAATTGCTAATCATAACTTGGCATATTTAATAGCAGTTAAGAGACAAAAACAAAGATTTTTCAAATTTTGTAATTTTGGGATACATCATTAATGCATATATTGCCACTTGCAAGAGGAAACTTGCCCCTAATTTGCTCTCTTGAGATATCTAACTATATTTTTGTCGTGATGAGCGATCGGCATTAGGTTGTGCGATTGTTTCCGATGCTTAGTTGCTCTCTATTCCAAGAGAAAAGAGAGTTTGAAACCTATACAAGTGAGGAGGAAATCAAATGATTTATAAGGTTTCTTTTGCAGTATCTCATCTGTTGTTACTCTTGCTGACGCAATCTGCACTGGCACAAGAACCGTGTTTACCCAAATCCAATCCAGAACATAATCCCCGACCTAATCCGCAGCCCAATCCAGAACATAATCCACAACCCAATCCAAAAGCCAATCCGCAACCCAATCTAGAACATAAACCCAATCCAGAACATAATCCCCGACCTAATCCGCAGCCCAATCCAGAACATAATCCCCGACCCAATCCAGAACATAATCTACAACCCAATCCGCAGCCCAATCCAGAACATAATCTACAACCCAATCCGCAACCTAATCCACAACTTAATCCACAACCCCAACCAAACCCTCAATCCAATCCCAATCCTCAAACACAACCGGAAAAGAAGGAGAAAAACGTTGGAAATCTCATTCCTATTTCCATACCGCTTAGTGGAGCGAGAAGGGTAGAAGTAGGTCATACGAACGTTTCTGGTTCTGTTTTTGCCGGAGGTGGTACTTTCCCCAGTGCCGGAGTAGAAGGTACTGTCAGCCATCGTTTGTCTAAAAATACCTTCCTCTTTGGACAGGCTACATACAACCCTGCTGCTCCATCTAGTGCAATTGGAGTGGGAGGTGTGACCACTGGAGTTGTATTAAACGCACCTGGTGAGTCTATTCGTAACAACAGCTATATCGGGGTTTATAGCAACATCTTCGGTATTGGAAATACCGGAGGAGACGATATTTCTCAGACTGCCTTTGGAAACTTAGGAATCATTGGAGGGCTTCAGCGTCCCGTTGGAGAAAAAGTCTCTGTGTTTGCTCAGGCAGAGGCGGCTCAGCGCTTGTACTCTTTCGCAAAGTCGGCGCAGGGTCAAGCAGCAAGAATTTCGGGGGGAATGTCTCTAGCTCTATCTTGTGCATCTGGTGTTAGCTTTGCAGGAGATTATACAGTTGGATCTAACCAAGACTCGGAATGGGGTTTAAGAGGGATCTTTAATTTTGACTTTTTTGGAACTTCTTGTGGAATGAGACGGACTAGCGCCTCCTCTAACGTCGTAAAAGTCACTAAATACGTTGTGACTCTCATTGGGGCTAATCCATATGCTGACGAGATTAGAAAGACTGGACTAACTCCCCCTAATGCAAACCCTGAAACATTTCGCCTCCAATCTGAACGTTGGATAGGCGAGAAAAGGCAGGTTGTAGAACAGTTAGTTGTTGATGCTGTTGAGGTAGAGAGTATGCCTGACAAGATCCTCTTTGTACGAAAGTCTATATCTCCTAAAGCTTTTGAAAAAGCCCAACAGCTTGCAGCCGACCGAGAACCCAAAAAAGCGTTTGAAGAGATTCGTAAGCTTCTTCAGGCTGAGGAACAAGACAAGACTTTTAACCTTGAGGAGGAAGCGAAAAGAATTGCAAAGGAAAAAGGAATGGCTCTTTCTTCAGTACAGAAGGTTGGGTATGCCTTCAATTACCAGAACCACCTTCTTGGTGTGGTGGATAGCGACTTATCCCAGCCTTTTGTTGGAAAACCACGAGAGGTTTCTCCTGCCGAGTTAATGCTTGTTAAGGAAGTCGTCAGACAAGAGAATAGTATTTTGCCATCCCTGGCAACAGGTTACGCCACAAAAGGAACAACTCTCGGCAAAGAAAGCATCGTCAATGGTAACTTGTTGCCACCTGGGACGAGAGTTCAAGTACCTAAGAAAAACGAGGTGATCATTCCGCTTTCTAACATTGAATCTGGTGCTTCAGTTGAATCTCCTCAGATCCACTGGGCTAGGATTAATAATAAGTAGGGATGTTATCAGGGAATGGCAATGATAAAGACTCTAAGCTATGCTCCATTAGCATTACAGCTACTCTTACACATGCTCTCTGCTGTTCCCTGTTTCCTTATCTTCAGCCGTAACTTTAATTTTACCTAACCACTTATTTTAGTGTTATTACTTTTTGCTCATTGCTGCTTTTAATAGCCGCTTCTATAATACGCATCACATTAATTCCGTCTTCGGCAGTAACAGCAATTGGTTGATTATCAACAATTGATTTGTATAAAGCATCGTAGTAGCCTAAATAACTACCCTGTAAGCTTTTTACTTTTTCTCGAATAACTTTTCCATCTTTTTCTGTATGAAGCAAGCCATACTGATTTTCGGGTTCTGTGTACCAGTCAGATGTGTTAGGCTTCATACCTGCTCGTAATTTTTCTTCTTGTGCATCAGCCCTGCTTTTAATAAAAGAACCCTTGGTGCCATGTATGATGAAAGACGGTACAGGCTCACGTACCAGGAAACTCGTTTTTAATTTTACGCGCAGTTTGTCGTAATATAATATCGATTCAAAATAATCATCTATCTGCGATGCTGCCCTGATTATTCGCATATCTGCAAACACAGCATCAGGCATCCCAAATAAGTGCAAAGCTTGGTCTATTAAATGCGGTCCTAAATCTTTAATTATCCCTGACCCCGCATTCGGAACTTCTAAGTGTTGTTTAGGGCTGATTGTGGGTTTGTATCTTTCAAAATGAAATTCTGCTTCCACAATGTCTCCTAGCAACCCTTCGTTTATAACTTGTTTTACTGTTTGAAAATCACTATCCCATCTACGGTTTTGATATACAGATAATTTCTTTTGTGTTTTTTGCGCTAGTTTTTTGAGTTCTTCAGCTTCTTTTACTGTTGTGGTGAATGCTTTTTCGACTACTACATGCTTAAGAGCAAGTAAAGCCTGTTTAGTGTAATCGTAATGGGTAGAAGTTGGTGTGTTTACTACTACCAAGTCTACTGCATCATCTGCTAGCAATGCTTCTAAAGAAGGATAACTTTTTACCCCAGGATAATGTTCCTGTATCAACTTTTTGCTTCTTTCCCAAGACCCTGCTAAATGAAATCCGGTATGCAAATCAATGAACGGCGCATGAAATATCATCCCGGATAATCCATAAGCACAAAGAGCCGTATTAATAATTTCCATCTTATTACTAATTTACCGAAGCGAAAGTTTGTATTTGGTTATTGTGTGATATTTCTCTCCAGGATGTAGTATCACAGATGGGAATCCAGGCTCATTGGGTGAATTCGGAAAATGCTGTGTTTCTAAACATAGCGCTGTATGTTGTTCAATTGCTTTACCTGCATCTGTTTTAAATGTGCCATTCAGCATATTACCTGAATAAAACTGCATTCCTGGCTGATCTGTAAATACTTCCAATTTTCTGCCACTTAGCTCGTCATTTAATATTGCTATTGGTGTTTCAAAACTATCTTTTTTATTCAACACATAATTATGGTCGAACCCACCAACCTCATTGATTCTTGCACCAATTTTTTCAGCTTTTTTAAAATCAAAAGCAGTACCTGTGACTGATTTTATTTCCCCAGTTGGAATCATATTACTATCAATAGGCGTGTAATTATCCGCATCAATCATCAGAGTATGATTTAAAATCGAATTACTAACATCACCTGTTAAGTTAAAATAAGAATGATTTGTTAAGTTAATCGGAGTAGGTTTGTCTGTTTCGGCATTATATTCAATTTTTAGTTCATTATCGTCTGTAAATGTATAACGAACTGTTACTTTAAGATTGCCAGGATAACCCTCTTCCCCATCTTTGCTGAGATAACTTAATAATAATGTCGGTAGATCATTATTGATGATTTCTGCATCCCAAACTACTTTGTCAAAGCCTTTGTTACCCCCGTGCAGATGATTTTCGCCATTGTTGACAGCTAACGAATAGGTTTGACCTTCAATCTGAAATTTTCCTTTGGCAATACGATTAGCAAAGCGACCAATTAAAGCACCGAAATATGGTGGTTGTGCTAAGTAAGTATCTAAATTTTTATAGCCTATTACTATACTTGATTGGTTACCATTTTTATCAGCCGCATTCCATGCGGTAACGATACCTCCATAATTTGTAATTTTTACCTGCTCGCCTTTTCTATTGGTAAATGTAAACAGATAGATAGGTAAATTATCTACTTCACCAAAATTTTCTTTGATCGCGCTGATTTTTTGATTAGTGTTTTCTGGTTGGTTCTGATATGAAATATTTTCTGCTGTAGACATTGTTTTATCCCTGGTTTTGCTTAACTGAGAAAATTTAATCTAAAAATTTTATTGATTATCAAAGGTCGAAAAGTTGTGCCCGGGGAAAGCGGATGCAGCTAATTTTCCCTACCTAATATAAAGCCTGGAATTTAAATCTGCATCTGCCCTAAAATTTTTGCAATCTGGCTCTAGATAGATGTCAATTACATATCTTCTAACTCCATACCTTTGGTTTCTCTAATAAAGAACCAAACGAA